>CAYSWV010000019.1:72357-73599 GCA_964434865.1 uncultured bacterium
TACCTTGCGAATATGTCTAGGTTGGCTATGAGTTGATCTGGATTATTAGAGAGTTATCTAGTGTCTTTTGTTCAGATCCTATTGCATTTTGCTCAGATCAATTGTGTTGATTAATCCACGTTTTGTTGGGAGAAAATAACGATGCCTATTGCAGTTGGAATGATTGAGACAAAAGGTTTCCCGGCTGTTGTGGAAGCTGCCGATGCAATGGTCAAAGCTGCTCGAGTGACCTTGGTTGGCTATGAGAAGATCGGAAGTGGTCGGGTTACTGTTATTGTTCGAGGTGATGTTTCTGAGGTGCAAGCTTCTGTAGCCGCTGGGATTGAATCAGCTAAGCGGGTTAATGGGGGTGAAGTCCTGTCAACGCACATCATTGCTCGGCCTCATGAAAATCTGGAGTTTGTATTACCGATCCGGTATACCGAAGCAGTTGAACAATTTAGAACTTAACAGCTTGGTGGTTTGCAAAGGGTTTGTCATCGTGTAATGAGTTGTGTATGCACTTGATAGAAACCAAGCTAACCACCCTTATCCCCACCCTATGATGTTCATGAGGTATCAGATCAATGGCAATTGCAGTTGGAATGATTGAAACTTTAGGCTTTCCTGCTGTGGTGGAAGCAGCAGATTCAATGGTGAAAGCCGCCCGGGTCACGCTAGTTGGCTATGAAAAGATCAGCAGTGGTCGTGTCACTGTGATCGTGCGTGGCGATGTATCCGAGGTTCAAGCTTCGGTATCAGCCGGAATTGAGTCGATCAAACGAGTAAATGGCGGCCAATTGTTGTCTTGGCATATCATTGCTCGTCCGCATGAGAACCTGGAGTACGTGCTACCGATTCGTTACACGGAAGATGTATCCCAATTCCGGGATAGTGTTAATGCCATTCGACCTTATAGTCGCTAATGCGAATCGCAATTGTGCGAGGAACTGTGGTGAGTACCCAAAAAGAACCCTCGTTAACTGGAGTTAAATTTCTGTTGCTACAGTATGTCGATGCCGAGGGCACCCCACAATCCGAGTATGAAGTGGCAGCTGATCCGGTCGGGGCTGGTGTAGATGAATGGGTTTTAGTCAGCCGCGGCAGTGCAGCCCGACAACCGCAAGGTAACCAAACCCGACCCTTAGATGCTGTTGTGATTGGTATTATCGATACCATTTCTTCAGGAGGACGCTCAGTCTACAGCAAGCGAAATTATGGGTAGTGGCCTGAATGTCCCTGGCTCATTGTTGAAGGTTGATG
>CAYSWV010000019.1:73699-77265 GCA_964434865.1 uncultured bacterium
CTAGAGGTTGATGGCTAGAGATCGCCTCACGAACCGGATCGATAACTTGGGTTGGAACGCTTGCTGATAGCACCAGGTTCATTGAACAGATGAGTCCTTGACGCAAAAACGCTTGTTGTATTCAGAGAGAAACGGCTTATGAGTGACCATACCTTTGCGGCTCCCCCTACCCCTTGGTCGAGTTCATTGGCAGAGCCATCCATTCACCCCACATCCTATGTGCATGAGTTTTCCAATGTGATTGGTGATGTTTATATTGCTGCCAATGTATTGGTGGCGCCGGGCACCTCGATTCGGGCTGATGAAGGGTATCCCTTCTATGTGGGAGCTGGATCGAATATCCAGGATGGGGTAGTGATCCATGGTCTAGAGCAAGGCCGAGTGTTGGGAGACGATGGCCACCAATATTCAGTTTGGATTGGTCAAAATAGCTCCATTACTCATATGGCCTTGATTCATGGGCCTTCCTATGTGGGCAGTGATTGCTTTATTGGTTTCCGTTCCACTGTCTTTAATGCTCGCATTGGTGATGGTTGTATTGTAATGATGCATGTCTTGATCCAGGACGTTGATATTCCCCCTGGCAAGTATGTGCCCTCTGGATCCATCATTACCACTCAGCAACAAGCCGATCGACTCCCTGATGTGCAAGATCAAGATATTCATTTTGCTCGACATGTCATCGGGATCAACAATGCTTTGCGAGAAGGTTATCACTGTGCTGAAAATCTTGTTTGCATTGCCCCCATCCGCAACGAAATTGAAACCAGCTCAACTGTCAACGGAGGAAATCGAGTGTCTGGACCCACCTATCACCCTGACTCAGGTCAACGCCTCACTCCTGAAGTACAGAACCAGATCCGGCAATTACTGGCTCAAGGCTACCGCATTAGTCTCGAATATGCTGATGAACGTCGCTTCCGCACTAGTTCCTGGAAAAGTGCAGCGGCCATCACGAGTACGCATAGTTCTGATGTGTTGCAGGCCGTTGAGTCTGTGTTAGCTGAGCACGATGGTGTTTATATTCGTTTGATTGGGGTGGATGCCCAAGCTAAGCGTCGAGTGCTTGAGCAGATCATTCAGTATCCTGATCGCCGTCCCCTCCAACCCACTCTCAAGCCCAGCACTCCAGGGGCAACTTACACGCCCTCAGCCCCTCAAACCAACGGTTCAGCTAGCCGTGATATCCAAACCAAAATCCAACAATTACTGGCTCAGGGATATCGCATTGGATTAGAATTTGCCGATCAACGCCGCTTCCGCACCAGCTCTTGGACCAGTGGCCCCACCATTCAAGCCACCCAGGCCTCAGAGGTCATGGCAACGGTTTCTCAAGTGATAGCTGAGCACTCTCATGAGTATGTTCGCTTGTTAGGTATTGATACTCGGGCTAAGCGCCGTGTGTGTGAACAGGTCATCCATTATCCAGGTCGTCAACCGACATCAATAGCCGCCCCCTCCTCCCCCTCTCCTGCTCCTACAGCCAGTTTCCAGACACCTGCTAGTCCTGTTGCTGGCGATCTGGCTCAACAAGTTCAGCAACTATTGGCTCAAGGTTATCGGGTGGGATTAGAGTTTGCTGATCAGCGCCGCTTCCGCACCAGCTCTTGGACCAGTGGCCCAGTCATTCAATCTCAGCAAAGTGCTGAAGTATTAGCTATCCTGCAGGCTGCCATGACGGATCATGCTCAAGAGTATATTCGCTTGATTGGGATTGATCCGAAAGCCAAACGGCGCATATTGGAGAGTGTGATTCACTATCCCAGTGGGATGAATGGGCACCCTCATAGCATGAAATCTAATGGTATAGGGTCGGGGTACAGTCATAGTAATGGAACCACGGCACCCCCACCATCTACATCTGAATCGATGAGACCCTCAACAGGATCGGCAGGGCGGTTAAAGTCGGATGCCCTAGATGCTGTTCGGCGGTTGTTGATGCAGGGTTATCGGATTGGCACTGAGCATGCTGATGAACGCCGCTTCCGCACCAGTTCTTGGAAGAGCTGTAGTCCCATTTCAACGACTCGTGAACCTGAGGTGGTGGCTGCCTTGGAGGCCTGCTTGGAGGATCACAAAGGGGAATACGTTCGGCTCATTGGCGTTGATCCAGCCCAAAAGCGACGAGTCTTTGAACAGATTATCCAGAATCCTAAACGAGCTAGCTAGCCTGGCCCCTGTTGAACCCCAAGGAGTACTTCACTCAAGAAGGCCTTATGCCAATACCCTTCCCCTTGCTAGATCCCTTAAGTGAGACTGTGTTCATCCAAAGTGGGGATGTAGTTATCGATCACAGTGCTAAAATCGCTCCTGGCGTCTTGCTACAAGCTGATCCAGGGAGTCGAATCGAGATTGGTTCTGGGGTTTGCATTGGTATGGGTTCGATTATTCATGCCCACGATGGAACCTTAACGTTTGAACCTGGGGCCACTTTGGGGGTTGGTGTCTTAGTGGTGGGCCAAGGAACCATAGGCCAGTTAGCCTGTGTGGGATCCTACAGCACGGTGTTCGATTGCTCAATTGATACCGGACATATTGTTCCTCCGGGGTCTTTAGTGGGAGAGGCAGGTCGGGATCTAGAGTTAGACTCAGAGCATTCAACATCTGACCCTGTCACTGAAACAGACCCCCTACTTCAGTCCGCTAACACGGCCCAGGTTGATGACCCCACCGCCATCAGCCAGAACGGTCAAAGCCACCCCAAACGTTTGATTCCAGGCCGATCTCACTTAAACCGGATCTTAGTTAAGATCTATCCCCATCGCCAATTTTCGGATACCTAGCCTAAGATAAAGCTGTGCTAGGAGATCTTTATGTCCCAGTCGTCACTTGGTTTGATTGAAACACGGAGCTTTCCTGTGATTGTCAGGATTGCAGATGGAATGCTGAAGTCTTCTGGAGTCAGTTTGATCGGATTTGAAAAAACTCAATCAGGCTACTGTACGGCTGTGGTTCGAGGGGGGATTGCTGATGTTCGCATTGCCATTGAAGCTGGGGCTGAAGTTGCCCAGGAGTTTGAACAAGAGATTTCCAGTTTAGTGATCCCTCGACCCATGCCTAATCTAGATGTCGTGCTACCTATTAGTAGTCGATTATCTGAACTAGCTGAGCGCAATGGGTATAGTCGGGTGAGTCGTCAAGCAGTAGGCTTACTAGAAACTCGTGGCTTTCCGGCTATGGTAGGGGCTTGTGATGCGATGCTCAAAACAGCTGAAGTTCAATTAGTCGCTTATGAAACGATTGGTAATGGTCTCTGTACCGGCATTGTCCGGGGATCGGTGGCTAATGTTGCCATTGCGATTGAAGCCGGTATGTATGAAGCCGATAGAATTGGTGAGTTGAACGCCATTGCTGTGATTCCTAGACCCCTTGATGATCTGGAACAAGTGCTACCTGTGGCCAGTTGCTTTATTTCAGAGCCTGTTCAGATTCCTGTCATGATGCCTGAAAAGCAAACCGAAGAAGTCCATCAATTAGCACAAGACTCATCGTCAACTTATCTAGAAGAGCCGTTGAACTATCCCCCTGATGGGAAACCTTCTTAGTGACTTATGAGGCTTAGTGAC
>CAYSWV010000020.1:0-27007 GCA_964434865.1 uncultured bacterium
TTTCTTTTTGTTGCTTTCGCATTTGCTGTTTTTCCTTGTTTTGATTTTTCTTGTGCTGCTTATCCTTGTGCTTCTTATCCTTGTGCTGCTTACCCCTGCGCTGCCAATCCCTGTGCTGCTCAGGCAGAAGAAGCTGATGTTAAAGCCGCTGAAATTGAAGATGCTGAGTTTGAATTGGTCTCTGCGGTTGAAGATGGCAAGAATATTGTTGAACTTACTCAAACACCCTGCCAGTTTTTAGAGAGTGAAGGTGTTGATCTTGGCTTTGAGGCAGCTAGTGCTGCAGATTGTAAACAGATCAACTCAGAGACAGCTGATTCCCGTGTTGCACAGCCCTTTACATTGCCTGCTGGCGAATATACATTCCGAGTTACTAATCAGAATATTCCTTATGAGGTTGGATTCTTCCTTCGTGGTGCTGGCTTAGGTGGCGTTACTCTACCCAGAGTGAGTGGTGGTGGACTCTTTGAGGGTGAAACTCAGGAGTACACAGTAGCTCTCAAGCCTGGTGAGTATGTGTATAGCTGCCCCTTGAACCCCACTCTCAAGTACCCCTTGACAGTAACTGCAAACTAACTCCTCTGTGCCAGTCTCAAACTAGTTTTACAGAATAAAGGCAAGGATTCGTGAGTGGATCCTTGTTTTTTCTTGTGGTAGCTCAGCTTTCAGCTCGATGACCACGATTTCTTTGCCAAGATATCTGACGTTACTTTCTGGAGAGAACTATAATTTAGATTACCCAGTCTTTAAGACACCTTTGGAAGAGTTACTATTGAGGTTTGTATGCGCGGAACAGCCCTACTGTCAAACGATTTGCCAACTCTTTCGTTTACCCCTTCTTATCAGTTTAATCAATCATGGCAGGAGCCACTCTCTACGTTATTGGGCTGGGGCCGAGCTGCAGGCGCCGACTATATCGAGTTTTTTTTAGAACGAAGTAACCACATTAGCTGCTTAGCAGAAGCGGATGCTATCACCAGCCTGTCCCCTCGACTGTCAACAGGGGCTGGTGTTCGGGTTTTTCGAGGGCACTCTGATTGCTATGTAAGTACCAATGATCTAACGTTTACAGGGTTAAAGGCAGCCTTAGAAAAAGGACTCTCTATCCTAGGTTTGAAAGCCCCTGGGCCAACCACTTGGATCCCACCGGTAACCTTAGAACTGCTGAGAGATTATGCTGAGATTCGGGGTAAGGATAGTTGGCTCAAGGCCTGTACCTCTATGAAAGAAATGGGTGAGATCTTATTGGAGGCTAATGCTCAACTTGAGCGTAAAGTGAACCATCTCCAAGCTCGCCGGAGCAACTACTTCAGAGATTGGCAGGAAGTCATGGTTGCCTCTAGTGAAGGGACCTTTGCTCGAGATATTCGCCTCACTCAATCGGTGGCTTGCAGTGTCTTGTGTGCTGACGGTGCCCATCGTACCTCTATTGGAAAACGAGAAGGCAAAACATCCGATCCAGCCTATTTGATGGCCTGGGATCTAGAGACCACAACCAGCGAAGTAGCTGAAGCCGCCGGCACGATGTTGTATGCCGATTATGTGGAGTCGGGCACCTATCCGATCATCATGGCTAACCAGTTTGGTGGGGTGATCTTCCATGAAGCCTGTGGTCATTTACTGGAAACTACTCAAATTGAACGAAACACGACTCCCTTTGCGGATAAAAAGGGTCAACTCATTGCTCACCCTAGTTTGACTGCTTGGGATGAAGGCCTCACAGAGTCAGCCTTTGGCACGATTGATATGGACGATGAAGGGATGCCTGCTCAGCGGACCCTATTGATTGAAAATGGGGTGCTCAAAAACTTCTTAAGTGATCGGACTGGCTTTGTGAGAACTGGACATCCGCGCACGGGTAGTGGACGGCGACAAAACTACACCTATGCGGCTGCTAGTCGAATGCGGAATACTTATATTGCACCAGGACAGTACACCTTAGACGATCTGTTTGCAGCTGTTGATCGAGGTATCTATTGCAAGCGGATGGGGGGTGGTAGTGTTGGTGCCACCGGCCAATTTAATTTTGCTGTTGAAGAAGCCTACTTGATTGAACACGGTAAAATCTCCAAACCCTTGAAAGGGGCCACTTTGATCGGGGATGCTCAAGAGATCATGAATAAGATCTCAATGTGTTCTCAAGATTTAGGGTTGGCTGCAGGCTTCTGTGGATCGGTCAGTGGCAGCATTTACGTCACCGTTGGCCAACCTCATATTAAAGTTGACTCCATTACTGTTGGTGGTCGCTAAACATTCAATTCTGCTTTTCTACAATCACACTTGAAATAGGAGACCAGCATGTTAACGTTGGAGACCCTAGCTGAGCAGGCCAAGATCAGTGCAGGCCAGTTAGGTATCACTAAATTTGACATTTTTGGAGCTACCATTAATGAAACCAGTGTTCAAGTCGATCAGGGTAAACCTAAACAGGTCAAGGCGTCTAATCGCTCCAGTGTTATTGTTCGAGTTTGGAACTCAGCCCAACAAGTTGGTGTGACCACAACTACGGATACAGATGCAGATGGGATCACCTTAGCCTTGAAAACAGCTCTTGAAGCCAGTGTTTTTGGTGTGCGTGAACACTGTCCTGACTTTAGCCCTGAAGCTACAACCCCACTAGACCCTCTACCTGATCCAGTTGTGGAGCCTACTCCAGCCTCCGATCTGGTTGACCGCCTCATTGATGCCGAACGGAGCTTACTAGAGGCTCATCCAGCGATCAAAGGTGTTCCTTACAATGGCCTTGGCCAACGAGATGTCGAGCGATTTTATCTAAACAGTGACGGCTCACTTCGACAAGGGCATAATGCTACCACCTCGATCTATTTGGTAAGTCGTACAGAAGAGGAAGGGCGTAAACCTCGAAGTGCGGGTGCAATTCGCCTGAGCCATGGTCTCTCTGATCTAGACATTGCGGGATGCTTGCAAGAGGCTAGCGAAAAAACCATCAGCCACCTCAACTATGAAAAGGTTGCCTCTGGTAAGTACATGGTTGTCTTTTCTCCTGAAGCGTTTCTCAGTTTGCTAAGTGCATTTTCAAATATTTTTAATGCTCAGAGTATTCTAGACAAGCAAAGTCTGTCTACTCCAGACTCATTGGGAGCTACCTTAGCATCTCCGTTACTCTCAGTTTATGATGATGCTAGACATCCAGACAATATTGGTGCTGTTGCATTTGATGGTGAAGGCACGCCCACCCGTCGGTTAAGCCTGATCTCCAAAGGTGTATTGACTCATTTCTTACATAGCTCTGTCACAGCTCAACGCCTGGGAGCTAATTTGACTGGCCATGGTAGCATTGGCGCCAAGGTTTCAGTTGGATCTCACTTTTACCATGTGCTTTCTGAAGTGGAACCAGAGGCAAGCTATCGGATTGAAGAAGCTGATCAAGTGATCTATATTGATGAACTTCAGGCTCTCCACGCTGGTGTCAAGTCAACACAAGGATCCTTCTCACTACCTTTTGATGGCTGGCTGCTAAAACAGGGCACTAAAACCAGCATTGAATCGGCAACAGTAGCTGGCGATTTCCGTGAGCTACTCCAGTCGATCGTACATGTGGATGATCAGGCCCAAGTCACACCGGGTGGTGTCTGCCCGCATATTTGGATCAGAGATTTGTCCATTACCGGCGAATAAGATAGGAGTGACTAGGTAGCAGCAGGTATCCCTAACATATCCTCAATTCGCGGCATCTGATCAAGCGGAATGACCCGCCCCTCATCTTCAAACCCAGGAATCTGGTCAAAGTTAAGGTAGCGGTAAATCTCTCCTGCAAAGGGATTGATCTTATTGGCTACAATCTCACGATACTCAGCAGAGGTAGGGATACGGCCCAGTAGAGCACAGGCTGCTGCTAGCTCGGCTGATCCCAGATAGACGCGTGCATCTTTACCCATCCGGTTATTAAAGTTCCGAGTTGAAGTTGACATCACCGTTGCTCCATCTTCAACTCGAGCTTGATTGCCCATACATAAGCTGCACCCAGGCATTTCAGTCCGAGCTCCGATCGCACCAAAAATTCCGTAAACGCCTTCCTGTTTCAGTTGATATTCATCCATCCGAGTGGGGGGACAGATCCAAAATTGATTGACTTTAGCCCGGCCTTGTCCTTCTAAAACCTTGGCAGCCGCTCGGTAATGACCAATATTAGTCATACAAGATCCGATAAACACTTCATCAATTCGATCATCAGCCACTTCAGACAGCACCTTGACATTGTCTGGATCATTGGGAGCTGCCACAATGGGTTCGGTAATCTGGTTAAGATTAATCTGCAACACTTCAACATACTCAGCATTGGCATCTGCTGACATTAACGTAGGATTGGCTAACCAGGCTTCTAGTTTGGCCACACGACGCATTAGAGTCCGGGCATCTTGATAGCCTCGAGCTACCATGTTTTTCAACAACACTACATTTGATTTTAAATACTCAGCTACAGTCGTTTCACTCAGTTTGATTGTACATCCGGCACAGGAGCGCTCGGCAGAAGCATCCGTAAATTCAAAGGCCTGTTCCACTTTCAAATCAGGCAAGCCTTCAATCTCCATGATCCGGCCCGCAAAGACATTTTTCTTGTTTTTCTTTTCAACGGTTAATAAGCCCTGTTGAATTGCGACATAAGGAATGGCATGCACAATATCCCGTAAGGTGATCCCAGGCTGGAGATGACCCGTAAATCGAACTAATACCGACTCTGGCATGTCCAATGGCATGACCCCAAGAGCGCCAGCAAAGGCAACCAACCCTGATCCCGCTGGAAAGGAGATTCCCAATGGAAAGCGAGTGTGAGAGTCGCCACCGGTCCCCACGGTGTCTGGAATGAGCATTCGATTTAGCCACGAGTGAATGATCCCATCTCCAGGTTTGAGCACTACCCCTCCCCGCGCCGCAAAGAAATCAGGTAGTTCCTTATGAACCTTGACATCCACAGGTTTAGGATAAGCGGCCGTATGACAAAAACTTTGCATCACAAGATCAGCATTGAACCCCAGACAGGCTAGCTCTTTTAACTCATCTCGAGTCATGGGTCCAGTTGTATCCTGCGATCCCACCGTGGTCATGACAGGTTCACAAGACATCCCTGGTCGGACACCGGGTAATCCACAGGCCTGACCCACCATCTTTTGAGCGAGAGTAAAGCCTTTAGCCTGGTCAGTTTCAGGCGGTTGAGGCCGAACAAATACTGGAGATGGATCAAGACCTAGAGACTGCCGGGTTTTATCGGTAAGCGCCCGACCAATTAATAATGGAATTCGGCCTCCAGCCCGGACTTCATCTAGTAACGTCGTTGGACTCAGGGTAAAGGTTGAGATTACCTGGCCCGCTTCATTGGTGATTTCCCCTTTGTAGGGATGCACGGTGATCACCATCCCCGTATCCATGGCCGTGACATCACATTGAATCGGTAAGGCTCCAGCATCTTCAGCTGTATTAAAAAAGATCGGAGCAATCGATCCGCCCAGGATATAGCCTCCACTCCGCTTATTGGGTACACCAGGAATATCCCGGCCCAGATGCCACAGTACTGAATTAATAGCAGATTTACGAGATGATCCCGTTCCAACGACATCACCAACATAGGCTACAGGATGCCCTTTTTGCTTCAGCTCTTGAATAATAGCTAGAGCGCCAGGCAACCGTGACTCCAACATGGATAAGGCATGAAGCGGAATATCAGGTCGAGTGGTGGCATGAGTAGCGGGTGAGAGATCATCCGTATTGGTTTCACCAGGAACTTTGAACACGGTCAGGGTAATGGCTTCAGGACATTTAGGTTTTTCCAGGAACCACTCGGCCTCAGCCCAGGCTTGAACCACTCGCTTAGCCTCCGGTTGAGTCAGTTCCATTACATCATGAAAAGCCTCAAAGATTAAAAGTGTATGACTCAGCGCTGCTGCTGCTCGTTGGACAATATCAGGCCTAGGATCTTGTAATAACTCCACCAAAATTTGAACATTGTATCCCCCCAGCATCGTGCCTAGGATGTCGGTAGCGGTAGATGCATCAATTAAAGGGGATTGAACTGATCCCTTCACAAGGCTAGCTAAAAAGGAGGCTTTAACATAAGCTGCTTCATCAACCCCAGGGGGGATGCGTTCCTTGAGCAAATGCAACAAAAAGGCTTCTTCCCCGGCAGGGGGCCGTTGGAGTAGATCACAGAGATCAGAAGTTTGGGCAGCACAGAGGGGCAGAGCTGGAATACCTAAAGCTTCCCGTTCTTGAGCTTGTTCACGGTAACGCTGCAACATCGTGATCCTCCTAGCCAACTCTGTTAATCCATTTGTGTCTCTGTATTTTAGTCTCAAACACACTTAGACACTTTAGATCGCCATAAGCAAAACCTAAAGTAGTCTCTGACACCTAATTCAATCAGGATAAATCTGATCGAGATTGGTCCTGAAGTTAATGAGGTTACTTCATTCAATGAAGATTTTGTGAAGTGGTTACGGTGAGGCCTCCAGAGCAGCCAACCCTGTACCTTGATAGTAGTGAGCTAAGATCTGCTGATAGCTCCACCCTTCTGAGGCTAGACTGGCAGCTCCCCACTGACTCATGCCTAACCCATGACCAAAGCCTTGCCCTGAGATCACAAACTGACTGGGTGATCCAGCCACAGGAATCAAGCTTGCGGTGGTGTTATCAACTCCAGTGGGTGTAATAGAAAACATCGTGCTTTTGAGTTGCAGGCGTTGACGGATCTCATTAGCTGTCAGAGTTTTACTACCTTCAGTTCCTGACACTAAGACTGTTTTAGCCCGACCATAGGGTGTCCGTTCCACTACATCTATGCTAGTAATCGTGCCAACCCCACCGATCGCTTGTTGGACTTGGGTTGCATTGAGGCGAGAGGTCCAGCTAAAGACAGGAGCATTGGAGTCGTAATCAGGAACCCCCTTCAGATAAGGCAGAGGCTCTAGCCAAACATTAGCAACATCTTCAGTATGGCCCCCGGATGAGGAGTGAAACACCGCATTAATGATCTGGCTTTGATAGGTTAAAACTTGATCGGAGGTATCACGAGCTGCCATTTGGGTTAAGTTGGACTCAGCACTGACACCTTTATAAACTTGCCACGTTGTATCATTACCAACATCAAAAGGCTGGTTTAGGCGTTGATTACGGTGGAAGAGTACATAGGTTCGAGCGGCTACAGCTTGGGCTTTCAGGGCCTCGGCGGGGAAACGGTGGCCCATCTCACTGCCTACCACACTAGAAACATAATCATCTAGCCCCACCTGATTGACTGCAATCACCCCTCTTTTTCCAGGTACTAACTCTACTAATCCCCGATACCAATGCTTATCAATAAAAACTAGGCCATCGGGAGTAGCCGGTTGCAGGTAGAGCCTTGAGTCCGACACTGATCCCAGCTGTACTCCTAGACTAGAAGCTGTGCCCGTTAACGGCGTCATGGCTTGAATGTCAGCCAGAGGTTGCCCTTGACTATTTAAGATGCGGGCATCAGTTGAGCTACCCACCGTAACTCTAGGTGTATTCACAGCAACACCTACTCGTAGCAGTACACTGGCGTAACTTGGAAAGGCCAGCAGCAACCAGATCCAAAGGCTTAGCCAAATTCCTTGAAGCCATGAGATCTGCTTTGATCTTTCAGATCCAGTACCTGACTCTGACAGGGTGGATAGAGTCTTAGATCTCTGACGGGATTGATCGCAAATTGGTGATAAGAGGAAGGGAACCATAAACTTCACACAGACACCCTCAAGGCGTAGAGCACAACATCATCAGCGGCCTCATCCCAGGCCTGACTTAGAACTCATTGGGTACACATACCTATCTGAGCTTTTAGCAGAATACCCGCAAAGGATAAAGAAAATCCATCCAAGCAGATGAACGAGTCGAAATGGGTATGTCCACAACTGACATTATCAAAAACATTGAGCTGCGGCATCGTGTGGGCCAGGTTCTTCAGACATTCCTACTAACAGCCATCAGAGCCAAGACCACACCAATCCTGAAGCCAATCCTACCGGTATGGGGGCATTGTGGCAAATCACACTAGATCTAGAGTTTTTGCTGAGCGCACCCCGATTCACCGCAAAAGACTCTACGCTAAATATCAGCGAAAAAACTTAGATCATGGCAAAGTCAAGGTCATCTTCAGCCTCAGTGTCATCTTCAGCATCAAAGAAGTCATAAGCGACATTTAGACCAACAAAAGTAGTTTTTTTAGTAACACCAGTCATCAAGTAGGCCTCACCATGCGTCACTAAAATCAGGGCCTCTTTGGGTACATAACTCTTGCGGTAGGAAAACTGAGTTTCATATAAGCCCTCCTCAAGATCAACGGCTTCTAGAGGATAGACATCGGTCACATTAAATCCTGCCAGACGTGTTAGAGGTACAGGATAAATTGAGGTGTCTTGATCGAAAGAACTGGCTTGAAGTTGGGCGGCCTCCCCATCCAGTTCAGTGATGACCTCTTCAACCGGACTTCCTTCAGGATCCATGCGCACTGATGAGAGTTCCTGGCGGGTATACATCTGGCCATCAGCACTGAGATAACCTTTAGCCAGAGGATGTCCCTCTTTTTCAACACTGGTTTTTGAATAACCATAGAGATCACGCTTGGTAACACGCGACCCCAGTTGAACCTGATGGATGGTACCGTTTAACTTCAATGACAATGATTTAGCGGCCACAGCTTGTCTCCTGTGAAGGCTGAGATGAATTGAGTCTACCGTGATAGAGGGCTGATCTTAACTCGACACAGTTGTACACTAAAGAGGATCTGAGTTACTCATCTTGCACATGACTGTTTTAGACTCCCTCCCCTTGCGCTATGCCTACTATCCTGGCTGTGTAGCTCAAGGAGCCTGCCGCGAACTCTACGAAGCCACAGATTTGATCACTCGCCATCTAGGTATCGAGCTGATAGAGCTAGCTCAGGCCAGTTGCTGTGGTTCAGGGACTTTTAAGGAAGAATCTCAACTGTTAGAAGATAGCGTTAATGCTCGGAATCTGGCTTTAGCTGAAGCCTTAAAGTTACCGATCTTGACTCATTGCAGTACCTGTCAGGGCGTTTTAGGTCGAGTCAATCAAAAATTGAAACAAGATATCGAAGCGAATCCCACGTATGTAGCTCATATCAATCAGTTGTGTCAATCCAGTGGCTGCAAGCACACTTACCAAGGTACAGGTGAAGTGAAACACTTACTCTGGATCTTGATTCAAGATGTGGGTATAGAAGCGTTGGCAGCAAAAGTTCAAAACACCTTATCAACTCTCCGTTGTGCTCCTTTTTACGGGTGCTATCTTCTCCGAGCTTACGATATCAGTGCTTACGATCATCCTGTCAATCCCACGAGCTTAGAGCAGATTATTACCGCTGTTGGGGCTACTCCAGTTGATTACCCTGGCCGCACCCAATGTTGTGGATGGCCGATCTCCAGCTATGCTCCAGACCAGTCTTTTGCCATGGCCGGCCGTCATATTAGCGCTGCCATCGATGCAGGAGCTGATTGTATGGTGACACCTTGTCCGCTATGTCATCTCAATTTAGACTCTCGTCAACCTGAAGTCGAAGCGGTTATGGGCCGATCGTTGAAGTTACCGATCTTGCATTTGCCTCAGCTGATTGGTTTAGCCCTTGGGATCAGTCCTCAAGCTCTGGGTCTACAACGCCATATTGTTTCAACCCAAACAATTATTGAAAAAGTAGCGACTACAATCAAGTCCCCATAGAGTTCAATAGATAAGTTCACTAGATTCACGCTCAACTTGAAGCTTAGTTTTTAGGGCTTCAATGGTTAACTTGACTCCAGGTTGACAATGTGTCTTTAGCCATTACGGCCCAGTAAGCTGCCATCATGAGTCAGCCTTACCCAAGTGAATCATTGGAGCAGATGACGGCTCACTAGACATTCTTTTAGGTTTTTGCGTTAGATCTAGTGCGTAGACTTCGATCTAGATCTGCCTGTTTAGGCTAGTTGCTGGTACAATCCACCCTAGCTCTGTGAGGAGGATGTGTTGTGTTGAAGCGTCATGTGATAGCGTCCTTAACGTTGGGAGCCTTAGCTTTAGGGACCTTTCCTGCTATTAGTTGGGCCTTTGGCGAAGCTCGGATGATTCCCGATACTAGTTTTTACTTTGATAACTTCCGCTTTGATCGATACCCTTATGCCACTGTGGTGGATGTCGTTGCCGGTGATGTCATCGTGGTCCAAATCCAAGGCCATAACGATCTGCGTTACGTCAAGCTAGCCGGAATTGAAGCTCTAGATCCAACTGAGCAGCCCTTTCATCAGCAAGCGATTGAAACACTTCGGGACCTGATCTTGTTTGAGACGGTCAAGCTAGAGGGTGATAAGTTTCTTCGCAATGAGGATGCCACTGGGTTGCTAGAAGCCTATATCTGGCTGGAAGGTCATCAAATGAATGCTGTGTTGGTTCGTTCAGGCTTAGCAACAGTCATTCCTTATAGCCACAACATCAAGTACGACAACTACTTCTCTGGTCTGCAAGATCGGGCTAGAGATGAGCGGCTTGGCATCTGGTCTCTCTAAGATCCTTAATCAATTTGGCGCAAGTTGTAGCATCTGTTGTGGTTATGGATTATAGTAGTTCAGGGTCTTTTGAGGGGTCTCGAAGGGCTCTTAAGTTATATCTGGATAAGTTATGTCTGGATAAGCTAATTGTGTCTGGATAAACTGATAGTTGATCAACTTGTAATGTCTGATCAACTTGTATCTGGATCATCCTTGATTCAGAACCACCTGCGGACGTGGCGGAATTGGTAGACGCGCTAGACTTAGGATCTAGTCCTTTTGGGTCAGAGTTCGAGTCTCTGCGTCCGCATCTCAGGCTTAACAGCATTGTGGCAACATCGTGGGCTTAGCAACATTGGGAGTCCGATCGCCAACCTCATGCTGATAGTTAGGCAGGAACCTGATCGCTACATGGACATGATCAGGGTTTCTACCAGAGTTGAGGTCATTATGCAGATCAAGCAACGAAATATTGGCCTAACGGTAGGTGATAACCTGATGCGGGTTTATATTGCCTCCCCTGAACCTGAGGGTCAATACCCAGGCATCTTGTTCTACTCTGATATTTATCAATTGGGGCGGCCTATAACTCGCTTAGCCGATCGGTTAGCTGGCTATGGGTATGTGGTTGCGGCTCCTGAAATCTTTCATCGGCAACTGTCTCTGGGAACAGTTATTGAACCCACTGATCTAGGGCGGCTACGGGGAAATGAAGCAGCCCGTCGCAGTGAAATCTCAGATTACGATGCTGATGCCCGAGCCGTTTTGAGTTGGTTACTAGCAGAAGCTACTGTTGATCCAGTCAAGCTGGGAACCTTAGGCTTTTGCATCGGCGGGCATTTGGCCTTTAGAGCTGCCTTTCAACCTGAAATTAAGGCTACAGTCAGCATCTATCCTACTGGCATTCACAGTGGTAAATTAGGCCGTGGTGTTGCCGACACTCTAGAACGAGCGAGTGAAATCAAAGGAGATCTGTTACTCATTTTTGGAGCCTCCGACCCTCATGTGCCTTCTGAAGGTCGAGACAGCATTCTGCAAGCCTTAGATCAGGCCAATATCTCCTACCAATCGCGTCTTTACCAGGCCAACCATACCTTTATGCGAGACGATGGCTACCGCTATGATCCTGTTGCAACTGATCAAGCTTGGTCTGAGCTGATTGCTTTTTTAAGTCGCATTTTTCAATCATGACGGGAGTGCTCTAAGTCTTGTTTTAAGCTGGGTTTTAAACTAGCAAAATCAAACAGGTGGGGATCCGCTAAATGAGAGGGGATAACTGTTTGCAGGCTTTGAAATAACTGATCAAGTCGCCCTGGTGTGTCTCGCTCCCACTGCTGTAACATGGCCTTGATTTGAGCCCGTTGGAGATTGACTTGCGAGCCGCACAAATTGCAAGGAATAATCGGGAACTGGCGAGCCGTCGCATACTTTTGAATGTCAGACTCTGGACAATAAGCCAAAGGGCGGATCACAACATGCTGCCCATCATCACTCAGTAGCTTTGGTGGCATGGCTTTGAGTTGACCAGCGTGAAACATGTTTAAAAATAGGGTTTCAATCATATCGTCGCGATGATGTCCTAGGGCTAGTTTAGTGGCCCCTACTTCTCTAGCCACCCGATATAAGATCCCTCGTCGCAAGCGCGAGCAAAGTCCACACATGGTTTTCCCTTCAGGGATCACTCGCTTGACGATGCTATAGGTGTCTTCTTCGATAATGCGATAAGGGACTCCCAGTGACTCTAAATAAGTTGGCAACACGTCAGGAGGAAAATCAGGTTGCTTTTGATCTAGGTTAACAGCCAGAAGTTCAAACTCAACAGGGGCCTTACGTTGTAGACTGAGCAATAGATCTAGCATCGTATAGGAGTCTTTACCCCCAGAGAGGCAAACCATGATCCGATCACCTGCTTCAATCATCGTATAGTCGTGAATAGCTTTTCCCACTAGACCACGGAGACGTGCCTGCAGCTTTTTAAAGTTCTTAGAGGGGCTAGCTATTATTGAAGTCATGATTCTAACGTTTTAACCTCTTAGTTGCTGCAAGGTATCCTGTTCAGTTAAGCTAACCTCTTCAACACCTGAGTCTTCAGCAAAGATAGCTTCTTCAATACTTGAGTCTTCAATAAAACTAACCTCTTCAACACCTAGATCATCGGTAAAACTGGCTTCTAGCAAGCTACTCTCTGAGTGGGAGGGCTCTGTTGCTGTAGTTGATTGTGGAGTTAACCGTAACTCGAATCCCTGTTCTGATAGCCATCGTTCAGCCAACATCGCAGCCATACACCCTGTTCCCGCTGCAGTGATCGCCTGCCGAAATTTATGATCTTGAACGTCTCCAGCTGCAAACACCCCCTCAATATTAGTGGCTACCGATCCAGGTTGAGTCAAGATATAACCGGCCTCATCGAGATCAAGCCAATTTTTAAACAACCCAGTATTCGGGATATGGCCAATTGCATAGAAGAGGCCCCCTGCTGGTAATACTGATACAGCTTGAGTTTGATTATGTCTCACTCTCACCCCTGTTACCTTTTGACCATTCCCCTCAACATCAACGGCTTCGGTGTGCCAATGAACTGTGATTTTAGGATGAGCAAACACCCGATCTTGCATCGTTTTACTGGCGCGCATCTCACCCCGGCGCACGAGCAGATGCACATGGGATCCAAACTTAGTCAAATAAGTAGCCTCTTCACAAGCAGTATCGCCACCCCCGATCACAACAAGATCAACACCGCGAAACAGAGGCATAGCCCCATCACACACAGCACAGGCCGACAAGCCTCGATTCCAATATCTTGATTCACTAGGCAACTGTAGTCGTTTGGCGGTGGCACCAGTTGCGATCACCAAGCTATGGGTTAGCACCTCACGATCGTCAGAGCGAATGATAAAGGGCCGTTGATTGAGATTGACTTCCACAACATCTTCAGTGTAAAGAGCAGCTCCCCAACGGCGGGCTTGAGCTTTCATCCGTTGCATTAAGTCAGGCCCCGTGATGCCATCAGGAAACCCAGGAAAATTTTCAACGTCTGTGGTTGTCATGAGCTGACCCCCTGGGATCCCTCCCATTTGAAAACCTTCAAAGACAACAGGGTTCAAGTTGGCTCGCCCAGCATAGATTGCGGCTGTAAAACCTGCTGGCCCGGATCCAATAATGACCATATTTTCAATATTTTCAATTCTATTTGTTATCATAGCTTTAACTCATAGTAACTATGACTTATTATACCATTCTGTCCTTTGGGTAAACAATTGATATTAGTAAGTGGGATGAGTGAGCTGGAATAGCCCCAGGGTTGATCTCTAGGGGGACCAGGTGCCCCCCGCCCTTTCTAGAGACTTGATAACGATAACGGCACCAACCGCCCATCCAGAGTCCAGCCCAGGAGCATAGATTCGTTGGGATGGATTCGTTGGCCGGTAATGGCACAGCGTTCTTCCCGTTGAGCCGTAGCCACCGCACTAGCCCTGATGTCCTGCCGAGAAACTCGTGGGGTGAGATCGTCGGAATTTTGATAGACATAGTTCCACAACACTTCTCGAACCAACGCCTGATAGCCCTGATTACCTGCAAGCTCTTTAAGCCGGTCTTTGAGTTCCCGTTCCAAGCGAATGCTAGTGACTTCCATCTCGCTTGTTGAGGTCTTAGGTAATGTGGACGTCAACATAATGACTCTCCTTGGTGATGACACTAAACTTCTCTGTAGTATATTGTAGTATGTCTAGAGAAAAAGTAAAGTCTCGCATTAACCGAATTAACTCACCAAATTAACTTATTGAGTTAACTGATTGGGGCACAATAACATCCACAAGTTGATAATGCTTGACCTCAGGTGGCTGCTCAAAATAAGGGGAGAGCAACGCCCGCCAGGACTGGAACTGTTGAGATTGCCTGAAATTGATCAGATGAGCATCAAGAGACTCCCAATTGACGAGCAGCAGATAACAACATTCCTGCTCCAGACAACGGCGCAATTGGTGATCTAGGTACCCCTCTGTTTGCTGAAGATAGGGATAAGCTTGTTCAATCGCAGCTTCAAAGGCTGATTGGGTCCCTGGCTTAATGTAGATCTGGGCGATCTCTAAGATAGGTTGACTCATAGCTTAATGGGTAACTCAGTCATTAGGCTGAAGTAATCGTCAAAAGATAAACTATCATGCAGCCCGTTGGTAAAGCCGTATCAGAGGGTCGCTTTTGCCTAGTTAATCGCCGACAGGGGAGATCTCAATGAGATGCTGCACTTTTCTTAGCATGCCATGAGTTGTGGAATCATCAATCCGCTCAACTACAGCGCCGATCTTACCCAGGCCAAGACACTTTAAAGCTGCACCCTGATCCTTGGGATTCCCGATTGCACTGCGAACCTGCTTAATTCTGACAGGCCGATCAGTGGGTGCCCCCAGTGAAGGCAGTTGTGCAATTTTAGATTTGTTTCGCTTGGTGTGCTTGATCTTATCATGCCAACGCATAGGTACTTGCCATTTATATAAACCCAACCTTACTAGGCTAAGCTAAGAACTAGGATTTGGCAATTGGCTATCTGAAGGAATGCTCGGAAGAGACTTGTAGCTGTTGCTGCTCCATAGCTTCAAATAAAGCCTTAAAGTTGCGATCACCGAACCCAGTTGCTGGAGTGTAACGCTGAATTAGTTCAAAAAACAAGGTAGGTTCTGGAAAAATAGGTTGAGTAAAGATCTGCAGCAGCTTGCAACCATCTACCTGATCTATTAAGACCTGTTGCCTAGCTAAAGTTGCCACCAAGGTTGGGTCAAGGGAGGCATCGTATTGTAAGAGGTGCTGATAATAGCTCTCAGGCACTACCAGGAAGTTTAGCCCTTGCTGCCGTAATCTCTCAACTGTAGTTAAAATCTTGGAGGTATGTAGAGCAATATGTTGAATGCCAGGGCCTCGATTCGCATTGACAAACTCTTGAATTTGGGACAAGCTCCCAATCGGCTCATTAATTGCTAGTTGCAGAGGGATCCCACCAGAGCGATCGCCAACCACTTGGCTCCTTAACCCAGAACGTTGAGTTTCAATTTGACATTGGTAAAGAGTAGACCAGTTAAAGACGTGTTGATACCATTCCACCAGGGATCCCATAGTCCCAACCGGGACATTTAAAACCATATGATCAATATGTGAAACCAGTGAGTCTGTTGGTCCCTTGGATGAACAGAGTTCAAACCCTGGCAGAATCGGTTCCATTCGCTTCACTGGACCCGGGCGCTCAATTAAGGAATGTCGAAACTGGTATCCCCCTGGTTGTAAGGGTAGACCTAGCTGGCAATGCCACCCCTCAGACTGCCACTCCACGACTTGATCCTGCTGTCTGAGCCACTCATAAGCTTGAGTAAGGTTACTGACTTGAAACGCAATATCAGCAATACCTTGAGGGTGATGAGCGCGATAGTGATGAATCTGATCCGCAAGGGTCTCAGAGGCTCTAGGCCCTAAGGCCTCCGATAAGATAAAATGGATAGCCCCCTGATTCAACCATAGGCTAGTTGTAGCTTGAGTTCGGCGCTGTCCCCGAAGTTGGAATCCCCAGATGTGCTGAAACCAGTGTCCCCACTTTTCAACGTGATCAACATAGAAGTGGATATGATCAATGCCCAAACAGCTTAACCCGGTCATGCAACTCTTAATGCCAATGGCAAGGGATCAGGATCATCTTATCGAACAGAGCTAACCAGTGCCAAGCCAAGTATCCCTCTTGACTCTAAAGTTAAGGCTTAGGTCTTAATGACAGCACCCGCAATAATCACATGATCTTGGTTCGCGATAATAAACCGACGTCGCTCTAAAGTATCAATTGGATCTAACAAATGGATCACAGCAGACACTTTTTCACCGGGTTGAATCGGTGACATCAAGACCAATTCTGCATTCACAATCTGTTGACCAAAAATAAGCTGATAGGTGCCCGATTGGACAATCATCGTGATCCCACGAGTAAAAACCTCAGCTTCTTTGAAAACATACAACAAAACCTCTAGCTGCTGAGTCGCTATCGGGATAGGCAACGGCCTAGATCCAACTTGGATTTTCGCTAAAATTCTGGCTATAGTCTCACAACCTCTGGTTAATCGAGTTGGAGCTTCTAAAGCATCGAACACCACAAGGGCTAGATCACCGGGTAAATCATAAGTTTTTAAGAGTTCTCGGATCTCGAGTTCTTCCAGTTTCAAGACGGCTTCTTTAAACTCCAGATCGGTACCCTCGATCTGAGCGGATTGGGCAAATCCAATCATGACTGGACCTAATGAAAATTGTCGGCTTAGGATAATATCCTCCCGATTAATCGGCAACGGCCCTTGAGTCGCATCAACCACAATGATCACAGCCTCGGCTGAGGCGATCAAAGCAGCTCTAGCAAAAACATCTCGGTGGGAGGTGGTGACAGCGTTTACAAGACCTACAGTGTGTAGCTCTGCTTGAAAAGATCGACAAAGTTCACCGCCTAGTAAGGCTACCGAGAGTTCAACTACCATCGATTCAACGGTTCGGCCTTCTAAATCTTGACTCTTAGCTAAATGGGACTCCAAGTCCGGGCCTTCAAGTTCTACTGGAGCTAGATCTCTGGGAGCCAACTCTCCAGATGCCTGACTAGAGGTCTCAGACGTAGGATCCTGTGAAGATTGAGGAGTTGACCCACTTTTTCGTCTCCAGATGGCTCCTATCACCACCCCTGCCACCATCACCAGGGCCACCACAATAAAAATCTTCATAGCATCCTACAGTTAGCCCAAATCCCGACGACAATTATCACAAACACAGCAAGGATCTCCTTTAGAATATCCCAATCCCTGCCGCAAAACTTGCCAGCGACAGTGGCGGGTATAGATCCATTGATCCATAGCCCATAGGGGATCAGCATAGAATCGATCGAGACCTTCAGGGATGACACTAGGAAGTTGGCGAGGGCGGGATTTAACCTGAAATTGAAAGGGATGAGTCCAATCGATACAACCTGCCCAATGAAGTAAGGCTAAAGCGAGAGTCCTGTCTTTGGATTGTCCCCAATCTTCAAGACAGCCTGAGTCAGGTAGCTGTTGTAAGAGTTTAATGGCTTGGGTCTGCATAGTTTGCCATTGCTGCCGCAAAAAACCTTGAAGTTTGCGATCAACTGGATCGAGGATGCCTGTGGGTTCGGACACGACCATAAAAGACTCGCTAGGTTGTTTGGCTTGAGAGATTGCTTGGATATAGTCTGTTAGGGTAGCAGGCGGTTGGTAGTAAGCCACCCAACGACACCGTGGATTCAGGATACCTTTAAACGTTTTGCAGACTAAAAACTGAAGATCCCCTTTTTTCCAGCTACGTTCTAGTTGTCTTTGTTCACTAGCTTCAAGCCCGCTATGATAAGGTAAAGTCTTAAAGCCTTGCTGAGCTAACCATTCACTTAATTCATTAGCATCTTTGTGGGTGCGAGCATAGATCAATCCCGGTGACTCCTGTTTACGAATGTAATTAGCAATAGTGCGGCGGCGACCGGCTGGAGTCCAGGTTCTCTTCACAGTCATTTGCACCTGCGGAGCCTCTAGATCACTGTAGAGAGCCTGAGGCTGCTTTAAATTTAAGACTCGTTGTATAGTTGCTTGGGTAAACGGGTCAGCTGCTGCTGAAAACGCTAAAATGCCAAACGCTTGATTTAAGGTTGTGCGCACCGTACCTAAGCGTTGATAGGCAGGTCGAAAGGCTTCACTCCAATGCACTAGAGTATGGGCTTCATCTACCAACAGACCATTCAATTTGAGTGTTGAATGAGTTAAACGGGTCCAGACTGGTTGACTCAATAAGAGTTCAGGAGTGATGAATATCAGACTTAAGGCCTGCCGATCTAAACGACGTAGCGTCTCACGCCTCAGATCAGGAGGAAGCTGGCTATGTAAAGCTGCAACAGGTAACTCACGGGATTGCAACTCATTCACCTGATCCTCAATCAAGGGAATCGACGGTGAGACCACTACTGTTAATCCCGTTTCTAAGGATGCCGGTAGTTGAAAACACAATGCTCGATCATAGAGGTTGGGCATCACTACCAGACCATCCTGTTGCTGTCTCAAGAGACTCATGACCTCAGTGTAAAGACCGCTGTTACCGGGTTGAGAGGCTCGACTAGCTTTATTCAATAGCTCCCATTGATCAGGGTTAGTTACCATCATTAAATACTCACTACTCTTCTTACGCAGCTTATTATCTCACCGCTCAATCTAAGATTTGTAGATCTACCAAAAAACTTCATCTGTGAACTTAACTGGATTGATGGCCTAAGTTAGGGCTTCGGCAATTCTTGAAAATCAGATCTGAGTATTTTTTAAAGGTTTTAAGCAGCTACCAATGAGCTGTACCAGGCTCCCCTTTAAACGGGCCAACCACACGAGAGGTGATCCAACCTGCGTAGAGACCACCTGGCTGGGGCCTCACAGGCTCATCACCTAAAAAGCAGGTTAAATAGGCTGGATGGGGCGACGGCCAACCCGCAACTTGGTCATAACCTTGGCCTAAATCCATTAATGGATCATGATAAGCAAACGCTCCTCCTTGAGATCTCAGATCTGAAGTCACTACATCGTATTGAGTGGCAATTCCTTTCCATTCACAAATTGAAAACTGACTGTTGGGAACTAAAACCCCCTGTTGCCAGTCATCTGGAGGCGCATAGTAGACAGGGGCACCAGCGGTCTCAACAATCCGCAACGCTCGAGCACTTTCCAGAACAAGGATCTCACCCAAATACGCTCGTATCAGAGCTTCAGCAGCACGAACTTCAGGAGGGCGGGGATAGTCCCAAACACTTTCTTGATAGGGGCCAGGTACTTCAGGGCAGACATCAGGTGGCGGGGGGACTCTCCACTTAGATCTAGCCGCCAATAAATGGGGCATTAGCCGTTTGATGTTAGGTGGCTTGCCCATAACAGTGGTATCCTCTATTCTTCAGGCTCTAGTTGCATCTGGTTCTGCTCACCCTAATCAGTAGCTCATCTTAATTAGTATCTTAATCAGTAATGGTGATCTCTCCAATCATACCAGCGGCAGCATGACCCTTAATAGTACACTGAAGCGGGTAAGTGCCAGCCTTTACCGGAACAAATGACCATTCCACACTAGCATCAGGTTTCAACTCAATATCACGAATTTGGCCTTTGATCTCGACACCCGCAAATTCAGCTTTCCGTGTCCAAATGGCATCTGTAAAATCTTTGGCAGTAAAATAATGCTTTTGGGAACTGGGATTGTGAAGGACCATGGTGTAGAGTTTACCATTTTGGAAGGTGAGTTGATTAGGTTCAAAGATTAATTGCTCATCTGCCGTACCTAAGGTGACATCCTGCACAATTGACTCTTGCTTAGCCAAATTCAAAGCTTGAATAGGTAGCTGACTGCTAATCAGGCCAACAAGGACGACTACAAGTCCCATAACAACCCTAAATAACAACCTGAATTTCAAAATTATTTTCATGGGATCAGTCTTTTAAACGACAGTTCTACTCTAGCAGGTCTGGATGCTGGTCTCTGAGTGATACTCAAAGTTAGTTACTCACTACAAAACCAATCAGCTTTGTAATCAGTGTTGAGATGGCTCACGACAGCTATTGATTTGAATCACAACTATGATCGATTTGAATCACAACGGTGGATGCTGATCCTAGCTATGGTGGTATTAGAGTCAAGGTAGTTCAGTCATATGCGATTGAGATCTAGCTCCTAGTGACCCGCAAGCAGGCTAGAGATAGTTTACAGAAGGTAGGATTATGATTCTGACTAAAGTGATTCCTGTGCTTCAAATCAATATGGATGGCCAAGAATTGACTTACCGATTGGAGCAAAGCCGCTACGAAATTGGGCGATCGATTCAGTGCAGCCTCCAGATCCATCATAAAGAAGTCTCACGCTTACAGGCAACCCTGATCCGGGATGCAGAGGGACATTTTCAACTTTTAGATGGCGATGGGTTAGGTACGGACAGTAGCAACGGTACTTATGTGAATGGTGTCAGGATCAGGCGTCGTACCTTGCATCCAGGTGATGTGATCCATTTTGGTAGTAGTACTGTTTCGGCCCATTATCTCCAAGGTGAAGACCTGATGGTTAACAGTCCTACGGCAGCAGTTTCAGATCATTCTGTTGATGATGGACCGACTCAGTCAATGTTTCCTAGCTAGTTCCAAGAGCTATAAAGCTCACAGGTTTTGAGAACTGCTCACGGCTTCACCGATTTGAACAGGATCTCGTTCGATCACGCCTTCAAAAACAGTGCCATCTGCAAACACAACTTTCGCCAGTTCTGCTGTCCATATTAACCCTGCTGCTAAAGCCTGCTAGTATCCAATACCAGATCAACTGTTTGCTCTGTCACATTTACAGGTGGAACAAAGAGGAAATAGTGATTAGAACTCTAAGAAAATGCGTTTGATCTTAAAATAATAATGGTGAATAGCACCAAAATCAGTTATCCTAGCTGGTACTGTTGAGAGATTAGCCCTTATGAAAGTGGCGCTACTACAACTCAATTTCACTGTGGGTGATCTAGAAGGGAATGCATCCTTAATTCGAGATGCTGTGCAACAAGCGCATCAAGCAGGTGCTGATTTGGCCGTCACTTCTGAGTTGGCATTACTAGGATATCCACCCCGAGATTTGCTCCTCTACCCCACCTTTATCCAGCAAGCCCATCAGGTGTTAGTCACCTTAGCCCAAGCTCTCCAATCATCAATTCCAGTCATTGTGGGCACAGTCTCCCCTAATCCTGCAACAGAGGGTCGAGCCTTATTCAATAGTGCGGCCTGGTTAGAAAATGGCCATATTCAGAGTTGGTATCATAAGTGTCTACTACCTACCTATGATGTGTTTGATGAAGATCGCTACTTTGAACCAGCCTGTCAACCTCAGCTGATAAAGTTCAAAGGTTACACTATTGGTATGTCTATCTGTGAAGATATTTGGAATGATCACGATTTCTGGCAACATCCTCGTTATATCAATGATCCCGTTGCTGATATGACTCGATCAGGGGCCAATCTATTGATTAATTTATCGGCTTCGCCATTTAGTGTTGGCAAACTGGGATTTCGGATACAGATGATTGGATCATTGGCCCGACGCTATCGAATCCCGGTATTGTATGCCAATCAGGTGGGGGGGAATGATGATTTGATTTTTGATGGGGCTAGCTTTGCAGTTGATCAAATGGGGTCAACGATAGCTCAGGGCGCTGCATTTAAACCTGATCTGGTGGTGGTTGATCTCGACCATGATAGAGGAACCTATACGGCACCCCCGTCCGAACCGACTGAAGAGATCTACCAGGCTTTAGTATTGGGTACGCGAGATTACGTGATCAAGTGTGGCTTTAAACAAGTTTTGGTAGGCTTATCTGGAGGTATTGATTCAGCTGTCACCGGTGCGATTGCCGTTGCCGCTCTAGGATCTGAAAATGTATTGGGGGTGCTAATGCCCTCACCTTATTCCAGCCAAGGCAGTATTGATGATGCTCTGGCATTGGCTCACAATCTCGGAATTCAAACCTATCAACTACCAATTGAACCTGTGATGACAGCCTTTGATCAGTTACTAGCGGGTCCGTTTCAAAACCTTCCCCCTGATACTACAGAGGAAAATTTGCAATCTCGGATCCGAGGCACCACTTTGATGGCGTTATCGAACAAATTTCGGCGGCTGCTATTGACTACAGGCAATAAATCTGAACTTTCAGTGGGTTACTGTACAATCTATGGGGATATGTCTGGAGGCTTGGCTGTGATTTCTGATGTGCCTAAAACTCAGGTTTATGCCCTGGCTCATTATTTGAACCGCCGTCGAACTCTCATTCCTGAGTCTACTCTTTTAAAGCCCCCGTCGGCGGAGCTACGACCTGATCAAAAAGATTCAGATAGTTTACCCTCTTATGAGGTTTTAGATCAGATCCTCAATCGGCATATTGAACTACACCAGTCAGCTCAAGAGCTTGTGGCCGCAGGCTTTGATCCCGGTGTTGTGGCTCAAGTCATTTCGTTAGTCAATAGAGCTGAATTTAAGCGTAAACAAGCTCCTCCTGGGTTGCGAGTGACCTCTAGAGCTTTCGGGAGCGGGTGGAGAATGCCAATTGTCAAGCGTTGGGTGATCAGATGACCTAGGATGGGGTCTCAGCTATAGTCAGGATCGACTGCAGGGTTTCCTCACCTAATTCCCGATATCCAATGTCTGGTCGATAGTAGTGACCTTCAAAGTCAATATATTGAATAGCTCTGTAGGCCTGTGTTAAAGCTTCTGCTAATGAATAGCCTTGCCCTGTTGCAGCTAGGATTCGCCCGCCATCCGTTAAGACAACCTCATCAGGTTGGTTCAGTTGAGTGCCGGCATGAAAGATCAAGGCTCCAGTGTTGGCCGCCGCCTCAAGCCCTGAAATAGGCAGCCCCCGCTGATAGGCACCTGGATAGCCAGCAGCAGCCATAACAACACAGGCTGAGTAGCCTTGAGACCATTCCAGAGTGATCTGAGTTAGCGTCCCCTCAACACAGGCTACGAGAACCTGATCTAAGGGTGTTTGCAGTAGAGGCATCAGCACTTGGGTTTCTGGATCGCCAAACCGGCAGTTGAATTCTAAGACTAAGGGATTTTGATTTTGATCAATCATCAGGCCTGCATACAAAATGCCTTTATAGGCGATTCCCTGTTGTGTCAGGGCTGCTAAAGTGGGATCCAAGATTTCCGCTTTAATCCGTTCTAGCAAAGGGGGAGTGATGAGCCTTGAAGCAGGGGTATAGGCCCCCATGCCTCCTGTATTAGGACCTGTATCTCCAATGCCGAGACGCTTATGGTCTTGAACTGGAGGCAATACTTGATAGGTATGGCCATCACAAAATGCTAAGACAGATGCCTCTTCTCCGATTAAGAAGTCTTCAATAATGACAGTTAATCCGGCCTCACCTAATTGTCCTTCAAACAGAGCTGTGACAGCCTGAGTCGCTTCTGCTAATGTCATTGCTACTGTGACACCCTTACCGGCCGCTAATCCATCAGCTTTAATGACAACTGGAATTTGAACTTGCTTAAGATGATCTAGGGCCGGTTGCAAAGATTGAAAAACAGCATAGTCTGCAGTGGGGATCCTAGCCTCTTTTAACAAAGCTTTAGCCCATGATTTACTGCTTTCGATTTGAGCTGCAGCTTGACGAGGACCAAAAATAGGAAGATTAGCCTTTTGAAATTGATCACAGATACCCTGGGCCAAGGGGATTTCAGGCCCGACCACTGTTAAGTCAATCATGTAGTCTTGAGCCAGTTGGATCAGGCCCTGAAAATCAGTTGTAGAATGGGGTAAAACGCTGCAATGAGACATCATGGCCATTCCAGCATTACCAGGGACACAGTAGACTTGAGAGACTGTTGGCGACTGGAGTAGTTTCCAGGCTAGGGCATGTTCTCGTCCCCCTGAGCCGATCACCATAATTCGCATAAAGCACCCTGATCTAGTAACCCTCTATTACACCATATGTTGAGTACACCAGATGTCGAGAGTTAGTTGAGTAAGCTGAGAGCAGCATTGAGACTTGAGAGATGGCGTTTGAGTGATTACTGAAGAAGCAACAAACTTGAACCTTAGCTTGAACCCTTATAGATGTTACACAGATTACGTTAACAAGTTCAGTACAGCCCTAAAATTCAGATCTTTCCTTAAGTTCTAGGTTCAGATCAACCGTCGTGATTTATGATTTGGACAGTAACCTGTGTGATTTCCTAGACCCTTATGACTTATCTCTCAAATCAACCCATCCAAACCAAAGAAGAATTAGTCAGACTTTATGCATCAGGACACCGTAAATTTGATGGTGCTAACTTAGTCGAGGCTGACCTTGAAGGGATTGATTTAAGTGAGGCTGATCTACTGGCTGCCTATCTCACTCGAGCTAACCTCCGAGATGCCAATTTAAGTCGAGTCAATTTGTTTGGCAGTAACTTAAGCCGAGCTGATTTAGTCAGTGCCAACTTATCTAGCTCTGATCTACGCGGGGCTGATTTAAGTGGAGTCAAGCTCTCTGCGGCTCGATTAGATAGCTCAAATTTGAGTGGGGCCAACCTAAGTGGGGCGGATCTAAGTGGGGCTTATTTAGCTGGAGCTACTCTGATCGAAACTCGGATGCGAGGATCAACCTTACAAGACGCCAACTTATCAGATGCTGACTTATACTCTGCCAATCTATGGGAGACCAACTTAAATGGAGCTGTTTTAATGGGGGCCAACTTAGTTGAAACTCGACTGAGTGGTGCTCAAATGGAGCTGGCTAACCTTGAAGGAGCAAATCTAGGAGATGCTAAGCTATGGGGGGCTAAGTTAAGAGAAGCTAATTTAAGTCGTGCTCGCCTGCGTGGAGCCTATTTTAGTGGTGCTAACTTATGGTCGGCAAAATTAAACGATAGTGATCTTAGCTTTGCAGAATTAAAAGAAGCCGATCTGATGAATGTGGATTTAACTGGGGCTAACCTCAGTCGGGCTATTCTCAAAGGGAGTGATTTGACGGGCGCCGATTTGAAGGGTGCTAATCTGGGTGGAGCTAACTTAACCAGTGTCAGTTTAAGTGGAGCTGATTTAGAAAATTGTGATCTGAGTGGGGCCAACTTAACTGGAATTAACCTAGGTTTGGTTGAACTGAGAGGCAGTAAGTATACAGTTATTACTCGGTTTCCTGACGGCTTTAATCCGACTCATGCAGGGATGATTCTACTGGAATAGACCTGGCTAGAATTAATCTGGAATGCCACCCTTGTTCAAGGGATTTAAACTAGCCTAAAATAATATCCTCGGCAGGTCGCTGGGCTAGACGCTTGAGATTTTGGTATCGCAAGACATCAAGGAGTTCATTGCCTGATCGCCCTTCTAATCGAGCTTCAACATGTAACGCTTGCCCTAGGGCTTCAACTGCCTGAAGGCGAGGCATCCCTCGAAGGACTAATCGATCGACTGCATAAGCATCTGCAGCTAGTAAGCGGCGATCATTCGTTTCATCGCGGCGGAGTTGCCAAAGGGCTAACCCACTAAGACCTCCGGATACCGTAATCCCCACAGGGTCATGTTGGAGAATTTCAAACAGCAAGCTCAACCCTCCAAGCCCAGTGAGAGCAAGATAGAAGTCTAACTGCCGGGAAATGGTGCGACTGTGGTAGCCCACTTTATGTAAAAATAAACCAGCTCGTTGATTAGGCGTAAACTGCTTCCACTCATAAGGCTTAATAAATAATCTAATTTTTTGTCGCCATAAGAATTGACGCTGGCCTCGAATCACAGGCACCTGACGATCAGAGGCTGTTGCGATCTCAACGGCATTTCTTAAACTCGCCGGTAAAAGATCTTGGAGTCGTTGAATTTCCATTAGATCTAAAGTGGGTTCTTCATAGACGCCACTGGTATTGGAATACCCACTGTTCATGAACGGTATCCCCCCAATCCCATTGCTTGTTTCATATCTTGTACTGCCCGTTCTAGACCGACTAAGATAGCACGGCTGATAATACTATGACCGATATTTAACTCTTCCATGTCAGGAATACTAGCCACTGGATGAACATTCCAATAGGTGAGACCATGACCCGCATTTACTCTCAGTCCCAAAGAGAGGGCTAGTTGGGTGGCCTTGGTGAGATGCTTAAGTTCTTGGGTTTGATCACTTTCCGTAGTAGCTTCAGCATAGCGACCAGTATGGAGTTCAATCCATTGAGCTTGGACGTGGGCAGCTGTTTTGATCTGCTGAGGATCGGGGTCAATAAAAAGGCTAACGGGAATCCCTTGAGCTTGGAGCTGGCTGACTAGGGGCCCTAATCGATCTTGCTGGCCTTGAATATCTAGCCCCCCTTCAGTAGTGACTTCTTCTCGACGTTCTGGTACCAGGGTGACATAATCAGGTTTAATTTCAAGGGCAATCTGAACCATTTCATCAGTAGCAGCCATTTCGAGATTGAGATGGGTACGAACGGTTTGTCGTAAAAGCTTGACATCACGATCTTGAATATGGCGCCGATCTTCGCGTAAATGCACAGTAATGCCATCAGCTCCACCTAGTTCTGCCAACACAGCAGCAGCAACAGGGTCAGGTTCTATGGTTCGACGAGCTTGTCTCACGGTTGCAACATGGTCGATATTGACGCCCAAACTCAGCAAAGTAGGCTAGTCTCCCGCTTCAGATTTTAGATTGGATCCCTACCTTGATCTTACACACTAGCTTGGGAAGCTCAGACCTCCACTTTGGCTATTAGGGATCACCGTTATGTAACTTAACACAAATAGAAGAGATAGCTTAAGGGCTGGAATAGGTTCACCCGCAACTGCTTTAGGCCTCTAGCTACTAGACCAACTTAAGCAGAAACCGGTATAGTGAGAGACTGGAATCAAACCATCAGCCTCAGCTTCTGGTGATTGTAAATCATGATACTTGGCTGACTTAACTTAAGGGCTGACTTGGCTTAAAGGCTGACTTAGCTTAAAGGCTGAC
>CAYSWV010000020.1:27107-30227 GCA_964434865.1 uncultured bacterium
GGCTGACTTGGCTTAAAGGCTGACTTAGCTTAAAGGCTGACATAACTTAATGATCATGTTTGACTATCGATCAGGTCCACCTCACTAGTTTGTTTCAGAAGGATGCTCACTATGGGCAAGCAAGCTTTCACTTTGTTTATTGTTGTGTTTGTGGTGCTTTCCGCCGCGATCTTTGGTCTGTCTCGTGAGCCCCGCTTAGGGCTAGATCTAAGGGGTGGCACTCAATTAACACTCCAGGCCCTTCCGACTGAAGATGTGCCCACCATAACGCCTGAGGTGATTGCAGGTGTCCAGTCTGTGGTGCAACAGCGGATTGACGGATTAGGCGTTGCCGAATCTCTGGTCCAAATTAGCGGCACTGATCAAATCTTTGTGCAACTACCCGGTGTATCTGATCCTGATCGAGCAATTGAACTCCTAGGAGATACAGCCCAGCTTGACTTCCGTAAACAGCGAATTGCTACCCAGTTGCCACTCCTCGAAACCGGCGAAATCCAACGGAGTGGCCCAGAAATCGAAAGGGTATTTGAAAAAACCGGATTGACTGGAGACCTCCTGCGTCGTGCTGCACCGATTGCGGTGAGTGTGAATAACTGGAATGTCAGTATCGAATTTAAGGGTGAAGGGCCGGATCTGTTTGCTCAAGTTACCCGAGAGCTTGCGGGTACGGGTCGCATCTTGGGCATTTTTTTGGACGACACGTTAATTAGTGAACCGATTGTGGGACCTGAGTTTGCCAGATCTGGCCTGGTGGGGGGCCAAGCGGTCATTACCGGACAATACACTGTTGAAGAGGCTACCGACCTCGCGATTAAACTGCAAGCAGGCGCTTTACCGGTGCCGATCGAAATTTTAGAAAACCGCACCGTGGGGGCCACCTTAGGAAGTGAAAGTATTCAACGGAGTCTCTATGCTGGGATCACGGGATTAGCACTGGTCTTTGCCTATATGTTGATTTATTACAAGCTGCCAGGTTTGATTGCTGATGTTGCCCTGTTGTTCTATGCGATCTGCTCATTTGCTGTGTTTCAGTATGTTGGAGTCACGATTACCTTACCTGGGATCGCTGGCTTTATTTTGAGTATTGGGATGGCCGTCGACGCTAATGTTTTGATCTTTGAACGTATTCGAGAAGAGCTAAAAGGCGGGAAAAGTCTCTACAAATCAGTGGATGAAGGTTTTAACCGAGCTTTTAGTAGCATTTTAGATAGTAATGTCACAACACTTCTGGTGTGTGGCGTTTTGTTTTGGTTGGGGGTGGGTTTGGTCAAAGGGTTTGCAGTGACTCTAGGGATTGGAATTGTTGTTAGCTTTTTCACAGCCCTCACGTGTACCCGTACAATGCTATTTTTGGCCATGGGCATCCCATCATTACGACGTCCTACCCTCTATGGCGTTACACCTGAGTTAGTAAAATCATGATTCTTTCCTCCTCATCTGAAGCCCCAAAGCTGAATTATCGTATTGATATCGTGGGCCGGAGTAAGCTCTGGTTTACGGTTGCGGCTATCATGCTGCTGATTGGCTTATCAAGTATGGCCTTCTCTCTGGCTACCTTTGGCAGTCCTTTGAAGCTGGGGCTTGACTTTTCTGGGGGTACCCTGTTAGATCTCCGGTTTGAACAAGCGGTAACTCCCGAACAGTTGCGCTCAGTGCTTGATCAGCAAGGCCTAGGCAAAAGCGTCATTCAACTAGATACCCAGACTCAGAAGAATGCCCTCATTAGAATGCCACCTCTGGCCGAATCGGAGCGGATTGATATTGAGGCTGCCTTTGAGGAGCAGGTGGGTACTTTTGAACGAGCTCTAGTTGAAACTGTAGGTCCCACGGTTGGGCGGCAGCTGCTGCAAGCGGGTATCCTTTCAGTGCTGATCTCATTTGCCTTGATTGTGGGCTATCTGGGGTTTCGGTTTCAATTAGACTACGCTGTTTTTGCCATTGTAGCTCTGTTGCATGACGTCATCCTATCGTTAGGCTTCTTTGCTTTGATGGGCTTAACGTTAGGGTTGGAGGCTGATAGTCTCTTTGTCGTTGCCTTGCTGACCATTATTGGCTTTTCAGTCAATGATACCGTTGTTATCTATGACCGGATTCGGGAGAATCGACGTCTGATCAGTCGGAAAATTCGCTTTCCTGAAGTAGTGAACTTATCCCTCAACCAAACCTTTGGCCGTTCCTTCAATACATCGTTAACAACAATGCTACCCTTAGTTGCTATTGCTATCTTTGGGGGCACCACCTTGAAAGGGTTTTCGATCACATTGCTGATTGGATTTAGTTTAGGAGTTTACTCCAGTATTTTTATCGCTAGCCCTCTCTTAGTTTGGTGGCGCCGGCGTCAATTTGAGGTTGAGGCTACAGAGTTGAGTGAATCTAACGACAATGATCCACCTGAGTCTTCAGACCGACAGATGGTTTAGCCTAGATCGATGATTTTAGAGATGATTGAGCCTGCACGATCATAGCCTAGAGTGGGTTAAACCATTCACCTCTAGGTTACCTCTAGGTTTTCCTTGCAGCTGGCCACTTACTATGTCATAGGAGGCTATCAATGGGGAAGTCTTTGAGTCCCCGATCCCGTAAGCCGTTGTCCAGAGAAGTTCAAAAGCTACTAGAAACTTATCAAAATGGTCTGTATGGGCTATTGGTATTGGTTTGGCTCGTTATTGGTATTCCTAGCTTATTTGCCCTGCGAGATCACATCCGCCGACTGCTTGAGTACTTTACTTGGACAGCAGTGAAGTACATGTTGTTTTACAAGCCTGGTTTGGCCAGCTTAGGCTTGCTCTTTTGTGTAGCTGTCACATTGTATGTGTTACTAACTCAAAGTCGATTAGAAGTATTTGGACTATTCGAATCTGAGCGAGATAGTTTAGATTTTGTTGTGAGTCGTATTCAGCGATTGCGTTCAAACCATCCATTACGGCGGTGGCTATTTGAGACTAAAGCTCTACCTTCAAGTTCTGGGTCTAACCAACATGACTAAGGTATCCCTTAAACTCTCTAACTGAGCAGATTCGAGTTTCAATAGTTTCAATGCTATCCTCTTAAGTACCCAGTACTGTGGAATAGATGTTACTAGATGGAGGCAGAGATCTCATGGTTGAGCAGCGATGGGTT
>CAYSWV010000020.1:30327-40835 GCA_964434865.1 uncultured bacterium
GGTTGAGCAGCGATGGGTTCAGCAGCGAAAATGGTGGCCATGGTTGAGCGCTTTAGGATTTAGTTTATTGTGTGTGATGCTCATGACCAGCACTTATGCAGCACCTAGTAACAGTTATCAAGCTGAACTTGAGGAATGGTCAAGTTACACCAATAGCTTCTCAACTTGGGAATTAAGCGGACTCCAACGTCTGAACACGGGTGCCTTACAGCTCGATCCTGCTACTGCTCAGGCCGGGCGCGATCCGTATCCAGCAGGTGGCTATCACAACCGTAATTATTATAATGGCGGAGACTTTATCGTGGGTGAGGCTATTAGCCCAGTACTCTCCACCTCGTTTGGGTATCAAGGTGCTATTGCCTCCTGGAATGTTGAAACTCCCCCGGGTACTTGGATTGAAACCTTGATCCGTTCAGAAACTCGCGGGCACTGGTCTAAGTGGTATAACCTAGGCATCTGGGCAGCTGATACTTCAACTATTGAACGCCATTCAGTTGACGATCAAAATGATGCTGATGCTGATATCTACACTGATTTACTGGTTTTGAAAGACAATCCTCAAGGGAGTCGGACTTATCAATTAGCTGTGCGGGCCTTTGCCACAACCCCAGCGATCACACCAACCATTCACCGGATGGCAGTTACCCTCTCCACTGTGCCAGAAAAACCACAACAACTTCACTCCGGTGATCCTACCCTGTGGGGACACGTTTTGCAGCTGCCAGAGTGCTCTCAAATGGTGTATCCCGATGGAGGAGAAGTTTGGTGTAGTCCCACCTCACTGTCAATGGTTTTGAGTTATTGGCATCGAGAGCAGGGTCCGTGTGAACCCAAAGTCCGCTCGGCTGTCAATGGCGTCTATGACTGGGTTTATGATGGACATGGTAACTGGTCGTTTAATACCGCTTTTGCCGCTGCTCAGGGATTTGAAGCTACAGTAGCTCGCTTCACAAGTATGGCTCAAGTTGAACCCTGGATTGTGGCTGGTGTTCCAGTTGTCATTAGCTTTGGTTGGGAAAAAGGGGATCTACAAGGGGCAGAACTTGATCGCAGTAGTGGCCATCTAGCGGTCATAGTCGGTTTTGATGCGCAAGGTAATCCAGTGGTCAATGACCCAGCAGCTCAACGTGATCAAGATGTCAAGCGGACCTATAATCGTCAAGAGCTGGAAACCCTTTGGCTAGAATACTCAGGGGGTACCGTTTATCTGGTCTATCCACGTTCACAGCAAGTTCCCGCTTTAACCTAGATTGCCCTAAGTATCCTGACTCACCTCGAGCCGAAAGCTGCTATCACTGAGCAAACCAACGGCATAAACCGTATAGACCTGATCAGCAGCGACTGTGACTGTTCTACTGCCAGCAAACGTTGCTGTTCCACTAGCAAAAACACTGACGGTATAGGTACCGGGTGGTAAGACTAAATTGGTTGGTGTTGCTTGTCCGAAGGCCAGAGTCGCCAAGAGATCGCCTTGAGGGTCTTGATTCCCAACCCTGACATCAACAGCCGGGGCATCTGGTGAAAGATGAATAATTCGAACTTCAGCGGCACCTGGGGTTGGGATCACGTCATCGGTGAAAGCCAGAAGCTGCAAGGGTTGCTGGTTGGATAATGGATTAACCAATCCACCGACAACTAAAGTTTGGCTAGTGGCAGCGGCAAAGGATAAAGTCCCTTCAATCACAGGGGATCCAGACGGTAGGGCTGACCCTGGACTGGTGCCAAAGACCTCAATCTCTGTGATCCCAGCTGGTACGCTCAGTGAGGGGGTAAGACTAAAAAAGGTTAAGCCATCAGCGGCCTCACTGCCATTCACAAACACATCAACAGTTGGGGCATCAGGTGAAGCATGAATAGCTCTCGCTGCAAAGAATCCAGCTGGGGACACTGACACCGATGAGCCATTGTCTCCACAACTTACTAACAAAGCAACTACACTACTGAGCAGCCCTACTCTCCATAATGGTCGCATGTCTTGCCTCCCTTGTGCCTAGTTGTAGTTGATTGAGAGGTTAACTGGCTAGCGTTACTCTACTCACAGGCTACTGGGCTACACGGGGATCACGTAGTCACCAAGGTCATCAATAAAGGTGACTTTAGTCATTCATCATTTATTTGATCCAGTGCTTAAGATCAACCTATAGACACCTATAGACTATAGATCTCCTGAGGGTGAGATTGATGAGCCTATCACCTCGTATTCGCTGGACTCTTAGAGCAATTGAGTGGATTTTACTGGGATCGTTTGCGGTTGGTCTCTATCTCAATAGGGGTGTGAGCCAAATTTTGGGGGCTTCGGTAGGGTTGCCTATGGTCTATGTATTGACGTGGACTCTGCTTAGCTTCTGGATTCCTTTCGATCAAGCGATCTGGATTAGAAGACTTTATGTTGTTATTGAGATCAGTTTGGTGAGTTTAAGTCGATTAATGGGCTTAAATTTTCAGATTTTACTCTATATTTTTCTAGCTAAAAGTTTGTTTATTTTGTCTCGAAAAGAGGCTTTGGTCGTAGGCTTAGTAGCAGGTTTAAGTTGGCATGCTGCTTATGCCTATACGTTGCCTGGCCGGATTACCTTGATGCAAGAGCAACTTCAGGCTGTTTTAGCCTCTGAGGGGTATCAATTGAATCTGGTCCTAACTAGCTTGGGCTGCTACTTAGCTATCTATGGCTTTGTGATCTTATTTGGATCTGTTGTTTTAGCTGAGCAACGCAGTCGCCTCCAAGCGGAAGCTCTGACTCAAAAGATTGATACCTTAGCTACAACCTTAGAGCGGACCCGGATTGCTCGAGATATTCATGATTCATTGGGCCACTTGTTAACAACGTTGGACGCTCAACTAGAGCTAGCTACAAAACTGACAGGTCATAACCCCACTCAAGTCCCTGCTGCTGTGTTACAGGCGAAGCAGTTGTCAAGCGAATGCTTACAAGAAGTCCGACGGGCTGTGCATACGATGCGACAATCAGCCTTTGATCTTGATGAGGCTCTAAAGTCACTGATTACCCAGATGCAACACCAACATAGCCTGTCAATCGAGATGAGTTTACAACTGCCCCTGTTACCCTTGCATACCAGTCATCAGCTGTACTGTATTATCCAAGAGGGGCTGACTAACATTCAAAAGCATGCTCGCGCTACTCAAGTGACACTTTGGGGATCGTGTACACCAACAGGATTGAAATTAGAGCTAAGGGATAATGGGATCGGGTTTGATCCCAATGCCAGCATGACAGGGTATGGGTTACGAGGAATGCGAGAACGCTCGCAAATGATAGGAGGAGACCTCGATATTCGCACGGCTCCTGGTCAAGGGACCTCGATTCGTGTCACTGTTCCATACTAGGGAGTGAAGCATGATTAAGATACTACTGGCTGATGATCAAGCTACGTTTCGAGAGCTGCTGGCCTCTTTACTAGGCCTAGAACCTGATCTCAATGTAATTGGTCAAGCCAGTCAGGGCTATGAAGCTATTAGCCTCACCAAACAGTTACAACCTGATATTGTCTTAATGGATGTCCGTATGCCTGAATGTGATGGAGTCGTGGCTACTCGTGAAATTCATGAGCGCTGTCCCTGGATCCGCATTTTAGTGCTCACAACCTTTGATGAGGATGAATACATTTGGCAATCACTGCAAGCGGGGGCTCTAGGCTATTTTCTCAAAAGTACACCCTCACATCAGCTAGCAACAGCAATCCGCTCCTTACATCAAGGGGTTGGGCAACTTGGACCTACCATTGCTCCCAAAGTTTTCTCTCAGATCAAGTCTAGGCCACTCACAGACCCCACCTCTGACAACTCAAGCAATCTCTTATCTTTGACTGACCGAGAACAGGACATTCTTAAACTCGTGGCTCAGGGTAAAAACAATCGAGAAATTGCCCAAAGCTTGCATCTGACTGAGGGGACTGTAAAAAACTATATGACTCGCCTACTGGCACAATTAGGGGTCTGTAATCGCACTCAAGCAGCACTATGGGCTAATCAATATCTTGAAATCTAAGCCTATAGATTCAATAGGAATGAGTTGCCTGATCTTCGTTTTAACGTACTTCAATTTTGAGGGTAACTATGGTAAGTTAAGCAGTGTGCTGATATTTCAAGCTAATACGCACGTGAAGTCATCGTAATTCGATTGGATGCAAATCCTCTCCAACTCTGATGCAAATCCCTCCAACTCTAAAGCTGGGTCTAAAGGTTAGCTCTGGTGCTGGTTTTGCCGGCCTGGATTAAGTTTGAGTCATCTTTAAAGTTAAAGACATGTGGCAACACCTATAGATGTTGGTATTTTTGGTGTTGTATTTTAAAGGCAACAGATCATGGGTTTGAGGATCATGAGTTTGAGGATTATGAGTTTAAAGTCACGACTTCATAAGATAGCTTCATCAGCACGCTTCTGTTGATCTGAGAGGTGTTTATGCGTTCTTTTTGGTATGGTTTGTCAGCAACCCTAGTCTTGGCTGCTCTTCAAAGTTGTGGTGATACATCTGAATTCACTTCACTGGATCCTCAGTTGAGCCAGTCACCGTCGGGGAGTTTCAGCTTGGCCGAGCCTGTAGACTCTGTAGCTGCAGCGGCCCAGCTTCAGTTAACGATTACCTCTCCTGAGCCATTACCTGAGACCTTTGTGATTGGGGATGCCACATTTGTACCTTTGCCCCTTCAAGTAGCACCAGATGCTCAGGTTTATGTAGCTGATGTAGCCTCTGCTTTAGTCCCAGTAGAAGCTTTTGATCAAATTCAGCTTGACAGCCTAACTCAGGCCCAAATTGCTGTTACCGTTGACTCAAAGCAGTCAGCCTTAATTTACCAGGGTGATCCTACAGAAGTCACGCTTGAGGATTTTGTCTTGGTTCTAGCTTTGAGCAACCTTCCTCCCAATTTAAGAACCCCTGAAAACATCATCACTCAAGCCAGTACACTCTTCTCATTAGGATCCTTTTCGGTTGAGGCTCTAGATCCTATTCCCACTGACTTCAATACTGACTTTGCTGCAGGTGGTAGCTTTCCTGCTCCTGATCTCATAGATGCTACGGTTGTTTACGCGGCAACGTTTTTGCCCGCCGGCCTCCGTACTGCCGAAAATTTAGCATTGACTGTAAATACTTTACTACCAGGCGCTGACTTAACGGCTGCTGATATCTTAGCAATCCCCGGTGATACGTTGCCAGGTGGTTTACTAATTCAACCCCCTGTGGGGCCAGCCCCTGCCGGCACAGTCCAGATCTCCGTACAAGATCCGACTTTTGAAGCTCCTAGCTTTACCATTGGTGCTGCTGAATTTGTTCGACTCCCGAATGAAGTCTTTACTGGATTTACCAGCTATGTGGCTCAGCCCGATTCAACCCTAGTTCAGATTGAGTTTAATCAACTGGTGATTCCTGGAGCCAACGAATCAACCTGCGTTATTGTTCATGAACCTGGTCAAGATCCATTAACGATTGCTACTCAATTTGCCACTTCAGCTGCATGTCCATTCTCAACTCGGGCAGTCCATGCTTCACCGGATGCTCCAACAGTAGATGTGTTTGCCAATGATATTGAAGCATTTCCTGATATTACCTTTTTTACGGTGACTCCATTTGTGCCCTTCCCCTCAGGTGATGTTACCGTTGAAGTCTTTGTAGATGACCAGCTCGATACACCCGTGATTGATGCTACGATCCCGTCAATCCCAGCTGGAACCAGCCAAACTATTGTTGTAACTGGGTTAGTCGCCCCTGTAGATAATCAGCAGCCTCTACAGATCATTGCCTTTGAAGATGACGTGATCCCAACTGATGGGGTAGCTGAGGTGAGGATCCTGCATTTATCACCCGATGCTCCTGCTGTTGACATCCGAGTGGGCAATAATGATCCAAGTGGAGCCTTACTCTTGGGGGGGTTAGAGTTTGGTAATGCTACTCCTGCTAACCTTGAAGTAGCCCCCGGGACTATTGAAGTGAGTGTATTTGCAGCGGGAACCGATATCTTTGCGGGGTCAGCAGAACTGACATTAGAAGCCAACCGAAATTACACTGTGTATGCAACAGGTCTACTCGGTGATGGCACCTTTGCACTTGAAGCTACGATTGACAACTAGGTAGCCATTGATCAAAGAGTTTAAATAGAAGACAAGGGCAGTCGGTTTGAATTATCTTACTGGCTGCTTTTGGGTTCTGTTGATTCAAGAGTAGAGAGTTTGAATAAGTAGACGTCGTCGCAGACCAATGTAGAGAATCATTAGGAGTACACTGCACCCACTAAGCCGCCATCCCCATTGTTCGGCCCTAGAGCCTCGATACCTGACACTAACTTCATTGAGACCTGGGTCAATCTGAACTTGCAAACGGCCCCAGCTATCTGGTTTTCGATTTGAAGGGGAGTGTACTTCATCATTAATAGTGACAACCCAGCCTGGCCAGTCGTACATTCGCAAGGCTAGGGTGCTCTGAACCGCACTTTGAACACTAAAGGCTCGATACCCAGGTTTCCAAGCTTGTATTTGAATATCACCAGTGCCCTGAACCCATTCTACTAGATCGACAGACCGTGGTGGCAGATGGGGAGGACCTAAAGCCCAGCGAGGTGTATATTCAGACACGTCAGTCATAAAGGGATCACCCACTCCATTTCTCAACATCCCAAAATCAATAGTTTGATAAGGTTCGGCAGTTAAATCAACTTCAGCTGGAAACGTAGGTCGATCTTGAAAAAACTGGTCTAGCTCCGCCGCTTTTTGGGGCCAGAAAATAATGGATTGCCATACCAATTGGGTGGTTACAGCGACGAGTAGAATCGTAAATCCAATATCAAGCCAGCGCAACTGAAGCCGCCACCGGACTCGCCGAGTCAGGGATAACCCTCGAAGAACGAGGCCCCACAGAAACGGCCAGAGAGATCCAGTGATCGCCATCCACCGCCAAGAAAATTGAATAGAGAGCAGCATCTTAAATGTTTGGTAGAAGACCGCTCCTACATCCGTCATCATTAATAAGCCAACTCCCGATCCTAGAGTAATGAGCCAGTAATCAGGGCTGCGTAAGTAAGGGATCAGAATGAGAAAGAGTAAGCTACCTAACCAGGTTAAGGCCATGATGAGGAAAAAAGGGGTTAGGGTTAGATCAAACGGTTGCTCAGTCAACTTCAACTGGCCTTGGGTGAGACCCGTTACCATAAGCCGGTTAATTGGAATTGAATTGGCTTTAATAAAATCGATATTAATTAAGTTTTGATCCAACAAAGCCGGTAACAACATAAAACTAACACTACCCAAGCCCAGACCTAAGGAAGGATAGATATGTAAACACCAATAGTTCAACTCCTGCCAGCGCCAGCCTCGACAAAGCGTGATGATCCAGGGAACCAGGGCCAACACACAACTGATTAATAAAACAGTAGGTAAATGGGATAAGCCGATGAATCCTATGAACAGGGCTATCAACCAGCTCCGATCCAGGCGCCGGCGTTTGAACGATGAGTTGAACTTAAGCTCAGCAGATATGGCCCAAAGTAACCAGGGGATCCAAGCCATGGCCCACATTTCTCCTAGGGCACCCCGAATATAAATATTGATCAAAAAGTAGGGTGATAGCACACTGAGGCTACTGCAAAGTAGGATGAGCCAGCGCTGGGTGAACAGATGGCTAGCATAGACATAAGCCCCTCCTCCCATAACACACAAGGCTAGTCCAATCGATCCAATGATCTGTTGAGTAACTGACCATCCCAGTAACGCAAACGGGATCACCGCATACATGCACAAGGGGGGGTAGAAAACAAACGTTGGGCTACCCAAACTAGCAAACGATTGTTCTAACCAACGGGGGTAGAGTTGCCCGGTCTGAAATTGAGTCCCAAATTGAAAGGCCCACATGACATTCGAGCCAATGGAATGGACATAGGGATAAGATTTCAACCACAACGGACCATAAACGATTACAACAGCTAGAACTACCCCGATCCACGACTGATTTAAACTCCACTGACCGATTCTTTGACCGATTCTTTGACCGATTCTTTGACCGATCTTTGTGACCAGTCTCTTCAACCCCTGATAAAACGTCTGCCAATACCGTATCCATTTCACACTCAACGACCTGAGCTTATGCCAATTCATAGGATCTAGTTCTTTTTAAGGTCTAGTGGGCAGAAAACTATGACTCAGTACTGCGCATCTTGGCATAAATTGGATCAAAACCTGGGGGAAATCGAGTATGTGCATCGTAATCCGCTAGATCTAGTTGGGTACCGTCTAGAATTGACCCTAGCAGCGAGGCTCCCATCAAACAAGCTCCTCTCAGATCGGCATCTGATAAATTGGCTTCATCCAGAAGGGCATAACTTAAGTCAGCACCTCTCAAGCTAGTTTTCAACAGTTGACTCCGACTTAAATCGGCATAGCTGAGATCGGCACCCTTTAAATCTAGATTTTGAAGGTTAGCCCCAATCAGGTTAGATCCACTAAAGTTTCGTTCCCCGTGGGCATATTGATTAAGTAAGTCAGTAGGGGTATCGACAGATGACATGACAGTTCCACAAATCGACTGAGGATCAATCCTGATCTGAGAGTACCATTACCCGCCAACTCCTGATCTTAAATTAACCTGGGACCTAGTCGTTAAGATTGCTCAGTTTTATAGGTGTTAAATGAATTGAAAATGCCCAGGGTTTCAAAGTGATAGGTGGGTAGACCACCCGGTAAAAGTGGAGATATCGTTTCTGGTTCAATCGTCGTGGAGTAAATGCTAAAGAACAAAAAGTTGTGACGCTCAGTGGATCTAGCAAACAGGTCTATGAGCTGGGGTTGGAGGGAGTCAATCAGATCTTTACAGCCTCCCTCCAGAAAATTAGGTGCCTTGTCACAGGTTTCTGCTTTTAAATAAGCGCTCAGTTGCTCAGTTGCATACTTTTGATAGACCGTATGAGAGGGGTTGGTTAAGATCAAACTGCCACCTAAACCCACAACAACTACCACAGCCGAGCTAATAGCTAGATTCTTCACCCTTATCTCCTAAAGCCTACTTATTTTCAGCGTACCTAGTTTTTTTTCTGATTAACAGGGGCTAGGTGGCAGCTAATAGTCTCCTATTATTGAAAGCTAGCCCATTCTGTTTCAACCTTCGCAATAATATTCAAGGAGTGGACAGGTTTTGTTAAGGGATCAACGGGATCCAGTACTTTTAGATGCGGATTATAGAGATAAAAGCTGTAGCCCAGAGTTGAAAGAAATTGGGCTGGACTAGCACCACTAGGGCCCTGGCCGTCATTGTTCTCAAACAAGATCACAGGATGGCAGGCCTGAATTAAGGTTGTGGCACCCTGAAGTACCTCCAGTTCAGCCCCCTCAGCATCAATTTTAATCAGATGAATAGTAGGCTGATTTTCAGAGAGCCAGAGCTGATCTAACGTGATCAGATCGACTGTGAGTGTTCGGTGTGAATTGGGAGGGACTTCAGTTGCTCTGGCAATATGATTGAAAACATGAGCCTCTCCATAGACCAGTTGAGTTTGCCCCACTTCTTGCCCCGCCGCCGCCGCTATGGGAATGACACAAGACTCCAGTTGATTGATCTTAGTCGTGTCTTGCAAACATTGAATGCATTCTGGGGTGGGATCGATGGCATACACACGCCCCTTCGGCCCAACTTGCGCGGCAGACAAAAACGTATAGACGCCAACATTGGCACCCACATCGATCACACGCATTCCGGGTTGCAACTGGTGCCGAAAGAACTGAATTTCATCTTCAAACCAGGCCCCTTGAGCTAGTAAAACTAATGTTGTTACACTTTTTAGGGTTGGTTCTAGGACTAGCTGGTAGCCTTCGTAAGCCATTCTGAGTGGCTCTCTAAGTAGTGGTGCTGGCTGCCAATCTAGGAGAGCTACAGCTAACCCCACCTGAGCTGGCTGCCATTCAGGATGTTGTTGGACAACGGCTCTCAGGTAATAGATCCCCTGGATACGACCATAGGATGCCAGGACTAACCCCACCAAGAGTTGGAGGTGCCGATCGTTAGGGTTTAAAGCCAACGCAAACTGCCAGAGTTGTAAGCCAGTTTCACTGTAAATGGCCCGAGATTGAGTCGCTAACCAATACACAAGATGACATTGCCAATAGGTCAACTCCACCTGATCAGGATGTTTTATGGGGTGAATAGCTGCTGTTTCCACCCAAATCAAGTCAGCCTCATCTTCCTTAAGCGCTAGCAAAAATGGACTGGGGTTGAGAAGCATCTGGTGTAGAAGCTGATAGGCCGACTGTGTGGCAGATGATCGATCACCTAAGACTAGTTGTCCATGTAATTGGTTAAACCAGCAAGGAAAGTGAAAGGCATCATGGGTTAAGCCCTGTCGCCAAGACTGTATGGCCTGTTCCCAGAGGCGGTGTCTTTCAATAGCGGTGGGGGCTTGTAAGGCCGTTCGGGCCAATTCAACTCCAGCTTGATTCCAGGCCTGGGCGGACAAGTAGGTGGTTGGAAAGGCTGGGATCCAAAGTTGCTCATTCAGTTGCTTGTTCAGTTGCT
>CAYSWV010000020.1:40935-74942 GCA_964434865.1 uncultured bacterium
GTTCAGTTGCTCGTTCAGTTGCTCGTTCAGTTGCTCGTTCAATGGGAGCCGGTGGGCAATATGTTGATAAGCTGTTTCTAAGTGGCGAGTAAACTGACGGGCATCCCAAAGCATCGAACTTCGTTTTGAATCTTTTAAGGTTTGCTTCAGCTGCTTTCGGTACTCTCGATCGACTCCAAGAGTCACGGCTTTTTCAATATACTCTTCGGTTGAATAGGTGATCGTCGCCTCCAGCCCAGCTGCTTTTAAAATGCTGTAACTCATGCGACCATAATAAGATTGTCCCACTCGAGTCACCACCGGCAGCCCCATATACAAGGCCTCTACTGTAATCGTGGCTCCTGTGTAAGGAAACGTATCTAGCATCACGTCAGCTAAACCTAATTGCGAGCGATGATCAGCACTTTTTCGAGTCATGGGTAAAAATCGTAGTTGATGCTCCACCCCCTTAGCAGCAGCTCGAGTACGGTAAATGTCTACCAAAGTGGGAATATCAGCAATACCTTTGATCACAAGAACACTATCAGGCACTTGTCTTAAAATATCTAGTTGAGCTTCAATACAGTCAGAACTACGTTTCATCCCCACACTAGCAGACCAATAGATCACAGTAGTAGCTGAAATATTTAAAGCCGTATAAAATTTATCTACATCAATAGGTGGATGAACTTGAAAGCTGTCGATGGCTAAAAAGGTGGGTAATCGAATTAAGGTTTCAGGATAATCAGCTTGAGCGTCTTCCGGTAAGAGCCAAGGATCAACTAAGAAATAATCAATCTCGGGTTGAGTAGTAGAATCTCCACCTAACCAACTGAGTTGAGTAGGGGCCAATCGTTGGGCCATCAGTTCACAACCTGTTAAGCTGGTTAGCCCATCTAGGTAAACTAAAAGATCAAGCTGATCATTGCGAATGGTAGCAACAGCCTGATCAAGATCTAGATCTGAGAGATGGCGGAAAGCTGCAACTTGGTTAACTAAGCCTGAATAAACACTATCATTAGGGTTAGCAGACCGCTGATAACTGTAACAATAAGCCTCTACAATTCCGCCTGTCCGATGGTGACCAATACTTTGATAGCTCAGATACCCAACTGGATGTTGACCAAAACCATTGCTAAGATAGCCCACCCGTAGAGGTTGTCTGTGATTGATCCCGGCTGGTGTCATTGATACACTTGTCTGTCGGACTTGATCACTGAAGGAGTGGGCGGCGGGGATTTGATAGCTAAAAACTAAGGCACGGTTATCTGTAACGTAAGGTAAGATAAAGCACAAGCGTTGCAGTAGGGTTGTGGTGATAAAAGTTCGATCCAATGCTGCCGCTGTTGGTGTGAGCCATGGGGCTAAACGAGCAGGAGGCCACTGTTTTAATAAAGGGATGAGAACTCGGCGAGCCTGGTCTAATTGGCCTGAATAGGCGTGAAAATAAGCACAGGTCACAGCTATGTAAAAAGGGAGCAACTCGTCACTAGCAAAGGGAAAATCAGACAAATTAGCCTGCAGTAGTTGTTCCAGATGAGCTGCTATGATCGACAAACCCTTGCAATTCATCAGTTGACTACAAAAATCCAACCAAAAATTTAAAATGGCTGGGGCAATTAACTGAACTGGCTGACCTGGCTCGAGTCGGCTGACAAAGTCAGGATGGTAGGCCTTAGCAAAGATGTAGAGCCACCCCCTTAAGCCTGCCTGCAAATTAATATTGAAATAGGGGATGCAACTAACAAAGATTTCCACGAAAATACCGCCGTACCCCAAGTCTAGGATCCGGATCAGAAAAGCTGGGAGTTCTTTAATTAAAGTTGCTGCACTTGTGGATTGGATCGGGGTGGTTAAATCCAAAGCGTCTAAGGCAGCTTGAGCATAGACTTGAACTGAAAAGTCATCCTTTAACTCGGCATGAAGAAGAATTAATTGAAATAAATTCAACAAATCGGTCTGATCAATCTCAAATACCAAGGTCCTTAATTGAATGGCTGCTTCCCACTTAGGTGAGATCTCGGGTTCACCTGCAACCTGATGTATGACCTGTGTCAACTCGGTGGGGGTAAAAGTATTCTTAAGCTGGGTATCGGGTGGATCTAACAAGGCAAAATATAGTTTATAGGCAAATCGATACTGACCCTGACGGAGTAGATGAGCGAGTGCAGTCAGGGTTGCTGTTTTATATAACTTCAGGTCTACGTTAGGGTTAGAAGTAGCGTCACAGGTAGGTAAAGTTGTGATCAGCTCCTGCCATTGCTGGGGTGAAAGATAATCAATCCAGTGATTGAGCCAATGCCAAAAGGCTGCTGAAGATTGAAATAAGGCAGCTTTACCCAGACGTGCAAGTGGCTCCCAAGCGGCTCCAGATTCCTGAGATGGGGGCATACGTGCTAGTTCCTGTGTGCCTACTTTATGTTTCTCAATCCCACCATATCTTGTCTATCCCGTCAAGTTAACCTAAGTCACGATGGATTGATCACAGGTAGTCGATAGGACAACGATCCCAGCTGAGTTAATGTGGTTCCAGGATAGTAGAAATTAAGAATTTGAGACGTGGTGTAGCCCTGGCGAGATAACCCATAGGATCCATATTGGCTCATACCAACCCCATGACCAAAGCCTCCTCCCAGAAAGGTATAGCCCCAAAGTTGATCCCCTTGAAGAATAGGCTCAATAGCAAACATGGTGCTGAGCAAAGTTTGAAAGACCAGCCGAACTTGATCTTTTTCCAAGACGATAGAGTGAGTCCCAGTTGGGGTCGATAAATCTACTTGCAACGCTAGTATTCGGCCACTGGCTGCTCTCGATAGAATCTGGAGACGACTCACTCCTTCCCACTCTGGAATGGGTAATCCAAGATACTTTTGATTTTGTCTAAACTGAGCTGAGAGGTCTGTTAATCCTACTTGTTTCTGCCATCTGAATAATCGAGAGATGCCAACTTCGTTATACCCTTCAGTTTGAGTTAAAAACTGACGAAAGACTTCAGGATCTCGCAAATCAAGCGTTGTAGCTCCAGATCCCACCGTATCCACAGTAGACTGTAGGTAAGGTCGGGGTTCACCGTCCCAAATGTGTTCAAATGCAGCTGAAATACCGCCATTCGTGGACGAGTAGACGGCATCAATCAAGTCTCCATTGTAGGTTAAGACTTGCCCTGCTGTTTGCTGAATAGCCGCATCAGTTTGAGGAGTCGTTGAAAGTCCTTTGTAAACTTGACAGTGAGTATTAGCACACAAATGATAATCATCAATTTCAAATCGGTGAGTATTTCTTAAGGCATAAGTGCGAGCCAGGATCGCCTGAGCTTCGATCGCCGTTTGGGGCGCCCCAGGTCCAATTTCATGAGGGACAACGCCTCGCAAGTAGGTTTCCAAGGGGACCTGATTGATGACTGTGTAGGTGCCGTAAGCATTAGGTTTAACGGTGATGGGACCTGCATATAACGTCCCGCCAACTTGAATTGTCCCTCCATCTGAGGTGATGGTGAGTCGATCGCGGTTATAGCGATAGTGACCCACAACCCAACTGAGTAAAGGACGTTCTGTTCGCTCTTCTTGAACTAACCGGACAGAGGGTAGATGCTGAATTTGACTATACAGGCTTTGCAAATCTTGAATGGAGTATTCAGATCGATCAGCCCAAACTTGCCATTCACCAGGTTGTGCAATTTCAGATAACACACCACGGGACTGCCATTCTAAGGCACTTGCATAAGCACTTTCAAAACTCTTATGGCTGCTAAAGATCAGGCGTTGGTCCCATTCAGGCTGAGTTAAGCCATGATTTACAATGCTGAGCGTAACTTTAGACGTGGTCATGGTTTGCTGGTTACCCTTGCTATCAGCAAACTGGAGAGATAACTGTGACCCCCAAGGTGCAACTAGATCAAGCGTATCAGCAGCCTCTTCCCCAAAGCGCTGGATAATCCCAACATGAAGGATATGATCGGCAGTAGCTGTAGTCATCCCAGGTAATGTAGCGCCTGCCCACAGAGCTCCAGCACCGATCAGAGTTAAGCCGTAAGTCTTCGCCAAATGCATAACGTCTTATAGAGACAACTGTACGATAATCTTACCTGGATACTTCTCGATCGACTATGAGAATGTTAGACAGAGGATAACAACCCAGTAGAGTTGGGCAAAATCAAAGATCAACTTACACTATCCAATCTGGAACAGCTTTTAAGTTATTCAAGTAACCTAGGGATGATCAAAAGCTTGGTTGTTGAAGATCGTTTCAAAAAACTTAGGTTGTTGTTGCTTAGGTTGCCGTTACAGTGAGTAGCTGCAACAGATTTTGGGTTGTGCCTAGTTGTTCACTAAAGATAATGTCTAAAAAGTAACATGCTGTTGGGACTGGACTGTAATGCTCCAAAGCCCATTGTTGACCAGCTGTAGAAATATGCTCCAGGAGATGAGGACTTTTCTGAATGATCTTGTTGATTTCTTCAAGGTTGGCTAGATCAATACCAATGTAATGTTTCCAGTTCTCAGGCATGATCGGTAGTAACAAACCATATTTCTGCAGATCAAGGTGTATTGAAACACATCCTGCTGCCAGAGACTCCCAAAACCTCCAACTATCCCATCGGAGAATCCCAGGACCTAAGTCACCATAAACAAAAGTACCGCCATAAGCACAACAGGCTATAGAGTTCTTCAGTCTGTTGTAATAGTTGGGATTATGTCGACCTCCCACCTGTGTCCAGCAAAGAAAGTCAAAAGGAGTACTATTGTCTATCGTGATGGGGGTGTTACGCAGATCTACAGTGCGGTTTAGTCTTAATACATTTGACAAATGGGGAACAAGAGTAAATTCAAGCGCAACTCTCACACTTTGATTAGCAGAAGCTCTAAAGTTAATCAAGATCTCTTGCGCTCTCTCTTGAAAAGGAGGACTTGAGGCGGTAGACGTGATGATTCGATTAGACAAGCCAAATGCCCATGGCACGTAATTTGAAGGATACTTAACAAAGCGACTCATGTGAGTTCGAAATACCAGAGGGAACTGATCAAATTCAGGATGAAAAATAGTTGGATCACTGGCGTCAATTAAAACTGTTAAAGTATCTGTAGAAACAAAAGGGGCAATCAACTTCAACCGATCGGTGGGCCCTTGTTCTGATCCTAACAATGAGACATCAATAATGCACAGAGCACATTGGTGTACCTGATCGAAGTCTGCAGCTGGAATCAAGTAGTTGTTTGTATCCAAAGATTGCAGCCAACAATTTCGATTCCCGTAAAGAGGGATACCCATAGCCTGGAAACCCTCTGCCAAAGCAACCGACTGATGGGGATGATTGCTGCCACGGGGAGCTTGATCATTAAATTCAGGAAGTACAAAAAAAACTCCATTGTTAAACAAGTTCTCAAGCAAGAGAAGACTATTGTCGGGAGTCGTCTGCTTCATGGGGCCCATTGATAAAGATCAGAGCTGTCTACACTTCCTTCCTACCGAGTTTTACCCAGTTTTGGGATCATTCAAATCTCTCACAGAGAGCATCATACCTTGGCGTTCTTCTGTATCTAAAGGTGTCTCTAAGCAGCTTCCTTGTTAATTGTAGGGTGCTGTTGTTATCTCTTGCTATTGAGAGATCAACTTTTTAATCTGATCGGCGCGGTATTGGAATAGGTGCTTCAAGGTAAATCTAATGACCATAGCTAGCAGGACAGCTGCACCCACAGGCCAAGTCAAAATCATGACCACGGCAGCCGTTCGGCTAGGAAGACGAAATAGCAAGGATGTCAGGCTAACAGGGAGACCAACAACAAAACACCCCCACCCATAGATTGTGAGTAAACTCATACCCAGTGGAACATAACTTACTATAACTACTATTACTGGTTTGTTAAGACCTATCTAGTGTAAATACAACTACCTAAAAGGTACATTTAACCTGCCCTATACACTGTATATTTACTTAAGATAGCGATTCTTTAGCTTCTTAGATTGATGGCCTGAGTGGAAAATCTTCGAGATCTCATTGCGATTAGGCTCGGAGTCCTAATAAACTCAGTATCATTACGTAGAAACAAATAGATTAAATTTACTAAGAAGCTAGTGCGTAGCTTAAGCTAGTATCAATCAAGACAAAAAACAGGTTAGTTCGTAATCTTACAAATTATGTCGAGATTTAGAGGAGATGGTTACCACTGTTCTGTCAACCAATCAGAAAAAGTCAGTTTTGAAGCCATCAGTGAAGCGATTCAGATTAAAACTGCTAAGCTATTGGACAACACGAATTGAATCTGCCCCGTCGGTTGGTGTTTAAGGCTGTCTAAGTAATTGAAAGGAAGCGGTTATGTCAAAGGCTCTAGCCACAGTTACTCAAGGTTCTCTGAGTCAAGGGTTGGAGGCTCGGCTCAATCCAGGTGCTTCGATTGAAGATCTGAGAGTGGGCAAGTTTATGGTGGTCCAAGGTCAGCGCCATCGGTTTTTTGGCATCTTGACAGACGTCATGTTAGGGACAACTAGCTCACAAATTTTGATGGATCCACCTCGGCCTGAAGACCAGCTACTCATGGAGGTGCTAGCAGGGACGGGAACGTTTGGGCTGTTAACCATTACCCCTATGTTAATGCTGGCTCCTGTAGAAACAGATTTAGAACCTGAGCATCCCCTGTTGAATGGTCAAGGAGGAGATCCTACAGCAGTACAGCTTCTACCTGTTAAAACGGTGCCCGCTCATTTTTCGCAAGTGTTTGAAGCTGAAGAACTAGACTTTAGAGCCGTCTTTGGCTGGGAAGATGATCCCCATAAGCGTAACTTTGTCATTGGTCAGCCCATCGATATGGGGGTACCTATTTGTCTAGATCTAGATCGCTTGGTTGAGCGCAGCAATGGTATTTTTGGCAAATCGGGTACTGGCAAATCATTCTTAACTCGGCTGCTGTTGTCAGGCATTATTCGTAAGCAAGCTGCTGCTAATCTGATTTTTGATATGCACTCTGAGTACGGTTGGGAGGCAGCAACAGAAGGTAAGCAGCAAACTACGGTCAAAGGGTTACGACAGCTCTTTACCCATCAAGTTCAAATCTATACGCTTGATCCAGACTCAACAAAACGTCGTGGGGTTAAAGATGCTCAAGAACTCTTCATTAGCTACAATCAAATCGAAGTTGAAGATCTAGCCCTCCTGAGTCAGGAACTTAATCTATCTGAAGCTAGCCTTGAAAATGCTATCATCCTCCGAAATGAATTTGGCCGGGATTGGATCACTCGTTTATTGGGAATGTCTAATACTGATATTCAAGAATTTTGTGAGGAACGACTGGGTAACAAAGCCTCCATTATGGCCTTACAGCGAAAATTGACTCGGTTAGATGACTTGAAATATATTCGAAATACGCTGCCATACAATTACATTGGTCAAATCTTAGATGCACTGGAGGCCGGAAAACACATTGTCATTGAATTTGGTTCTCAATCTAATTTGCTCTCTTACATGTTAGCAACTAATGTCATTACTCGCCGGATCCACCAAGCTTACGTTCATAAAGCAGAGCGATATCTGCAAACCAAAAATCCCTTAGACAAACCTCGACAACTAGTCATTACGATTGAAGAAGCCCATCGGTTTTTAGATCCACGGACCTCAAAACAAACCATATTTGGTACCATTGCCCGTGAAATGCGTAAGTACTTTGTCACCTTACTGGTTGTTGATCAGCGGCCCTCAAGTATTGATAGTGAAGTCATGTCTCAACTAGGAACTCGGATCACAGCCCTATTGAATGATGATAAAGATATTGATGCCGTTTTTACGGGCGTGGCTGGGAGCCAAAATCTGAAAACCGTGCTGGCAAAGTTAGATACTAAGCAGCAAGCTCTATTGCTAGGCCATGCCGTGCCCATGCCAGTTGTGGTGCAAACTCGAGCCTATGATGCAGTCTTCTACGCTGAAATTAGTGATATGAATTGGAGTCAGGTTCCCGATGCTGATCTATTTGTGGCCGCGGAGCAGGCTCGGGCCGACTTGGGTTGGTAGGGTGCGCCAACTGACAGGTTTTATGGACAATAAATTGCTCCAACTGATGAGATCCACGAAAGCAACGAGTCAGCACCAGCATACCGATGAATAAAGTGACGACACCGATCAAAAAACTTAGCAAAGCTGCACGTTCCACCCATACCGTGCGAAAGACTACCGAGCATCCCAGAATAGACATGCTGGTAAGACAGGCAATGATAGAGAGGTAAATTAACAACATGGTGTTGTGCAAAGAGTGATGATGACTCAACAACAAGGGAAGTTGACGATCAATGATCTCAAGCTTAGATTCGAGAAATGTGAGATCTGTAGAGGCTTTTGCCAGTTGTCGTAGTAGCTCCACTCGTTCTAAAGCTAAAGCCCGCAGCTGATTAGCAAAGTTCGTGTATTGTGCTCCGATACTGTTTAATAACAGAGCGCAAGCTGTAATCATCACAACTGGAGCCAGAATAGATTGAATTACATCAGTAGTAGCCAAGTACAGCCCTCCTCAGCCCCAGCTCGTCGGATAGATCTATCCATTGAGAACTTAATCTAATCCTAAAACTTGCGTAGTCATTCGTAACAAATTAGGAGCCAGTTGCTACTTCTTTCTATCCTTGATGACAATCACCGATCGGTAGTGATCTGAATCACCACTCAAAATGGATTCAGCGAAGATACTGAACTCATAGAAAAAAGTAAGTAAGTAAATAAGTTCTGACTGGTGTAGTGCTCAAAGTTCTAAGTGAAGTCTATATTCGCTGGATCAATGTACTCATCTAGTTCAGATCATGAAGGAGAAGTAAAGATAGGAAGAGGTAAGGTAAGAAAAAGTAAAGCGGAGAAAAGTAGAGCGGAATAAGTACTGTAAGGAACAGTTCCTAGATAGTAGTAACCAAGTATTAATACATAGTTAACCATCAATGATAGTTTGGGTAGAAATAGCGGAAATATAGGATATAAATCTAATAAATTAATTGGCTTAGATTAAATTAATTGGCTTAGATTAAATTAATTGGCTTAGATTAAATTAATATGGACTAAATATGGACTCGATTTAGCAGTCACCAAGAGTAAGAAAGTAGTGAGTAAAAAAGTAATTAGAGTAAAAAGGCTTTATTTCTTACTTAAGGCATAGTCTAAGCAAAATAGTTTGATAGTACTAAATGGGGTAGCTGGAAAGAATGTACTTAAGTCATAGATACAAACTAGTGAAGGGAAAGCAAAAGTAAAGTAAGCATAGATGCAAAGTAAAATATAGATTGAGATCTATGGGCAATGGTTCAAACTCAAGCAAGTGAGTTAATGTTGCTGTTGCAGATAGCCTGACATCTTGTAGACCTGACATCTTGTAGAAGGGTAAATGTCATGCCAATAACCTAAATGCCCCGCATCGTCGGGGTTATTACTTTTGATTGGGTAGCTTAAATCATTTCAAAATCGCTGAAGTCAAAGCCAGGAATAACAACACAGCTGACCAAACTATAGCCCCAAGATCCTGTTCGTGGTTTTGCCTCTTGCCAATCCCCCCCTGGAACCCAAGCTTGATAGCAGTGATCTTGACCTAACACATAGGTTCTTAGATGAGTGTCATGGGTTGGTGTGGTGTTGATATTGAGTTCAAGGGGATCGCCTACATGAAAAATCCACAACTCATCTGTCTTAACTCGATGCCATCGAGACTGAGATCCAGTAGGTAAAAGAAAATAGATCAGGCTGCCTGCTTCTCTCTCCCCTTGAATAGTTGCGGGTAATGAGTCAGCTGCCAGCTTGATCGATGAACGCCAAGTTTCTCGAAAGTAGCCACCTTCGGGATGGGGTGCTAACTCAAGAGCTTCGATCATTTGTTTAACGGCAAGGTCCATCGTTATTGCCCCATTAACCTAACCAGTCCAATGCCTAACAAGTAGAGTACCGTTACGGCTCCTGCCAATAGGCTTTGTGTGAGCGGATCAGTTGATGGCGTGAGGATAGCTCCAGCAATGACGGCACCCAGCACAACATAACGCCAAGCCTTAAACATTTGTGCAGAAGACACAAGACCTAAGGCACCCAGCAGAGCTTGAAGAATGGGAACTTGAAAAGCAATCCCTGTACTAAACATCAACAGCAAAATAAATTCAAAGTACTTATCAATCGACCACGCTTGATCGACCACACCCTCACCGAATTGAATAAAGAACCGTAGTGCTGCTGGGATAAGTAAGTAGTAGGAAAAGACTAACCCACCTACAAATAAGAGACTGGATCCCATAACAACTGGTGCTAAGATTCGTTGTTCCTGAACACTTAGACCAGGCAGAACAAAGCGGGCAATCTGGTAAATGATAAAGGGAGTTGATAACAGTAAGCCTGAGTAAGCAGCAACTTTCATTGAAACAAAGAAGTACTCCCCAGGTGATAATTGGAGAAAGGTGACATCGCCAGCCGGAACTTCTAGGATCTGGACCAAAGGATTAACAACAATAAAGCAAGCCACGATGCCGCCAACTACTGCTAGTAAAGAGACAAAGAGCCGGCCTCTCAGTTCTTCTAGGTGCTCCGTCAAAGTCATTTCGACTTCATTGGGAAACTCAGGATCCATCTGAGCTGGTTTAGACTTGACTGAAGTTGAGTCGTCAGAAGCAACCGCCATATTGTCTGATTCTATAAAACTCGTTTATCTTAACCTGTCTCAAGCCTGATCCCAAGCAACTGCTGGCTGGAAATTGAGATCTTCACTTGATCACGTTAGCTTCAAGATGTGAGTGAGATAATCTTGTTCGCTTAACACTTGACTGGGTTGCTGATCAAGAAATAGTCGGCCATGCAGATGATCATACTCATGCTGAAAGATACGAGCAACAAAGCCAGTCCACTCTGCTACAACCTGCTGCCCCTTGGTCGTTGTATATTCAACCACTATAGACTGACTCCGTTTCACTAATCCTCTTTGATCCGGAATACTTAAGCAGCCTTCCCAGCCCCACTCATCGTCATCTGATTGTTGTAAAACCTGAGGGTTAATAACAGCAAAAGGATCAATGTCAGGAGCATGAGGATATCGGAGATTGGGCCTTGAAGCTATAATCATAGCCTGAATGCTTACACCCACTTGAGGGGCAGATAACCCCACCCCATGAACCTCTTTAACCGTCACCATCATAGTGGTAATCAACTTCTGAATGGCTGGGTCATGAACATCCAGCACGCTCGTAGCCGGTTGAGCCAGGATAGGATCTCCAATTTGACAAATCGATAAGCTCATAATTCAAAGCCGACTCGGCTGTCAGGCCAATGTAAGTAATGGAGATAAGCTAATAGCCAATAGCCCTAGAGTGCAGGTTGCCCCCAACACATAGGAAAAAGAGCGAGCATAAGGAAAATCTATGATGTAAAACAAGGCGTACAACAGGCGTGCGATCAAGAAGACAATACCTAAAATTGAAATCCATTGGTCGCCTGATAATCCCTGATATAGCAGACCTTCATGAGGACCTGTAACGTAAGCGATCAGGGCAGCAGCAGCAAACGGACCAAAGGTTTCAAATCCATTTTGATGAGCCCAGGTAGCTCGTTGAGCATAAGGAGGTAACTGATCAAACATAGCTCGAGGTTTGTGGTAGTCATACCCAAGCTGCATTCTGGCCCAACCTACAGCTCCAAAGGGGATATAAACTGTGAGGATAGCAGCTGCAATGCAAAGGAGTGGAATTACTGTCAAATTCATCTTAAATAAAGTATCGGCATCTACAATTTATTATACTGATCAATCCAGTCAATCCAGTCAATCCAGTCAAGAATAGCCAGTCAAGAATGGATGGGTGTATTGGCTCCTGACATATTAAAATCTGGGATTATAAAGTCTGTGATTATTGAAATGCTGACTCACTACTGTTCAAACGGCTAATTTTCTAATGATGGCGCTGAGTCGATCGTAGTCGTCTTTTAGCAGGATACTTAAATATCGCCCTACCTTTACTAACCAAGCTCGATCAAAGTTAAGGATTTTGTAGCACCCTCTAATCACAGCAGCAAGCAACTCATCGGTGGGGATGCTGTTGACCTGGAGTAGGGTACGGAGAAACTCTGTTTGCTGACAAAACTGTCTCATGTCGTCTACAGAACACCAGTAAACACCCTGATGAATTTGAGGGGGTCGAGGAGGTAGATAGTAGTAAAACCGACGGGGGGCTTCAGGGTCCTGGGCATCAGGTTCAAAACCAACAATAGCCACTTGAAAATCTGTTTTTAACATAGCGAAAATTTGGGGTTGCTGTTCTCTCAGCTCAGCTGCAGTTAACCCAAGAGCTCTGGCTCTATGAACCGTATCGATCGGAGCAATGGCAGCATGATAGACCACCCCGTAGATCCGGTTACCTGTTTCTTCGTCATGGGATTTGACCCAACTCCCCAGGGCTGGCATGGAAGGAAACGTGAGATCGTCAGGCTCAAAGCATTGGGCTATGTAACCTGTGGTAGAAGCCTCAATCACTTCACCAATATGCTCATCGGGCCGCTGTTTAATTGGGGAGGAAAGCGGTAGTCTCATGTCAAAATGTTACAACGATAGAACTGAAATGCTTGATCTAGTGTGAGATCATTGCCACGTACTTCTAAATGTAACGGTTGAGTGTCCGTAAGATGGTGATCCTAGGCAGCTACGCTTAATTAAATGTTATATCTCTGCCCTGATCATCCCCTTGAGGCTGTGATAGCCTGTCTATGCGTTAGTTTGCTAGGGTTTGAATTAGAAGCTGGTGCTAACTGGTCAGGCCCTCTGAGCTATCAAGGCTCTCTAGCTGCTACCCCTGAATAGGTCAAGCCTATCAAAAAGCATAGTCAAAACTTATTTACTATACTCCTATGTCTACAATGCCATCCTTTTCATCATTTTCGGCTGCCTCTCACCCGGTTGAGCAACCCATCCATGACTATGTTGCCCAACTGCAGCTACACATGGCTCTCCAGGCTCGACATCTGATTCCAGGCTTTGATCACCAAGGTACTCGTGATAGCCGTTTACAACTTCTCCATCAAGCTCAAGCTGATTTAGAAAAGTCAGCATCTCGTCAGTGGCTATAGGTATCAAATCTAAGTGTCAGATCAACCGATGGTTGTAAACTAAGCACAGCTTGTTTCTTGAAGAGCGGGCTGTCAATCTAGCTTAGCCTTATTTTAATAAGCTCACAGGTTGTGTTATCCAGGTTGTGTTATCCGATCGTGTTACCCCACTAAAGATCCTTCTAGAATGAGAATACTAGAATGTGATCACAGACTTGATAAGAGGTAACACCTGTGAGATTGTCAAACCAGTTGTTAAAACTAGTTGCTCCTTTTAAAGTTGGGCGCTGGTTTAGAGTCTTGCTAGCTCTATTCCTAACGGCCATGTTATGTTTTGCTCCAATGAATGAGGCTTGGGCCCGCAGTGGGGGTCGAATTGGAGGTGGCTCATTCCGGGCTCCACGCCCCTCAAGATCACTTCCCCGTCGCTCAACACCAGGCCCAATCTTTCCAGGCGGTGGCTGGGGATTTCCCTTTTTCTTTCCTTTCTTCTGGGGTGGCGGTGGTGGTGGCTTAATCACACTACTTTTGGTTTTGGGGGCTGGCAGCTTTATTGTTCGAAACTTACAAGCTAATTCCTCCCAATCTGAGGACGGGTATGATGAGCGAGGCTTTTATAAATCAGCCAACCAAAAAGTTCAACTCACTGAAATCAAACTGGGCCTTCTAGCTAGCGCTCGCACTGTTCAAAATGAAATTAACAAACTTGCCTTAGAATCAGATACCCAAACCCCAGAAGGGTTACGTCAACTCCTCCAATCAGTCACGCTCAGCCTAGTTCGACATGATGATTACTGGATCTATGGTCAAACTAGCCACAATAAAGTCTCTTTGTCAGAAGCTGAGCAGGCGTTTTATCAACGTTCTTTACAAGAGCGGAGTCGTTTTTCGGCTGAAACTCTAACCCATATTGATGAGCAGCCCATCCATCAAGATCAAGCCCCTCAGTCCTCAGAAAAGGGAGATTATATTGTTGTCACGCTACTGGTTGCGTTCTATAGCAATTCGAGTACACTACCTGTAGCTGATTCAGTAGCAACCCTACGGCAAGGCATTATGCAGTTGGGTTCGGTTCCTGCTGACCGTATCGTGGCGGTTGAAGTCCTCTGGACACCTCAGAATGAGGGAGATGCTCTTAATGCTGATGAACTGTTAGTCGAGTATCCACAATTGCGTAAGCTCTAAAAATAGTCTGAGTTGAGAGCCTGATGTGTCAGCCTGGATAGCTCCTGAACAGTGTCTCACGTGTGTTGGGTAGGAGTGGTCATGACTTTGTTGGAGTCTAATAAGTCAGCTTTCCCTGTGACTCAGCTTGCGTCAGCTCAGTTAGATCATGAGGCTATGGCTGACGCGATGCTAGATCAAATCTTTACAGATTTAGAACAGTCCTTTGATGACGAGGTGATAGAAGGAACCTACGCTTACTTTGAAACGCGGCCACCGTTACCCACTCATCGACTACCCACCGTTACCTCTCTGTTAGGTGGGTTGATTGGGTTAGTGGCCCTCTCAGGGATTGGGTTTTGGTTGAGTTCACACCTACTGACTCAATGGCTTACACCTCTTCCGAGAGTGACACAATTGGACGCGCCATCTGAATTTGATCTCCAAACATTAGATCCCAATTGGGAACCTGTGGGAACTCTAACGGCTGACCCTCCACCCCCTTCAACTATCAACGTTGACGCTGTAGCTGAATTAGTGTCACCTCAACCAGAACCAACCGCTCAAGTGTCTCCAGCTAGACCTGTGATCCCACCCCAACCTCGATACGTGGCTCAAACCGTTTCAACTCAGCCAACTCCGCCGATGAAACTGGTGGGTATTGTTCGAGAACCGGGACCACCCGCTGCTCTTATCCGGGTCAATGGAATTGTCCAACACGTCTCACTGGGTCATGCTATTCAAGACAACTGGAAAGTGGTTAACATTGCTCCCCACGGTGTTGGCATCTCTAATGGACAGCAAAATGTGATGTTGCAGCTGTAGACCCGGCTCCCCTAAGATTCCTCGTCTAGACCCGTTACAGATCGGTCTCACGTTCTCGGACACCCTGGACAATCCGGGATAGCTCATTTTTCTCATCAAAGCTAATTCGTGATGGTGAGCCACTAATAATGCGCTCATAGCCTTGGAAAGAGTCGCGAATTTGGATACCTGAGTCAGAGATTAGATATTCGCGAATACCTTTATCATGCCAAGATCCTCGCATCTTGAATACATTTAAAGCCCTGTTCATGTCACCTCTGATTTCAACATATTGCAGAAGAATAATAGTATCTGTAATGGTCGAAATGTGAGATTCGGTAATGGAATGAGATCCCATAAATTGATCAGTAGTGTTCGTAAAAAATCCGGTGATCTCCTCTTGTTTGGCTAGCCCTGTGACCCCAATGACAAACTGTCTAAAGGCATTTTGGCTCACCCCTCGTGCTAATGCTGATAAGGAGTCAATCGCAATTCGAGACGGTTTAAAGCCCAGCATTTGTGTTTTGATGATTTGCAGGTGATCTTCAAGACCAGCTGATTCTGGATAGCGACAGATTATTTTGAGTAATTTTTTACGTTCAAACTCTTCTAAATTAATGCCCCAAGACGAAGCGTTGCGAGCCAGCTGGGCTCGAGATTCCTCATAAGCAAATAAGATACAGCGGTCACCTTGCAAGCAGCCCTCTTCTAAGAATTTACTCACCAAAGACGTTTTACCGGTACCTGTCGCCCCTGTCGCCAGAATAATAGAATCTTTAAAGAAACCGCCTCCACACATTTCATCCAATTTAGCGATCCCAGAAGAGACCCTAACATTAGATGAGCGCTGGGTTAAGCGCATTGCCCCAAGTGGGAAGATATTGACACCGTCATTGGTAATGGTAAATGGATACTCCCCTTTCATGTGAGTGGTGCCCCGTAACTTTAAAATTTCAATAGTCCGCCGGCGTCGCTCTCCTTCTAAAATATTTCGCAAAATTACAACATTATCAGAGACAAATTCTTCAACCCCAAATCGAGCAATGGGGCCATATTCTTCGGTTCGCTCAGTGGTCATGACGGTTGTTACATCAGCTTCTTTTAACCGTGCTGTTAAGCGAAATAGTTCCCGTCTCACAATGCCAGCTGGATCATACTGTTGAAAAATCGCCGTCACAGAATCGATAGAGACTCGTTTAGCTTTATATTTTTTCAGGGCATATTGAATTCGTTCAATTAAAGCAGACAAATCAAAGTTACCACTGATCTCATAGCCCTCAGGATCAGGTGAGGCATCCAAAATAAAGAGTTTGCCACCATCTATTAGAGCTTGTAAATCCCACCCGAAGCTTAAAGCATTACGCATAATATCTAAGGGGGACTCTTCAAATGTTACTAAAATACCAGACTCTTGAAATTGAGTAATACCATTATACAAAAACTGAATAGCGAAAAGCGTCTTTCCAGTTCCTGAGGTGCCACTAACTAAAGTAGTCCGACCGTAAGGAAGACCGCCATAACTGATTTCATCAAATCCTTCAATACCTGTTCTGACTTTACGAATACCTAAGGTTTTAGATGATTCACTCACAACGGGATAAGCGTCTTGATCATTGATGCTTGTCATACTAAACAGGATCCTCTACATCTTGGGTTTGAGCCTCAGCTGAGTCCAGATCATCCAAATCTTCGTACATAAGATCTAGCCCAATCAAGACTTTTTCACGGTTTGATAAATCTCCAATAATTTTACGGACGGGTGGGGGCAAAATTTTAGCTAAGGTGGGGGTTGCTAAAATCTTATCCTCTTCTGCCAGTTGCGGGTTTTCCAAAACGTCAATCACCTTGAGACTATAAACACCCTTAAATTCTGAGGCTAGGATATCCTGGAGTGTCCGTAAGGCCCGCATTGAATTGGGCGTATTGCCAGCCACATACAATTTGAGCACATAAGCCTTTCGCTTAGACATCATAGAAGTAGGTTTCTCCTTGTACTATCCTCACCGTCAATATGATGATCATAGGGGGTTATCTGGGAATCGACCGACGATACATCTCACTCAAGTGGGCAATGACATCAATTAGGGTAATACGGTAATCTAAGAGAACTTCTTCACTACGTCCCTCAAGCTTAAGTTGTTTGGCAAAGTCGTCCATTAAATTCATGTGTAATTCTAAGACTTGAGAAGCGCCAATATCTCCAAAAAAGGCTAGGGCAACAAACTCATCTATTCTGGCATTGGCTGTTCGGGATGACTGAAAGTACTCTAGTACAATAGCCTGATATAAACCTCGAAGCCGGTGCATCATGCGATGTTGTTCATCAGTACTTAACCGTCGATAAAACCGCTCAGGATCGCGATGATAGTAGACTCCGGTATAGCCCAACCGTTCCCGCAATTTTTCTGCTAGCCGTTGCTGTTGGAGATGGACCCGTTCTGAGATCGAAGTTAGGGTTTGGGCATTGGTTTCGCCTTCAGGCAAGCCACAAGTGGGAGATAACTGTAGAAACAGGGCAATCGCTCGATCCACTTGAGTGGCTAGGATAGAATCTGATAGTTCTTGTGTAGCCTCCAACAGCTCCTGGGCTTGAAATGGCTTAACTAAGGTGGCGTTGTGATAGAAAAACCGCTCATGGTTGCGTAATGCCTGAATCTGATCGACATATTCATCGGGAATATCATCATCCTCAATAATGACTAGAACGGTTGGTAGCAGTAGGCCCCATTCACAGAGCTGCCAGGTGAGGCCTTGTAAATCTTTCAGGTTGTAACTGGAACTAATAAATAAGAGACAATCCAGCTCATCACTATGATTTTGGACATAGGTTAGAAACCCATCGCTGAACTCAAATCGCTGTAACAAAAAGCGTTCCCCTGGAAAGGCTTGCTGCCAGTTAATAGCTTGGTCAGATCGGCCTGGGGGGGGGTCCCAGACTTGGAGGAGGCATAAGCGTAGCAGCTTGGTAGATTTCAGTGAGTTTGACAAGGGATCTGTTGCTACCTAAAGCTAAGTGTGAAGCAGTACACAAACTTGACTGCTACCTGAACAACCTAGGTCAATTCACTATTTTAATCCTAGGAGAACCCAGAATGATCGCCTAACCCCTCTCATCAAGGTTCTGTTTTCGTCATCTCCTCAACAATATCCTTCAACTCAGACCCACTGATCCGATAGACATTGCCGCAAAAGTGACAGGTGGCTTCAGCCCCATCATCTTTTTGAATCATATCGATCAATTCTGCTTGACCCAACATCCGTAGTGCTCTTTTAACTCGAGCAACATCGCATTGACATTTGAACTTAACCGCTTGGGTACCTGGTAAAAACTTAAGATCTAAATCTCCTAAGAGCGTTTCCATAATCTCCTTTAAGGAATACCCTTGGGCTAGTAGTGGACTGATTTCTTCCACATCAGCAAACTGTTGCTCCAAAGCAGGAATCAGATCCGGGGCCGCATCAGGTAAGACTTGAATTAGAACGCCCCCAGCAGCTTGGACGCCACGAGTATGAATCCAGACTCCCAATAACACAATGGAGGGGGTTTGTTCAGAGTTAGCTAAAAACCGAGTAATATCATCTCCAATTTCACCTGATACAAGCTCAACTGAACTGGAGTAAGGGATCCCAAAGCCCTCATCCCGAATGACATGCAAATAACCATAGCGACCGACAGCCTGGCCCACATTTAACTTGCCATCGGGTGTGAGAGGCAGTTCGACTTCTGGATGATCAACATACCCTCTGACAGTACCATCGCCGCCAGCATCCACCCAAACCCGCCCCAAGGGGCCATCCCCCCGTAATTGCAGGCTAATTCGAGATCGGGCCACTTTAAGGTTTGCGGCTAGTAATAGCCCAGCTGTGATGGCCCGCCCCAAAGCAACGGTAGCAACATAAGAGAGTTTGTGACGGATCCGGGCTTCATTAACCGTCTGACTGGAAATTAATCCCACCACCCGGATGGTGTCGTTGGCTGCAGTGGCTCTGATGAGCTGATCTTGATCTGTAGAACTATCCATTCGGGGTCCAACAAGCAATCTACTCAATCTACAATCTCAACCCAGTCCGCTCAACTAAATAGATGGATGAGCCGACATTAGAGTCCAACCTAGCTGAGAAATTAATCCAATGAAGGTCTTAATTATTGTAACCTTTTGTGATGAATCCATAATCCCACCTCAGACTTGGGCAAGGGGGCAAGGGGTTTAGAAAGCAACAGATCGGGGGCAATACTAGGTTGATTGGGATGTTGGACCGTTATGGGAGTCGATCAATACCTACGATGATCTGGGTTTGGCGTGGACAACCGGGCTGGGAATCTCATTAAGAACTGTGAAGATCAGCGATAGGATTTGACACTTATACCCGACAATAACTTGCGAGTGTGGGCATCTCACACTCTATAACAAACTCGACTTGAGGATGGATATCCATGAGCGTTGTCACAAAATCTATTGTGAATGCTGACGCCGAAGCGCGTTATTTAAGCCCTGGTGAACTTGAGCGAATCAAATCATTTGTAAGCAAGGGTGAAGCTCGTTTACGGATTGCTCAAGTGTTGACTGAATCCCGTGAGCGCATTGTGAAGCAGGCAGCTGATCAGTTGTTCCAAAAGCGTCCTGATGTTGTTTCTCCTGGTGGAAATGCCTACGGTGAAGAAATGACAGCAACATGCTTGCGCGATATGGACTACTATCTCCGGTTGGTGACTTACGGCATCATCGCAGGTGATATTACCCCTATTGAAGAGATCGGCTTAGTGGGTGTTCGTGAAATGTACAATTCACTCGGTACTCCCATTCCTGCTGTGGCTGAGAGTGTTCGTCAGATGAAGCAAGTGGCTACTTCGTTGTTGTCTGGTGACGATGCCGCTGAAGCTGGTTACTACTTCGATTATGTCGTTGGTGCAATGAGCTAAGTCTATTAGCTGACTCTAACTTCACTGATCCGTTGGTTATCAACCTTACGAAACAAGATTTAGGACAGTCATCATGCAAGACGCAGTTACTTCAGTTATTAATAACTACGACGTTCAAGGCAAGTATCTGGATGCATCCGCGATGGATAAACTGAAGGCCTTCTTTGCCTCCGGTGAATTGCGTGTGCGGGCGGCAGCTACTATCGCGGCTAATGCTTCTACCATTGTTAAGGATGCGGCTGCTAAGGCTCTGTTGTACTCCGATTTGACCCGTCCTGGTGGCAATATGTACACCACTCGTCGCTATGCTGCTTGTATCCGCGACATGGACTACTACCTCCGTTACGCCACCTACGCTATGTTGGCTGGTGATACTTCGATCCTGGATGAGCGGGTGCTCAATGGTTTAAAAGAGACTTACAACTCTCTGGGTGTACCCATTGGAGCGACTATCCAAGCTATCCAAGCCATGAAAGAAGTGACAGCTGCATTAGTAGGCATGGATGCTGGCAAGGAAATGGGAGTTTACTTTGACTACATCTGCTCTGGCTTAAGCTAGTAGGGTTACCTTGACTACTTATAGCTAGCCTTAACGGGCTGATTGCTGCAGGGATCTGGTGTGCACGGTATACCCATGGTGGCTATAAACTGGCAATTAAGCTGTGGATTTATAGGCTGAGATGGCGGTATAGAAGTGGACGCGAGCTTTCTGCAGAAAGATGCCCGTTTTGTTGTTGGTCGAATTGTTCTTCATACATACGGATTTAACCCATGCGCATGTTTAAAGTGACCGCTTGTGTCCCTAGTCAAACTCGGATTCGGACGCAACGAGAATTACAAAATACCTTCTTTACCAAGTTGGTACCCTACGAAAACTGGTTTAAAGAACAACAACGGATCCAAAAGTCAGGAGGGCGCATCCTACGGGTTGAGCTAGCCACTGGCAAACCAGGTACCGATGTTGGCCTGCTCTAATGCTGCTTTTACATCGCTTGTGATAGATTTCAATCTCTAACTCAAACTTCAAGATTGCTTGCTTATCAAGTGACCGATCCCTTGGGTATCTGAGGGATCTTTAAAGTTCAAGGCCCAAAATGTTGAACCACCACCTCTAACGCTCTGACATAGCCTGGATGGAATAGGTCAGAAATTGGCCAGCTGTAACTGGGGTTCGTGAATAACCCGCCCAACCCCGAACTTGACTGATGTCCCCCCACAAGTCTAGGTGAGACACAAACGGATCGGCGTAAAACTGAGCTGACCCTCCCCCGAAGAGCAAACCATTCCAATGGGTGTCTAGATCATGGCTGAGCCTAGTCATTAGACAAGAGGACTTTAGCGGAACACACCAACCGTCGACAGCAATGAGTCCAGCCAACCGATGAGAATGTAATAAGGCTAATGACCCTACCACACCAGCACTAAAGGCAATCACAATGATGGGTAAAGTTGGATCAAGGATGTGGGTTGAAACATAGTCCTGAATAGAAATGCTATGCCAACAAGGGATCTCAGCTGGAACCCAGCACGTTAACCAATGCGGTTGACTCTGTCTCTGCCAATAGGTCTGAAACTTAAGATTGGCTCGTTGAGCTGCCGGTGACCACTCAGCTCCAGGAATAATCACAAACTGAAGGGGTAGGGTGGACATCGATAGTAGCTGTTGTGATCAACAGTGAATGTAGTACTATGTGAAGGTCTCTGGCGCAAGTTAGGGTTAGAGCTACAGGCCTCCCGCTTAACAGGGCAGAAAAAGACTACTTCTGGGAAAAACCCAATTCATTCTAAGGTGACTAGGCCTCCCAAGTGACAGGAAGTTCACGATAGAGATAATGATGATCAATGAATAATGTTTTCAGTTGAACTCGATCCCCTAACTCAGACGGCATGAGACCACTAAGTTGAATAAAGTCTAAGAATAAGATAAAGTCAACCGTTCAAGAAGCCGCTTTCATATATTTTTCACTAAAGTGGTTTGGAGGACCCCAACCTTTGGAGTTCCTGCTGGGATCCTCAACTGCCAACTACCATAAATCTCACACCTTGTAGAGCTAGTCGAGAGATTTACAGTTCAAGCAATGGATTATGTCCAACCTGCCTGAGCCTGAGAGTAAACATAGTTCGCCACATCTTCGATCTCTTCCGCTTTCAAGCGACTGCCAAAAGCTGGCATTGCGTTTTTACCATTGGTCACTTGATAGGCAATGGCTTCGATCGAGAACATGTCATACTTCTCTAGTGCTTCCTGACTCAAGTTTTTAGCCCTAACAACAACATTGACGCCCCCTCGATGGCATTGAGCACAGTTTCGATTGAACAGTTTTTTCCCATTGCTGAGATCAGCAGATTGAGCAGGGGCAGCGATCAAAGCTCCTACAATGAAAAGACCCATTAAAATCAAGGCAAACAATCGATTAACCATGGTGCAAGCTAGATCCCGTTAAGTACTTAGTCAGACTCTCAAACTAACCACTGGAAAGCAAAAGACAGTTGGTCAAACTTTACATATTTCTTTACATTTCAGTATCATTGAATCTGAAAGCAGCGATAGTTTTCCAGTTTAAGTACCCCTAAAAAAAGCACCAGATCACGGTCTGATGCTCCCAAACAAGTTATTAAGCTATTTCATTTGAGCTAGTTGATCACAAGCTGAATCAGTGAAACGGAGTCATTCTCAGAGTTCGCTGTTACTAGTTGGTTGGTGGCAGAGATGAACTCAATACCTTCTGGCTCCAACTGAGCTTCTGTGTCATTTGCAATAACATAGTTAGGATCACTGGGATCAGTAACTAACACCACGGTATCAATCAAAGTAATGTTAGACGGATCGGTGACGTCATGAATGGTGACAGCATCAGAGCGCTCTAAAGTAGCAAACGCTAAAGTACGGCCATTGACTTCCCCTAGCGTTACAACTTCAGGTTCGGGCCCTTTGGTATCGCACCGCTGGGGCAAGCGTAAATCAACAACAGTTTGTTCAATGGTATTGCCGCTATCCCCAAGCAGCGCACCTGTTGTAGCATCAAACACACTAATACTCCGAGATCCAAAGGGTCCCCCTATACCAGCTCCACTTTCAGCAACAGCAACATTGTCTTCATCGGCTGTGACAAAGAATGAACCATCTGCAGATAGTGCAATGCCATCTGGTTCCCTTGAGGAGGTAAACGACTCTAAAATTCCACCCGCATAGCCATCACTAGACAAGCACTCGGGATCTCCATCGTCCAAATCACCCTGAATAAAGCCTTCACCTGTGCGTTGGCCTAGATCAAATGCAATCGGATCAGAGAAGTCATTCGGGACACCATTGCCATCTGTGCCTAAAACATTGATCCGAGCCACAGCATTATTCTCTTGTAACGAAGCAATAATAAAGGAGCTATCCGGTGAAATCTTTACCGTCTCAGGCTGGGGATCAGCGGGGAAAATGATGCCGCTATCTACCGCAAGGTCAATCTCAGTCACCACAGTCAGGTTGCCATTATCAATATCGCTCAGATCCAAAATAGAAAGTGAACCTGGGGGCGGATCGGGTAAGTTGGTCTCATCACCTTCAGCCTCATTCCCCACAGCAGCATAGGTTCCATCTGGGGCAATAGCTACGGAGTCAGGGCCAAGGCCAACCTCAACGGAGTCGATGATATCCAGTGAAGGTAGTGCTACAGCTAAGATTAAGCCATTGGTTAGATCGTCGTCTTCTTTCACACCAACCAGGGCAAAGGAACCATCTGCACTGATATCAACACCCGTAAAGTCAGCTCCGCCAAATCCGTCGGGAGTTGTGATGCCCAGATCATCAAAATCAAAGTCATCTACAATAGTGAGACTATCCCCATCAATGGACAGTAAGGTTAGATCATCGCTACCTACCAACACAACTTGGCTGCCATCGGGTGTGACATCTAGGAGTTCAGCATTAACATCTGCCACCGCATCCACCACTTGTCCACGGACTAAGGGAGCCGTTTCACAAGCCCCCGTCACAGCAATCTGATTCGCTGCTATCAATGGATCTGTGCCCGGATCATGCACAATCACACAAATGTCAGCATCAACGCCTGGAATTTCTAGCTGATCAAAACTGATCTGGAGCAAGCTGGAGCCAGGCTCAGCGGCATAACTGGTAAAGCCTGGGAAGAGAGTGGTAGGGAACTGTTCAAATTCGACGGGACCCACTTCAAACCCGTCAGTTGCAAAGCTAGACACTTGAATAGAAATCTGGAGTGTTCCCGCGGCTACAGGTCCCACAGGCGGCTCAACGGCAACCCCACCCGGCAACACGAGACCACAGGGATTGGCTGCAACATTATCGAGAGTGAAGTTTAAGCTGGGGGCCACTGCATTAGCCACAGCAACTAGATTCTCATCAGTACAAATATCTAAAGGCAAAAAGGAGGCTGCATAGACTAAGATCGCATCGCTTAAATCAGGGGCAGGTGTGCTCCCTGGAGTGGCAAAGTCGGTATTGATAGCCGTAGGGACTGGATCAAGATCAGCCGCGTTGTAGGGGCCTTCTGGACGAGTTGAGAATAGTTCACTTGCAGCCGTTGCAATCGCTTCAGCTGTGCGTAAGCTGGGGGGTAAGGTTGAAAGGGCTCGGACCAAGACGTAGTCGTCAAAGGTGACGTCAGCCGGATCACCTAAATAAAGTAAACCAGCGGCCTCTGCACAGTTACTTGCAATCACAGCACTAGGGAATTCGGATTGAAGCTGTTGCTGAGAAATCACCTTCAGGGCATCGGATTCTAGCGCCACGTAAGTTGGGCTAGAGGGTAACTTCACAAATGTGACCCCCTGAGTAGATACGCGCTCACCCAAATCACCACTGATCTCAATAGATCCAGCTGGCACACTATCCGGACAGGCATTGAGAACCGTTGAGGTGTCTGATGTGGTTAAGGGGAGTGACGTGGATACTGACGAATTATTTTGACCACAAGCGGGTAACAAGGCCAGTAACAAAGCTGGTGCAGCAAAAAATTTTACCCAATTTGAAGGTTTAGAATTCATAGCATAGATCCTCTGAAAGCTAAGGTGATCGGCGTCCTTAATGTACAAATCTCGATGTACAAATCCTTGTACAAATCTTTTTGGTTAGAGAAATACAGCACTTTAAATAAGCTGAAGTCTTAAGTGGTTTCTAGATTTTGTTCAAGCTTTAAAGTTGACTGTATATCGTCTCAGCTAGTCTGTTAATTCAAACAGTTAGATACCTCAAACCAGCTGTATTACTGGATTTTAGTCAAACCTAGAGGCTTGTTTCTAGAACCTACATAAGTCTAGACTACAAGCCTTAGGGATGAGTTTGAATCCAGAGTTAGCCTTTATTCAATCGGTTGAGGCTCACCATAGAGGAAGTCATCCATAGCGACGACATCCTGACCCTCAACACCACCATCAGCTGGAGCCCCAGTGACCGAAAGATCACCAGCTGTAATCCGCACCCGAGCGACAGGAGATCCCTCAGGGAAAACAACACCCAAGAACGATAAGGATCCTTGCGATGGTCCTAGAGCCGGAACAGGGGCCACCAATAAGGTATTACCATCAGCATCCAAGTACTCCATCGATGAGGTGGGGGTATCTACATCTGTGAAGATAACGCCAAACCCATTCACACTGGCGGGTGTTACCTGATCAGAGGGGAGGAAGAAGATGACATCAAACGCAACACCCAAGTCAGGATCGTTATAAGCAAAGATCCGATTAGGACTAAAGAAAGAAGCCTCATTCATGTAGATTTCCCCATTCACATCACTAAAGAGTAAGGGAGGCATCGCTCTACTAATACGGAACAAGTCTTCATCTAGTGCCCCGGCTTCACCGGGCTCTGTAAACACTAAACCACGGGCTAAAGGTGCAGCATCAGCATTAAAGGTATCACCAGGGATAAAGTTAGGAATCTCACGATCATCTAGCAAGGGGCTAGCATCCCAGTTAATAGTACGGAAGCCATCCGGGAACGTTTGCGGCTCACCGGCGTTGTTAGCACCTCCCAATGCTGCTTGATAGGCAGTCACTGAATCAGCAATGTCAGCTGGAGTACCACTCAAACTGGTATCAGTGATCACCGTAGGACAAGCTGATGATGTTGCCAGCGTAGCCAGTAAGGGATTGTCTTCACCACTCTCACTCACAATGATGCAGGTATCATCATCAGTGCCATCAATAGCAACAGCTGTGAAGTTAACAGGAACCAGAGCTGAATCTAGATCAGCCACATAGGTTACAAAGCCATCAAAGGGATTAACGGGGTTCTGAATAAAGAGAGCCGCCCCAATTTCAAAGTCGCCAGGTAAAGTTAACGTACCTTCAGGATCCAAGACAGAAATCTGAATTTGACCAGCCAGCTCGTCAACAGCTGGATCAATAGCAACACCACCAGGGAGCTCTATTCCAGGAATGGCTAAAATGTCATCTTCTGTGAGGCTAGTGCCCAAGAGCTGATTGATCACAGCTACTAAGTTCGCAGCAGTCCGGAGGCTAGCTGGTAAAAATTGAGCCGCATAAACAGCCGTTGCATCGAGTAAGTCAGGCGAAATAGGGGGGCCTGCTACAAAGTTAGTATTGTCACTGTTAGGAACAGGATCTAAATCACCAACCTCAAAAGGACCCTCAGGACGAGTTGAAAATAGTGTGTTAGCAGTATCGACAATATTCTCTGCACTTCGTTGCGATATAGGTAGCTGGGATGTTGCAAACACTAAAACAAAGTCGTCAAATGAAACAACTGTCGGATCACCCAGGTAAATTTGATTGACAGCATCCGTTTCACAAGCTGCCACAGGATCAAAAGCATGATCAACATCAGCAATCGCTTGACCGTTACCAATGTCTACGGTTGGTAATCCTTCAGGTGGAAGACAGGTCTCAGTGTACAACTGGCTACCAGCAGGAACCAGCGAATTAGGGTTGATGACAGACCCATTGGTATTTAATGCTGTCAGATTAGTCCCTGATCCACAGCCCTGGAGCAAAGCCAATAAGGCTAATCCTGATAGCCCAAATAATGTTGAGTGTTTCATAATTGAGATTACCTCCCAGTAAGTTTCCGATCACACCCTCTGTGCTGATTACATCACGAATCTCAGCACAAATCCACACCAAGCTAGTGTATCTGCATATTTTGTGACAGTTATGTCCAATAAGTTGATGGGCCCAGGGGAAAACTCAACCATCTGGGCCACTATTAGGATCTAGCGTATCCATAGAATCACGTGATTGATCTCTAGACCCAAGACCTAGACCCAACCACGTGCTTGGAACCTAGTGAATCTGATCTAGGGCAGAATGGTGTCTGCTCGCTCGTTCAAGTTCTGGATCCGCTCATCCTCAGCAGGTGCTGTGTCCTCTAGATCAAAGTCAGGGACTGTATCTAAGAAGTCAGCTAGGGCTTCTTGCTCGCGACCATCTGCCTCAAAGGTTGTGTCATCGCCTGTAAATAGGTCTACAACATTTTCACCAAAAGTGGGGAAGGGATAGCCATCGCCCCCAATATCAGGATCATCAGCAGACGGATCAGCTAAGAAGTTAAGGGTTACTAGACGAATATCATCGCCGCTAACCACAGCCCCATCTTGAACAATGACCTCTGTTACCGCCCCGGTATCATCGATCAGAGCCACGTTTTGAATTCGAGTCCCTGGAGTGGTGACATTCGCGTCATCATCAAACACAATTGCAGTGCCATCGGGATCGTAGCTGAACTTCAAACCACCCACTTGAATGGTCTGACCTCCACCAATATTGGCAACACCGTGCTCAAGTAGATCCTTGAGTTCTTCACGTGACACGGTTAATAAGGTCAAGCCATTGTTGAAACGCAAGGCGTTTTGAATATCAAGACGGGAGACATCGCCATCCATTTTGCCCGTGTTGGGATTAGCCACAGGGGGCACACGTAACCCTTCATCGCCCGGTAGAATGGCCCCAATCGAAGCCCGGATGCCTCCACCATTTTTGATCGAAACCACGGTAGTTGGATCAACAGCCTGAGCCGCCGCCAAATTCGCATCAGCCGTTAAGTTACCCAAGTTAGTTTCTTGAGTCCGCACGTCTTGACGCTCACCATTCAAGAACACAGCGACAGGGCCAAAGAAAGGAGGACCATCTAGCTCTTCGAGAATATCACCTACTTCTTCAATTGCATCTAGAACAACTGGATCCGCTGGGGCATTCCCCGTTTCAGTAACGCCTTGATCATCAGTGGGGAAAGGTCGGCTATTGGCCCCAATACCAGCAATAATACCGTTAGCGTCGAATTCAACAATCAAACGACCTACGTAGCGGTATTCCCGATCGGTGTTAACTAATGCAACTGGCTCATCTGAGGCAGAATTAAAGAAGAGAGGGTATTGTCCAGATGGATCTTTGCCAAATTCGGTCCGGATCCGATTCCCTGGATTAGCTAAGAGCGTATCGGAGCCGCCTGCAATGATCACGTCTACATCTTCCAGCAATCCAGCTAACTGGATCTCGTTTTCAATTTGTTGCAAGTGAGCTAATACAATCACTTTGTCGATACCTGTACCCGTGAGGGCATCGACTTCAGCTTGGATGATCGCGGCTAAGCCAGGAATATCATCTTCATCAGCAGGGTTAATCATCACATCACCCGGGCTGGCAATTCGCCCTAACTGAGGTGTAGTAGCACCCACAATACCGAATCGCTCACCGTTGACTGTGATCACAACACTGGGGGCAATCCGCCCTGGGATGGTGCTAGCTTCTAAGCCTGCAGATTCGGTTTCGCCTGATAAGTTACCGTCTTGAGAGAAATCAAGGTTAGCGCTCAAGAAGGGGAACGTAGCTAAACGAATCAGATCACGAGTGGGCCGTGTCCCTAGATCAAACTCGTGGTTACCAAAGGCAGAAGCCTCAAAGCCCAAGGCACTGTTGATAGCCACATCAGCTTCACCCAAGGTGGTGTTGTAGAACGCTCCTGGAATCCACAAGTCACCGGACGCTAAGCGAAGAGTGTTACTAAATTCAGCTGCTAGCGCTTCGATCACCTGAGAAAAGCGAGGGGCATCGTCTAGAGCAGCAACACCAGCCTCTTGGTCAGCTGCGTGTAAGATCTGGACGGTAAAATCAGTAGGCGCCAGCGATAAAGCAACATCAGGATCAGACTGTAAAGGAGCATCGCCAGTAAAGTCACAAGCACTAGAGGTGGCTAACTGATTAAAGCTGAGGACAGGGTTATCCCCTACGGTATGGACAACAATGCAAGTTTGGGCAGTAGCACCCGGAATATTGAGCTGAGCAAACTCAACTTCAATCAAGCTCGATCCAGCTAAAGCAGCGTAGCTAGTGAACCCAGGGAAAATAGTTGTGGGAAGTTGAGTGAATTCAGCGGCACCCACGGTAAACTCAGGAGCAGCAAAAGAGTCCTCAAACACTGAGATCTGAATGTTTCCAGCTGAAACTGGCCCAACAGCAGGATCAACCGGAATACCTCCAGGTAATTCTGGCGGAATCGCTGCAACTTCAGATCCAACTAAATTGGCGCCTGGAAAGACAGCATTAACAGTAGCCACCAGGTTCTCTAAGGTTCTGATCTCATCGGGTAACAGCGAGGCCGCAAACACTAGAGCTGCGTCTAATAGATCAGGAGCCGGCGTACTACCTCGAGTTACGTAGTTAGTATTGATCTCATCTGGAATCGGACCAAAATCATCAGCCTGGTAAGGTGTTTCCCGATCTTGGAAGAGGTCATTGGCTGCAGTGGCAATATTTTCTGCTGTGCGTAAGCTAGGTGGCAAGGTACTGAGGGCACGAACCAACACATAGTCATCAAAGGTTACAACAGTTGGATCGTTTTGATAGATAGCATTGACAGCATCCTCAGCGCAGTACTCAGACCCTAGAACAACACCAGCATCTTCTTCAAGCGCAGCATAAAAATCAGGAGCATCAGGTAGATCAACGAGTACAAAGGTGGCACCACCCACTTCAACTGGAGAGGTATCAAAAGCATCTGCTGCAAAGGTTACATCACCAGCAAAGCAAGTACCTACTGATGCAGAAACGGAAGTCAAGCCGCCATCGTTACTGGGACCCGGCAAGGATGTCACAGGATTAGATCCACCACCGCAACTTTGAAGCAAAGCCAGCATTAACGCAGCAGGCACTGCAGATTGTTTGATCCGGGTAAGGGATTTCACAGTGTTAACCTCACAAAAAAGGGACAATATTGCATTGTTGACATAATTGAGCAAGGGGGTGAGGAGTGAGGTAACGTAAACTCTCTGTGCCTATGTTACCTGCAGAACAGCTGAACCTGCGTACAAGATCTGAAAGGATTTAAGTTAAGTTCAGCTTAAGCTCATAGTGAGCTAATGGTTTGACTAGACTGGCCTACACGCTCAAACACTCCAGCTCAAATCAACATATCTAGGCCAATACCCAAGAGTTTGAAGCATGAATGTCGTTGTTTTGATCAGAGAAGACAGCACACAGGCTGATCATCCCTGCATGAGGATCTAGCCTTTAGGATTGACCTTTAGGATTTAACCTTAAGCGGTGCACTAACTAAAGAGGACTAACCGCAAAGTCACTTTACCCTTCCAAATTATTCCAGATATCCAAATTATTCCAGATATAAGTTATTCCAGATATAAGGTAATGATTGAATTTAAAACATGTTAAAGACTGTTTAAGCTAAGCCGAGATCCGAGGATTTAAACTGAAGCCAGAGCCGGGCCGACTCTACCGCAGCCTCGATTCAAGAGTTTACCTAGCTCAACCGATCCTACTTGAAAGATACTTATGATATTTGTTGGAAGTCATAACTCATGGTGATCGAAACCTGGTTTCCCCTGGCCCTTTATCTGGAAGATTTACCTGAGGCTGCTAGCCATCAGCAAGCTTTGTACCAGGCTGTCCTTGATCTCGAAGCTCAAAGTGGTGAGCGGAAAGCCTATCCTGGAATGGCATGGACCGGCGATCTGCACCAAGTAGCCCAAATTCATCAAGATGTCCGATTTAAGTGGATTGTGGCTCAAATCGAAAGCCATACCCTACTTTACTTACAAGATCTTGGGCTTAACTTGAGTCAGCTGCAGTTGTACATCCAGCGCTCCTGGCCTGTAGTGGCTCGACATGGACAAGGGGTAGGGGCCCACTGCCATCACACCGCTCATATTAGTGCAGTCTATTACGTGGCTGTTCCTACCTCGACAGATCTTGATCCAGGTCATTTATTGATCCACAACGAGTCTCGCTTTAATGAAGTCTGTCCAGGTTTAGGTAGTGAAAATACAGGGGTCATCTTGGACTGGAATGATCTGAATCAACTGCAGGTTGCGTATCCGCCTGTGGCAGGTCGACTTGTGATCTTTCCAGCTAAACAACGACATGAGGTCACTATGAATGAGTCGAAGGAATTGCGAGTCTCCCTATCGTTTGATATCGTAATCACGGCATCAGTTAAGGGATCAATTCACTCGTATGAGTTTTTGACACCGCCTTTGAGCCACTGGCAACCGTTTCGATCTCAGTCTCCCGATATAGCTACTGATGGTGATAGGGTTACTAATTGAAGAGAACTCAACCAGCAGGGCTATCAACCGCTTGCCAGCACCCCTTGCCCCGATCGGTTAATGATCATAGGATCAAAAATTATGGCTGAACTACGAGCTCTTTTGTTTGACGTTGATGGGACTCTGGCTGATACCGAACGAGATGGACACCGAGTGGCCTTTAATCGAGCCTTTGCTGAAGCCGGTTTGAATTGGGAGTGGACCCCTGAACTGTATGGTAGGCTACTGGCTGTTGCAGGGGGTAAAGAGCGGATTCGCCATTACATTACCGATTACCACCCCCCTTTCGAGCAACCTAGTGATCTGGCTGCTTTTATAGCAGGGTTACATGCCGCTAAAACGCAACATTACACTCAACTCTTAGCTCAAGGTGAAATTCCATTGCGACCGGGTGTCCGCCGACTGTTAGATGAAGCTCGATCCAAGGGTATGCGTTTAGCTATTGTTACCACTACGACTCCCAAAAATGTCACCGCGTTGCTGGATAGCACATTGCCAACAGGTGGAATTGAATGGTTTGAAGTGATCGCTGCCGGTGATGTTGTGCCAGCCAAAAAACCAGCTGCGGATATCTACCACTATGCGCTTCAACAGATGCAGTTGAATGCTCACGAGTGTATTGCCTTTGAAGATTCTTACAATGGTGTTGTGTCATCTGTGACGGCGGGGGTCCCCACTGTGATTACTGTTAATGATTACACTAAAACCCATGACTTCTCTGGGGCTAGGCTGGTTTTGGATCATTTAGGCGAACCTGATCAGCCTTTTCAGGTGTTGTCAGGTCAAGTTGGTAACGCCACTTACTTTGATTTGGAGCTAGCTCACACCCTTCATCAACAAAGTCATGCCTAAATGGAGAGTCAATCCAGTCATTTAATGAGTTTAGACATCTTATCCGCTGATTTAACCCATCAACTGCAAATCCATCTGGAGCATGTAGCTCAGGAACGGGATCCCTACTGGTCGTCCCTCGGTCATCAACAGGTGCAGCGCTATATTCAAGCTCAACTGGGATTGTACGGAACTATCTCTCGTCATTCATTTTTATGGGGTCAACAGCAGCACTCTAATCTCATCTTGAACATTGAGGGAACTACATCCAAACGACCTATTTTAATCGGAGCTCATTATGATGCTGTGCCAGGATCTCCAGGAGCCGATGATAATGCAACGGGGGTAGCTGTTCTATTAGAGTTAGCTCGATATTTAAGTGCAAAACCAGCTCGATATCCAGTCCAGTTGGTTGCTTTTGATCTTGAAGAAGTAGGTCTCAAAGGCAGCCAGGCTTACGCCACTCACCTCAAACAGAAGCGTCAACCCCTTAGACTCATGATCTCGCTTGAAATGTTGGGCTACACCGCTTCTGAACCTGGATCTCAACGCTATCCAGCTGGATTGGAGCGGTTTTACCCTGATCGAGGTAACTTTATTGCTCTGATTGGTAACCTACCTACCCTTTTCGACATGATTGGCTTGCAACGGCAAATGAAACGCAATGGATCGCCTTGTGAGTGGCTGCCAGCTGGGCAACGTGGGGATCTGGTCCCGGCGACGCGTCGTAGCGATCATGCTTCATTTTGGGATCAGGGGTATGCGGCTATGATGATCACAGACACCTCGTTTCTAAGAAACCCTCACTACCACCTTATTTCTGATCGAATTGAAACGCTTGATCTAGATTTTTTGACTTGTGTCTGTCAAGGATTACTTCAGTTTTTATGGCGACTTTAGACCATCTCAGAGATCTTAGAGTCTGTTGCTAATGATTAGGGGTTATTGCAATGACAGCAGGCTAAAAAGTTGACTATAACCCCCTGCTTTTAAGCGGGATTCACGTTAAACCTGAAATCTTGGGACCCCTCATAGATGACTAATTAGCAGCAGCCCCGCCACTTAACTGACCCAAAACGTTGATATCAAAGGTGAAGTTGATCTGGACAGTACTACCTTGATAAGCATCAGGTAATTGTAAGAATGGAGCAGCTCGGGTAATGGCTTGCAGGGCTGCGTCATCAGTGGGTTGGTGACCTGAAGTTCGACTCACACGAGCGCCTAACAATTCACCTCCTCGCCCGACCGTGAAAACGATGATGGTTCGACGAGAGGCGCCTGTTTGGCCTGGGATCCAATTTTGTTCAACACGGCGTTGTAGATCACGCAGCCAGGGACCCCAATCTACGTTTTGGCGAGCGGCTACACTAGGGGGCTCAGCCGGATTCTGTGTGGGGTTATCAGCACCAGCTGCACTGCCTTGAGTTTGGGTTCCGCGATCCCCATCACTTAAACTGACAGGACCCAATTGGCTTGCATCGGTCTGACGCTCTTGTTGGGCTGCGGGATTAATGCCTGCACCTGCAAGCTGGGATGGATCCGTTTGGCGTTCTTGGGAGGGAGGAGCTGGAACAGGCGTTGCTTCAGCTAATGTAGTCGGAGCTGGGGTCGGAACCAACGGTGTAAAAGTTGGGATTGGAGTTGCCGTTGGAGCCGGTGTAGCAATCGGTGTAGGTGCTGGTGTCGGGGTGGCAATGGGTGTTGGAATTGGGGGGGGTGTGGCAACAGGCGTTGGGAT
>CAYSWV010000021.1:0-27888 GCA_964434865.1 uncultured bacterium
TAATCTATCAAAATGATTTTCCTACCGTTACATTTGATGATGTGGTCTTAACTTTTGCCCTATCTAATATACCAGAAGGCCTACGGGATGCTCAAACTATTGTCAGCATTGCCAATTCACTTTTTGAGAGTCGGCCCCAACCCTTCACAGTTTCAGATCTAAATCCTATACCTACTACATTTAATACAGACTATGTCATTAGCGATGCAACCAGTCCTGATCTACTTGATGTAGCCGTGCTGTATGCTGCTTTTCAACTACCTACAGACCTCAGAACGGCTGAAACTCTGGCTCTATTTGTCAATCAATTGATTCCAGGGCGGGCAATTAGTGCTGATGATATCGCAGTCATTCCGGGTCAAAACATTCCCAATACTTCTGAATTCAATATTGCAGTTAGATTTAATGGCGAGATTGAAACAAAATTTCAAGAGGCTACTCTTAACGCAGCACAACGTTGGGAAGAAGTCATTTCTGCTGATCTCTCTGACTTTAGCTCAGGCTTAGCTGCAGGTGCATGTATTGGCTTTCTACCCATTCCTCCTGCTCCAGTTGCAAGTATCGATGATTTATTCATTGATGTATTTATCATTGACCAACCGGATAGTCCTTTTAGTGCTTTTGCCTTTCCTTGCATTTTTAGAAATCAAGAACGACCTCAGCCTGCTTATGGTGTCATCGTCATTGATCGCCAGAATAATTTAAATCGTTCGGACGCTGATATCCAAGATACCATGACGCATGAAATAGGCCATGTCTTAGGGATCGGGACACTTTGGTTTGAGTTTATTACTGATTCTATCCTTGTGCCGCTGGTTATACCTCCCAATTACAATCCTAGATACGATGGCCTCAATGCATTAAACCGTTATCTTGAGTCAGGTGGAACGGCAGCTACTATCCCGGTTGAAAATTGTCAGGGATTCAGTCCTGGTTGTGGATTTGGAACTGCAAACTCTCATTGGCGTGAAGCAAGTCTTAATACTGAACTGATGACAGGAGGCACCGACAGAAATATTCGAGATCAATTGAGCATTATTACCATAGGAGCACTTCAAGACATAGGCTATCCAGTTGATTTCAATGCTGCAGATCCCTACACAGTTCCCTCTTTACCTCAGCAACAACGATTGGATTCTATACAGCGACCATCAGATTTGGCATTTGCAGTTAACGCTGAAGAAAGTGAGGTATTAAGACAATACTTGGATCAGAAAGAGTCGGTTTTACATGTGTTGTTAAAAACGTTGCTTCACACCCATCAGAACTGAAATCCTCCAGATTCATCCTCCCACTTCAGACAAATTGAATATATTAGGTTAAACTGATCAAATGAGTGAACAACTGACAACACAGCAAGTCCAGATCGAAAGCCGGACACAATGGCGGGAGTGGCTGAGTCAAAATGGGGCGACCAGTGGTGGAATCTGGCTAGTCACCTTTAAAAAGCATTGCGGTGATCAGTATGTCTCCTATAACGATATTGTTGAAGAAGCTCTTTGTTTTGGCTGGATCGATAGTCTCCCCCGAAAGTTAGATGCCGATCGGACAATGCTCTATCTGGCACCACGCCAAGCTGGTAGTGGGTGGTCAAAGCTCAACAAAGATCGGGTCGCGGCTATGATTGCCCAGCATAAAATGACACCTGCAGGCTGGGCCAAAATGGAACAAGCTCAACAAGATGGATCCTGGACTGCTCTCGATGCAATTGAAGCTTTAGAAATACCACCTGATCTGGACATGGCTTTGGAGCGCTACGCACCTGCACGGCACTATTTTGAAGCGTTTCCCCGTTCAGTTAAACGAGGGATTCTGGAGTGGATTGCAGGGGCCAAACGACCTGAAACTAGAGCAAAGCGGATTGAAGAAACAGCCCGACTGGCGAAAGATAACCTAAGAGCCAATCAGTGGCGGCGACAGTCATAAGGGCTTAAGCGCTGGACCCGTTTGATTCTTCTGATTTCATCAAGACTTCACGGAAATTGTAATGAGGAGCTGCCAATACAAACAGAGTGGTGGGCAATCCAGTTGTGCGCTGATGCAGTTGGTCGTAGTAAGACGGGAAATGAACCACTGGTTTGGCCAACCCCAAGAAAACTAGATCGGCAGTTTGGGATGAATCCCGCAAAATGGTGTCAAAGGAGCGCCCTTCAGCTAAGAGGACTTGAGGGATAAATTTGAGTCGGAGTTGTTTCAAGAGCTTTTCCAGTTGTTGACTCGCCACCTGAGCCCGATCGTCATCGGGGGCCACTAACTTGAGATACACTTGGGCACGGGTCCAGCCCAGGTTTTGACTAATCAAGTAAGCAAGCAGCAGCATCAAGCCCCCGTTGGCCTGTAACCCTCGCCACCAAACATCGATCCGCTGTTGCTGACCAAAGCCCCGACTTCGGTTTTCCCTCAAGATCACAACGTTACGTTGGGCTTGATGTATTTTAACAATTAGCTGACAGTAGTGTTCATAAGTTTTGGAATCACTGCTATCACCTAGCATCACCGTGTTGGGGACCAGTGGACCTAAACCATAGGTTTCTACCAAGCGCCAGGCGCCTTCAAAGGGTGCAGCGGCTCGTAAGATGCGAACCAATGATTGGATGCCTTGCTGACTAAAGTGATTCCGGATCACTTGTTCTTGAGCCTGGATCTCCGTATCACTCACCTCATTGGGTAATATAGTAGCTACAGTTAATAAGCCCCAATGGGCCGTCAAAGCATCAGCCAGTTGAATTAGAGACCATCGTCGATGGGGCTCACGAGTCAGCACTAAAACATGAGGCCGCCAGTTTTTGGTATCTGGATCTGGGCTAATTTGAAAAACACCCATTCGCATCAGAGCCATCCAGATCCCACTTCGAACATCACCCCAGGCCACAGCCATAGAACGCTTTTGGAGCCATAGGTAAATGCCCAACACAATCACAGCAGCTACCCCGGTTGCCATAGCATTGATCAAAACCATGACACTAATACAGCCTAGTGATCCCAACAAGGGCAGGATCCAGGGCACCTGGAAGGTAGGCCGAAACGATGGACTCTTTAACAACCCTTCAATACCAGCCACCAGGTTGAGCACTAAATAGGTCGTCAAAAAAAACATCGTTAGCACAGGAGCAATTAAATTCAACTCCCCCAAGGCCACAGCAACTGTAACCACTATCATGGTGACCAAAGTACCCAGGCGAGGTTCATCAGCAGGACCACTACCACGCCCTAAAAACCGAAGCCAGTCTGGCAAAACGCCATCTCGAGCTAAGGCTTGCAATACTCGAGGAGCACCCAATAGACTCCCCAAAGCACTCGATAAGGTGGCTCCCCAGACCCCTAACAAGATGGCAGGACTCCACAACGATAGTTGTTTCATCACCAAGGGATCAGATATCAAAGTGGCTCCAGAGGCCCGAGTAGCCAGGATAAGCGGGAGAATCATGTAAATGACATAGCCGGTACCCACAGCAGCTAGAGTCCCCATTGGAATAGCACGAGTTGGATCTCGCAGATCACCTGAGAGATTAACACCAGCCATAATCCCGGTTACCGCTGGGAAAAAAATGGCAAAGACCTCCCAGAAGGAATAATCACGGGAGCTAACCCACCAATCCACTTGAGTCGGTTCAACAGGCTGTCCTAAGGCTAGCGATACCAGTGATAGGGCAATAACAGCCATAATCAAGTACTGAACCCGAATAGCCATTTCTGCAGAGGTGAGGGCTACTACAGCAATCACGACAGTCGTGATCAGGGCAACATTGACTTGATCAAATTGACCAAAGGCGGAGACAACACTTTCAGCAAACCCAATGGTATATAGAGCCACGGATAAAGCTTGAGCAAAATACAACGGAATTCCAACCGCTCCTCCAGTTTCAATGCCCAGGGAGCGACTAATCATATAGTAAGCCCCCCCAGTCCGAACAACCCGATCCGTCGCTATGGTGCAAATTGAAAGGGCCGTCAAAAAGGTGATCAGGGTTGAGAGTGTCACAATCAGTAGAGTCCCGATCAAGCCGACATGACCCACGACCCATCCAAATCGCAGGTACATAATCACGCCCAAAATGGTCAATACAGATGGCGTATAGACCCCACCAAACGTCCCTAATCCTGACGCTTTAGGGGTGGCCTGAGTAGTATTTGAGAATGATTGCTTCATACCATTTCACACTGATGACAGGATGGCTAAAAATTGAGTATGAATAAAAAAGCAATCTCGCTAAGAATTTCATGATCTGAGAGCGATCTACAAGGCATTGGAGTAAATGGCCTCTCAAACCAAGGGCTTCAGAATACTTAAACCCATAAACTACCACCCTGAATCTCCAGGAGGTGCTGAGAGGGTCGGACCCACACAGGATAGTCTAATCCGATGTTACCTTGTTAGTGTCTTAAGATAGGCCTAACATGTTTGCACCTCAACCCTCATCTCATGCTGCCTCTCAATATAATCAACATTATTATGTTCAAATTCCAGATCCAGCCAGCCATCTGATCCATATCGAGCTACATCTTTCCAATGCTGACTTATCAGAGCCGTTCAACTTAAAATTACCAGTCTGGACTCCGGGATCCTACCTGGTTCGAGAGTACGCCCGTCATCTTCAAGACTTTAAAGTATCCAATCAACATGGAGATCCCTGTAGATGGTTAAAAATAACCAAAAACACTTGGCAAATTCAGCCACTTCCCTCGAATCCCACCTTGCTGATGATCCGTTATCAAATTTATGCCAATGATCTAACTGTCAGAACCAATCATGTGGACCAAACACATGCCTTTTTAAACGGGGCAGCCACCTTTCTCTATGCAGTGCAGCATCGGCACCATCCAGCAACGATCACAATCACAACACCGACACCTGAGTGGCACGTAGCAACCAGCCTGGCTTTATATCAAGGAGACTCCACATCGCAGCAATGGGTATATACCGCTCAACACTATGATGAAATCGTGGATAGCCCTATTGAAATAGGTCTGCACCAGAATCAAACTTTCGAAGTACTTGATAAACCTCATGCTTTTGTTGTTTGGGGTCGAGGTAATCTGGATTTAGCTCAAACAGTTTCAGATACTCAAACGATCATCCAAACTACAGCTCAATTATTTGATGGCGATCTGCCCTACGATCACTATCTCTTTTTACTGCATTTATCAGCAGGAGGGTTTGGCGGATTAGAACACCGCAATAGTTGCACCTTAAACTTTTCTAGATTTGAGTTTCATCAAGCTGAACGGTACCAGCGATTTTTGGCCTTGGTGGCTCATGAATTTTTTCATACCTGGAATGTTAAACGGCTCCGGCCCCAAAGCCTAGAAACCTATGACTATGATCAAGAAAGTTATTTAACAACCCTCTGGTTTTGTGAAGGGGCCACCAGCTATTACGAGAAAGTGATCCTACTCAGAGCCGGTTTAATCACACCTGAAGTCTTTTTGAAGTTAATCAGTGAAGCCATTACGCGCTTACAGAAAACACCAGGTCGCCACTGTCAATCGTTAGCTGAATCTAGTTTTGACACCTGGATCAAGCTCTATCGGCCTCACGAAAATACTAGTAATAGCCAGATCTCTTATTATCTAAAAGGGGCTATCGTGTGCTGGCTCCTAGACCTAAAAATTCGCCATTGCTCCCAACATCAGCAGTCCTTGGATACTGTACTCAAGGATCTGTGGCAACACTTTGGCCGTCAAGAGCAAGGTTATACAGACACAGACTTGCAATCGGCTTGCGAGCGAGCAGCTGGACAGACGCTATCAGAGTTTTTCAATAGCTATATCTATGGCACAGAAGCCATTGACTATGAAGCCTATCTCCTACCGTTTGGCTTAACCCTGCAAGTGAAAGCGAGCCAGATACCTGATTTAGGTCTCTATTTTAGAGGTGAGGGACCTACGATTACAACTGTAGCCCAGGGATCACCGGCCCAACGTGCAGGCATCTGGGCTGGGGATGAGTTACTAGCTTTAGATGGATTTAAAGTATCGCCTACGTTACTCTTAGATCGTCTAAGAAGCTATCACCCAACCCAATCTATCCAGATCACTGTGTTTCAACAGGAAGAACTCAAAACCTTTGAGGTGGTATTGGGTGATCCACAACCTGAAGCCTATCATCTTGAGTGTGTACCGCAGCCTTCTCCCAACCAAGCTAAAGCGTATCACCAGTGGTTAGAAGTCTCCACTAAGAGTTGCCATCCAGAACATAGCCAGAGGCTGTAGCTAACTGCTCAAATGACTGCACTCCACGTAATCGCTGCTCATCAATAATCCATGTAGGATAGCTCTGGATTTGAGCATCGATACAAGCCTGAGCTGGCGGTGTACCCCGACCCCCATTAGGCGAACATTCAACATAGGGAACCTCTTCAAACGCTGCATGGCCAAAGAGATCTTTTTGTTCCGCACAGGCAGGACACCAATGAGCGCCATACATGGTTCCACCTACCTGCTTGAGGTGTTGAGCTAGACCTAGAGCTAAAGGGTTGGGTTGTTGAGCATAAACACCCACGGTTACAACCCAGGTGACCAATGTGAGCACAACAAAACTGATGATCAGTTGAACTCGATCAACCCATCGGTGACCCACAAGCAGAACACCAAAGAGGGCTGCAACTAGAACAATTGAAGTAATGCAGTAGAAGCAAGCTTGCTTTAAGACAGCTGCCATCAGGTAGCCCATATAAATCTCAAAAGCTACCATCCCCGTGATCACAGCAAACAAAGCGGGCCAGCGCCACTTTTTGATGAGGGGAGACACACTATCAGGGACTAAAGCCAACCCTATAACCACTAAATACGCTAGTAGGCCTAAGGCTGCCACTGGAATGCCAAATATTTCAGACCATCGACTATCCAGAACCAGATCACAGCCTCCTTCACCTGTACAAAAGGCAGCTCCCTGATCACTAAATTTAAGTGCTGTTAGATAAGTTGTTAATAGAGCACCTATTCCTGAGATCGCTGCCAGGATGGTTCGAGAATGTTTTTGGATCCACGTTTCTTCTTGGACAAGATAGGACATGACTCACCTCTAAGCCGGCATTCTAGTGATAGCAAAGCAAACACTCTAATTATGACATCTTCAGTCTCCGACCGGTGGCCCCTGAATTCAATCAGACAATGAGGATGGATACGCTTTAATGATCTGATTAATGATCTGAGTCTAAATAAACGTTATAGGACCCTAACATGACTCATTGACAATGGGCTAAATCCCCTAAACTTTGAGGTGAACTGACCCCATTATTCTGCGTGTGAGGTTAATCATGGTGAGATCTTATGTATCAAAGTCTAGGGTATCAAGGTCTAAGGCACTCATTTTTTATTTTGGTTTCAGTTTAGGAGGATCACTATTAGCTTTAGGCTGTGGAGCTAATACAGTAGGATTGACACCCCTAGCTCCTGAATCAGGTACAGTTTCTAACTCAGGTCCTGACGTTGTGGCAGGGCTCGTTCAAATTCAAGCATGCTCAAGTGAACCCTTGCCCGATCGCCTTCAAGTTCAATCCACTACATTTGCTTCTATTGCTTCAACACCATCTGGCTGCCAAATTTACACCTCTCGACTTAAAGATGTCTTTTTACCTTTTCAGCCTATTGAACAGATCACACTAGATAACGGGATTCAAGCTGAGGTCCGAGTTAAGCCAACCGCGGCCACCCGTTTCATTTATCTGAGTGATCCCACTACTGTCACTTTTGACGATTTTGTCCTGGTCTTTGCCTTATCAAGACTCCCAGAGTCACAGCGAACCCCAGACAACCTTGCTGTCATTGCTAATGAACTCTTTACAACCCGATCTGAACCCTACAATGCCACTGACTTTGATCCAGTCCCTGATAGCTTTAACACAGATTTCGTTGCCGGTGGAGCCAGCCCAGCTCCCGATCTAGCCGATGCTGCAGCTGTATTTGTGGCTTTTAATTTGCCAGTTGAGCAACGGACACCAACCAACATCGCTAATGGCATTAATGCCTTGATCCCAGGATTCACCCTTACAGCGGCTGATATTCAATCCATTCCAGGGCAGGTGGATAATCCCTTTCAAGTGACAACCCTCAACGATACAGGTGTGGGATCCTTGCGAGCTATCATTGAAGCAGCTAATGCTGAGCCGGGACCCAACGTGATTACATTTAATCCGGGATTGAGTGGAACTCTGACTCTAGCTTCTGCTTTGCCTATGATTACAGATGATCTGGACATCCAGGGCTTAGGGGCCGATACCTTGGCTATTAGCGGTGATGATACTGTGCGAGTGCTAACCATTGCACCTGATGTTTCAGTAGGTCTCCAAGGATTGACCATTCAGGATGGCTTTGCTGAGTATGGTGGTGGCATTATGAACTCAGGAACACTTGACATCCAAGATTGTGTGATCACAGGCAATCTAGCTGCCGAAAATGGAGGGGCCATTGTTAGCATGACCGGAACCCTCACCGTGACCTCCTCCACTCTCAGTGATAACTCAGCCATGATGTTTGGAGGCGGGATCAGTAGCCACACCAGCACTGTAACTATTGCTAACAGTTTGATCACGGGAAATGCCGCCGGGGATGACTCAGGTGCACTCGATAATGTTGGAGGCGAGGTCACGATCATTGAGAGTGTAATTACCAGCAATGTTGCTGATGATGATGCTGGGGCTATTTTCAGCGGCTCTCAGGGAACAGTGACAGTTATTGGGTCTACCCTTAGTGCTAACCAAGCTGGTGATCTAGGTGGAGCCTTTCTAGCTGTAGGGAATAGCATCCTAAACGTCAATAATAGTACAGTGAGCGGGAACTCAACAACCAATTCAGGTGGAGCTATTGCAGCCAATAATGCAACTATTGAAGTTAGTAATACGACACTTGCAGCCAATACAGCCAGCACTGGTGCTTCATTCTCATCGTTCTTTTCTACCTTCAATGTGAGTAATTCGTTACTTGTGAATCCATCGGGTAGCGAAAACTGTGACTCAGTGGTGATCGATGCAACTAATCTCAGTAATGATGCTAGCTGTGGCAATGCAGGGGTTGAGAGTACAGCGGGCAATGGGTCTGTCTTTGGACCTTTAGCAGTGAATGGGACGCTACTAACTGCTGGTGTGCCAGGTGATGAAGTGGCTCTGCTGACTCATGCTCTACTGTCGGGCCATCCAGGTCTAGATCAGGGTAACAACGCCCAGATTCCCAGCTTCAATGGCTCTCCAGTTGTTTTTGATCAAAGAGGTCAGGGTTTTGATCGGATCTCGAATGGGACTGTCGATGTCGGTGCTTATGAATTTCAAGTTAACTAGTTAGCTCATGATCTAACAGGGCGTGAATTGCCGTCACACACTGATCAGTAGTGGCTTGCAAATGCTTGCGTTCTGTTGAAGGGGGAGGTGCAATGATCTCCCCTACCGTGATGTGGATAGGGTTGAATAGCCTAGGTAGCTTTTGACCTTTAGGAAATACCTGATGGGTACCCCATAAAGCCACGGGGAGAATAGGGGTCTGGGTTCTAGCACTCAACAGAGCAGCTCCTAAGTGAGGATGAGGAATCTTTGCATCATGGGTGCGAGTTCCATTGAGAAAGATCCCCACAGCCCAACCTTCAGTTAATGCCGTTTCTGAAGCCTTGAGAGCACTCCGATCGGCTCCACCTCGTTTGACGGGGTAGGCCCCATAGAGCTGAATAGCTTGTTTCAGGACTGGAATTTCAAACAGTTCAGCCTTGGCCATAAAGGCAACAGGCCGACGCATAGCATTGGACAGCAAGGGTGGATCTAGATGGCTAGCATGATTGCTGACCACGATCAACGGTCCTGTTTTAGGGATATGTTCCTGGCCCTCAACCTGACCAAAATAAATGAAACGGAACAAGGGATTGACAACGGACCATTTCAGTAAATAGTAGTAAAACCAATTCACCCAAGCTTGCTTTGCCATCGACACATCTCGCTGATTAAAACTACTAGCTGGACTGAGATAGATCATAGCTTGTGGGTCTGTTGTATCTCTATCACAGCCTTGAGGTCCACTCTTGAGGTTGCCATCTGCTAGGTTAAATAGTGTCGGCTTTTCTTCCCTTAGTTGCTCCTGATAGGACTACTGACTATGTTGCCTCAAGTGATCTTGGCTTCTCAATCACCAGCTCGAAAACAGTTGTTAATAGCAGCTGGCCTTCCTTTTCAGGTTGAGCCCAGTTATTTTGATGAGTCATCCATTCAGATTTTTGATCCAGCGACTTTGGTGACCACATTAGCCTTCAAGAAAGCTGAAACGGTTGCCTTACAGCAGTCTAAGCCAGCTCTGGTCATTGGAGCTGATTCAGTCCTGTACCTGGAAGGTCAGATCTACGGTAAGCCTCAAGATGCAAAAGAGGCTTGGGAGCGGTGGCAACGGTTACGGGGCAATATTGGTGAATTATATACCGGTCATGCCTTAATTGATACCGCTAAGGGAAATCATGTGAGTCATTACGGATTAACGCGGATCTTTTTTGCCAAACCTTCAGATGCCGAAATTCACGCCTATATCGCCACTGGAGAACCGTTAGCTTGTGCTGGCTGTTTTGCCATTGATGGCTATGGATCGGTATTTGTTGAACGAATTGAGGGCTGCCATGGAAATGTGATTGGCTTAAGTTTACCCTTACTACGGCATCTTTTTAATGAGTTGGGCTATACCCTTACCGATTTTTGGGGCTGATTGATGACAGGCAGTCTAGGTGTTAAGGAACTCGATCAACTTCAATTTACTTCAAAAGAATTAAACAAATTATCATCCTTAATGACTGAAACTCAAAAATCACTGTGACAAGCTAAACTATAAGAGCTATATCTCAAGCCCCTAATGTTAGATCAAAGAGCAGATCAAAAAGAAACCTCTAGAGCCAGTGATTGGCGTCTTCTGAAACTCCTTTGGCCTTATGCTCATCAAAATCTCAATTTATTGCTAACGGCTTTAGCCTTATTGCCACCTTTGGCCCTGGGAGATGCTCTCCAACCCGTGATTTTAGAACGAGCCATTGACGGTCCCATTACAGCCGCGTTGCAAGATCCAGCTCAACTCCAAGGTATCTGGGTCTATGTGGTGCTTTTGCTGGCCACTGTCTTAGTGAGATGGGTTTTTCAGGCCTTGGAAGGCTATACCAGTCAACGCTTGGGCCAAACGATGACCCGAGATATTCGTCGTGACTTGTTTGCCCATGTGCTGGCTTTACCCTCTCGTTTCTTTGATCGAACGCCAGTCGGGAAGCTCATTACTCGGATCACCAGTGATGTTGAGGCCTTAGGTGATGTGTTCTCAACTGGAGCTATTGGGATTGTCAGTGATTTGTTCACGATGATTGTAATTGGAGTCGTGATGGTGTCTCGTCGTTGGGATTTGGGACTGCTCCTGATTACAATTTTGATTCCTGTAGGTCTGATGGTGATCTGGCTCCAAAAGCAGTTTCGGGATGCCAATTTCAAAGTTAGAGAAGAATTATCGCAACTGAATGCCTGGCTACAAGAAAACATTTTAGGGGTCACTGTTGTGCAAATGTTTCGACGAGAAGAGCACAATAGTAACCGGTTTCGGGAGATCAATACTCAATATATTAAAGCGGTCGATACCACCATATTCTATGACTCTACACTGTCAGCGATCTTGGAATGGGTCTCATGGCTAGCCATTGCAGCTCTACTATGGGTAGGTGGACGTCAAGTATTATTGGCAAGTCAACCCACTTGGATTGCCCAGCTAGAAAATACACTGCCAACGTCGTCTGAAGCTCTTACGTTTGGTGGTCTTTATGCATTTATTCTGTTTTCCCAAAAGTTTTTTAACCCCCTCCGACAACTAGCTGAAAAATTCACAGCTATTCAATCTGGATTCACCTCGGTGGAACGAATTTCTGGAATTATGTCTATCCCAATTGAAATCAAAGACCCTGATCAACCCCGAGGCTTATCTGAGACCGCTGCAGGTGAAATTGAATTTAGGCAGGTATCGTTTGGGTACAGTGCTGATGAACCTGTGCTAAAAAATATTAGTTTTACCGTTAAGCCCGGTGAGAAAGTAGCTTTAGTGGGTCCAACTGGAGCAGGTAAAAGTTCAATTATCCGACTGTTGTGTCGCCTCTATGATGTCACCTCAGGCCAGATCATGATTGATGGCATTGATATTCGGGATTTGACACAATTCGAACTGCGTCGACATGTAGGCGTAATTTTACAGGACGGCTTTTTGTTTGCTGGTAATGTTCAGGATAACATTATGCTCGACCGAGTGGGTGATCTAGAGAGCGTTCAAGCCGCAGCTAAACTCCTTAATTTAGATGACTTCATTTTAGATCTACCCGAGGGCTATCACACTCAAGTTCGGGAACGGGGAAACAATCTTTCTGGTGGGCAAAAGCAGCTGATCAGCTTTATTCGAGCCTTGTGGCGCCAACCTAAGGTTCTAGTTTTAGATGAAGCCACAGCTAGTTTAGATGTGGGTACCGAGGCCCAGATTCAAACGGCTTTAGAAACACTACTCCAAGAGAGAACCGCTATTATCATTGCTCACCGACTATCCACGATCCGGTCCGTTGATCGGATTCTGGTCCTGCAGCGTGGAGAACTTAAGGAACAAGGAACTCACCAAGAGTTAATGGCACTTGAGGGTCTCTATGCCAGTCTTTATCAGTTGCAAGACTTAAATCCTTCAGCGACTGCTTCTTGAAGTGTTACAATTCAGGCATAAACTTATACTAAAAGCCTCAAGGTTAAGTTAAGGTTGAAGCAGGTCTGCTTTTCTCTGAACTTAGCAAGTTATGATCTTCTATTTAAGCACAGTCCACGCTGGCCCTCTGCTAAACATTTCGATTAGTTGGAGTCACCTGGTCACAGTTCTAATCTTGTGCAGTTTAACAGCCTTAATCACTGCAAAGTTAACTCAAATCAGAGTGCTTGATAGCCTCCACACAGCTTCAAAAGCTCCTGATGACCCCTTCCTTCAAGTGTTAGATCGATTACCTGTAGGTGTCTGTATTATCAACCGTTCTGGATCAGTCACCCTCAATTGTACCGGTCAGGCTCTGTTGGGACAGCCTATTAATGCTAACGTCCCCAGAAAGTCAGTCGCTGCTACATATCACCTTTACCGATATGGCACCGATGATCTCTACCCGACTGAAAGCCTCCCCTTTTTTAAATCGCTTGAGGGTGAGTCAGTGCGCGTAGATGATATTGAAATTAGAACTAAAGATTGGCAAATTCCACTTGAAGTGTATTCTATTCCCGTCTTTGATCAAGAAGGACAGGTAATGTACGCAGTCACTGCCTTTATTGACATATCTGAACGTAAAGCCTCAGAAGAAATTTTAGATGATTACTATCAAGCGCTTCAGGAAGAAGTGGCCAAACGGACAGATGCCTTATACCGTAGTGAACAACGTCTCCGCATTCTGGAGCGAGCCATTAATGAGTCTTCTAATGGGATTATTATTGTTGATGCGCAAGCACCTGACTATCCCATGGTGTATGTCAATTCTGGGTTTGAACGATTAACGGGCTATCGAGTGCACGAAGTTTTGAATCACAACTGCCGATTTCTTCAAGGAACGGATCAAGATCAACCTAATTTACAACTTCTTCGTGATGCTGTGACTAAAGGCGAAGGGTGCCAAGTTGAGTTACGAAACTATCGGCGGGATGGATCCTTATTCTGGAATGAAGTTACCATTTCACCGGTTCATGATATTGATGGAACTCTAACTCATTTTTTAGGTATCCAGTCTGATATTACTGATCTCAAACGAATGACTGAAGAACTCCTAGTATCCAAAGAAGCCGCTGAAGCCGCGAACCGAGCCAAAAGTGAATTTTTAGCCAACATGAGTCATGAGCTCCGCACACCTTTAAACGCAATTATGGGATTTACTCAGGTTTTAAAACGTGACCCGCAATTATCTCCTGAACAAGGCTACCAGGTGGAGATCATTTATCGTAGTGGCGAGCATCTGCTATCTCTCATTAATGATGTCCTTGATATGTCAAAGATCGAATCGGGCCAACTGTCGTTAATGGAAGAGCATTTTGATTTATTGCAATTTTTGAAAACCATCCTCGATATGCTACAGCAGAAAGTTCATGAGAAGCTGCTGCAGCTAACCACAACGGTTGATCCTGATATTCCCAATTATCTCTATGGTGATGAGCAAAAATTACGTCAGGTTTTGATTAATTTATTAGGCAATGCCATTAAATTTACTGAAGCAGGATCGATCAATCTTCAGGTTTCTAGAGTTAAAGATAGCTCTGAGATTCAACCTGCTGACCCATCACCTCCATTACTAATAGAATTTAAAGTATCTGATACAGGACCAGGTATTCCTACTCTGGATCTAGAACGAATCTTTCTAGAGTTTGAACAAGCAGAGGCCGGCCATAAATCCAAACAAGGGACAGGGCTAGGATTATCCATTAGTCGAAAGTATGTCCAGTTAATGGGCGGCGATATCCATGTTCAAAGCACTGTTGGGGTGGGTACTTGTTTTACCTTTATGGTACAACTCCAACCTGGGCAGCCATCGACTCTAACTCATGGCACCCCCAAGCATATCTTGAAGTTAGCCCCTGATCAGCCTAACTACCGGATCCTAGTCGTTGATGATCAAGCAGATAATCGCTGTATGTTGTCCCAACTTCTAACATGGGTAGGGTTTGCTGTTCAGGAAGCTACTAATGGTCAAGAAGCGATTGAAAAATGTCAGCAATGGCAGCCTCATTTAATCTGGATGGATTTTCGGATGCCAGTAATGGATGGCTATACAGCTACGCAACACATCAAGGCTCAACCCACCTCTCCAGTCATTATTGCCCTTACCGCTAGTGCTTTTGCAGACGATCGGCAGCTGATCTTGGCCTCAGGATGTGATGATTTTGTGTGTAAGCCGATACGAGAGGATCTGGTGTGGGAGAAAATGGCCCAACATTTAGGCGTTCACTATGTATTTGAAGAAACAGATGTTAAAGCCCCCACCAGTACTCGTCCTTTGTATTTCCCAGTCACGGGTCAGGATCTGTCAGTTGAAGAACTCAAGGATCTATCTTTGGAATGGTTACAGCATCTCCATCAAGCAGCCATCTGTGGAGACGACACCATGATTAGCTTGTTAATTCAACAACTGCCTGATACATCTGCCCCCTTAGCCTTAAAATTAACTAGTCTGATGGTTGATCTGCGCTTGGATGTGATCAGTGATAGGGTTCAGGAAGTATTAGATCAAACCAGTGAGATTGAACCAGAAGCGTTACTCTCTTAAAAAGAGAAAGAGCTAATTTACTCTCAGCTTAAAGGCTATGATCATAAATCAGCTTTTGTCTTTAAAAATAGAAGCCTCAAGTTGGGGCAGCTGACTATCTAATGGTTGCACTCAAACCTATGACTTTCAATCTGCCGATTACACCAGATATTTTCTTAGGAGCCTTAGTTTTAGATTACGCGTTGGCTGATCCGTGGGATTGGTATCATCCGGTACAAGCCATGGGATCTGTCATTCAAAGGCTAGACGTCTTTATTCTAAACTACGCCAAAACACCTGAGCAGCAGCGGTGGGGGGGGATAATGCTAGCTGTCATTTTGGGCTTGGGAAGTATGGGTTATGCCGCTGGACTGATAGGCATAGCTAGTCAAATCCACCCACTTTTGGGCTTACTGACTCATATTGTGTTACTGGCTAGCTGTCTAGGTGCTCGGAGTCTGAGGTATGCAGCCCTAGAAGTCTTAGAACCACTCGAAGCTGGTGATTTAGTTGAAGCCCGCTCGCGGTTGAGCCGTTATGTAGGCCGAGATACTGAATATCTTGATCAATCAGAGATCTGCCGAGCGCTGATCGAAACCGTGGCTGAAAATACACCTGATGGAGCAACAGCCCCTTTACTTTATGGTGTATTGGGCGGGGCCCCCTTAGCATTTGGATACAAAGCCATCAGCACATTAGATTCTATGGTGGGTTATAGACGAGACCCCTACACCTATTTGGGCACAGCATCTGCTCAAACCGAAGATTTTTTAACCTGGCTACCCTGTCGACTCACAGTGTTAACCCTAGCTTTATGGAGTGGCAACCCCAAGCGATTTTGGTATCAGTGTGGTCAAGACGCTGTTCAAGATCCAAGTCCCAATTCAGGTTGGAGTGAAGCCGCTTACGCTTGGACGCTAGGTGTTCAGTTAGGAGGGATCAATTACTACCAAGGCTGTAGACGAGACAAGCCACTTCTGGGTCGTCCCGATCAAGCTTTGACAGTGGCTCAAGTGTATCAGAGTTTGGACCTTCTCCAACGGGTGATGTGGACTTGGGTTGTTAGTCTGGGGCTGATGGTAGGGGTGATGGATTGGTATAGACTATGCTGGTTTTGTTAAGCATATTTCTCGAGTAAGCTCTGGCTCTTAAGTTGCCACTGTAAGCCCATAAAGGCCCAGTTGAGGAATTCTTCAATTTCATCCTCACTAAATTGCATGGCGCGACCTATATCAAAGACGAAAGACTCTTCCTTGTCTACAAGTTGATTATTGACAACCGCCATAGCTGAAACGTCTCGTAAAATTAGGGCACCTACTTGATTGTGCAAGGCTGGCACCTGGCTTAGATCAAACTTAGATTGTTCAAGGTAGCTATTGGCTGTCGCTTCATCAATGCCTACCCCTTCAGCGATTTGCCTAAAAAAGTTTACTTCTTCTTCATCTAAAGATTCGTCGGCCTGTGCTGTTGCGATCAGGGCACTAAGGTATAGCTGTCGTTGGGCTTCAGTCAGATCAGAGTAAGTGATCATAACGGCATTTCATAACATCATCAATACTGTGCCACATTATTCTATGCTTTTTATCACTTTGGCCAGATTTTGCGGTTTTGGGGATGTCATTTAGCCAGAATCAGTTTAGACTAGTATGTCTGTGGCGGTGTTTCTTAGGTTTGATCGCATACTGTCACAATTCACTAGCACAACTCACTAGAGTCATTAATCACTGTATAGTCTCAGATCCTAAACTAAGGAATCCTTCATGTTGAAACTCCGGCTAAAGCGATTTGGCAAAAAGCGAGAGCCCAGTTACCGAATCATTGCTATTGAAAGTCGTACCCGCCGTCAAGCTCAACCCTTGGCTGAGTTAGGGTTTTATAATCCTCGAACGAAGGAAACAGTCCTCAAGACTACTCATATTTTGTCCTGGTTACGCCATGGTGCTCAACCGACAGAGACCTTAGAAGCTATTCTCCGTAAGGCTGGAGTTTTCGATATGCTGGCTGCTGGTCAAGGGACCGATAGTCCAGATGTGCTGCGAATCCCAGCCATTGCTAAGGTAGCTGCTATCGTCGACCCTGAAGCAGCTGAGGCAGACACCGCAGTAGAAGCCCCTGAGGTAGAAGCTGCTGAGAATGACACCACAGCCTCTGAAATCACTGGATCAAGTGAAGCTGAAGCTACAACAGTCAATGACACCACAGCAACTGAAGCTCCCGTATTAGAAGACGAGGCAGCAAGCGGTCCTGAAGCTATCGCCACTGAGGAAACTACAGAAGCTGAGCAGACTACAGTTTCAACGCCAGATGAGCCAGCCGCAGCAGTTGTGAAAGCTGAGGCCACTTCTACAGAAGCCACATCAGAACCCGAAGCTAAGGCTGATTAGATCGGTACTAAGGTGTTAGCTTAAGGTGTTAGCTTAAGATATTAGCTCCTAATCACCCAGCTCAATTTCTAGAAGGATGCCTATGCCAGACTATGATAAGCTCGTGCGTTTATTCATAGAGCCTTTGGTGGACAGCCCAGAGGCAATGGCAGTCGATGCAGAGATAACCTGTGGAGGCCAACGAGTCTGGCTGAGGATTTCCTTTGATGCCAAAGACAAAGGGCGAGTTTATGGTCGAGGTGGGCGCACCATTCAAGCTATTCGCCAAGTCCTAGGAGCTACAGCTCAGCTAGCAGGGCAGCGCCTCTATGTTGATATCTATGATCCTCAGCCTAAAGCTGCTAAGCGAGATCTAGTGTAGGGTCTAGAGTGTAGAGTCTAGAGCATCCTCAATTCAATCTCTCAGGCCTACTATAATAGAAGGTCGTTGTTTACAAATGTGTTATGTCCCCATCTCCTGAGCCGCAACGTCCTGGCCGTGATGCTGACAGTGCTAAACTCAAGCTCCTCCGTACCCATGAATCTCCACCCTTAGAGCGGATCCGCCATACCTGCTCTCATATCATGGCTATGGCTGTACAGCGTCTATACCCTAAAGCTCAGGTGACCATTGGACCCACAACCGACTATGGGTTCTACTACGATTTTGACAGTCCTGAACCATTTACAACGGACGATCTCAAGGCCATCAAAAAAGAGATGGTTTCGATCATAAAGCAAAAGCTGGCTGTCACTCGGGAGGAAGTTTCTCGAACAGAGGCTAAAGACCGGATTGAAAAACTCCAAGAACCTTACAAACTTGAGATCCTAGCTGCAATTCCTGAGAGTAACTTGATCAGCATCTACCATTTAGGTGATCAATGGTGGGATTTGTGTGCGGGGCCTCATGTTGAATCGACAGCAGATATTAACCCCAAAGCCTTTGACTTGCTGAGTGTGGCTGGGGCCTATTGGCGCGGTGATGAAACAAAAGCCCAATTACAGCGAATCTATGGCACAGCTTGGGAAACAGTCGAAGAACTCAAAGAATACAAGCGGCGACTGGAAGAAGCAAAACAACGGGATCATCGCAAACTCGGTAAAGAACTCGGATTGTTTCTCTTTGCTGATGATGTGGGTCCAGGATTACCCTTGTGGACGCCCAAAGGAACAGTACTACGCTCTACATTAGAAAATTTCTTGAAGCAAGAGCAGCTGAAACGTGGCTACTTACCTGTAGTGACCCCTCACATTGCCAGAGTTGATCTGTTTAAAACCTCAGGACACTGGCAAAAGTACAAAGAAGACATGTTTCCCATGATGAGCGAAGACGATGAAGCCCGCGCCCAGGAATTGGGATTTGTGATGAAGCCCATGAACTGCCCCTTTCATATTCAAATTTTCAAGAGTGAGCTGCGTTCTTATCGGGATCTGCCCCTACGTTATGCCGAATTTGGTACCGTTTACCGGTATGAGCAATCGGGTGAATTGGGGGGGTTGACTCGAGTTCGGGGCTTTACGGTAGATGATGCGCATTTATTTGTAACGCCTGATCAACTGGATGAAGAGTTTCTCAAGGTTGTCGATCTGATCTTAGCGGTATTTGACCGATTAGGGCTTAAAGACTTCAAAGCCCGTCTCAGTTTCCGAGATCCAGACTCTAACAAGTATTTAGGCTCTGATGAAGCCTGGGAAAAAGCCCAAAACGCTATCCGTCGGGCCGTGGAAAAACTAGAGATGCCCCATTTTGAAGGGATCGGTGAAGCAGCTTTTTATGGTCCTAAACTTGACTTTATCTTCCGTGATGTGCTGGACCGAGAGTGGCAATTAGGGACTGTGCAAGTTGATTATCAGCTCCCTGAGCGCTTTGAATTAGAGTATGTTGCTGAAGAAGGCACCCGGCAACGACCTATTATGATTCATCGTGCTCCGTTTGGCTCATTAGAGCGTCTGGTGGGGATTTTGATTGAACAATTTGCTGGGGATTTTCCCTTTTGGTTATCGCCAGAGCAGGTAAGGATTTTGCCTGTGTCTGATTTGTTTATGGGTTATGCCACCAAAGTCCGAGATCAACTACTAGGGCGTGGCATTCGTGTCTATATTGATGGCTCTAACGAGCGGCTCCCCAAAAAAATTCGGAATGCTGAAAAAGCTAAGATCCCCTACATGCTAGTGGTAGGTGAAGAAGAGCAAAAGGCCCAGACGGTCAGTGTACGTCAACGACATGCCGCTGAAGGTGGATCACCCCTGTTGTCAGAATTTATCAACCAAGTCGTTGAGTTAAATCAGGGGTTTTAAGATCAAATCAACCTAGCTAGTGACTTGATTAAGGAGCATGGATTCCATGAAGTGGTCCCGCTGGGCTCATCCAACCTCTACCCCATCATTGAAACCCCCAACTTTTGGATCAGTGCTCTGGACAGTAGGTCTAGGGGGGATCTGGAGTCTAACTGGATGGCTATTGAGGGAATCACAAGCTCCCCAATCTGTGTTGATCTCAATTGTAGGGGTGAGTTTAGCTCTAGCCTGGCTCAAGACCTATAGCTGGAGATCAGATGGTAGCTGGAGATCAGATGGGCAGCAGACCCTTGCGGAGGGGTTGATGGTGATCGTAGGTCTACTGGGTGCATTTTTAGGCCAACTAGTGGGTAACTGGGGCCATCCGTTATGGAATACAGACATAACCTTAGTTGGTATTTTACCGATTACAGGAGCTTTTCGAGGGACTCTGAGTTTGTTGGGCTGGTCTCAGGGGCTAGAAACTCTAAAACCTGATTTATGGTTGTCTAAAGTAGTCATCCCTGTGATCCTCATCAGTACTGGCCTCCACTTAGGTGCTATCTATTTTACGGCAGCTGTTGAACTTCAGTCTCTACTCCAGACCTTGATCCTAGTAATTTCGGCAGCCCTACCCATTATTATTTATTTTTACTTTGCCTATGACCTCTTACCGCAGGTATTAACTGAACAATTGAGCCAGAATCAGTGGATCCAGTTACTTCAAGGTCAACCTACTTCATCTTCAGCACCTGTAACCCTCGAAGCTCAAGTGGAGACGATTCAGGATAACGCCTTACCCAATCCAACTTCTGAGCCAGCTCCCACTAGTGCTCAAGCAGAACCCGAGCCTCAGGCTCAACCATCCACTCCGTTAAATTGGCAAGCGTGGGCCGATCAAAATGCAGATAGTATTCGACAAGGCTTATCAATTGGCGCAGGTTGCCTACTGATCCCAGTGCTAATGGTTAGTGTTCTGTACTGGATCATGAGTTGGGCTGGGGGTTGGATTGTCATCCGAGCCATTCAAAGGACTTCAGAGTTTTCAGTCATGGCAATCTGGGGCCGCAATTGGGTTCAAGGCTGGCTCATCACTTGGGTGGTTACTAGTGGTGTAGCAATTCAACAGGTCTTTCAAGATCCGACACGCTGGACCTCTCTCTTTTTTACAGTGTCATGGCTGGGTAGTGCTTTGTTAATTCCCACCGCCTTAGTGTGGAGTTCATTTCAAGAGATTGCAGTAGGTATCAGCATGGCTTGGGGTATCCTCTTGGCCACAATGTTGGTCAACGCAGATCTGAAGTTAAAACAATCACTTCCTTTACGTCAAACCTTTATCACCCTGGTGACTATCTCTTGGCTGGGGTTGGGCTTGGGATGGATCTTCAATACTTAGATAAGCCTGGTAGCCTCTGATCTACTCATTCCGATACAGAAAGTTGGGATGCTGCTATAAATCACATTCATATTTCAGAGATTTCCCCCTGTAGCCACATTTACGGGCACGATGTGTTCTGGTTAACATACGATTAAGGGTCATAACCTTTAGACTGGTTTCCATTGAGCAGGTTAATACTCTCTTAGACTCTACTTAACCCTAGAGCATTTCGTTACTTCAGTTCAGGTCCTGGCTGCAATATTCTGAACTCTGAATCGTGCCTAGATATCGATTTAGCGCTCAGGATCTTGAAGCAACTGAATGGCCACTCTATTTTACTTTACTAGGAGGCTCTGATCATGCAGAACATCTTGAATGTTAGGCCTGCAAAATGGCTTGGTCTTTCTCTACTGCTCTCTTCTTTAATGGCTTGTGGTGGCAGTGATTCTTCTACCATTGCTGTTGAGCCTGAAGAAACCAAAGGTGTGACGGTCGCTCTGAGTACTCCTACCGGTAGTGACACTTTAGAAATAGGGACATGGAACATCGAGTGGTTTGGCAGTAGCCAGGGTCCAAGCAATGATGCCCTTCAGCTACAAAATGTTGAAACCGTGATCGAAAGTGCTGATTTTGACATTCTAGGTGTTCAAGAGATTGTGAGTACCAGTCAGTTTAATACTCTCCTCAATCGTTTGTCAGGTTACGACGGTATTATAGCTAACGACAGCTTGGTCCAGGGGGGATCGGGTTCTTATAGCAATGACGAGCAGAAAGTGGGCTTGATCTATAAAAATTCTGTCGCAACTTTGCTGAGTGCAAAAGTGATCTTAGCAAATCAGGATTATGTCTTTGCAGGTCGTCCACCGGTTGAATTCAAGTTACAAGTTGGCTCAGAAACCCTTATGGTGATTGTGATGCATGCTAAGGCTGGAAGTGCCTCTAATTCTTACAACCGCCGTGAAGATGCTGCCGCTGCCCTAAAGTCATATCTGGATAGCACCTATCCGAACGATAAAGTCTGGGTGGTGGGTGACTTCAATGATGATGTTGACCAATCTATCACCAATGGCCGAGTTTCTTCTTATCAGATCTTTTTAGATGATCCCACTGACTATGCCTTCCCCACCAAAACCTTGTCTGAAGCTGGGATCGCCTCCACAGTCAGTTATCCCGATATTGTGGATCATCACTTAGTGACTAACGAAGTTTACGCCACCTACATTCCGGGATCTGTTCAAGCCATCCAGCCTAATATTGCTAATTATGGTAGTACCACTAGTGATCACTACCCGATTATTTCCAGCTATAGCCTTGGAGCCGGGATAACACCAACTCCTGTGCCGACTCCTGTTTCCACACCTACACCAGGTAATGGGTGCCAGAATGTAGCATTTACCTTGAAAACTGATCAATACGGATCTGAAACTAGCTGGACGCTAAAGCAAGGATCAACAACAGTTGAAGCGGGTAGTGGTTACGGCAATAATCAGACTATTAATCAAACCTTCTGCTTAGATAGCGGGACTTACACCTTCACAATTAACGACTCGTATGGTGATGGGATCTGCTGTTCCTATGGTAATGGCTCTTACAGCTTAGTTCTGGGCAATACAACTCTAGCCTCAGGTGGTAGTTTCACTAGTTCAGACACTAAAACTTTCACCATTGGATCTGGAGGCACCAATCCTACGCCCACCCCAACTGCAAACCCTGGAGGTCCTGTAACCCTATTGAGCCAATCAGGTAGCGTGAATCAAGGCAGCTGGAGAAATTACACTATCACGGTGCCGACGGGTCAGTCACGTTTGAACATCACGATGACCGGTAGTGGGGACGCTGATCTGTATGTGAAGCGTAAATTCAGCTCGCGGGACTATCCAACGACTTCAAACTACGAGTTTCGACCTTACCTGAATGGCAGCAATGAGACAGTAACCATTAGCAACTCTACTAATCCTAGATTGCAGGCGGGTGAATATTGGATCTCTGTCAATGGTTACACCAACGCTAATTTCAATATCACTGCAACGGTAGAGTAGCTCATCTAGATCTTGAGAGAAGTAAGAGCGGGGTTATCAAAGGCTCCGCTTTTTTGATCTAGGATAAGCAGTCTCGCATGATGACTAAACTTTGAAAGATGGATCACCGTCGATCCCGACTTCCCCAAATGCATTCACTAATACAGCTAAACAGCGGCCATGAGGGTTTTGAAGTAGGTACTTAATGAAGTAGTCTTGCCAGCCCCAAGAAAGCCAGTCAGGACTGTCACTAGAATCTTATGCATAGATCACCTTAGAATGACCCAATTAATTTGAATTTGAAGTAGGAAATGGGGGGATTCGAGCCACAATACCAGATTTTAGGCGTTCTGGACGCTCAGACCAGCCCATCAAGCCATCGGGTTTTTGATAGTACAGTGCTGCACAATCCAGGATCGCTTGCGACATTTCATCTAGATCTTGACCTTCTGGAGCAATATCCCCAAACAGATAGGTATGCTTGCCAGGTGCTGCAAACGCTACGGAACACGGTCGATTACAAGAACTCATGCACGTGACGGCCTGAAGAGCAACCTCCCCTTGAAGATCCCAATGTTGATGAGCTTGGTTGAGAGTCGCTAATAATTGTTCCCCTCGACTTTGGCCAACCCGTTGCCCATCTTTCCAAACACTCGCACAGGTTGTGCACACAAATACAGTATGGTTGCTCCCCATTCAATCTATCCTCCGGTAACTGTCGCACTATGAAAAATGACCTTGCTCAGGTAGCCAGAGATAGCAGATGGGCTGAGGCTGTAACTTGAATGATCAAACGTTGAATGATCAAATGAGTAAACAAAGGAATCAGCCGGATCAGCCCAACAGTATGGGTTAATAGCTTAAATATCCTCATCCATACCTCGCAGATGATTCATCATAGGATTAGGTGACTCGGCGGGCATTCTGACTAAGAGCTAGGCTCATCACAGCTGCGGGACAGCGTTGGATTTTCACCAAACTTTCCCCATTACTTCTAACACCTGATCCGTGCTAGAACCGACGACACTTTCACGTTACCATAAGTTGCTTAGAGATCTGGCCGTGTCAATTATTCTTCTCAGTCATTCATGAATCAACTTAAAATGTAAAATCCACTCTGGCTTTCAAGGTTAGAACTCATTTAAGCGGTAGTAGAGGCGCTGAGCTAAACCCTTGAGATAGCAGGTATGGGGATCCTCAAACCCGAGATGAACCGAGGCACAAGCTAACTCATCACAGACTCGATGATAGGTATCCAGTAAGTGCTCGCGGGTCTGGACAGGCCGGTGAAGAGGGGCATAGACTAGCGTTTGGACTCGGGGAGCTTGAGTCACTCGTTGAAGTAGTTTGAGCATAGGTGAAACCCCTGAATGGAGATACTAAGCTGATCAGATCTTTCAAGTTGCCAGGAAAAGTAGCTCAGATGCAACAATGTGATTTGAGTCGATAGTACTCTATTCAGGGAAAGTGTGGTCACCAGATTGATAAATTGATAGCCTAGCCCCAGCCCATTCAAGCTGCGAGGGCCAAAGGTTCAATTTAAAGGTTAAAGGTTAGAAATCGCTTTTACTTGATCGATCCTGATAAACTACATCGTAGGGAGCTGAGGAACTAAATAGTCCTAATAAGGGACCTAAGATAGCCCCAAACACAAATCCCCCTGCATGGGCCCAGTACGCGATCCCCCCTTGTTCCATACCGATTGAAGTTTGGACCCCCAAACTGGCAACACTATAGAAAGCCTGTTGTAAAAACCAGAATCCCAAAAAGACCCAGGCTGGGATCTCATACGATAGCAATAAGAAACCAAGGGGAATTAACGTTAGGACTTTGGCTCTAGGAAACCGAAGAATATAAGCCCCTAAAACACCGGCAATAGCACCACTAGCTCCCAGAGACGGAATCATTGAATCCATATTCACATACCACTGAGTCAACCCGGCCAAAGTCCCACAGCTCAAGTAAAACAGCACATAACGCCAGTGACCCAAGCGATCTTCAACGTTGTTGCCAAAGACCCACAAAAACAACATATTGCCGCCCACATGCAAAAAGCCCCCGTGGAGAAACTGGGATGTTAGCAAGGTGATCCATTCGGGTCGGCTTTGCTCACCCAGATTGCCAGCAAAGCTAGCGGTTAGATCCTGTGGCACAATGGCCCATTGATCAAAAAATGCCGCCAGTTGAGGGGCCGACAGTGTCAGCTCATAAAGGAAAACTAAACAATTAATCCCAATTAGGCCATAGGTTATGTACGGCGTTATTAAAGTTGGGTTTCGGTCACTCAGAGGAACCACAAGATCTCGTTAGGCTGACAACAGACTCTGTTTTAGCTTGTTTGATTCGTCTTAGCCAGCCTGAAACTTTACCCACTGATACAACGTCTTTTCATTAATTATGAGGCTTAGTTATTATAGCCTAAATCGTACAGGTGGAATTCAGCTATGTTTACAGTAGAACTTGAGTGGAAAGAAATCGACCAAATTCGCTCCCAAACTGTTGATGCTCAGCAAGCTAAAGTTCCTGGTGTTGTGCGGGTAGGTCGAGATCCTGAACAGTGTGATGTGGTTATTGATGATCCTGGCAAAACAGTATCGCGCTTTCATGTTGAACTCAGCTTCAATGATCAAACTCAAGCTTTAGAACTGCGAAATTTAACTCAATCTCAACCCAAAGGGCGGCAAAATCCTGCTGTTGTTGATGGTCAGACGGTTTTAGAGCAACCTATCGTGCTTCAAGTGGGTAGTCAGCTACGGCTAGGGCAAATTGATGTAGCTCTTAAAAAATTTGAACTGGTAACCATAGCAGCTGAGCTAGCATCGGATTCAACAGCAATACCTGAATTGATCCCTGAAACATCTTCAGCGTCCTTTTCTCAAGCCGCTTTCTCCACAGGTTCAGGGCCAGAGTCTCATCTATCTGTTGCAACATCTGAAGTACCCCCTACTGCTGTCGCTACTCTCATTCCGGGTGCAGTTGCCCCTGAGCCTACCCCTGAAACAGCCCCAGTTACCTCTACTCCTGAAGCCAGCCCTGAATCCATCTCAACTCCTGCTGACGCTTCTTCTGTATCAGAACCTGTAATCTCTGCTGATCCCTCTCCTGTTGTGCCAGCTTCTCCATCTTCCGATCCCGTGCAAGTTTAGCGGAACTCTGCAGCAAAGTCGGTGTAGATTGGGACTGCATGGCTTTGCTCTACCGTTGCACTTATAGGTGTTGTACTTGCAGTTACTGACAAGATCTGAAGCGATAAAGCGAATGTTTTTGCGCTTGCTCAGGATAAAACAAAATCTGTTGCTGGGCATGTTAGTAGAGGACCCAACCTGACGTAATTAATATTGATAGACCCATGATAAAACGTTGTAGGATCTGGAGTGGCACAGCATGGATGGGGCTGAGTTTAGCCTTCACTTTAGGGTGCTCAGATCCAACTGATGTCCAGCAGCTTATGGATTTAAATCAATGTATAGGGTGTGGTTTAAGTGAAGAAGATCTCAGCCAGCTAGACTTACAAGGCTCTAATCTCAGTCAGGCCACTTTATGGAAAACGGATCTTAGAGGCGCTGATTTGAGCAATGCCGACTTGAGTTTAGCCAATTTACGCAATGCTAATCTGGTTGGAGCTAACTTAACCAACGCTAATCTCCGAGGGGCTAATTTATCAGGGGCTAACCTCACAGGTGCTTCGCTAGAAGGGGCCCAGATCACAGAAGCCACCATGAATCAAACTCGTCTTTGGGGTGCCAATTTAAAGCATGCTGACATGCGAGGGTGTACGCTCTGGCAAGCTAGCTTTCGAGGAGCCAAGATGGATCATACTGATTTGCGTCTGGCTAAGCTCCCTGAAGCTGATTTCCGAGGGGCAGAGTTACAACTAGCCAATCTCTGGTTTGCAACATTGGAAGGAGCTATCTACGATGCCAGCACCCAGTTTCCAGAGGGATTTGATCCAGATCAAATGGGAATGGAGCCGCTATAATTCAGGCCATAAGTAGCCTTTCAGTAGCTTGGGGGATGTCTCATGGCTAGTGTAACTCAGGTAGATGATTTATTAGCTCAGTACCGTGCTGGAGAACGAGACTTTAGTGCTTCAGAGCTGCCACAGGCTGATCTCCGCCAGGTACAACTAGTGGGAGTTGACCTAAGTGAGGCCAATCTGAATCAGGCTGATTTGAGTGAAGCTAATTTGGAAGGTGCCTACTTATCTCAATGTCAATTGACATCATCCACACTAGTCAAAGCCCACCTTAAGCTAGCGACGTTATCGAATGCACAATTAGCTCAGGCCAAATGCTCAGAAGCCCACCTTAGAGGAGCCAATTTAGAATCTGCCAATCTAGCCGAGGCTTCTCTGCAAAAATCAGATCTAATGAATGCCAAACTAGACAAAGCAAATCTTAGAGGCGCTATCCTACTCGAGGCCAATTTAAAGTTTGCTAGCTTTCAAGCTGCCCTTTACGATAACACAACCCAGTTTAGTGAAGGTTTTGATCCAGACGCTGCAGGTATGATCAAACAGCTCTGACTTCAACCGTTTGACTTCAACCATTTGACTTCAACCGTTTGACTTCAACCATTTGACTTCAACCATTTGACTTCAACCTAAGATAGAGACTT
>CAYSWV010000021.1:27988-31175 GCA_964434865.1 uncultured bacterium
TTTGACTTCAACCATTTGACTTCAACCATTTGACTTCAACCTAAGATAGAGACTTTAGGTCTAGACTTTATAAACATCAACTTATGCCCCAAACTTGTTCTTACCTAGAGCTGGAATACACTTGCTGGAGCCACTCTGAAATCATAGCATTAACTAGATCAGGACTTTCATCTTGGGGGCAGTGACCCACACCAGTAATGGGGACAAAGTCTTGTACAGTTGAAAAAGTGGCTAACTCTCGTCCTAGTTCAATGGGTTCCCATGGATCTTCAGTTCCCCACCCAATCAAAATGGGACAGTTAACTTGTGGAATGAGATCTTCTGGTAAGGGACCTTGAGCATATTGAATAAAAGCCAAGAACACATCAGCTGCACCCGGATCTTGAGCTGGAGCCAAAAGCAGTTGAATCAGTTCATCAGTAACAGCAGCCTTATTACCGTAGGCTTCTAGCAAGATCTGACGAAGCACCTTAGCCTTAGCTAGTCGACTAAAGAAAAAATGACCTATCGGGCGATATCCCAAAAGACGTTGGATTACTGGAGTTGAGTAGCGCCGATGCCAGGGTAATGTTGAGCGTTTACGGACATGCAACAGTCTAAGGGAACAGTTCAACAACGTCAGTCCTAAGACGGTATCAGGGGCATCAACTGCAGCTTGTAAGGCCACAATACAACCAATAGAGTTTCCAATGATAAAGACTTGATCTTGAACCACCTCATGACAAAATTGAATGACCTGATCTGCCCAAGTTTCAAAAGTATAAGTGATTTCACGTTGTGGAGCCGGTTTAGCTGATCTGCCAAATCCAATTAGATCAATGGCATAGACGCGACAGGTTTGAGCTAGCTCTGGAATAGTTTTCAGCCAATGGTCTGATGAAGCCCCAAAGCCATGGATCAAGACTAGGGCAGGTCCTTTGTCCCCAGCCTGTTGATAGCGAATAGAAAAGCCCCGCCACTGCCAATAGCCTACTTGAGGGCCTGTTTGCATAAGTCTAGTCATTCGAGTCTGATCCATTCGAGTCTGATCCAGAATTATTAAGAAATATGTACTTCTATCATAGTCGCTGAGTTGGTCAGTCATGCAACTACTCCCAGGATCATTCCAGGAATGTCTCGGTAGAATCAGACCTCAACTTGGTTCTAGGATGTTAAGTGTTACTTGCTTTTTAGCCAACTGGCCCAGAATCTTGATACTGTACTCCACCGCATCTGACCAAGGCACCGCCGTATTGAGACGAAAGCAATTGGCATAACACTGTCCTGAAGCTGAAAACATGGGACCTGGCGCAATACTGATCCCGTGATCTAGGGCCCCCTGATACAGGTGCAGAGCTTTAAAGCCTTCAGGTAGCTCCAGCCACAGGACATGGCCGCCATGGGGTTGAGTTACACAGGTTTCGGTGGGGAAATACTGGCCAATGGCTTGTAGAATATAGTTCATTTGGGATTGTAAAGTTCGCCGGAGATGCCGTAAGTGCCGTTCATAACCACCGCTGGCCAAAAAAGCAGCCACGGTTAACTGAGGTGCTGTTGCCGTAGTTAGATTGATGATCGATTTATTTTGGACAATCTGGGGATGGTAGCGGCCACCGACACACCAGCCCACCCGTAAGCCTGGTGACAAGGTTTTGCTAGTTGATGAGCAATAAAGGACTCGGTTTTCAGTATCAAACGCTTTGATGGCCTTGGGCCGCGTCCCTTTGAAATAGAGATCACCATACACATCATCTTCAATCAGGGGAATTTCATATCGGTTTAGTAAGTCAACCAACTGCTTCTTTTTAGCATCATCCATACAACAGCCCAACGGGTTACTGAAGTTAGAAACCAACAGGCACGCTTTCACTTGCTCCGTTTGCAGAGCTTCTTCTAGATCAACTAGACAGATGCCCTCACGCGGATGAGTTGGCAGCGAGAAGGCTTTGAGTTGAAGGACTTTCATGGCCTCTAACATGCCAAAGGATAAGGGCGACTCAACTGCTACAGTGTCGCCAGGTTGGGTAACTGCTTGTAGAGACAGATAGATTGCTTCATTAGCGCCATTAGTAATCACGAATTGGTCGGGATGGATCGAACACCCTACATCTAACATCCGTTTGGCTAATTCCGATCGCAGAGTCTGGCACCCCAAGGGCGTGTTATAGGTATGAGCAGTTATGGGATGGTCTCGCAAGACCTTGCTCATGAGCCGATTGAGTTGGGCAATAGGAAAGTGATCCATAGTAGGTACAGCTGCTCCCAAAGGCACAATGTTGGCATCAAGCGAGTCTGTCATCAGCTGAAAAGCAAGCGAGGTCTTAATTTCACTGATTCGGGTGTAAGGCTCACGTAAACAAGGTTCAGGATGGAGGGCTGTAGGCTTGACGTAATAGCCAGATTGAGGCCGGGCTGAAATCAACCCTCGATCTTCTAAGAGGCGATAGGCCTCCAATACCGTTGAAAGGCTGACAGTCAGCTGTTTTTGGAGTTTGCGGACTGACGGAAGTCGATCCCCTGGCTTGAGGATCCCTTGAGTGATGAGTGATTCTAATCGATTAGCCACCTGCTCGTATAAAAGCTGCCCTGGTGTGATTTCAATTGGAGTGAGATCCATACTAGGCTTGGCCTCAACTATGCTCAACTTTCTATGCTCAACTTGAGAGGTTCGGATCACAACCGGCGTCTAGAGACCACTACAGTTTCTAGATCCTACAACCATAACAGTTTAGATTTAGACAACTGTTACCGCAACAATTGGTGTTAACTGCATCTGTTCTGCTAGAGATCAATCCTCGATAATTGAAGTGAGTTGAGCAGGATTAAGCTAATGGTGCCATTTGAAACATATTACATTCCTATCAATCCTACGGTTAGATCTTCCAAAGAGCAACGGGTTTTAACTGGGGGTCGGTCTTGGGTTTCAACCTGCTTGAATCGAGTCATGAGATCCAACCGTGAACCTCGAGCAATTCAGAGATTTACCGATCACGGCAGTCGCTACTTTCGGTTTTATGATCCCCTCAGAGACACCTATCGCATTTTCAACTGTGAAGCTGAAGTGCGGGACTGGCTCGATAGTCGATATGCAGAATGAGGGTCAAAATAAGGCGCATCTGGATGACACGCCTGAGTCTAAAGATTAAATTGTGATCGTGGTTCTAGAACAGTACGTGTCTTCTAGCCTTAAGGTGGAAACTTTGAAGAC
>CAYSWV010000021.1:31275-46895 GCA_964434865.1 uncultured bacterium
ACTTTGAAGACGATACACTTTGAAGACAATACAGTGGATAGCAGCTTTAAAGAGCAGACATAACCTGGCGAGCTGCATCCAACGTCTTATCGATATCAGCCTCTGAATGAGCCAAAGACGTAAACCCAGCTTCAAATTGAGAGGGAGCCAAATAGATTCCGGCCTCCAACATACCACGGTGAAAGCGACTGAATTTTTGCAAATCAGACGTTTTGGCATCTGTGAAGTTATGCACAGGTCCAGCAGTGAAGAATAAGCCAAACATGGCACTTAAGTGACCCCCAGAGGCCGCATGACCCGTAGACTGTGCCACCTCTAACAAACCTGTAGCCAGCCGAGCTGTTGTTTGTTCTAATTGCTCATAAGTACCGGGTTGCTTCAGGATCTCTAATGTTTTGATCCCAGCAGTCATCGCAAGTGGGTTCCCTGAAAGCGTACCAGCCTGGTACATAGGGCCTGCTGGAGCTACCATCTCCATAATGTCCCGGCGCCCTCCATAAGCACCAACGGGAAGTCCACCGCCAATCACTTTACCTAGAGTAGTGAGATCGGGGGTGACTCCAAACTTAGCCTGAGCGCCTCCATAGGCAATCCGAAATCCAGTCATGACTTCATCGAAGACCAATAAAGCTCCATACTGTTGGGTTAGATCACGTAATCCTTCCAAAAAACCAGGCTGAGGCAGAATAAACCCTGAGTTGCCTACCACCGGTTCAAGGATGACACCAGCAATATCAGTAGGATTAGCTTCAAATAGTGCTTTCACAGCCTCCAGATCATTGTAAGGTGCTGCCAGAGTTTGGCTTGTGGCCGCCTTAGGAACACCAGGTGAATCAGGTAATCCTAGAGTGGCTACGCCTGATCCCGCTTGCACCAAAAACATATCAGCATGGCCATGGTAACAGCCTTCGAATTTCACCACTTTTTCACGATTGGTAAAAGCACGCATTAGACGTAATACCGCCATACAGGCTTCGGTACCCGAATTTACAAACCGAACCATTTCGACACTAGGCACAGCCTCGATCACCATTTGAGCCAACTGATTTTCCAACACACAGGGAGCGCCAAAGCTGGTGCCTTTGTGCAACGCTAACTGTAGGGCTTCAATCACCTCTGGGTGCGCATGTCCCACTATTGCTGGGCCCCAACTGCCGATATAGTCGATATACTGATTACCATCGATGTCCCAGGCATAGGCCCCCTGGACCCGATCAAACACAAGCGGTTGACCACCCACGGACTTAAAGGCGCGCACCGGAGAACTTACCCCTCCTGGCATTAAAGTCTGGGCTTGAGTAAAAATACGTTGAGATTGGGTCGTGTTAAACGTAGTCGCAACCACCAGGATCTCCTCAATGTAATGCGTTAGCTTTAGTACAGCACCCAACAGCCTACTTCAGATTGCTCTAATTGTCTGGTTGTGTTGCAATTTCTGCTCTGGTCAGATTCAAGATCATCGATAAACCGGGCCACTTAGAGAATTTAGCTCTATATCAAAATCTTAATGTTTCGATAAAAGCATCTTTACTCCTTGGCTGGAGTCAGGCGGTATGGTGTTGGGTGTGATGCCCCAGATCCAACTCTGGTTTCAGAGTTAACTTCTATGTCAAATCCCCAGACAGCCATGTCAACCCCAGCCCAAGTGTGTGAGCGTCAGTTGTTAGAGGAGCTTTACCAGGAACGAACCTTATCACCCTACACCGCCGGACAACACATCCCTCTGTACAAAGACGAATGGGTAATTGTTTGTCGGGGTGTTGTTCAGTTATCTACCTTTTACCCCAATGGCAACGAAGCTCTAATTGGGTTTGCAGGCCCTTCCATGCCCTTTGGATCCCCATTGACTGCCTTAGATCCCTATCAGGCTATGGCCATGACAGATGTAGATATCTTGCGGCTACCGGCTAATGAAGTAGAAGCCAATGAAGCGCTATCGCGGGGTCTAGTGCGTCATTTGATCCGCCGCCTGCGCCAAACAGAAGCCTTACTAGCTCTCTCAGGTCGACGTCGAGTCGAAGATCGGCTCCAGCAACTTCTTGGTCTCCTTGCGATGGAACTGGGAACCCCTACTCCTGAAGGCATGCGGTTAAATGTGAGGCTAACCCACCAAAATCTGGCCAATGCCATTGGCACGACGCGGGTGACTATTACTCGATTACTCAATCGGTTTAAAGAAGAAGCTTGGTTATCTTTTGATCAAAATCGTCATCTAGTGATCAATTTCCCCAATGCCCCTCAACTAGATGGTTTATGTGATCGGTTTCAAGATTCCTAAACTCCAACAAAGCTAACGTCAACTCAACAATAGTATTTAAACTGGGCTGCCTAAAGTCTCCCAGTTTTTTTAGCAAATTAAGCAGCTGAGATAGACATGGGAGCTGATGATCATAGGCCGATCAAGCAGCCAAATCTATTCAACCTGATATACTCCGATACACCTCTCCAAGAAGCGTTGCAAAACTTTACATTAGCTGCTAATCTGAGTCTAATTTAGATTGGAGTATGCTATGAGCAGATACCGTACAGTTGTTGTCGAAGATGGTGGTCGTCTAAACAATTACGCCATTGAACCCGAAATGTACGTAGATGATACACCTCGGGTAGGGTTTACTGAGTATGCTGAGTTATTGAATGGCCGTTTAGCGATGATCGGTTTCGTCTCACTGATCTTGTTAGAAGTGTTCAGTGGCACAACTCTAATCGGGTTTCTGCAATCTTTAGGCTAAGGTTTACCCTGAAGTAGAGGTGGTCAAGATCCCGTCGGAGGTTAGGTACCGTGGTGGCAAAAAGGGCTGCAGGGCCGATGGGATCTTTAGTTTCTGGTCGGGGGTTTGATAGTTTTCAAGCAGAGCTGCCATAGTGCGACCAATCGCGAGGCCTGAGCCATTCAGGGTATGTACAAAATGAGTTCCTTTCTGACCGGACACCTTACAGCGAATGTCAGCCCGCCGAGCTTGAAAATCCCAGCAGTTGGAGCAACTAGAGATCTCACGATACATGTTGGCTGAGGGTAGCCAAACCTCCAAATCGTAGCAACGACTAGCTGAGAATCCAAGATCGCCCGTACAGAGCTCAATGATACGGTAGGGTAGCTCTAGCATCTGCAAAATAGCTTCAGCATCTTGAACGAGAGATTGATGTTCAGCTTCTGATTGATCAGGGCTACAGATCTTAACCAGTTCAACTTTATTGAATTGATGAAGCCTGATCAAACCTTTGGTATCTTTACCATAGCTGCCCGCTTCCCGTCGAAAGCAGGGTGTAAACGCACAGTGTTTTATGGGTAAGGTGCTAATATCCAGGATCTCGCCACGGTAAAGATTCGTCACAGGCACTTCTGCAGTTGGAATGAGCCAGAGATCATCTTCAGCACATTTGAAACTCTCTTGAGCAAATTTGGGTAACTGGCCGGTCCCCTGCAAGGTGGAGCTACTGACTAACAAAGGGGGTAGAACTTCAGTGTAGCCTGCTCCTACATGGCGATCCAGCATCATAGCGATCAAGGCCCGTTCGAGAGCCGCGCCGGCACCGGTTAAAGCGATGAAGCGACTTTGAGCAACTTTGACAGCTCGGGGTATATCTAAGATCCCCAAGGATTCAGCCATATCATCGTGAGCGATTACCGGATGTTCAGGTTTAAATTCATCACCCCAACGCTTAACTTCAACATTCTCTGTTTCATCTCGACCTATAGGTACTATCTCTAAGGGTGGATTAGGGATCATTAACAATTTCTCTTGAAGAGTAGCGGTTAAATCCCGTTCTTGAGCTTCTAATTGAGCAATGTCATCTTTGAGGGCACTTCCTTTGTCTCGTAGGGCCGCTACTTCTGATCCTTTGGGATCAGCCCCTTGTCGAATCGCATCACCAACTTGTTTACCAATGGTATTACTATCAGCTTGGAGAGTACTTCGCTGGGCTTGGAGATGGCGTTGTTGAGCATCCAGGGCCAGGATAGAGTCTAGATCAATGGATTCATTTCGATGGGTCAGGCTTTGACGGATCAGGTCGGGTTGGTCCCGCAGTCGTTTTAGATCTAACACTGTGTCCCTCAGATCAATTCATGACAACGTATCATGGGTAGTTTAGCGCGAAGCGAGAGTTATGCGGCAGTTAGCAATCTATCAAATAGAGCACGTGCCTTATCTTGAAGCTTTGACCTGGCAGCGGCAGCACGTTCAACACTTGATTCAAGATCCAACTCAAGTCGATAGGTTGCTCTTGGTGACCCATCCACCGGTCTATACCCTGGGGCAAGGTGCTGATCCAACATTTTTGAAGTTTGCTCCAGAAAGCAGCCACCACACAGTCTATCGAGTCGAGCGCGGGGGTGAAGTGACTTATCATGGTCCCGGACAGTGGGTCGCTTATCCTATTTTAAGTTTGCATCGACATCAAAAAGATCTGCACTGGTATTTGCGACAATTAGAGCAAGTGGTGATTAATGTTTTAGCCCAATGGAACCTGAAAGGGGAGCGGATCAAAGGTTTAACAGGTGTTTGGATAGAGGGAACCAAGGTGGCCGCCATCGGCATTCGAGTTACCAAGTGGATCACTTTTCATGGCTTTTCAATCAATGTTTGTCCTGATCTAAAGGCTTATCAACAAATTGTCCCCTGTGGTATTGCTGATCGACCGGTAGGATCTATGGTCCAGTTTTGCCCTGACATCATGATGGAATTAGTTGGGGCTGCAATCATTAACGCTTTTACTGAAGTGTTTCAGTATGACAGGAGCACCAGCCATCCATTTTATCTGGATCCATTTTATCTAGATCCTACAGATACCCAATAATGATCAAAATGTTGTTGTAACTCCGATAGGGGTCGTGAGCGATCAAAGTACTGGGATCCGTAAGGCTGAAACTCAACAAAGCCAACCTGGGTTTCAACAGCATACTCTCCTAAAATTTGGTCAAGAAACAAGTAGCCCACTGTTCCCCAGAGAGTCTTCGTGTCTTCACCATAGCCATCAAAAAATAGAACGATTCCTACTTTTTCGCCATCTTTAGCCATTATGTAATGAACATCACTAAACTTAACTACCTTGTCACCCAGCTGAATATCCATAATCTGGGATCGGCGAGGACGATACTTAATCCAAATCCAGCGGGTGAGATCGGGCGCAGACTCATACAACTGTTCTACCGCTGGGAAGGCAGCTTTGAACCCACTAGCACTAATCACAAACTCGCGTTGACCGCTCTCCAGGATCCGGCTGAATTCAAAGGTTAAATTGGGATGAACAATTCTCAATCGGCTTGCCAAGTCATTGAAAAGCTTGGGCTGATTCTCTTCAAAGTAAAATATCTGTTGTTCGTTAGAGGCAAACCAATGCCAAAACTCTAATTCAGTACCCTTATTGCCAGACATTAAATTGTAGTTACTAGACCTACCTAAGTATAGTGTTTAAAGATCACAGAAGCAAGGCTCTATGCAAAGCAGTGTTTGTGAAGTCTACTCTACTGCAAGTAGCAAATCTCAAAATTGAACAGTTGGGTTGGTAGTGGATTAGGTGGTATCGGAGGTAGACATTGAGTTACACCAGACTATCCTTTTCTATTGCTAGGATAGGCAGAGGGAGAGCTACTATTCAACTCCACTTAATAGAATAGTAGAAGCTTCAACCTCTTTACTGCTCAGGTGATCTGCAAATGGTACAAGTTCTCTCTGAAACGCTGACATTGGCCGAATTTCTGCTACAACCAGAAACTAAACCGACCCGTGAATACATCAACGGGGAAATTATTCAAAAGCCTATGCCTAAGGGACGACACAGCCGTTTGCAAGGAAAGCTTTGCGCTACTATCAATCAAGTCTCAGAGGCTACCAAAATGGCCTATACCTTCCCAGAACTCAGGTGCAGTTTTGGAGATCAATCCATTGTCCCAGATATATCGGTTTTTCGATGGGAGCGTATACCATTTACCTCTGATGGCCATGTTCCTGATAATTTCACCCTTCCCCCAGACTGGACGCTTGAAATTCTTTCTCCTGAACAACGGCCCAACCAAGTAATGGGTAACATCCTCTACTGTCTAGAGAATGGAAGTCATCTTGGTTGGTTTATTGATCCAGATGACCTCAGCATTTTAGTGTTTCAACCTCAACAACAACCTATCCTATGTCAGGGTGATCAAGCAGTCCCTGTGTTGCCTGATCTGGAATTGACTATGACTACTAATGAAATCTTCAGTTGGTTAAAGATGGCCTAACGACTGGTCTTAGCGGCACGGCGATGTTGGATCACATGCCCCGCTAGATTTCAACTGGTCTCTAGCCGGTAGAGCCGTTGTCTGGCCTCACAGGGACCGACCGCATAGATTTGGGTTTTAGCCCAGCTGCTGTAGTAATTGGCCCACAATTCAGGCATCAGCTGCTTTAGGAGGAATGGTTAGATTCAGAATTTTGATCTCATCCATTTAGTTACTGCATTTTAGACTTTGATCTTGGCTGTATGACGGATTGGGTCATGTAGATCGGTGGTCCTGGGAACGTTTCAACAGTCGTGAATTGTCAAGGTTTATTACAGCTTATTGCGGTTTTCGTCAGACTCTTGTGAACCTCGATCTACCATGAGGAAACCTTGCGATTAGTCTGGATTTGTTCCAGCTGATCCACAAGACACCTATCGATCTCGCTGATCTAAGCTCGCTGATCTGGGTAAGGTTAGTAGCCTCTACTTAAGGGGACTCAATAGGTTCTGCTGTTTGCTGTGAAGGTAGTCACCGATGTCTCATTTCACAACGATCCAAGTCCAGATCAAAGATGGGGAGTTGCTCCAGTCGGCTCTAGAAGATTTGGGATACACCGTGGAGTGTAATGCTAGTGTTCGAGGTTATCTCTGGAATCGGACCCGAGCAGATTATGTTATTCGGCAACACAATGGCTTCGATCTAGGCTTCCGCAAAAAAGGGGAGAGCTACGAATTAGTGTCGGATTTCTGGGGGGCTAAAATTGATCAGCAAGGCTTTTTAAACCAAGTCATGCAGGCCTATGCTCACAAAACGCTGATGGCAACAGCCCGCAACCAAGGGTACGCTGTTGAAGCTGAAGAAACTCTTGAAGATGGCACTATCCGAGTGGTCGTAGGACGTTGGGTCTAATGACAAACTCTGTCAAAGCAGCGGTAAAACCCGCACCACGGTCTTGGGATCTGGTCTTAGGTGGGCAACCTGCCATAACGGCTCCATCTTTGGGATGGGTCTTAGGGGGCCTTGAAGGAGCCAAACGGCGACTCCTGAATCCTGACCCTGCGGTTCGATTAGCTGTAATTCCAGAGATCCCTACTTATGGTGAAGCCGGTTTAGATCTATTAATTGAAGCTCTCCAAACGAATACTGAATGGTCCGTCAGATTAGCAACCTGGCAACTATTATCTCAAATTGATCATCCCAAGGCCCAAACAGCGATTTATGATTTGAGTCCTTTTCGTCCTGTTGGAGGCGATCAGGGAGTCGTGCTGGCCTATCGTCGGGGCGAACGGGATTTTAGCTATGCTGACTTACCCCATGCTGATCTAAAAGAGGCCAGCCTAGGGGGCTGTACGTTTTTTCAGGCCAACCTCATGGGAGCCAATCTCCAAGCCACTAATTGTAATGGAGCTCGCTTTCATTTGACTGATTTACGCTTGGTCACCTTGTCTGGATCCAAACTCAGTGGGGCCGATCTCCAAGGAGCCGATCTAAGTGGGGCCAGTGTGCTTGATGTGAAATGTAGCGGGACTAATGTGCGACAGGTCAAGCTCTCTGAAACTAGCCAACTTGATCCTAAACTGTATCTGATCTGGCAGCTTCAAAATTACGGAGGACGTCAACGACAATTACCTGAGGCTAATTTGGCTAAAGCTGATTTACAGGCGCTTGATCTCAAGGCTTGCTGTTTAACAGAGGCCTTACTTGAAGGTGTGGACTTGCGTCACTCGAATTTAGCCGGGGCTAACTTAGCCGGTGCTGATTTGAGTCGGGCAGATCTCAGAGGTGCCGATTTAACCCAAGCTAATCTCCGTGGAGCTAAACTGATCAAAGCCAACTTGATTGGTGCAAACTTGCAAGGTACTGATCTGAGTCAAGCTAATGTTGCCAAAGCTAATTTAAGTCAGGCTGATTTAACAGGAGCTATTATCGACCGGTTGGGTCATAGCGAGACCATTATTCAGGGTTTGATTTTTCCAGATGGTAGCCCAGCTCGGCCTTGGTGGTGGTGAGCGTATCGTTGAGATTGACTTTGAACTTTGTGAGTAATAGCGTAGAAAAATAGTATCAATTAAAACAAATTACCGACAAATAGCTACCTAAGATGAAATTTAAGTGCGCTAGTATGGTACTGGCTAGTTTTTAGTACCTTGGTTTTTATAAGAAGCCAGACTTTTTAAAGCTTAGATGATCTTACGCCCAGAAACACAAGCCTAGATGATTGTCGTGACTGTTTTCTGCAGGAGTACTTATGTACGTGTTGAAAGCCGCAGATTTAGAAGCAAAGGGGCTACTTGCGGATACGGCTTCTGAGTTGATCTATCGAGGCCGAGTTTTATCCAGAGGAACAACCTTTCCTAAAGCCAATAGTGTCCAAGCTCTGGAAAGCTGCAAGGCCACCATCAACTCCGGGCTATTTTGCATCATCATTGAATACGATGATCGCTACATGCTTTGGTATGAAAAACCTGCCTCAACCGCAGCTAAGACTGTTGTTACTGGAGATCCTGTTCAACCGGTACCTGTTCCCCGAGATCAGCCATCGAGTCCGCCGGCGCCACAACCCTTACAGACCCAATCTCGACCAGTCTCACAACCCGCTCCCGCACAAGGTCCTTTATCTGGTGCTGGCCATCCCCCGCCCAAACCGAAGACATCTGGTGGTGTGGTGATGTACCGGGGCCGACCCATTACCACTCCCATTTCGACTCCCAAAGGGATCACAACATCTCCTCCAGCAACATCTGACACCTCTAAACCACGCACTTCATCTGGGTTTTTCAGTCGTCTGTTTAAATCCACACCTAGCCAGCCCACACCCTCACCAACACCCAAATCTGATGGGCCTTCTTATCGTGGTGTTCCCATTGGCAACAAGTCAGCCACCGCGACCACTGCTCCCATAGATACTTCGTCTGATATGTACCGTGGCTTTTTTGAGAACGCCAAAGAGGGTATGTTTCAGACCAAACCCAATGGAGACTACATCAGTGCTAATCCGGCTTTAGCTGGGATCTATGGTTATGACTCCCCCGAAGACTTAATTCAAGAACTCAAAAGCACCACCTTGTACACCGATCCCACTCGTCGCCAAGATTTCGTGAAGCTACTTCAAGATCATGACTTTATTCAAAACTTTGAATCTGAAGTCCGCCGTAAAGATGGTCGAGTTATTCGAATTTCCGAAGATGCTCGGGTTGTCCGTGATGCTGGTGGTCAGGTGATCTGCTATGAGGGCACGGTTCGAGATATCACTTATCGTGTCCAGGATAATAACACCCTACTGGGAAGCCGGTATCAACTGCTCAAGCCGTTAGGAGCAGGTGGCTTTGGGCAGACCTATCTGGCGCGTGATATGCACCGGCCCAATCAACCCAGTTGTGTTGTGAAGAAGTTAGCTGTGGAAAACAAAGATCCTCAATTTTTAGAAATGGCCCGACGCCTCTTCTATGCTGAAGCGGATACGCTTGAACGCTTGGGGAAACATGATCAAATCACTCAATTGCTAGCTTATTTTGAAGAAGATGGAGCTTTTTATTTGGTTCAGGAGTACGTTGAAGGTCATTCCCTAGAATCAGAGTTAGCCTCTGGAATTAAGTTTAGTGAGTCTAAGACCCTGGCCATCTTGCGAGATCTATTGCAAGTGGTGCATTTTGTGCATGAGCAGGATGTTATTCACCGGGATATCAAACCGAGCAATATTATTCGTCGTACTAGTGATGATAAGTTAGTGTTGATTGACTTTGGAGCAGTTAAACAGATTCAATCTGAATTTTCCTCCAAGCCAGGTCAGCGTTCGACCGGGACTGTTGCTATTGGTACACCTGGTTATATGCCCATTGAACAATGTGCAGGTCGCCCTCGCAAAACCAGTGATATCTACGCTTGTGGCATCATTGCTATTCAAGCATTAACCAATGTAGTGCCTGAAAAACTGAAGCATGATCCTCAGACAGATGAAATTATTTGGAGTGATACCACAAGCATTGGAGAAAGATTAGTAGCTATTGTTGATAAGATGGTTCGCTACCACTTTGCCGAACGCTATCAAGCCATTGCCGAGGTCCTTGAAGATCTTGAAGCATATGCCCGCTCAACAACTTAGGCAGCCTGACATTAGCTCTAGACCTTAGGTTCTCTCTTTAACCTGAGGTTCTTGAGGGGGATCTTTATGAGTGGGCTTTAGTCACAGACTCTAGCCATAGAGTCTCAGACCTCTTAGTCAGGTAATCCTACACTGGACGAGAAGACAGGTTCCACCACCACCCCACAGACACGACTAGGCCGCACAATTAAAAACTCGTTATCCATGGTTCTGGGAAGGTTGATCAGATCTTCACCACTGGCATCTCTGAATAACTCATTGACAATTTTATTCATCTCTTTGGCACCTTTGACTCGTACTTCTTCACGATGCCCACCATCCAACAGAATATGGATACTAAATTCATCTGGCTTTGGCATATCAAGAACTCCAATGGAATAGGAACTGTTGAGTATTATTCCTGATCACGAGAGCAATTGGATCATTGCCTTTAGATCTTTAGGGTTAGGTTAACGACCGAATAGCTGAGAGCGCCGTTCATCTAGCTCCTGCGGCATAATCCGACCATACCTAACCGTAATCTCAGCAAGAGTATCAATGACCCCCTGATGAAGCATTTCAGCTGTGTAGCGCCAGCCCCAGTTTTGAGTTGAGGTACCGGGTAAATTCATCCGTGAGTCTTCGCCAAGGCCCATGACATCTTGTAATGGAAAGATGGCTAAAGCTGCAATGGAGCAGGATATCACCCGAATTAGATCCCAATGGATACCTTGAGGCCCCATAGCTCCGATATAGCGTTTCACCAGATCTCGGAGCCACTCTGGCGTTTGCTGACTGTAAAACCAGCCTACAGTGGTGTTGTTGTCATGAGTCCCTGTGTAGGCAGCACAGTTTTTCTCATAACAATGGGGCAAGTAAGGATTATTGGGATCAGAGCCAAAGCCAAATTGTAAAATTTTCATTCCAGGAAACTCACATTGATCCCGAAGTTCAAGTACATCTGGTGTAATATCACCCAGATCTTCAGCAACAATCGGGACCTCACCCAACTGCTCTCGCAACACCTTGAAAAAATCAAACCCAGGCCCAGACTGCCAACTCCCCGGCCGAGCTGTTTCAGATCCGTAGGGCACCGCCCAGTAGTGTTGAAATCCACGAAAATGATCAATGCGGACGTAATCAGACTGGGTTAACATCATTTTGATCCGATTGATCCACCATCGATACCCTTCAGCTTTTAAGGCTTCCCAGTTGTACAGCGGATTCCCCCATAATTGGCCATCCTCACAAAAGAAATCAGGGGGCACACCAGCCACCATCGAAGGCCGGCCATCAGGCTCTAGAAAAAAGATTGCCCGATTAGCCCAGACATCAGCGCTGTTGTAAGCCACATAAATTGGGATATCGCCCATGATCTTGATATTGTAGCGATTGGCATAGGTTTTTAAGTTATTCCATTGTTGAAAAAACAGAAACTGAAAAAATTGCTGTTTAGCGATCTCTTTGGCGTATTGGGTTTCAGCTTGTTGAATTGCCTCAGGGTGACGTTGAGCCAGGGAGGGATCCCAATAAATCCACTCTTGATCGTTATAAACCTGCTTCAATGCCATAAACAAGGCATAATCTCTGAGCCAGTCGGCTTGAGTGTCACAAAATGTCTCAAAGGCTTGTTGCTGCTGAGGAGATGCTCGTGTCTGAAAGGCTTGCCAGGCTTGCTCTAGTAGGGCCATTTTGAATGGAATCACTAAGTTGAAGTCAACTTGACCCGGAAAGGTTTGTGTAATGGCATACCACTGGGGCAGCGATTCCCAAACTCCTGGTGTTAATAAGCCTTGGTCTACTAACAGATCGGGGCTGATTAAAAGAGGATTCCCGGCAAAAGCGGAGTAACACATGTAAGGGGAATTACCAAATCCAGTAGGACCCAAAGGCAGCACCTGCCACAGTTTTTGACCACTATTGACCAAAAAATTGATAAATTGATAAGCCTGCGGGCCTAGATCCCCTATTCCATAAGGGCTGGGAAAGGACGTCGGATGTACCAGGACCCCACTCATACGATTGAATAGCATGGATCTACCCTCCAACAGCAGCACTAGTCTACCGTCTCTCTCTCCTGGAACACTAAACTTTGATACCAGTTCAGGGATTCTTCAGCTTTACTTAGGATTTACTCGATTCTAGACAACCCTTCTTCAAGGAGGCCTTTACTCACACTTCTGAGTAGATTAATGGTCCACAGAATGAGCAGCTACCCACTCTGCAAAGGGAGCATAGATATATTCAAAGGGTGTGGCACAAATAGCTGGTAAATCGTAAGTATGAAGTTGTCTAATTCGCTCTTCTACTGCAGCATATCGTTGATCGGTAGTTTTGAATAAAATCCGAAATTCTGTTTCATTTTGGACTTGCTCGTTCCAAACATAGTAGCTCTGTATTTCTGAGATCTGCGCACAAGCAGCTAGATTCTCCTCAACTAAAGTCCTGGCTAGGCCTTGAGCTTCTGCCATAGTCCCGACAGTAGTGATCACAGCAATAGGCTTCATCGAATACACCTAAATCCAATACACCTAAAACTATCTTTTCATTCAGCGCTGGGCTAGATGAGATCTGACCTGTAGCATCTAGACAGATAGTACCTAGACAGATGCTGATCTGACAATTCACCTGATCTTGACATTGCTTTATATTTAGAGCCATGCTGTAATAGTAGAAATCACCATAAATCTAGAGTAAATCTTAAGCATGCTGGCTAATTCTATTACCTCGGACACTTGGTCAAACCCTGAAGCTCTGAGATCAGCGATCGATCAACTTCGACAAGAGCGTGATGCTGTCATTTTGGCCCACAACTATCAACGGCCTGAAGTTCAGAGCTGTGCTGACTATGTAGGAGATTCTCTAGGGTTGGCTCGCCAAGCTGCCGCCACTCCAGCCAAGGTGATTGTTTTTGCGGGTGTTCACTTTATGGCCGAAACAGCGGCGATCTTGAATCCTGAGAAGGTGGTGCTGCTACCCAATCTCAAAGCAGGGTGTAGCTTGGCTGAAACCATCACAGCTGCTGATGTCAGGGGCTGGCGGGACAGCCATCCTAATGGAATCGTTGTCGTTTACGTCAATACCAGTGCTGCAGTGAAGGCTGAAGCGGATTACTGTGTCACTAGTAGCAATGCAGTGGCTGTCGTGTCGCAGTTACCTCAGGATCAACCGATTCTGTTTGCCCCAGATATGTTTTTGGCGGCTCATGTGGAGCGAATGACAGGACGGGAACTCGACGTTTGGTTAGGAGAATGTCATGTGCACGCTGCCATCCGGCCTGAACATATTGATGCGCAAAAGGCAGTTCACCCCAATGCTGAGTTTTTGATCCATCCTGAGTGTGGTTGTGCCAGTCATGCTATCTATAACTTTCCAGATACTCCGTTACTCTCAACGTCACAGATGGTAGCCCATGCCCAACAGAGTACAGCTCAAGAATTTATTGTGGTCACTGAAACTGATATGATTCATCGATTAGAACGAGATGTACCTGGAAAGCGGTTTTACCCAGTCAAGCGTAGCGCCCAATGTGAATACATGAAAATGATTACGTTGGAAAACCTCTACACCAGCTTGAGAGATTTGATCTATCCCATTACTGTTCCCCCTGAAACGGCTAATCGAGCTCGGCTAGCGCTAGAACGGATGGTGGCCATTGGATAACCTCAGTTTTCGTACTCACCCAACCATGACTCAACACACTGATTTGTTGATCATAGGGGGTGGTATTGCCGGTAGCTATGCTGCTCTAAAAGCCTCTCAATTAGGGCTACAAGTCACGCTTGTGGTCAAAACTCCTCTACAAGGAGGCAGTACTGTCCTAGCTCAGGGCGGGATCGCGATTCCGCTAGATGATGCTGATCAGGGCAAACATCTCAAAGATACTTTAGCGGCCGGGCGGGGGCTTTGTGATCCTACAGCTGTACAAATCTTTGTAGCCGAGGCCCCTGAGCGGTTAAAGGATCTCTATGATTGGGGGGTTCCTTTTGCCACAACGGGGACTCGTGAAGGCGGCCACTCTCAGGCGCGAGTTTATCATGCTTATGGGGATGCTACGGGTCGGGCCATCAGTGAGATTTTGAGTCATGCAGTGATGCAAGATACCCGGATCAAGGTCCAAACTGCTTTTGCCACTCAGCTTCTGCTCTCTAGTCAAGGGCGTGTGGTGGGAGTGCGAAGCTTAGTTGGGCATCAGGGTCTTGATATTCTGGCAGGAGCCGTTTTGCTAGCTACAGGGGGAGCAGGTCAGCTTTATCCTAATACAACTGCACCTCAAGAATGCACTGGAGATGGGCTTGCTTTAGCCTACCGAGCGGGCGCTCAACTGCGTGATCTAGAATTTGTTCAATTTCATCCAACGGTGTGTCTTGTTCAAGGCCATAGCTATCTGATTACGGAAGCCACTCGGGGCGAGGGAGGGATCCTGCGAAATGCCCTGGGGCACCGCTTTATGCCTGAGTATGATCCAGCAGCTGAGCTTGCATCTCGAGATATCGTGGCTCAAGCCGTTTGGACTGAACACCAAAAAACGGGGCAGGTTACTTTAGATCTGACTCACCTTGGGGCTGACTTTGTGCAAAAACGCTTTCCTAATTTGTACCGTCGCCTGCTAGCTTGTGGCTTTGATCTTGCTTGTGAGCCTATTCCAGTTCAACCTGCAGCCCACTATACCGTGGGGGGCATTACGTCGACGACCTGGGGTGAAACCACTCTCCCAGGTTTATTTGTGGCTGGTGAAGTGGCTAGTACAGGATTGCATGGTGCCAATCGGTTAGCTAGTAATAGCCTCTCGGAAGGACTCGTCTTTGGTTATCGAGCGGTACAGGCAGCAGCAGCAAGTTTATGCTTTGAAAGTCCAACCTATGGCACCACTCTTCAAGCCGTTACCCCCCAAGATTTTCAGAACCTACAGCACATGATGCTCCAGCAAGCGGGGATTCGACGGACTCAGGCTGATCTTTGGAAAGGCCTTCAGCAATTACCCTCTACCCAAGATCAGTTTGACTCGATCACAGAGTTGGAACATGGCAACCTGACAGTGATCGCGGGTTTACTTTTAGCAGGAGCTTTAATTCGCAAAGAATCTCGGGGATCTCATCAGCGGGAAGAGTATCCTCATACTAATGCTGTTGCCTATCATACTGTCCATCAGCTAGGGCAAGGGGCTAGAAAAGTGATTACTAGAAGCACAGCAGTGACCTCACAGGAGGATGTTAGTTAATGGTTATCTGTTAGCATCAGCCAACAACACGCTTACATTTTGTTTCAATCGTTGTAATTATTTCAATGTAATTATTTCGATATTCACTCATTGAATCAAACTTAATTCAACGCTTCCTT
>CAYSWV010000021.1:46995-73088 GCA_964434865.1 uncultured bacterium
CTTAATTCAACGCTTCCTTGTGACTAGGGTTCAGGATCTGAGAAAGACAGAGGTTGCGGAGGAAAATGATCTAGAGCTTCAGCTTCAGTCTGAAAGGTATCAAGAACGTCCTGTTGAGCTGTATACTGGAGCACAACATTGACATTTTCAGGAACTTCACAAATACAAAGATTACCCTGAAGGCTATAGCACCGTCGGAAAGCAGACATAATGGCTCCTAAACCTGAACTGTCCATAAAACTGACTTCAGCCAGGTTAAGTAAAAGATAACAGTGGCCCTCATTGATAATTTGATCCAACACCAGTCTTAGATCAGTAGCTGTCCTGATATCGATGCGTCCTTGCAATGACAAAATAGTCAAGGGGTAGCCTGTTGCCATCATCATGTCTCGCATATGAGTCGAAAAGGTCATAGTGTTTATGCGCAATCAGGGGCACTACCAGTCAACATACTCTGAACTGGTCTCTCAACCAAGGCCAAGATCTTAAAACTAGGGAAACTCTGTCCCTGCTACAACTTTTCAGTCTTGAGATTAGGATCTGGGTCTTAAGCTCGATGCATCCTGAACTAGAATCAGTTAGAGTATCAATCAATTGGCCAAAATTGCTGTTAGTGCCTAATAATCGTATGAAACGTTCTATGTCTAGTACCTCAGCCTGGATTATCGGTTTTATCTGGGCCAGCCTGGGTTGGATGGGATCAGCCCAAGCTCAATCCCTTTTTCATGCTACTGAACCGGATCCCTCTTTACTCCAAGCCCAGGGCATGCAATTAGCCAGTGATGCTCTACAGCTAGCTCAGTTTGGCCAACCTAGAGAAGCCCTTGCCCGTCTGGAATTAGCGACTCAACTGGTGCCCAACTCAGCTGATCTGCACTTGGTCAAAGGTAGTATTGAGCTGGACTTAGAAGACTTTGCTCAGGCTGTTGATTCTCTTGAGACAGCTTTAGACCTCAATCCTGATAACCCTGATACCTTGCTAACCCTAGGAGCTGCTTATTTACGCAAAGGCAGTTACTTTGCCGCCGTTGACGCCCTAGAGCGAGGGGTAGAACTACGTCCAGATGATCCAGATTCTCGGTTTCAGTTAGGCAACGCTTATCTTTTAAGAGCCGAACTCGATAATGCTGTTGAGCAATTTGAAGAAGCGATCAACCTCGAGCCTGACTACTGGCCGGCCATCAATAACATTGGGTTAGTGGAATACGAACGAGGCAATATTGAGGTCGCCATCGAAAAGTGGGAAGCCGCTATTAGTTTAGATGACACAGTAGCCGAACCGAAACTAGCTTTAGCCACAGCTCTCTACATGCAAGGTCAACAAGACGCAGCTGAACTACTAGGTGCTGAAGCTGTTCAGTTAGATCCTGAGTATGCCCGGTTAGAGACCTTACGCATTAATCTATGGGGGGAAAATCTCTTGCGGGATGTTGAAGTCATTCTAGGCACAGCTGCTGTTCAAAATGCTCTACGTCAAGCAGCTTTAGAAGGATTTACAGCTGACGATAGCTTACCCAACTGAATCCCAGATGTTAGAGTTGACTCCGGGTCTAAAGTTATGGCCAGTCTATTGTTTTCAATTTGTATCAATGACTCGGGCTGAGCCGATCACTCAAGTGATAATGAGGTTATGGAATGAGACTATGAATGGATCACTAGACTTGATCTAAGCTAGCTGTTTGAGGAGGCTAATCGATGACTGAACGTTGCTCTCACTTTAAAATACCCCCAGAGGCCCAGGAATTAGTTCCCTCTCATCGTTTAGAGAACGCGGCTGATGCCTTTTGTGAGTTAGATCATGATCAAGATGGTAAAATTAGTCTTCAGGATTATCTTGATCATCTCTTAACCCTTGAAAAGGAGCGATTATTAAGTCAGTTTAACTACCTTGACAAGGATCATGATGGGTATATCGAGTTTGAAGATTTTTTGGCCGCTAAAGAACCTAACTACACAGTCCTGAAAAAAATCAAGCAACATGATTTGAATAATGATGGCTTCCTCACGTTCGATGAAGCGATCCAAAGTGCTGAAGATCTTTGCTTCCCCTTTGGGCATGATGAGTTGGTGGAGCTGTTAAAGGTTGTCGATCGAGATGGCGATGGACTTGTGACCTACCATGAATACTTTGGTGTCGTTGTTCAGCATGGGTTACAGTAACGACCCAAAGTTTCCTACTTACCCTAGCCTTTGTGAAGATCTAGTCGCTGTTTCAAATGCTGAACATGCTCAGTGAGAGCTGCAACTGTCACGCCTTGTCGGTAAGGAATGATAGTGTGGGGTGAATGAGCGGCTAGCATAGTCTTTACTGTCAGTAGGAGTCGCTCAGCTTGCTCAGTTTCACCATCATTGACATGGAGATTCAGTAGATCAATGTAGGCTGGGATCGAGTCAGGATCGAGAAATAACACACGGCGTAAATAATCTTTAGCAGTGCTGTAGTCACCTTGATCCTCAGCTAGCTGGGCCAATAAATTAAGGGCTACAGCTGATGTGGGATTCAATTCCAGCATTTGATGACAAATAGTATCGGCTTCTTGGTATCGAGCTTGATTGGCATAGGCCTGAGTTAGGAGGGCGAGAGCTTCGAGATCATTAGGGTTAAGATTTAGGCCCACTTGAATGAGTTGAATTGCTTCCGTATATTGATATCGATTGAAGGCATCCTGGGCCGGTTGTAACCAATGGTCAGGTAAAGTTGGAGCAAGGGGAGGACTCGAAGGCAGTGGCGGTAACACAGGAGTAGACTGCGGATCGGGCATACGATACACTACTGACTCTGGAAAACTGAGGGTTTCAAATTGTTGAATATTTTGATCGTGTAATTCAGTATGCCCCGTCAATAAATAGCTCCCAGGTCGCATAATGTGAGCAAATTTTTCCAGAACCCAGGCAATTTTATCGGCTTCAAAATAAATAAAGACATTACGACAGATAATGAGATCAACGGTTTGATGGCCATACATCGGAATCGTATCTTGGATTAAATTGGCACATCGCAAAGTTACCATCGATTTGATCTGGGGTCGCAGTTCCCAGCCATCGGGGGTTTGGCGAAAATAGCGGGCTTGAAGAGCAGGATCAACACCTCGAAACGACCAGTTGCTGTAGACAGCTCTTTTGGCCTTGTCAATCGCGTCTTGATTGAGATCGATGCCTAATAAGGATAGTGAGGTGTTTGGCGTGAGTTCTTGTAAGAGAATAGCTACAGAATAAATCTCTTCACCTGTAGAACACCCAGCACTTAACACGTTAATAGGCTGCTTATGGCGAGCTTGAATAATATCAGGGAGGATGTGATCTCGTAGCAGCTTGATTTGGCCTTGATCTCGAAAGAAATAACTTTCCCCAGTAGTAATTAAAGATGATAGAACTTTCCATTCTTTTGCAGCAGCTGGGGTGGCACCTTCTGAGAGTAGTGCATAGTAGTTAGCCGCATTGTTGAGGCGTAGCGCTTTGACCCGAGTCTGGATTTTTTGCTTGAGTGTTTGGATATCGTGGTTTCGTACCCGAATCCCAGTTTGAGACACGATCAAGCTACTAAAACTCTCTAGCAATGTATCGTCCATAGCTTTTAGTCCATAGCTTTAGGTCCTATTGATTAAGTCCCATGATTTAAGCCAGTGATTAAAACCAATGATTAAAACCAGTGATTAAGTCTATAGGACTGAGATCAGCCAACTAACCGACAAGTTAGGGGGAGTTAACTCGTTAGGCTGTCGGCACTAACTTTAGTAAAACATCAGCAATCTCGCCAATGGGTAAAACAGTTTGGATCGCACCTAAAGCAATAGCCTCTTTTGGCATTCCAAACACCACACTGCTAGTTTCATCTTGGGCAATAGTTAACCCGCCAACCTGATTAATAAAGCTCATACCATCAGCCCCATCATTGCCCATACCGGTTAAGAGAATACCCGTCGCCTGACTGCCATAATTTAAAGCTAGTGATCGCAACATGCAATTAATGGAAGGGCAATGATGTTCGGTCGGGACGGCTGCTGAATGAATTAACTTTCCCCGCCGATCAATTTCAAGATTAAACCGTTCAGGAGCATAGTAGACTGTACCCGGTTGAACGGACTCGCCGGCATCTGCCACTTTAATCTTGAGACCACATTCTTGATCCATCCAGGATACCAACCCTTCTAGAAATCCTTCACTAATATGCTGGGTACACAGAATAGGTAAGGGAAAAGTAGCGGGTAGTTGGCTCAAGATCTTAAAAACTGCTTGGGGACCCCCCGTTGAAGCCCCAATACCGATAATGTGGTGATCCCCTTGCAGCTTCTCAGCTGATAACGACTTGATCCCCCCTATAGACGGAAGAGGAGCGGGCTTAATAGGTCGAGTAAACACTTTGACCCCTGAGAGAACTTTAACCTTCTGGATCAAGTCATCTTTTAGATAGTCACTGGCTAACCCAGATGCTGGTTTAGGGAAGACATCAACGGCCCCCGCTTGCAAGAGTTGGAAAACCGTCTGTTCATTCCCTTCACCCACAGCCACACTGATCACCAGGATAGGACAGGGGCTTTGAGCTAACACTTGTCGCGTCAGTTCGAGGCCATCCATTCCTTTCATGTAGAGATCAGTGCAAACGACATCAGGTTTGAGTCGACAAATCTCTACTAGGGCATCTTTGCCATTCTGAGCTGTACCAACTACCTCTAGATCAGGAGAAGCCGCCAGTGTAGATTTCAGAATCTGTAGGGCAATCGGTGAATCTTCTACCAAAAAGACACGGATGGGCATGAGTTAAATACGCTTACTAGCTAGTACCCTTATTTTAGTCACCAGAGCCTCGCGGAGCCGCTCATAATCACTGGGTGTACCGGTAGTTGGCTTCGGGAAGAAATCTAAAGCCCCTGCTTGCATCAGATTATAAATGTTATCTACATCGTTAGGCTGAACAGCATTGCTAATCACCAACACTGGACGAGGGAATCGCTTCATCACTTCTTGAGTAAACTGAAACCCATCCATCCCTGGCATCTGCAGATCGGTACAGATCACATCAGGTTGAGTTTTTTCAATCATCGCTAGGCCTGTGGCTCCATCGGTAGCTGTACCTACCACTTCAACATGCTCAGAGGTATTGAGCAATCGTTGTAAGATCTCGAGAGCCACGACTGAATCTTCAATCAGCACCACTTTTATTTTCATGTTAAGAGTCCTCGTAATGTGTCTAACAACAAACTTTGCTCAAAGTCACCTTTGGTCAAATAAGCATTGGCACCTGCCTCCAAGCCACGCTGCCGATCAGAGTCTGAGGCTAGGGTTGTGACTAAAATAATGGGAAGTCTGCGATAGTCATCTAGGCGACGAATACGTTCAGTCATTTCAATGCCAGTAAGATTGGGCATCTCTACATCTGAAACAATGGCGTTAAAGGTGCCAACTCGTAATTTCTGAAACCCATCCATCCCATCAACAGCCGTGGTCACCTCATACCCAGCTCCTTCTAAAATGCGGCGCATCTGTGTCCGGATCGGAATCGAATCTTCAACTAACAGCACACTATATGGGGTAGGGGTCTGTTCTAAAATCCGAACTGGGGTTAATGAGGTTTCAGGTTGCATCAGATCAGCTGGATTAAGCACATGGCAGAGTTCACCTGAGCTGAGAATAGTGGCCCCGAGCAAGTATTTCACTCGCTTCAATAGCTTGCTTTGGGGTTTCAATTGAATCTCAGTATACTCTGTAATGCCATCAACCAAAAAACCTTATTAACGATGGTAGTCACGAAAAAGGATACAGGGTCGCTTACGTAAATCTTATCGACTCTGACCCCCTAAAACATCAGCCAACGATATTAACTCAATCGGTTGATCACGCCACAGGAGAGTTGATTTGCCTTCAACAGTTAAGATTTGATCAAGTGCAATCAATTGTGTCATTTCAACCATATCAGTGGGCAATCCATACTTTTGATCGCCTACCAACACCACCATCACCGGAAAGGTAGCTCGAGCACTACGCAGAGTCATTCTAAACACACAACCCTGATCAGGTGTTGATTCAACGTGGAGATCACCTTGTAGTTTTTCAACGTTGGAGCGAACCACGTCTAGACCCACACCCCGCCCTGAGATATCAGTAACCTGAGTTCGAGTCGAAAATCCAGGGACAAAAATCAACGATTGAATCTGGGCCGCTGTCATCATGGCTAATTCCACAGCTGTGTGGATACCCCGTTTAATAGCTGTGGTTTTGATGATCTCTAAATCAAGGCCACGACCATCATCAATGACTTCAATGACAATATCGCCATGCTGACGGTATCCCTTCAAGGTGAGGGTTGCCAATGAATGTTTTCCCTTCCGTACACGCTCATCGGGGGTTTCAATGCCGTGATCAATAGCATTACGGAGCAGGTGAGTAAGCGGATCTTTAATAGCTTCAAGCATCCGTCGATCAACGACAGTATCCCCACCATTGATCACGAAGTCAATGTCTTTATCTTGCTGCTTGGCAATATCTCGAACCGAACGAGGAAATAAGTTGAAGATAGTCGACAAGGGCAAGAGCTGTAACTCACGTACACCTGTTTCAATAGTGTCTGCAATAGAATCCAGTTGAGACAGATCTTCTTGACAAGTCCGTTCTAATTGACTCAAGAGATCGCCCATATGCTCCAGCTGCTCTTCGAGATGACGATAGCGCTTCATCATCTGGAGTTGATTATCTGACAGTAGATATTTGAAGCCTTGGGCTGCTTCGCGACTACTCTCTTCCCACACTGTGGAAATAGCTCGAATCCGATCTAATTGTCGGGCGATTCGTTGCTTGGTAACCGTTAGCTCTCCAGTTTGATCCATAAGGGTATCCAGTTTTAAGGCCTGGATCCGAACGGTATCAATCCGATAGGCTTCACTAGTATCTTCAACTTTGACGACTTCTGGACCTAAGAGCGGCTCCTGAGGGGCGGCAGCTTGGGCAGCCAGAGCTAGTAATTCTTCTAGATTATCAACTTGAGGATCAACAGCAGGTTGTGAGGTCTCGGCAGCTAAAGCTAATAGCTCTTGTAGGTCAGCCTGATCTTGATCAAGATTGTTAAGGATGGCCTCGGATTGAATCGGGATAGGCTCAGAATCTGTAGCAGCTAGCAGAGCTTCAAATTCGCTATCTGATGGTGAGGGACTCAGATCGGATACAGCAGGTGTGCTCTCTTTGGTGGCAACCAGTTGAGCCACGATATGAAACACACTGACCTGAGAGGGTTCCCCTGTGATGGCCTCATGGGCTATTTGTTTGATGGCATCTAGGCCTTGGTACAGATTCTCAAAGACATGAGAAGAGAGGGCGGCTTTCCCTTGCTTAACTGCACTCAGAATATCTTCCAGGTGATGCGTTAAGGTTTCAGCATCTTTGACCCCCAACATACGGGAGTCACCCTTCAGTGAGTGGGTCGCCCGCAAGAGTTCATCCAGTTTAAGTTGATCATGAGGCTGGCGTTCGAGCGTTAACAGTCCTGTTTCTATCGTTTGGAGGTGATCAGCGCTAGCAACCTGGTATAGGGTCCTCAGTTCTTCATCTTCTATATACATAGCCAACTCCTACACCTTGTCACGGAGAACTTGAGCAGACTGGGACAGCTGATCGGTGGCTGATTTGATTTGAGTAATACTAACAGAAGCTTCTTGGGCGCCTAGGTTAATGGCATTCATAGCTGAGACCGCCTGCTGGACACCCACGGCCTGCTGCTTGGCACTGAGAGCGATTTGTTGGCTATTGACAAAAATAGAATTGATCGAATTTGAGATTGAATCAAAAGATTGAGAAGTGGCTTGAGCTAACTGAATACTTTCTGCCGCTGTTTGGGATCCTTTTTGAGTCACACTAACGGTTGAGTTGATCAGACCTTGGACTTGACCCACTAGACCGTTAATTTGGCTGGCTGACCGGCGGCTTTGATCAGCTAGTTTCCGAACTTCCTGGGCTACTACTGCAAACCCTTTACCCGCTTGGCCAGCATTTGCTGCTTCCACAGCTGCATTGAGAGCTAACAAGTTAGTTTGGTTGGCAATTTCAGCCACTAAGTCCGTAATCGTAGAAATTTGAGCCGCCTGAGTTTGTAGAGCTGTAACTTGATCAGCAATTTGAGTGACATCATGTTTCAAGCCACTGATACCCTGGATTGTTTGCTGAAGTGACTCACTACCTGAGGCTGAGAGCTCCATGGTTTGCTTAGCTCCACTGGCTGAAGCTTCAGCTTGCTCGGCTGATTGTCTTGATGAGGCCCCTAGCTCTTCCATAGTGGTAGTAGTTTGATTGACAGAAGCGGCCTGTTGTGAGATCGCTTTTTCTTGCTCACTAATAGAGGCAGCAATTTCATTGGAAGCACTGGCTACCTGAGACACGGTAGAGATCACTGATTGGCTAATACTAGCTAAAACAGCTAGGCTCAGTGCCACAGATATAGCAATCGCAACGCCAGTCACAGCAATAACCAAGAACAATAAGGTGTCAAGTGTGCTGTTAACTGTCTCAATGCGTTCATTAAGAACTTGATCTTGGGCAACTTGGAATTCCTCACTGAGTCTATCCAGCGTATTAAAGATATCAATGGCTTCATCAGTTTCTTGGAGCTCGGCGGCGGCTCGAAATTGACCATTATTGATGAGATCGATCACTCTTCGATCAAAAGCCAGGCTATCTTCTATGGCTTGACGATAATTGGCAAACCGTTCCTGCTGATCGACATTGATAATGAGAGGTTCAGTTTCTGCGATAAAGGCTTGTAAATCAGCAACATCTTGTTCATAGTCCTCAAGATGGCTATTTTGAATACTCTCCTCTAGGAAACTATCTAGCACAAAATCTCCCAAGTGAGCATCAATCTGAGCTACTTCAGTTTCGATCCCAAATTCACCCCTGGCAACCTGGACACCTTGATTGACCAGATCAAATTGTCGAGTTGCTAAGAAAACTTCATAGCCGACGATCCCAGCAGTAATGACAGATAATCCGACCAGACCAGCATAGCCTGTTAAAATTTGCCGCCGTAGTTTGAGTTGGTTGAGCATCGAAGATCTCCAGATTGAATACAAAACAACAGAAGAGTAAAACGCAATAAGTATAATTACCAGGGCTGCTATGGAAATTTATAGAGTTTCACGGATCACCTGAGCTGATTCAGACAGTCGAGCCGTCGCTGATTTGATCTGAGAAATGCTAGTGGAAGCCTCTCTAGCCCCTAAATTGATTGCATTCATGGCTGAGACCGCCTGTTGAACACCCACGGCCTGCTGCTTCGAGCTGAGCGCAATTTGCTGAGTATTCGTCTGAATCGTGGTAATGGCATGACTAATCGTTTGAAAGGCTTCAGAGGTAGCTTGAGCTAGGCGAATACTTTCAGTTGCGGTTTTAGTGCCTTCATCAGTCACCATCACGGTACTATTGATCGAAGCCTGAACCTCTCGAATCAGGGTATTGATCTGTTCAGCCGAATGCCGACTTTGTTCGGCTAGCTTGCGCACTTCTTGGGCCACCACTGAAAAGCCTTTCCCGTCTTCACCAGCCCGGGCCGCTTCTACAGCTGCATTCAGGGCTAGGATATTCGTTTGCTCAGCAATGTCAGCTACCAGTTCAGATACTGTCGAGATCTGAGCCGTTTGTTCACTCAGTTGCATAATTTTTTCAGCAATACTACCGACTCGATCTTTAAGATCACCGATACCTTGAACAGTGAGCTGCACTGATTTTGATCCTTCACTGGAAATAGCCATTGCCTGTTTAGCCCCTGAGGCTGAAGCTTCGGCCTGTTCTGCAGATTGTCGTGAGGAGGCTCCCAGTTCTTCCATGGTGGTGGTGGTTTGATTCACTGACGCCGCTTGCTGAGAAATGGTTTTCTCTTGTTCGGCTGATGAGGCAGCGAGTTCAGTTGAGGTGGTGGCTAATTCACTCACTAAGCTAGAAAGTTTGGCCAAAATGTTCCTAGCTACTAGAATGACCAGGATCGCTACAACCACATTAAAGATAAAGGCTAGTACTTGAAAGAGTCCCTGCCGATTGGCCTGTTCGATCCCGATCTCTTCAGCAATAGAGACAGCATTGTTAGTTAAATCCCACAGGGTTTCAGTTTCCTCAAGGAGTTGAGTAGAGTCAAACGTTGGCTGTTCAATCAGATCTGAAATGATCCTCCATTGTTGCCTGACATCAGCCATAGCAGCTCTAAATCGACTATCAGTCGCCGCTGAGACCCCAAATTCGTCACTGCCGTTGATCAAACCTTCAATGCGTCTGTCAATGCTAGCCACTAAACCCGGATCTTGGATATTGCCAAGAGCTAACTTAGCAACACGTTGCGACCCACCCCGAACAATACCCGCCTGATTGATCCGTGTAGCTTGCTCCTTAGACGATGAGAGCTGCACAACAACTAAATTAACAGTTGAAATGGCAGCAATGGCAGCTACAATCAAGCCCATTTGCAGTTTGACTTTCACAAATACCTCCTTACTAAGTGGGATGAGCTAATGAATAATCAAGGACAAAACCAATCAGGTAGCATCTACCACAAGATCAGGGCTCAGTAAGAGCTTTTCAGTATTCAGCACACTTACTACTTGATTTTCTTGTACAACAGTTCCAATAATGAAGGGGTTATCCTGCAAGACAGAAGCATTCATTGCTGTAGCTGATAGTTCAATAGTATCATGAACTTCATCAATCACAGCCCCAGCCACAACATCACCAGCTCTGATAATCACTGCTTTTTGAATAGTACCCTTACGTGATTCTACTTGTAAAGTTGATCGAATATCAATCAACGTCATAATTTCACCTCTTAAGTTCATATTGCCCACAATGTGGTCTGGACAACACGGAATCGGGCTGTATTGATCAATATCGATAAACTCTCTGACATGGGCTAGCGGAATACCAATCTGTTCTTCACCCAGCTGGACTATGGCAAGAGACAACAGGTCATTTTCAACTTGATCGCTAGTGGATTGGAGCGCTAAATCCCGCATCCGTTGTTTGAGTTGCGCCCGGTCTAAGTCTGTAGCCTGGGGATAGTGCAATGCGTAGAAATCGCCCCCACTCACCACCTCATGGGGATCCAGTTCTGATAGAGCTGAAACGGCTTCAGGTGACCGGATCAAGGTTTCTGGATTCAGGAGAATGATGAGATCCTCTGAGTGTTCATCTTGAACAATACCTTGAATAAAGGCTGTTGAGACAGGGTTCAGGCGTCCATAATCGGGTTCAGGATCAACGGCATCTAGATCAATAGCCATCACAGCTTTGACTTCATTGACAATGATACCAACCTGGATACCTTCCCACGCAATCACAATGACAGCATCGAAAACTGAACATAAAGGTTGAGCCACTCCCAGCCGCTTTGCTAAATGCATGACAGGTAAGATCTGGCCCTGCCAATTGACAAGACCCACAATATCGCCAGGAGCCTCAGGAATAGGCGTCAGCTCGGGTAAATAAAAAATTCGTTTGACTAAGGCGGTAGGTAAGGCATAAACCCAACCCTGGCATTGAAATTGAAGATGAGGTGTTAGGCGCATGTGTCTAGAAACTCACTGACGGTGGTTAAAAGTTCATTTTGATCAACAGGTTTAGTCAGGTAGCGACTCGTCCCTGCCAGTAGGCCCATAGCTCGATCAACTTTGCTATCTTTAGCCGTTAACATAATTACAGGTAAGGCTTTAAACTTATCAATTTTGCGAAGTGTCCGACAAAACTCCAGGCCATCAATATCTGGCATCGTCACATCTAATAGGATCAAGGCCACGTCACGATTACTCAAGATCCCCATAGCCTCAATGGCACTCTTAGCCGAGAGAACCTCATATCGTTCAGACAATACGCGCCGGATCAGAGCTTGAACAATGGGGCTATCATCTACACTCAAAACGACAGGTAAAGCTTGAGCTTCTGGCTCCGTATCCAGTTTAAAGGTGATTAAGCCTTCCTGGAACCAACGAGTATAGAGAGGGGCTAGCGTTAATGGATCTTGATCAAGGGTTTCAGCAATCTCGGCTAAGGTAGTTTCTCCATTCACCCACTTTTGTAAGTGATTGCGAGTAGCTTCATGCTTAATCTGAGCTAACCGCTCTGTCCGAACCTCAGGGATCACCTCAACCGACGGTAACACTGACAAATAGGGCTTCCAAGCTGGTTGGCGCTGCTCAATCTGTTGCAGGATGTCCGTATACCTAATCCCGTGTTTATCCCTCCCATAGGCCAGATCCAGTTTGACATCAGGTATTTTTTCAACATTACAGGAGTGGGGCAACAACTGTTCAATTAAAATCACCATTCGTTGCCGCATCACACGCTCAATATCATCCCAACTGATCGCCTTGGTAGTAATAAGAGAGCCTAATAAGTCTCGAACTGAAATCCGACTGGTGGTTTGAGTTTTGTAAGTGGTGATTAAATCCATCACCTTGATCTTGAGTCGATGTCCTAATAGCACCAACAGTTCATCGGGAGATGGTAGTTTACGTTCTACAATTGTCAAATATCCTTGCTGGAACACCAGAAAACAGGTTATACGCTTACTGGTCCCAACGTTTACTGTTGTCACTTTAAGAGTTCCAGAGAAACCTTCTTGCTCCAAGGATGACAACACTTGAACCAATCTTGATGGATCTGCCTGCAAAATTTTAGACTCCACAGAATGGGGTGACGTCTGCATAAGTAAACTATCCTGATCACAACCTCAACAATGCGAAATCACTCAACTTGAATAAAACGCATCCACAAGCTAAGTTTGTATCACTGGGTGAACAATTAGAAATCAAGGTGTTATCTAGACATATTTTACACCGATGACTTAACAATTAGATCAGCTAAATTACCCAACAAGCCACCCTATTATCTAGATCAATGCTGTATCAATCTAAGTACTTTTAGGCTATAATTGATCAAATTATGGACAAATCATGGATCTACCTACTAACTTCAGCACTAACCCACTCCACTATCTTAAATAGGTTCCGTAAATACACTGATGATGGTGATCTCATTTACCTACTTAAGCTCAAGCAGACTAGATCGCTATGGCTCTACTGAAACCAACAAGTCCTGGATAGTAGCTAAGAGTGCATCTTTATCAATAGGTTTTGTGAGATATCGGTTAGCTCCAGCCAAGTGACCCTTAGCTCGATCAATGAGTCCATCTTTGGCGGTCAACATAATCACAGGAAGGTCACGAAATCGATCCACTTTGCGTAAAGTTCGACAAAATTCTAAGCCATTGATATCTGGCATCGTGACATCGAGGATAAGGAGGTTAATGTCGTTGTGATTTAGGACTCCCATAGCTTCAAGGGCGCTAGCTGCTGTGAACAACTCATAGCTTGACTGCAACGCTCGCCGGAGTAGCGTCTGGACGATAGGGCTATCATCAACACTCAAAATCGTTGGCAAGGACTGGGTTACAAGTTCAAGATCTAGAAAGTTGATATAGCCATCTTGAACCCAGCGCGCATATAAGGGCAGTAGGGCTAGGGGATCTTGATCAAGCCCTTCAGCAATGGCAGCAAATGAGCGCTGACCATCGACCCACTTTTGCAAATGTTGCCGAATAGTCTCATTGGTAATTTGAGGCAGAACACCTTCTCGAACGTGAGGGACCATCTCAACAGTAGGCAAGATGTGCCTATACTGCTTCCAGCGAGGTTGCCGCTCTTGAATCGCTTGAAAAAGAGTCGTACAACGGATCCCGTGACCATCTTCGCCATAGGAAATATCAATGGTGTCCACCTGATAGTCAACCGTACAGACATGAGGTAAAAGCTGCTCTAGCAAAATAACCATGCGCTTTTGCATCACAGCCTCAATCTCTGGCCAACTGACAGCACGGGTTCTAATGATGACTTCCAATAAAGTTCGGATCGAGTCACCTTCGATACGTCGGGAAGTGTATTCAATCAAGGAGTCCATAATGCCACTTTTAAGGCGGCGGCCCAGAAGCGTTAGAAAATCCTCTGCTGAAGGCAGATAAGTCTCCGCTAGGGTCAGTTCACCCTTTCGAAATACCAAATAACATGATCGAGTGTCGGCACTAACCCGTATTGAACCTGTAAAGTCCTCTTGCGCTAAGTCAACTAGAGTTTTTTCCAGGCTCGCCGTTTCCTGGCGTATTTTGGCCATGAGAGCACCACACTCATCAAATCAGGTTTACAAGTGCTAGTTATCTTTAAAAGTGTAACAAAGTGTTGAGTCTATTCGCAGGTCAAGTTTGGAATGTTGGGGATTACATCAGGCAAATTCTTTGATGGTGGCCATCAGCATTTCTTTATCGATCGGTTTGGTTAAGTAACGGGTTGAACCAGCTAAGTGTCCTTTGGCCCGGTCTAAAAGGCTATCTTTAGCAGTCAGCATGATCACTGGGGTTTCTTTGAACTTATTAATCTTACGAATTGTTCGGCAAAATTCATACCCATTAATATCTGGCATGGTGATGTCCAATAAAATCAAAGAGATTTGACGACTATTCAGAATCGACATCGCATCTATAGCGCTACTGGCAGACACAACCTCATAGGACTCACACAAAGCACGACGAATTAAAGTCTGAACGATAGGACTGTCATCAACACTGAGAATAACAGGTAAAGCTTGGTGTTGGGAAGCTGACGGAACTGAGTCGCGAAACCCAATAAGACCTTCATTGAACCATCGATAGTAGAGTGGAATTAACGTCAGAGGATCTTGATCAAGACCTTCCGCGATATCAGCAAACGTCGTTTTACCATCCACCCACTTCAGCAAATGATGTCGGGTGGGCTCATGCTCAGTTTTTGACAAAGCTGTATCACGAATATGAGGCACTTGATTAATGGATGGAATAGCTGTCAGATACTGTTGCCATAGAGTTTGCCTCTGTTGAATGGTCTGGAACAACTCTGTACAATCAATACCGTGATGATCATCGCCAAAGGCAATATCAATATCAGAATGATCAATATAGTGAATAGAACCTTCATAAGGCAGTAATTGTTCAAGCAAGATCACCATGCGCTTACGGATAGCTCGCTCAACATCATCCCAGCTAATCACCCGAGTCTGGATCACAGTTTCCAGTAAAGCTCGAATTGAAGCCCCCTGAATCCGACGGGATGCATACTGAACAACCGATTCCATGACCCCGGTTTTTAAATAACGGCTCAGTAAAGTCAAAAACTGATCAGGAGAAGGAAGATAGCGTTCCGCAAAAGTCAAAGCTCCCTTCTGAAAAACAAGATAGCAGGACCGTTGCTGCTGCAAATGAGGCAAATCAATGGTGATTTGGACTGTTCCTGTAAATTGCTTACTCTTCAAATCGGTCAGAGTCTTAACCAAGTAGGCTGAGCTATGGATCTGAACAGGTGGGAGCGTCCGTGTAGCAGTATTCATGATAATCCTTTAGCGCAGATTTGAAAGTACAGATATGACCTTAATGGCTAGGCCTACAAGCCAAATCTCTAAAGAAGATCCTGGTATTTGTATAGTCATCAGCTGAATGACCAGGAGGTCTAGGAGAAATGTGGGATGAACTTAGATGAATTAATAATAAGCTAGATGTTCAAACATCCAGATCAGCAATTGTGCGTAAAATAAGACTAATTAAATTAGTATTAAGAGAGGTCCAGTAGATACACGTAAACGTCTTCACTCTATTCGAAACAAAAAAGGACTAGGTTGACCCTAGTCGAAGCGGAAAGTAACCCTTTGCCTATACCTATCAAGTGTTGATCGATCAGGATAAAGTTATGTTGAATTATTTAGATCACCATGAAGCCCTTTATATTTAATAAATGTATTCAAAGTTGCTGAAATAGGGCTTTGATCCAATTGATCATCAATGCATTGACAGTTTCAGGGCATTCGTCGTGTGGACAGTGACCTGCTACAATTCTGTGCTCTTGCAGTTGAGGATAAAGTTCACGGAATCGTTGAGATCGGGTAGACACATCCATCCAAGGATCCTGGTCACCCCAAATAGTCAGCAGGGGGTGTTGTAACTGGGGCAAGAGTTGATCAATATAACGGCCTTGCTGGCCTGCTTTGAGTAGTTCTACGAAGACTTCTGCTGCTCCTGGATCACAGGCGGGTCGGTAGATATCCTCAACCAGTTGATCAGTGACAGCAGTGGGATCATGGTACACCTCTTTCAGTTTTTCTCGGATGGTGGACGGTTGCCGAATATAGTTAAAGATTAAATAGGCGACTACTTTCTGATTAAGTAGCCATCGCAAGATTGATCGTTGGAGCTGCTGGCCTGCTGACGGTTGAGTTGAGCTAGAGAAACCACCCGCATTATTAAGTAAAATCACCCCCTGCGTTAACTCTGGATAATCGACCGCTAGGCTCAGGGCGACATAGCCACCCAACGAATTGCCAGCTACCACCGTGGGCCGCTGGATTACGGTCTGACAAAAATCCCGCAGTTGATCACACCAGAGATCGGTGGAATAGGTGCGCTTAGGCTTAGCCGATTGGCCAAATCCCAATAAGTCAATCGCAAAGACATGACACTGTTCAGCCAAAACCTCAATATTTTTCCGCCAATGGTTAGCTGAAGCGCCAAACCCATGGATCAAAAGGATGGGGGGACGATTCCGGTCACCAGCTTCAACATAATGGATGGCGTACTCGTTCCAGATCCAGGGGGATACCGTTGTGGTTGCAGTCATAGGTTAGTTCATCATACTTCGTAGACAGCAGGTGCTTAGACTCAATCAGCACTCCCTCATTTTAAAGTATAGAAATGTAAAGCTAGTGCAAAAAGTGGCGTACACCTGTAAAAATCATGCTGATTCCAACCTGATTAGCGGCATCTATCGACTCTTGATCTCGAATACTACCGCCAGGTTGAACAATGGCCTGAATACCCGCTTGAGCCATCAAGGTCACACTATCTCCAAACGGGAAAAAGGCATCACTGGCCAACACAGCCCCTTGAGCTTGATCACCAGCTTGAGCTAGAGCTAATTGAACTGCACCAACTCGATTCATTTGTCCAGCTCCCACTCCTAACAGTTGTCGATGATGGCTGATCACAATGGCGTTGGATTTGACGTGTTTACAGATCCGCCAGGCGAAAGCAAGCTCCTGTTGCTGGTCAGGGGTGGGTTGGTGTTGCGTCACAACTCGCCAAGTGCTGAGATCTAGGGGGAGGCGATCAGCCTGTTGGACCAAAAAACCGCCTGCAATCATACGGAGTCCTTGGGCTGGTCCTTGAGCTAGATCCGGCATGATCAATACTCGTAAATTTTTCTTGGTCTGTAATATCTCAGCGGCTGCAGGGGTACACGCTGGCACAACAACACACTCTAAAAAAGTTTCAGTCAAGAGCTGAGCAACGGCAACATCTAGCTCTCGAGATAACGCCACAATACCACCAAAGGCTGAAACGGGATCTGAGGCTAAAGCCTGCTGATAAGCTGTTGCCACGGTATCTGCTAAGGCCACTCCACAAGGATTAGTATGCTTGATCACAACAGCTGCCGCCTGAGGCTCATGGATAAAGTCAGCAATTATAGAGCGGGCCGCTTCTAGATCTACCAAATTGTTATAACTGAGTTCTTTACCTTGAAGTTGTTGAGCTCCACTCCAGCCTGTTGTGGAATGTTCTTGGTACCAAATAGCTGACTGATGCGGATTCTCACCATAACGTAGGGCTTGATGAGGCTGACCTCGCAAATAAAAGGCGGGAGCGGCGATAGAGTCTTCAACTGGATCAGTCGACTGCGCCTTGAAATACTGAGCGATCGCGTAATCATAATCCAAAATACGGCTGAAGGCTGCGCAAGCACAGTGCCAGCGAAATGCTGAGGAAACCTCTCCACCTTGAGCTAGTTGGTTAAGATAGGCTGCATATTGATGGGGATGAGTCAGCACGGTGACATGAGCATAATTTTTGGCCGCAGCTCGAACTAGAGTGGGTCCGCCAATATCAATGGTTTCAATTGCTGCTTCAAGGGTAGTCTCTGGCTGGGCCACTGTAGCTTCAAAGGGATAGAGATTCACCACAACCAGAGTAATGGCAGGAATCTGCTGAGCATCTAAATCAGCTAGATCTTGAGATTGATTCAGTTGAGCCAGGATACCCCCATGAATGCGAGGATGTAAGGTTTTGACTCGACCCCCTAAAATCTCAGGTGATCCGGTATGCTCTGAGACCTTAGTAACTGGAATCCCTGCAGCCTGTAAGGTTTTGGCTGTACCCCCACTACTAATGAGTTGGAAGTGATAGGTTTCAACTAGTGACTGAGCTAGCTCCACAATGCCAGTTTTATCTGAAACACTTAATAAGGCTAATCGAGTCATAGGATCCTCTGTTGGGTAAGTCAGGGTTGGAGTCTTGATCAATATCACACTTTGGTCTCAAGTGGTGGACTCCCACCAGCCCTCAATCATAGATCTTCAATCAATCACTTGCTGATCGTGATAACTCATCTAACCCTTGACAGCTTGGTAAAATCAAGTTGCTCTTCTGTATGGATCTTATGGCTACTCATCATTCTCCTGCGTTTCTTCACCTCGTCAATGAAGCAAAAAGCCGGATTCGAGAAACGACAATCGACCAGATCTATCAACGACAGCAACAAGGCGACACATTTGTGTTGATTGATGTTCGTGAAGAGTCAGAGTGGCAAGCTGATCATATTGTTGGTGCGATTCATTTAGGCAAAGGTATTTTAGAACGGGACATTGAAACTCAAATCCCTGATCTCACAACTGAACTGGTGTTGTATTGTGGAGGCGGTTACCGATCTGCCCTAGCTACGGATAATCTTCAAAAAATGGGGTATACCCAAGTCTTTTCTCTAGCGGGAGGGATCCGCCAATGGCGTGAGGCAGGTTATCCTATCGAATGATCACACTTGAGGTCGTTATGTCTAGCCATCTCAATGTCTCTTTACCCGATGATCTTAACTCAGCCGTCCCAGATTCCATCCAAGTGGCTACTGAGTCTGTTCAAGATTCTCGATCCGGCAAACAATTACGAGATCGCATTCTAGTCACTGGTTTGAGATTCTATGGCTACACAGGAGATAGTCCAGCGGAACGGGAATTGGGCCAATGGTTTGAAGTTGATTTTGAATTATGGGCTGATCTTAAACCTCAGCGAGGCCAACTCTCCAGTGTTACAAACTATCGGTCTACTATTCAATTAGTGGCTCAGTTGATCAAAGCTAGTCGATTTGAAGCATTGGAACATCTGGTCGAAGCTATTGCAACGTTGATCTTAAAAGAAACAGGAGCCCCTCAAGTTAGAGTACGGCTCACAAAATGCCACCCTCCTATACCAGATATGTCTGGATCCGTGGCCATTGAGATTATCAGGCCCTAGAGCTGTGTTGGCAGAGGCAAGTGGCATGGACGAAAAGAAAAGAGCCAATAATGATACTCTATTTAAGCTGAAATGGGCCAAACCAGTGATAAACTACTGCAAGTTTATGGATTGTGAGATGGGTGGCCAATCATGAAAGCTTTTGATCGGATCGCGCAACGCTCTCTCCTATTGGGGATGGGGATCTTAACGGGTTCAGGGATGCTGAGTTTGACAAGCCAGGCTCAAGAGTTTGATTTTACCCCTACAGAGCCAGCTACAGAGGCTCTATCGACACCTCCACCTGCCATTCCCACATCACCGGCTCCACCTGATTCGATCCCGACAATGCCCCTCCTACCCAGTGTACAGACGGCCCCTCCTCCTGTCACAACTAGCCCCCCTCCCATCACTAGCCCGATCAATCCTGTTATTCAAGCCAATCCAGCAACAGCTCCTGTCCCCACGGTTGCTGTGCCTAGCACGCCTTCATTCGCACCGGCCCCACCTATCAACACGACAACAGCTTACAGTTACTATCGTCGAGAAGGATCCGTGCCACCGAACCCAGCCATCACCCGAGGTGAATTACCCCAGGGGACTACGATCCCTTTGACGGTTTATCGTGAGATCACCTTTCCTCCCTTTCAAGCCATCAGCGGCAATTTGGAGGTGGTTGTTCCCGTTCAAGATCGATTTGGCCAGGCGGTAATTCCAGCTGGTAGTAGAATTTGGGGTACCTTCGAGCCGGTTTATGAGGTAGTGGAGCGGTTTGATGCCGCCGACAATGACGTCACCCAATTTGATCAGCGGTTGCGAGGTACTCGCTTTGTTGCCGATCGGATTACCATTCAAAATGCAACTTACCTGGTTTCAGGCGAATCTAATCTCTTACCAACAGCCTCTGATCCCAATGCGAGTGTGACCCAAACAGCGTTGAAAGGGGCGGGCTATGGTGCAGCGGGCGGGCTAGCTCTAGGCCTACTCACCGGAGGCATTGGATTTGTGCCCCTATTAGCGGGTAGTTTGACAGGGGCAGCAGCCGGTAGTACCAATGTTGATCGAGTGGTGACTCTGACTCCCAATACGCAAGTGGAGATCCAACTGACAGATGATTTAATTATCAATTAGGATGCTCAAGATTGTGGTGACAGCGGTGGGTTAACACTAGACTCAATCACAGCAAGCACAGCTTTAGGTTGTAATTTATCCTTAAACCACACAATCTGGGCGGGTAGCTGATGAACTGACACTCCAGCTTTAGCTAAGTTTAACCGCTCTGAGATCGCTAATATCAAATTAGAACAACCTGACTGCCGCACTTGAGCAAACTTCTTGCGCAAATACTCAGGTCGCCAATAGCCTACAATTTCTAGCAAATAGATCGGTCCCTGGGGATGAACTAAGCGAAAGTCAGGGATCATGACACTGCCAGGAATTGGAATCAAATCCACTTCACGCTCTAAAATCCACTCGGTGTTAGATTGCTGCCAACGCTGAGCAAAGGAGGCCTCGACCATACTGTCAAACGGTTGACCTGGAGGATAATGACTGACTAACTGGCAGGTAGACTCTAGAGTGTATTGGCGTGACTTGATCCCTCCTGTGTAGCTATCTTTAAGCTGTAAAGTGGCCACTAAACTCCACCGAGTCACGTGTAATAAAGCTGGGATTAGTTTAGCTAAGGCCAATCCATAACGAGTGCTAGCTTTGAATAAACTGGTGGGTCCATCAACCGTAATGGTAAAGCCATGATCAGCATCACCTTCAATATAGGCCATCAACTGAAACAATTTCAAATACCGAAATAACAATTTATACTCACCTGGATCATTACGATGGGCTGTTATGGTGATATGGCTAGCTTTGTAAAAGATTCCCTGGACTTGGGATAAATTGTATCGGTGTAGCAAAGCCTCTGGATCGGGCGCATCAAATTGAGTTAGCTGTCGATTATCAGGTAGATCAGCATATAACCCCTGTTGAACCTGTTCTGTAGACACTGTTTGATCCAAGTCTTGACTTAACTGATTGGCTACAGCATCCAGGGTTTGCCTGGTGGTTTGAGAGCTAGGGACTGAGGTGGCTGCTAGTGAAAACACTCGTTCTCGCAGGGCTTCTGGATCCAATGGACTCACGACTTCAAAAGTGCTGTAGCTGGACTTAAGAATGTGGCCTAACCCTCGCCAGATCTTATAATCAGGACTGTCCCCTTCTAATTGAGCCAGTTGCTGCTTGAGCCATCCCTGGGTATCCCCTCGACAGGATTGAAAGAGCTGGATCAGATCAGTTGCTAATTGCCGCATTTGAGAGTTAAGCGGTAGGGCTTTAGGCACGACGGTTTCACCTTGGACCCGATAGATCAATAATTCAGAGGGCAACATTTCACTTCAAAGTCAAATCCGCTTATCTCTGTACCAGAGTAACACCTAAAACCACCACCCCTAATCCCACCCCGTCCATAAGTTGAGGGATATCCCCTAGAGCTATCCAAGCCATGACCATCGTCACCGGGGGACCTAAGTAGAACAAGCTGGCTACCTGTGTTGCTTTCATTCGGGTTAACAATATCCACATCAAACCATAAGCCAGCAGAGAGACAACCAGGATCAACCATGTTAACGTGCCAATCAACACTGGAGTCCATTGAGTATCTAGCCCTTCCAGAGTGATGGCTGGTATGGAAATAGCAATCGCAGTCCCTAAACTCTGGTAAAACATGACACTATCTACAGGAAGGTGAGGCTGATTCCCTCGAATAACCATCCATCGTTGCAGTAGACTAGCTCCTGTAATGGCTATCACAGATCCCAGAGGTAACAGATAGCTAATTAGAGATTCAACCTCAGTCAGATCTGATCGAGATCCTACAGCTAGAGCCACACCACCAAATCCGATCAATAATCCAAGCCACTGGCTCCAACGAGGATACTCTCCAACCACCCACCCCGAAAAAGCAGCTGTAGCTAGCGGTTGCAAGGCAACAATCAGGGCCACCATTCCAGCTGGAACGCCTCGATGTAAGGAGACCATCACACAACTCAACCACACGCCATGAGACAGGATACCAATACCACAGACATAAGCCAGCATGGGTCGTCCAGGCCACTGGAGTCGCTTTCGACTTAGCAGATAGATAATTAAGATGACGCTTAAAGCCCAGTATCGCCAGAAGAGTAAGGAAAAAGGGCCAACATAAGGCAATCCATACTCTGCACCAATAAACCCTGAATTCCAAAGCAGAACAAAGGCAGTCGCTTGAACCGAAATAGGGATATCTTTAGTATTCATTTGAGGAGACACCTAGGTAACGACCTTATGCTAAGCAACGGTAAGAGCTAGCTCTCAGGTTTAGAGTAAGCTGATCCAAGCTAAATCAAAAATCCTAAGCACTCAGACAGATAAAACGATTGCATATGGTGAAACCATTGAGATCGAGAGCTATCCCAGGAATAAAACATATGGCCCCCCTGATAATGATGAATATGAATATTAGATTGAAGTTCAGGTTCTAGCGCCATCAAGCCAACCAGCTGATCGGAGGCAAAATAAGTCGTCACCAAATCAAACAAGCCATGTGTAATAGACACTTTCATATGAGAATTTAAAGTCATCCCAATCCGCAGATCATCAACAGCCCCAACAAATCCCTGCTTATCCTCTGATTTGAGTTCATAAGACCATTCTTTGAACACTGTAAAATTAAGCGTGTGATAGGTTAGGTCTGTTTCAACTTGAAGAGTATTTCGTAAGTGATGATTGATGGCTCCGGTAAACAGGCGTTGAGATCCAGCTAAAGTGGGATCACTCCCTTCATAGGTAGGGCGATCGGGAAAGGGATCAAGACTGGTGAGGGCGGCATCATAAAGTCCAACAATCCGATTTTGATCCCGTAACAGTTCTCTAGCAAAGGTTTCACGACTGATCCGGCCTCGGTGTTTTTTCACAACCTCTAAAGGTAATCCTATTAAATTAGCCAGCTCTTGATAAATGGATTGTCGTTCATTGTCAGGCATATGGGTGCCCAATGCTAGTAGAGGCAGTAAGCGTCGCTGGGCAAAGTCTTCAGCTGTTTTCAAATGAGCACTCATATCAGTAGGATCACCAGGCCATTTCACCCGACCATGGTAAGCCGCTGCTGCTGCCAGGGCTGGCATAAGCGTAGTCCAAGACGACAAGGTAAAATCATCACCCTCTAACAAACTAAACTCCAAAGCGGGTGAGATCAAAATGGCGCCTGAGAGACCTACCCCATAATCTTCCTGTAATCTGCGAGTCAACTTAGCAACCCGGAACCCACCATAACTTTCACCAGCAATGAATAGAGGTGATAACCAACGGTGCGTTCGTGATAAGTAGCTTTGAATAAAATCACATAGGGTATTGAGATCTTTTTCTAGGGTCCAGAATGGCTTTTCTTTAGGCTTAGGCTCTGTTGAGGTTTCAGTTGACTGGGTTTCACTCTTGGATTTTGCCTCGGTTTCAAGATCTGGAATGGCTCGACTGAAACCTGTACCCATCGGATCAATAAAGACCAAGTCGGTGAACCGTAACCAACTCTCAGGGTTATTGACCAACTGCACAGGGGGTTTGGGCAACCGGCCATCCACGTCAAAAGCAACACGATAAGGTCCCAGCGCTCCCATATGCAAATAAACGGAAGCAGCTCCAGGCCCTCCATTAAACACAAAGGTAATCGGGCGGTTAGTGGCTTCAACCTCATCGGCTACATAGGCAATATGAAATAAATCAGCTACGTGTTTTTCATGTTCAAAGACTGGCTGCCACCCAGCCGTAGCGGTGTACTTAAGCGTAGACTCCTGCCAAGTAAGCACATGCTGAGTAGTACGGGTTTGCCTTTGGGCCGACTTGGGGGAAGTGGAATGAGGATCAGACATTGTTAAACTCAACAGGAGGGCATCTAAGGTATAGATGATATCACCTCTCTAGTCTTGATATTGACACCCTTACTTGAGTAGTACAAACAATGACACGTGAAGATTGGGTCAAACGCTGGGTATTAGGTGAGTTTTCTTGGTTGCGAATCGTGTCTGCTTTAGGATGGGTAATGGGAGTAATTTACACCTACCTCTTTATTTATGGTTTATGGTTTGCTGAAGATCAAATCTTTTTACCGCCTCAACCAGCCAGTTACTCCGATACTGATGAGATCTTAAAGATAACCACAGCAGATGGTGTTGAGATCTCGGCTTTATACCTTTCTGAACCCGAGGCTACTCATACCCTACTTTACAGTCACGGAAATGCTGAGGATCTAGGATTTATTCGTGTTGTGCTGGATCATTTAAATGCGCTGGGATTTGCAGTGATGGCCTATGATTATCGGGGCTATGGGACTAGTCAAGGCCAACCTTCTGAACAGGGAACTTACCGAGATATTGAGGCCGTTTACCAGTATCTCATCACTGATCTTGAGATTCCTCCCCAGCAGATCATTGTTTATGGTCGTTCGGTGGGCAGTGGTCCTGCAGTCCATCTAGCCATTAACCAACCGGTGGGGGGGGTAGTTCTAGAAAGTGCTTTTGTAGCCGCTTACCGAGTGATAACCCAGATTCAGATATTACCTTTTGACAAATACAACAATCTTCAAAAGATTACTCAGGTAACCAGCCCGGTATTGGTCATTCATGGCACCCATGATACCTTGATTCCCCTTTGGCATGGCCAAACCTTGTATCAACAGATCCAATCCCCCAAGTCAAAAGTATGGGTTGAAGGAGCCGGTCACAATGATCTGCTCTGGGTAGGAGGCAAGGTCTATGATCAAGCACTACTCCAGTTTGCTGAAAAGCTTGAACCCCAGAGTCCATAACTTTAGATCTGTGCAGCTAAGCCCTATACCTGAACCTCAAGCATAAATGGACTGACTCAAAAACCACTCATATCCTTGCTTGAGTCTTGCTTTACCTTTCTGTTCGACAATTGTGCCATGAGCAACGATCACCCGCTCAAAGTCCCAAGTCAGTATTTGTTCAACCGATTGCTTAACCTTTTGGGTTTCCGTGGTAGCTACCTTTTCTAGAAGAGAGGGTTGCAAGTTTTTGTAACTTCTCAGGAGCTTAGCGGCGAATTGAGTGACCCATGGAAATCCTTCATCAAAATAAAAGGCTGTATCAGTCAGGATCAAAGTCCGACTAGCAGGGTGAAAAAACACCCATTCATTCAGAGCAGCAAACCCGCTTAACTCTAGAATTCTCACCCCATCAAAGTAGAGCATTTCCAGACCATCCCACAAAGATGTTGTTTGAGGTTCAATGATACGATCAATAGGTAAGTCAGGTTTTTTCAGATCAAGACCTGGCGCAGCCCAAAAAATAGCCTTGGGATAATGGGTTTTAAACTCAGATGCAAATAAGTAGTGATAAAGATTAGGAGCAATAATGTGACCCACAGGTCCAAGTAGGTTGAGCTGATCTAGTAGGTCTTGGCTCATTTGAATAGGAGAGATCACAGCTAGCTCATGATTGGCTAACTGAACCACCGTCATCCTCGTTCCAACACTGAGACCAAAGTAGCGTAAGGGCTGTTCTGCGACCCAGAGGCCTTGATCAAGAGATCTTAGCATTCAAGACTGGTTATACAGGTTATGCCTTGAACTATAGTTGTTGTCGATTATCTATGCAAGCTTTCGATGTCAGGGTTTCAATGTACCGTCGAATGATTGCCTCTTGCTGGACAAAACTCAAATGTTTAGACTGAACTAGAGAATCTAAACTGATGCCATTAACTAGGGCTAGCAGAGCGTTGGCCTCAATCTCAGGATCTAGATCGGCTCGAA
>CAYSWV010000022.1:0-42104 GCA_964434865.1 uncultured bacterium
TTATCATGTCCTGGGTTTTCAAGGTTAAGACTAGGTAATAGCTCCTGCTCTATCTCAGTAAGCTCTGATTAAGATTTAGAGACATGTCATGAGTTTCTCCTGATGGTCTTAGTGAATAACAATTTCAAATGCAGCGAGCTAGATGGAGTTAAGCCAGTGATTAAGGGATCCCAAAAACTGGAAAAAATGAAAATGGAATGACAAAATGGAACTATTAGAGACACTCAGGGGTCTAAAACGGTGGAATTAAATTTTTTTGTCTAAGTTCTTCAATCATGATGCCTATAACTAGGTTAAGACCTAAGACAACCTCAACTTGGGAAGGCCGTGTGGCTTGGGATAGCCGTTCAACAGCTTCACGGATCTCTTCAAGTGCTTGGGTTTGTTCTTGCAGTAACACCAGTAAGCTAGTCTTGACAGCAATTCGAGTACCATCGTCCAGCAGCACGATACAACGCTCTGTCTCAGCAGCTTCGATAATACCATTCATGCGACCCCCTCGTGGATGAGGTGCGTTGACTCGATTTCCTGGACTTAAGGTCATAGGCAAATCCTGAGAACAGCTGATATTGATTTTGTGAAGATGTTAACTCTGTAAGGAGATTAACTCTGTAAGGATATTAACTCTGTAAGGACGTTAACATAGGATCTTCAAGTCTCGCCAGGTCACTCAACTCACTTCTAGAATGATGACCTGTAGCCCTTGATCAAACTAGGACAGACTCTTGATTAAACTCAGATCTTGAAATTAGATCTCGATAGCTTAGGATTCAGAGCTATATTCAGTCACCTCTCAAAAAGTGGACGTCTCAAAAGTTGCATGAGAAAGCGGCAGTCGGGCGGGTTGATGTTGCGAGCGATAAATTTCATAGAGGAGCAGACTACCAGCTACCCCTAAATTCAAAGAATCCGCCAGTCCAACCATCGGAATTTTGATGAGATGTTGACATAAACCTCGCTGCTGTGAGCTGAGACCCCGGCGTTCGTCTCCTAAAAAGACTAAAGTTCCATAGGGATAATTAAAATGATGCAGATCAACAGCTCCATCCGGAGAGGCCCCGACGGTTACGTAATTAGAGTGATCAAGCCATTGTTTCAGGGCTGGGTAGTGAGTCCGTACAAGTGTTTGATTAAATAACCCGCCCATCGTTGCTCGCATCACATCAGCCGTAAATGGATCAATCTGAGGGCCTATTAAAATCAGGCCAGCGCCTCCCACTGCTTCTGACGTACGGATTAACGTACCTAAGTTACCAGGTGAGCGCGTATGCTCCAACACGATCCAACAGAGGCGCTTCTGCTTAGGGAGGTCTTGCAACGCTGTCCAGTGTTGTTGGGCTATTGCTGCTATGCCAGACGCCCGCTCAAACTGTGAGATGCGTCGAAACTGCTCGGGGGATAGTTGCACCACCCCGACACCCCGGCGTCGGCTTTGCCTCACTAACTTTCTCGCTAGTGGAGCTGTGAGCAACTTATCACTGTAAAGAATGGTTGTTAGAGTCAGATGACTATCGATAGCTCGAACAAAGTTGCGGACCCCTTCAAGATAAAAGGCGTTAGAGGTGTCACGAAATCTCCGATCCCGCTGCAAACGTTGGGCTTTAGCCAAAACATCTTCGATACTCAGTGGGTCACAGCCAGGTCTCTCAACTCTGGCCATACTCCTTCTGCCGTGCTTGCAGATTGTCAGGTTTCAAGATAAGTCCCATTATCATAGACTTGAGTAGCGCTTAAGCCACTCCATCAGTTGATCAATGGTTTTAAGTTACCACATTGCACCGAGATCAGATCTGTGGTTTCCCCACGGAGATAGTGGATGAGAGATTGGATCGAGTCGAGTAGTAGAATCCGTACCCCTTAACCTGGGTCTCAATCTATTGTCAGACGAAAAATAACCCTGGTAAACTAGCACTCAAGTAGTGAGAGTGCTAATTCAACTTAGCAGGTCTGCACTATCTGCTGCATTGCATCCCGAAACTGAAGATGAATGGGCTTCGTGTCGTAAATCCACGGAGGTTTTCTTTATGGCAACATTAACTTTAACTGCATCTACACTCAAGCCACTTGGCGATCGTGTTTTGGTCAAAATTGAAGCTCAAGAGGAAAAAACAGCGGGCGGTATTCTCTTACCTGATACTGCAAAGGAAAAACCTCAGGTAGGTGAGGTCGTTGCTGTAGGCCCTGGAAAGCGCAATGATGAGGGCAAACTGGTACCTCTTGAAATTGAAGTTGGCAACAAAGTGTTGTACTCCAAGTACGCTGGCACTGAAGTCAAGCTGGGTAGTGAAGAGTACATGCTGCTAACCGAACGTGATGTGTTGGCAATTGTTCAGTAGGCCTCTACTGATCTGAATGCAGATTGAATGCATAGCTAGGCCTCTAAGCTGCAAGGCCGGCTCTGTTACGGGTCAACAGGACAACTCAGAAAACTGTTGAGTATCTACTTCAAATTGGAGTTGAGGATCTAAAACCATGGCTAAATCGATTGTTTTTAATGAAGAAGCTCGCCGGGCGCTAGAGCGGGGTATGGATACCCTGGCTGAAGCTGTTGCGGTTACCTTGGGTCCTAAGGGGCGCAACGTTGTTTTGGAGAAAAAATTTGGTGCTCCCCAAATCATTAATGACGGTGTCACCATTGCCAAAGAAATTGAGCTGGCAGATCACATTGAGAATACGGGGGTTTCGTTGATCCGTCAGGCAGCATCTAAAACTAATGATGCCGCAGGTGATGGCACAACCACAGCAACCGTTTTGGCTCACACCATGATCAAAGAGGGCTTAAAGAACGTTGCTGCTGGAGCTAACCCGATCGAATTAAAGCGTGGCATCGACAAAGCTGTTCAGTATCTAGTCGATCAAATCGCGTCTCATTCTCGTCCAGTTGAAGATTCTAAGGCCATTGCTCAAGTGGCCACGATTTCAGCTGGTAACGATGAGGAAGTGGGCAAAATGATTGCCGAGGCTATGGACAAAGTTGGTCGTGAAGGGGTGATCTCCTTAGAAGAAGGCAAGTCCATGACCACTGAGCTAGAGGTTACTGAGGGGATGCGCTTTGATAAAGGCTACATCTCTCCCTACTTTGCCACTGACATGGAGCGAATGGAAGCTTCCTTGGAAAATCCCTACATCTTGATTACTGACAAGAAGATCACACTCGTTCAAGATCTAGTGCCTGTGTTGGAGCAGGTTGCTCGCTCTGGACGCCCCTTGCTGATCATTGCTGAGGATATCGAAAAAGAAGCATTAGCAACGTTGGTGGTCAACAAACTACGAGGGGTTTTAAATGTAGCTGCTGTTAAAGCACCTGGGTTTGGGGATCGCCGCAAAGCCATGCTCGAAGACCTAGCCATCCTCACAGGTGGTGAAGTGATTACTGAAGACCGTGGCTTAAAGCTAGAAAATGCCCGGTTAGAGTCTTTTGGTTCCGCTCGTCGCGTTACGATCACTAAGGACAATACCACTGTTGTCGCTGAGGGGAATGAGGCTGCTGTTAAAGCTCGGTGCGAGCAAATTCGTCGTCAGATTGAAGAGACCGAGTCATCCTACGATAAAGAAAAGCTGCAGGAGCGCCTAGCCAAACTCTCTGGTGGAGTTGCTGTGATCAAGGTTGGAGCTGCTACCGAAACTGAAATGAAAGATCGCAAGTTCCGGCTTGAGGATGCCATCAATGCGACTAAGGCAGCGGTGGAGGAAGGTATTGTTCCAGGTGGGGGCACTACCCTAGCCCATTTGATTCCTATGGTGACTGAGTGGGCAAAGAGTGATCTCACTGGGGATGAGTTTAATGGGGCTAGCTTAGTCGGTCGAGCTCTAGGATCACCCTTGCGCCGGATCGCTGACAATGCCGGTCAGAATGGGGCTATTGTGCTGGAGCGCGTTAAGGATAAAGACTTCAATACTGGGTATGATGCGGCTACTGACAAGTACGCTGATATGTTTGAAGCCGGTATCGTTGATCCAGCTAAAGTCACTCGTTCTGCTTTGCAGAATGCAGCATCGATTGCAGGTATGGTCTTGACCACTGAGGCTATTGTGGTTGACAAGCCAGAACCTAAGACTGGGTCTCCTGCACCTGGTGGTATGGGTGATTACGACTACTAAGCGTATATTCACCCCAATTAATCTAGCTGCTTAATTCTGTCCAAGGCCTTACTATGATCATTGGATCAGGTGAGGCCTTTTTGAGTTCTGATATCTTTACTTATTGGCTCTTGGGGTAAATGTGGTTATTATACCTAGTCAGACTTAGTAGATCGCTACCCTTGGGTTAGGAGTCAATAGAGTATGCCTGACTTTGATGATTTATTCTTGGTTGGAGCGTTGGAGCCACCCGGCAGCACAATTCAAAGGGCATTAGATTATCCACCGTCTGCATCAGACTTGGAGTCTTTAAAGGAGTTAGGCCTAGGCTCTCAGGAACCCGTTTCGATCCAGCCCAATGATATTGAAGACTTTGAAATCTTAGTTCATAGAATTGTGAGTGAAGTGGTAGCTCACCTACAACCTTGGCTAGAAACCCGCACCCAGCAGTCTGTCCATTTATCTCCAGCTCCATCAACACCTATGGCCCTAACACAACAAGATGCTATTAAGAGTAGTGCCGCTAAAGAAGTTGCTCAGTTGGATCAAGAGAAGATTCATGCTCTACAAGGTCAAATTGACCTGCTCCAGCTTCGTCAAGAAAAGTTGCATCAACAACTCAATAATTATGAAGCCGAGATAGACCAACTGCATCAGGAAAAAGAATTGCTGGAGCAAACAATCCTAGAATTACCTGAGATCTATCGTCGCAAGTTTACTGAACGGATGAAGCCTATCCGAGATCGAATTGAAGCCATTCAAGAGGAAAACTACCAGTTACGCATTGATGTCCATGAACTCAATTGCCAACTGCGACGTCAAAAGCATGTGGAAGATTTAGAGCCTCCTCGATGGCAAATTCGACTGCCTCAATTGCCCAAAATAGGACGGCGGTAGTTTCGTTGACTATTCAATTCAAGCTTGCTATTGGACAGTAACGCGATCAAGTGGGTGTTGGTAGCAGCAACCTATGAAACGATTAAAATGGAGTCTTAGGGTTCTAGCATCTATAGTCACCATACCTGTCCTAACAGCTGCATACATAGCTTGGGATGGTCTCACAGATGATATTCAGCCTGCTGATTTGGCTGTGGTTTTAGGTAATAAAGTTGAGCGTAATGGTCTGCCATCTCTACGATTACAAGCTCGCTTAGATCGAGCAGTGACTCTCTACCAGCAAGATCTGTGTGATTATGTGTTAGTCAGTGGGGGCATCGGTGTTGAAGGGTTTGATGAAGCTCAGGTTATGAAGGCTTATCTCACCAATGCAGGAATACCTGACCATCATATCTTGACTGACTCTCAAGGCAACAATACGTTTTTAACAGCCAAGCACACAGCGGCTTTGATGGATCAGTACCACTTGTCAAGGGTTATTGTGGTCTCCCAATTTTATCATCTCACTCGTTCTCGTTTGGCTCTACGCCGGTTTGGCCTTCAATCTGTCTATTCTACTCATGCTGATTATTTTGAAGCTAGAGATCTATATGGTCTAGCTCGTGAAGTGATAGCTCTATATTGGTACTTAGTTCGCTCGTATCCTCAAGACTCAACTGATACATAGATAACACAAGATATAGAGATAACAAAAAAGGGGGAGAGTCCCCCCTCATCTAGTTAGTTGATGGAGATCAGTCCCTCAAGATCCAACTGCAGCTTTAGCAGGAATGGTCATGCGATCTGGATCAGAGTCTTGCCAATTGATCACGATTTCAGCCTCATCAATGATAGTTTGTAGCTCATCACCATCAATCGTTTCAGCCTCTACTAAGCGCTCAGCTAACTGGTCAAGTAGAGCGCGATTATCATGAACAGTTCTGTAGGCTCGATCGTAAGCCGCTTCCACAAGTAGTCGAACTTCCTCATCAATTAGAGCAGCGGTCTCTTCAGAAAAATCACGCTCAGTCGCAATATCACGACCTAAGAAAACAGAGTTGTTTTGGCGTCCTAAGGAGATATTCCCTAAACGATCACTCATCCCAAATCGAGTCACCATATTTCGGGCAATTCGAGCTACCTGTTGCAGATCACTAGCTGCACCGGTTGTGATTTCGGCTTCACCATACACAACTTGTTCGGCTACACGGCCACCTAAGGCTACAGCCATCATATTTTTCAAGTGCGCGCGTGATGTCAAACCCATATCGTCATCATTAGGCATAAACCAGGTTAGACCACCTGCCTGCCCTCGAGGAATAATGGTGACCTTTTGAATAGGATCATAGTTGGGCATCAAAGCTCCCACTAGGGCATGACCACATTCATGGTAGGCCACCAAAAGTTTACGCTTTTCACTCATTAAGCGATCTTTCTTCTCAGGTCCAGCCAAAACTCGATCAACAGCATCATTGATCTCATCCATTGAGATTTCAGTCAGATTACGGCGGGCTGCCAGAATAGCAGCTTCATTGAGGAGATTGGCTAGATCAGCTCCAGTAAACCCTGGTGTCCGGCGGGCAATTTTTTCGAGGTCAACATCTTGACTCAACGTTTTACCTCGCGCATGGACCTTAAGAATCTCGAACCGACCCGTGAAGTCTGGCCGATCAACCGTGACTTGGCGATCAAATCGTCCTGGCCGTAGTAAAGCTGCATCTAGCACATCGGGACGGTTGGTTGCAGCAATAACAATAATGCCAGAGTTACCTTCAAATCCATCCATCTCAGTCAGGAGCTGATTTAAAGTCTGTTCGCGCTCATCGTTACCGCCGCCAAGGCCAGCTCCTCGTTGCCGACCCACTGCATCAATCTCATCAATAAAAACAATACAGGGAGCATTCTGCTTAGCTTGTTCAAACAGATCTCGAACCCGAGAAGCCCCAACCCCTACAAACATTTCTACAAACTCGGAGCCTGAGATAGAGAAGAATGGGACACCTGCTTCACCTGCAACGGCACGAGCCAATAGAGTTTTACCAGTTCCAGGAGGCCCCACTAGCAGCACGCCTCGGGGAATCTTGGCCCCTAAAGCGGTGAAACGTTCTGAATTCTTCAAGAAGTCAACAACTTCAGCTAATTCTAATTTGGCTTGCTCAATCCCAGCCACATCGTTGAAAGTAATTTGGGTTTTGGGCTCCATCTGGACACGAGCACGGGATTTACCAAAGTTGAGAGCCTGGTTTCCGGGTCCGGTTTGAGCACGCCGTAGCAGCAAGAATAATCCCACCAAAATTAAGATGGGTAACACCAGCGGATAAAGGTAGCTGCCTATGCCACTCTGAATCGGATCAACTCTGACCGTAACGTCGTTCTCAAGCATGAGTTGCTCAAATTGAGCCAGCTTGGGGGGTAAAATGGTTTCTACTCGCGTTGGACGGTCACCTTCAACGGTGGGGGCAATAGCTCTAGGATCACCTTCCAGAACGATCCGAACCTCGTTGATCTGATCGTCCTGAACACGTTCGATGAAATCGCTATAGCTGATTCGCTCGGCTTTCTCCTGGCTACCTCCCACGAAATTCATGAGAAACACAACTACGACGATGGCGAGTAAGGCATATAGGCCAGCTCCTCTCCACTTTTTACTATTCTTCTGACTCACAGGGACAATCCCTCCAGATGGTAAACACGTTTTAATTAGGATCCAATAACATCATTGTAATCTGTTAACTAATGTTAAGGCATCCTTAGTCAAAATCGATCTGTATCATTCGACAGATCATAGTTCTGTGACAGCTCATGGTTATCCAGCAACTGTAGATTGTTGAGATTACAGAAGGTGAATCCAGGCAAGCTATGTTTCAGTAAGAGTTGCTCACTACTAGATACAACAGATCTGTAAAAAATGAGAGGCTATCAACCTCGACAACGGGTTACATCAGAATCGTTTCACCAGAGTAGTTTAAAGGGTAAAGGCTCAAATAGAGTGGTGTAATCAGGGACGAGTAATTGGGAACAATGAAAGTGGTAGGCAGCCCCAATCATCAAACAGACCATCACATAAGAAATCGACTCATCCATTAAGTCGACAGCTGTCTAGACTAAAATAGTGAGTGAAGATCAATACAAATCTTGGGAGATCAATACAAATCTGATTGAATGAGTCGATCAAGTTGTGCGGCTCAAGTTGTGCGATTAGTTGACAGGTTCCAGCTCAGATTCGTGCAAATGGGCTTTGAATTTGTCACCAAACTGAACTTGGAAAGGATAGTTGGCACTCACTGGACGACCGTTCCAGTCAAGAATCACAGATTTGAGTTTTCCCTCCATACCTTTGATGTCATAGGGCTCGTTACGATGGTCTGGGTGGTGATAGACAACTACACTTGCCTTAACCTTAACCCGATCCCCAACTTTGAGCTCTTGAAGAACTTGCATATTCTACCCTCCACTGGCTAGATATACTCATCAAAACTAGCGTCCTGCACACTTCGTTCTATCCACTTTAACTTAATTAGAAGAAGAGCAACTAATTGTGCAGAAATATCTCATAGATGAGAAAAATTGTAACACAATGGACAGAATAGCTGTAAACCTCACCCAGCAGGCAACTTGGAAAACCTCTTAATCCTTACCAGTCTAGTTTGAAAGTTGAGGCTTAATCCAGATCTGGACTTGAGCACCAAAATAGTTCTCTAAACTTGGGGCTGAACTCACTCATTCTCAGACTTAATCTCAGATTTCAAATTGAGTTGATAGCTGATGGTGCAATTTAAACTATGACTACACTAGCGTCCCATTAAAGCCAGACATAAAACCCAATACTCTGAAATGATTGAATTGAATATTTAATAAACTTAACTTAAGATCCGTTGTCTGTTGAATTAAGGCTGGCAGGCCTATTGGTAAGACAAACCCTGATGGGAGACTAGCTTGAATGCAACTCCTAACCCATCTATGTGAGCTAACACATGCAGTAAACTAGTATTGAGCTACACGGTGGGCTCTCTTGGGCTCTCTATAGTCTCAATAGAACTCAACTCTATCGACTGAGGCATAGATCTGTAAGAGTTGATCGCCCCTGTCAGTAGGGGTTGATGGTTGAATCCCTTGCATGTTACCTCAAACTATGGCCTCATCATTATGATCTTACGGAGGCGTCTATGCTCCCATTGAACCAGTCGTACTCTCCTCTTTACGGTCCTGTCAAGTCTTGGCGATTTGGAAGGTCTTTGGGGCTGGATCCGATTGGTCCGATCTCAACGTGTTCCTTCAACTGTGTTTATTGTCAATTAGGTGAGATTCAGCATCGAACTTGCCAGCGCCAGGTGTTTCTTTCAACTTCAGCGATTCAGCATCACTTGTCTGTTTACAAGACTTCACAGCCGATTGATGTTGTGACCGTTAGTGGCAGCGGCGAACCAACGCTAGCTTTAAATCTGGGAGAGATCATCGAGGGTATCAAAGCGAGATTCTCACAGCCTGTCATTGTGTTATCTAATGGCTCTCTCCTGTCTGATCCACAGGTCCGATCTGAACTGGCCCTAGCTGATCAAGTGGCAATCAAATGGGATGGACCCACGCCAACCCAGTGGCAACGAATTAATCGGCCGCTGACTAGTATGGATCTAAACTCAATCTTCAATGGGATCCTGCAATTTCGTAGAGAATACTCCGGTTATTTAGCCCTTCAAACAATGGTATTGGTAGAGTGGTCTACTGAACAAGAGGCTCGATTTGGTGAGATTGTAGAACAAGTTCAACCTAATGAAATTCAGTTAAATAGTCCTACCCGACCTCGAATTCTGTCTCGTCGCCTTTGGTCACGGGGTAATGCGCCACCCAATCAGGCTAAACCTTATACTTCGAGACCGCTAAACCCTGTTAGTCCAGACCTGCTGCAATCTCTAGCCACCAGGATCCAAGCCTCAACAGGAGTTTGTGTGCGTTCAGTTCCATCTGCTGTGGTTAACGGTTGACTCAAGCTGATCTCCATTCAAGAAAGGTACTGCGATGATCCCAGGACAGGTGCCCAACCCTATTTATGGCTCAACTGATGTCCTAAATACAATGGGGTTTATTGAAAATTCTCGAGTCAATGGACCAGGGTGCCGAGCTGTTCTCTGGCTACAAGGCTGTGTTCGAGCTTGTCCAGGTTGTTTTAATCCTTCATCCTGGTCATTTGAAGCTAACCAATTGCGCTCTGTTGAAGATATTCTGACTCAGATCCTGGCAAATCCACAGCATGATGGGGTTACCTTTTCAGGAGGAGAACCCTTTTGGCAAGCTAAAGCTCTGGCCAAGCTGGCCCAGCAAGTTAAAGCTCAAGGCTTAACAGTTATGTCTTTTAGTGGATTCACACTAGCAGAGTTACAATCTGAACAAGCCCCACCTGGATCTCAAGACTTACTAGCCCAGCTGGATATTTTGGTAGATGGTCCTTTTGTTGAATCACTAGCTACCCATGATCCAGAGTGTCCAGTGGCATCACGGAATCAACACGTTCATGTCTTCAACCCTGACTTACAATCATCAATCAACTGGGCTAGCAATCAAGTCGAAATTCATATTCTCAAAGATGGAACTCGGATCATTACTGGGTATTACCAAGGCTTTACTGAAGATCTCTAGATTCAACGTCACCAGCAATTGAACTTTTGTAGACTAATCATCTTCACTAGCCCTGAATCTATCTTGATTAGGCATTGAACATAACAGAATAGATCAACATAAACAAAGGTTACTTTGTGTCAGCTGATCAAGGCTGATCAAGGTGTTCGCAAGCTGCCATGAAGTTAGATCCCAACAGCGGGCACTTTAAAGTCTCTCATAAGATTTTAGGGTTGCCGGTCCCATTGTCGGCTAGGCTAAAACGTAATTGACCAAGGAGAGGGCAACGCATGAAACGGGTTTTGGCGGGAGATATTGGGGGCACCAAAACTATTCTGAGACTGGCTGAGATCAAAGCTGATGCATCGTTGCAGACTCTCTATGAAGAACGATTTCCCAGCGCCGAGTATGATAGTCTCACCCCATTAGCTCTGCAATTTTTGGAGCATGCCAAGCAACAGATCAAGGTTGAGCCTGAGCCGGCTAGCGCTTGTTTAGCCATTGCTGGCCCTGTTGTCGATCAAACAGCACAACTCACGAACCTTCCTTGGCGACTCAAAGCATCTCAACTTCAACAGGATCTTGCAATTCCTACTGTCCAATTGATCAATGACTTTAGTGCCATTGGATATGGAGTTTTAACACTACCTCCAGAAGACTTGTGTGAACTTCAAGCTGGCGAACGCCGCGAGCAGGGTCCTGTTGCGGTAGTCGGAGCTGGCACAGGCTTAGGTGAAGCTTATTTAACCTGGTCAGGTGAGCGTTATCAGGTCCACGCTAGTGAAGGGGGGCATACTGACTTCCCTGCCCGTAGTGATTTAGATATTGAATTATTGAGTTATTTAAGACAAAAATATCGAGGTCGTGTTTCAATTGAACGAGTAGTTTCAGGAAAAGGGATCGCGGCTATCTACCAATTTTTACGAGATACCAAACAAGGTGCTGTTTCTAATCCCTTGGCCACCCAGTTTCGAGCTTGGGAAACCGGTGATGATAAGACCCTTGATCCAGCTGCCATGATTGCTGAAGCAGCTCTGTCGGAGTCCGATACCATGGCCACCCAAGCGATGCAACTCTTTGTAGCTGCCTACGGAGCCGAGGTGGGTAACTTCGCCTTGAAGATTTTGCCACATGGTGGCATCTTTGTTGCAGGTGGGATTGCGGCCAAAATCTTACCGTTGCTGCAAAAGGGAGGGTTTATTCAGGCTTTTTTAGACAAAGGTCGCTTGAGTTCGGTTTTAAAATCGATGTCTATTCAAGTTGTTCTCAACCCTCAGGTGGGCCTAATGGGAGCTGCCTGGTATGCTGCTACTTTAGTAGAACCTTGAAGATATTGAAGATATTGACTCATTACAGTGAGATCAAGCTAGTGAGATCAAGCCTGACATCCTATGCTTAATAGATCTTCTCGATAGATCTTAAGGTTTAATCTCTAATTGTTCGGCAGCATTAATTTTCAGTGAATCTAGCAGGTGATCTATGGAAACCTTATCGACACCCACTCTAGCTCAAGGGATTGAAGCCGCTCAAGCCTATCTACTGGATCACCAATATCCTGAGGGTTACTGGTGGGCTGAGCTTGAATCCAACATTACGATCACAGCAGAAGTCATTTTGCTCCACAAACTATGGGGTAAAGATCAGGCCCTTCCTGTGCAAAAAGCTGAACGCTATATCCGATCACAACAACGAGAGCATGGTGGCTGGGAGTTGTTTTACGGTGACGGTGGTGAGCTGAGTACAACCGTTGAGGGCTACCTGGCGATGCGGCTTCTGGGTGTCCCGGCTACCGATCCAGCCTTGCTCAAAGCCAAAGACTTTATTCTGCAACGGGGTGGTATTAGTAAAACTCGGATCTTTACCAAATTTCATTTAGCATTAATCGGCTGCTATAACTGGTTAGGCATTCCCTCGATTCCGCCCTGGATCATGCTACTTGATGCTCCTGTCCCCTTTACCATCTATGAAATGTCAAGTTGGGCTCGAGCCAGTACTGTTCCTCTAGTCATTGTATTTGATGCCAAACCCGTTTTTCAAGTTGATCCTGACATTCAACTCAATGAACTCTACACCGAAGATCCTGATCAGGTTGAATACAAACTCCCCGAACAAGGCCAAATCACTGATATTTTCAATTTATTAGATAATGCTTTCAAAGTAGCTGAAACCTACCATTGGGTACCTTTTCGGGAAGAAGGGTTACAGGCAGCTGAGAGATGGATCTTAGAGCGACAAGAAGCTACAGGCGATTGGGGGGGCATTATTCCTGCCATGTTAAACTCACTGATAGCGCTGAAGGTTTTGAACTATGATGCTGCCGATCCTATTATTACTAGAGGCTTTCAGGCTATTGAGCAATTTACCCTTACCACTGATATAGCTTATCGAGTCCAGCCCTGTATTTCACCGGTATGGGATACAGCATGGTGCATCCGAGCTTTAGTGGCCTCAGGGTTAAACTCTGATCACGAAGCCTTAGTCCGGGCTGGATCCTGGCTATTAGACAAGCAGATCCTAGACTATGGGGATTGGTCTGTTAAAAATCCTCTGGGTCCGCCTGGCGGGTGGGCCTTTGAATTTGATAACCGCTTTTATCCAGATTTAGACGATACAGCTGTCGTGGTCATGAGTTTAGCCGCTATCCAGTTGCCTGACGAATCTTTAAAGCGGGCGGCTATCAGTCGAGCTGTTGGTTGGATAGAGTCGATGCAGTGTCGACCAGGTGGATGGGCAGCCTTTGACAAAGATAATGACCAAGATTGGCTGAACCAACTTCCCTATGGCGATCTAAAAGCCATGATTGATCCTAATACCGTTGATGTGACTGCCCGGATCTTAGAAATGGTGGGAGACTTACAGCAAGATGCCACCCTGACCCCAATGGCGCCCCATCGGATTGAAAGGGCTGTAGCGTATTTGCAATCTGAACAAGAAGCCGACGGTAGTTGGTATGGCCGCTGGGGGGTCAATTACATCTATGGGACTAGTGGGGCACTGGCTGCTCTCAGTTTAATAGGAGCCAAGACTTACTCAACAGAAATTGAAACCGGATCTCAATGGCTGATTCAATGTCAAAATGTGGATGGCGGTTGGGGAGAAACCTGTCGTAGTTATGATGATCCATCCCTAAAAGGACAAGGGTCAAGTACACCCTCCCAAACAGCCTGGGCGTTAATAGGCTTGATAGCTGCCGAACGGGTCTTAGACAACTGTGACATGCAACCCATTGAAGCTGGGATCCATTACTTACTGGCTACTCAAGCTGATAGAACGTGGTCTGAGGCTTACTTTACGGGGACTGGTTTTCCAAGCCATTTTTATCTGCGTTACCACATGTACTGTCATTATTTTCCGCTGTTGGCCTTGGGCTTATATCAGCAGCGGTTGCAATCCTAGGACGCCCATCGTAAAGTCTAGGCAGATCCTGATAGCACAAGATCTAATAGCACATTTCTAGGGATAAAGCTGAGCATGGATAAAGCTGAATACCTGATCCGCATGGCTGAAGATGAACTGACTGAATACAGCACTGAAGCTCGCAAAATTGAGAAACTGCGACGTAAAATTGGACTAGCTATCCCTTATCCTGACCAAAAACCCCTTCGAGATCACATTGCAGGCACTCTAGCTCAAGCCCCACTGTCAAGGTTGATCGAACAAAACCGTCAGGCTGTGGCTCTACCCTTTTGGGGATTGGGGGGATTGGGGTTACTGTTGGGTATCTCGATGCAACAACCTATTGATTTTGTGGCAACTGGGATCGGCTTTGTCCTGGCCTATCAGATTCAAAAATGGGGCTGGCGGCTAGAAGCCAAACGACTAGTGGTGAAAACCCTTGATGAGATTGAAGCTAGTGTTCAGAGCCAATATCAAAGCTAAAGCGCTAAAGCTCAAAAAACCAGTAGCGGATAGTACCCGTCGCTGGATCGTTTTCAGCCTCAACATAGCCTTTTTGAACCATCTCTTGCAGTTGATGCTCAATCTCTTCAAAAGGAAGACCAGTCTCTAGCACAGCTTGACTCACCGTGAGTCGTCCATCAGCCTGCTTGGCTGCTTGTAAGAGCCGAACCACAACTGAATTACTGGACTGGAGACTCCGTTTTTGATTAGAAATAGAGTCTACAAATGTTTCAGCTTGAGAAAAGTCCCACCGGAACCCAAATAGAGACACGGGTTGTTGATACCCCGCTATGGTTAATGTGATCGTTACCGCCCCTCTGATCAAGGCTAGCCCCGCCAATTGAAAACAAAAGAGCACGGCAATCAAAGCCACCGTCTCGATCTGCTGCATCTGCAAAAAGAAATACCCGCCCCCAAAGCAGATCAAAACCAGCAAGAGCACCACGGCCATATCGATACCACTGAGGAGTTGCCGATCTAAGCGAGCTGAGATCACTTGATCAAGAGGCAACTCATGTTGAGTCAGATCTCGTGATACCCCAGGTAATCGAAATCCACGACGGCTGTAGTAAAAAATGCGTTGATCGGAGACAACCCCAAATTTATTGTCACAGTAGACGATCTCGTGAGCCATGATGGTGTGTTCCTACCGTTCTACATTTAGCTAACCTAAATTTAGCTAACCTAGGGTATCCAACGATCCTCAAGTTTGAAATAGATCACTATTGAACTCGATTGGCCTACCAGTACCGTTTTAACAACGGGCTAATCACTTGTAGAGTATCAGCTTTTGCCCTCAGAGGTCGCGTTTTGTGGATTGAAACCAGGGGTTAGTTCGTTGATAGTGGCTAGTAAAGTGGTTTGATCAATAGGTTTGGTTAAGTACCGGTTGGCGCCAGCCAGATAACCCTTAGCTTTATCCACCATGCCATCTTTGGCTGTCAACAGAATAATAGGTAGGCGTTTCAAGGTACTTATTTTACGGATCGTGCGGCACAGTTCCAGGCCATTGATTTCAGGGAGGGTTACCTCGAGTAGCACTAGAGCAATATCCTGCTTTGTTAGGGTAACCATAGCATCAAAGGCACTCGAAACGGATATCACCTCATAGCTCTCACTTAAGGCTTTACGGATCAAAGTCTGGACAACAGGGCTATCCTCTACACTGAGGATCACAGGTAAGGGGGGTTTTGGGTGCTCACCAAAGGTAATCAGGCCTTGGGTAACCCAACGATAGTAGAGAGGCATTAGAGCTAGCGGATCCTGACTGAGGCCTTCAGCGATATCAGCAAAGGACGTTTGACCATTGACCCACTTAGACAAATGATAGCGGGTGGGTTCATGATCAACAGTGGCAAAAACCTCATGATGCAGATAGGGAATCCTATGAACCGAGGTGAGCACTGAACGATACGGCTTCCACTCCACTTGACGCTTTTGAACCGTTGCTAATAACTGTTCATACCTAAAACCATGGTGATCTGGTCCATAGGAAATATCAAACGTCAGATCAGACAGAAATTCCAGGGTGCAGTGACAGTCAAGGACCTGTTCCAGTAAAACTACCATCCGATGATAGACAACGTGCTCCACATCCTCCCACCCGAGTGCTCGTGCCTGAATAATGATATCTAACATGGCTCGAATTGAAGTGCCTTGGGAGTGTTTAGAAGCATACTTAATGATGACATCGGTTAAGCCAGTTTTTAAATACCGTTTTAATAATTTAAGAAAGACTTGGGGTGAAGGTAGCTGTCGATCAATCAAAACCAGATCACCCACTTTAAAGATCAGATAGTAAGCTTGATGAGTTAGTAGGGTGACTTTGAGAATACCTGAAAATTTCTTATCGTGTAGTGTTAATAATTCATGGGCTAGCTGAGTCGTGTTTGAAGGTCTTGTCATCGTTTTCATGATTGCTAATAATAATGGAGACGGTTACTTTCAACTTCAGAATCTTATGCAAAACCTGAAGCCAGAAACAAGGCTGCAGCTTGGGCATCAAGTGGCCGTGAGAACCAATACCCTTGACCATAAAGACACCCCATTGCTCTTAGCCACCATACCTGTTCTTCAGTTTCAATACCTTCGGCAACGACATCCATATTCAAATGTTCAGCTAGCATCATCACCGCTTGCAAGATGCCCGATGTTTTGCGATCAGTGGTAATGCGACTGGTAAAGGAGTGATCAATTTTGAGCGAGCTGGCTGGAAACTGTTGCAAGTAACTCAATGAAGAATAGCCAGTCCCAAAATCATCAATACAGAGTTGAATACCTCGATCTTGTAACTTATAGAGCAAATCAATGGCAGAATCTGCTCTTTCCATCAGAACAGTTTCGGTAATTTCCAGCTTCAGGCAGTGTCCAGGCAATTGCGTTTTGGCCAAGATTGAATCAATATGATCGAGTAGCCCAGGTTGAGCAAATTGCTGACTGGAAAGATTGACACTAATCGTTAGATCAGATCTATCTGAAAACTGTAATTGCCAGCGTTGCAGTTGCTGACAAGCCGTTTCTAATATCCACCAGCCTAGTGGTTGGATCAAGCCGGTGTCCTCAGCAATCGGAATAAAAGCTTGAGGTGAAATCTGTCCTCTCTGCGGATGATCCCAACGGACTAAGGCTTCAAACCCAATCACAGTGCCCTGGTTCAAGGCCACAATAGGTTGATAGTGTAAACAAAATTCTTGGTGCTGGATTCCCCGCCTCAGATCATTTTCTAATTGCAGGCGGTTCCGTAGTTGATGGCGCAGCGTCTCGTCACAAAAGCAGTACTGATTGACACCAACGGATTGAGCTTGAAGCAAAGCTAATTGTGCATCTTCCATCAACGATCCGATCGTGGATGCAATCCCCAAACTAGCGGTTAGGTAAATCTCGTTGCCATCTAAGAAGAAAGGCAAGCGTAAGCTATGAGCAATAGGCCTGACAATACTATCAACAGAATGGTCTTGAGATGTATCTTCAAGCAAGAGTGCTAATTCTCCACTGTACAAAGATGTGATCAACACGTTACGCTTAAAGATACTGAGAAGACGTTGAATAACTTGAAACACTAATCGGTTGCCTGTGATTCCAAGGCTATAACATAAAACTTCAAATCGATCTAAGCTAATTAATACCAGACTATGGCTACACTGAGCGAGAGAGCATTCAACCTGTCGCAAGTGGGCCATAAAAAAAGTAGGATCACAAACTGGATCCATCTCTGAATATGCAGTGTCTACATTGCCGACTGTCTCTGGATCCAATACTGGAGACGGTGAGTACTTTGTTGAAATCAGCATAAATACTTCTCATCAATTTGATCAGGATCTTGATATTGAAATAGAGTTACTACTATCCTGACCAGAGCTAGCTGGCCTAATCAGAATTATTCAAAGTAACTTCTTTAGAGTAGGAAAATTTGCAATTCATGTCTGTGAGAAAAGATAATAATAAACTTAGATTTAGAGATATTAGTTAATTTTAGCAGTCTAGGTAAATTTACGGATTGACTTGACCACCCAAAAATACGCTGATCTCCTGATCAAGGGTTTCTCGTGATTAAACGAATCTAACTACGTGATTCTACGTAAGCCATGATCTTAGACCTGTGAGAAAAAATGACGGTGAACCGGATAGACCTGAGCTAAGTTGAGGGGTAGCTTGTGTAACTCTAGAATCTAACTTAACTAGTATTTGAGGTTGGCCTTGAACTCAGTGGATGAAGCGTTAGCTTTAGTCGAGGAGATTCTCTACCCTGAACGGCTTAACACTGTCCAGGAATTAGTCTTTCGTCAGTGCTGGCAGGGACGTAGTTATCAAGATATTGCCAAAGATTCTGGATACGAGCCTGACTACATCCGAACGGTGGGATCACGGCTGTGGCAAAAACTCTCAGAAGCTTTGGGAGAGCGAGTTACCAAAAATACAGTCCACTCTGTGTTACGGCGTCAATTACGGCAACGAGGCGGCTTGATGCAGGGGGATCCTGTGAAGCTGGAGTTGCCCGAGGGACCTGTCCCTTTGGGATCACCCTTTTATGTGGACCGTCATCCGATTGAAACTCAAGCTTACGATGCCATTAGTCAAGGGGGGATGCTACTGCGAATCAAAGCCCCTCGATGGATGGGAAAAACATCATTGCTGATACGGGTGTTAGCTCAGGCTCAACGTCAGGGCTGTCACACGGCAAAGCTTAACCTACACCAAGCTGATCGACGGATTCTCAGTCATTTAGATTATTTTCTGCGGTGGTTCTGTGCTAACTTATCGCTGCAACTCAAACTAGAGGCCAAACTAGACACCTATTGGGACCCTGATCTAGGGAGCAAGGTGAGTTGTACAGCCTACCTTCAGGGCCATATCTTAGACCATTTGGATCGACCTCTGGTGATTGCTTTAGATGAGGTGAATCGGATCTTTGAATACCCTGAGGTGGCCCAGGAATTTTTGCCACTCCTACGATTTTGGTATGAAGAAGGTAGAAATCTCGAAGTTTGGTCTAGACTCCGTTGGATTGTGGCCCATGCTACTGATATTTACGCCCCACTCAACATCAATCAATCGCCTTTTAATGTGGGAGTGGCTTTGCAGTTAACTAAATTCAAACCCTCCCAAGTGATTGAGCTGATCCAACGCCACCATCTGCATACACCTGAAACTGAGGCTACCATGGATACCCTTATGACCTTAGTAGAAGGCCACCCTTATTTAATTAGAGTTGCCCTCTATGCTCTAGCTACTAAAGCGTTAGATCTAGAGACCTTACTCCAAGATGCGACCACCCAAACAGGGATCTACAGCGCTCATCTTCAAGGTCATTTGTTAATGCTTCAAGGGCAACCCGATTTAGCCCAGGCCTTTAAACACGTGTTACAAGCCGACCATCCCATTTCATTAGAAGTGATCAGTGCTTACAAATTAGTCAGTCTAGGCTTAGTTGTGCTGCAAGGTAATTATGCCAGAGTCAGTTGTGACCTGTATCGCCGCTACTTTAGTGATCACTTGGCCGAATTCTAGGATTAGTGGGTGTGTAGCTATACTGGGCATACTCATACTGGGCATACATTGGCAGGAGCCTGGCTGCATGGATAGATGGTGTCCTCAAGATCTCAAGAGTTGACTATGGGTTTGAATCCCTACCAAGTGGGAGGCAGTCTCAAGGCAGGTCACCCCACCTATGTGATCCGGCAGGCTGATACCGACCTGTACACTGCCCTGAAAGCAGGAGAATTCTGCTATGTGCTTAATTCCCGGCAAATGGGCAAATCCAGCCTCAAAGTCCAAATTCGCCATCGCTTAGAACAAGAGGGATTTCGGTGTGCTTCACTGGATCTCACCAGCTTTGGTAGTCAAAATATTACCCCAGCTCAATGGTACAAAGGCATTCTGTCTGAACTGTGGCGCGGCTTAGGCTTGATGAGCCAACTGAACTTGAAAGAGTGGTGGACTCAACAAGGCGATCTATCCTTAGTCCAGAAATTAGAGCGGTTTTTAGAAGATGTGGTGCTGGTTCGGATACCAGATCCCATCGTCATCTTTGTGGATGAGATCGATAGTGTGTTGAGTCTGTCCTTTTCCAGTGATGACTTTTTTGCCCTCATTCGATTTTGTTATAACCACCGGTCTGAAAATCCCGTTTTTGAACGCTTGACCTTTGCCCTATTTGGAGTCGCAACACCAGCTGATTTGATCCGTGACCCCAATCGGACTCCATTTAATATTGGCCAGGCGATTGAGATGCAGGGCTTTCGCGATCACGAGATTGATCCCTTGATTCAAGGTCTTCAAGGGCGGGTAAGCCAGCCAGCAGCCGTTTTACAGGGCATCATGTACTGGACCAGTGGCCCGCCGTTTTTAACCCAAAAATTATGTCAGATTGTAACTAATGTTACTTTAGAAGCTCCGGATGTGGTTTGGTCTATTCCCTCAGGTGAGGAGCATTTGTGGATCGAGCAATTAGCCTACGCTTTCATTATTGATAACTGGGAAGCCCAAGATGAACCCGAGCATCTCCGCACCATCCGAGATCGATTACTCCGAGACGAAAGCCAAGCTGGGCACTTATTAGAAATCTATCAGCGGATCCTATACCAAAAGAGTATTGAACTCGACCCAAGTTTGATCAATAGTAAGTTATTGCTCTCAGGGATTGTCCGCAAGTACACAAACCATCTCACCATTCATAATCGGATCTATGAAGCTATTTTCAATTTGGATTGGGTGCAGCAGTGTTTAGCTGAACTCCGACCATATGCTTGTGCCCTGTCTGAATGGCAAGCTTCTAGTTGTCAGGATGACTCCAGACTCTTACGTGGTCAGGCTCTGCAAGAAGCTCAAATCTGGGCAACCGATAAAAAATTACCCCCCCTGGATTACCAATTCCTTGCAGTCAGTGAACGTCGTGATCATTACGAACACCAATTAGCGTTAGAAGCCAAACACTTAGAAGCCGTCAAAACTCAACTCCAGCAAGAACGGCGCATGGCCCAACTACAACGAGGATTACTAGGGGCTGTAGGACTAGGATTTGTCACATCACTGGGTCTAGGGGGGTCCTACTGTGGGAATATAACCGAGCCCTTCAAGAAGAACGGCTGAATCGACTTCAAGAAGTCCAAAATTTAACGGCCTCGGCCCAGGCTCTTTTTAATGCAGAACAAAACCTAGACGCTTTGGCGGAATCGGTCCGCTTGATGCAAAGGCTACCGGATCTAAACCAGGTGCCCCCCAATCTAGCGACTCAAGCTCATTTACTTTTACGTCAAACCTTCTACCAGATCAGTGAAATGAATCGCTTAGAAAGTCATACAAGTGATGTGTATACCGTTGCAATCCATCCCAATGGTGATCTGATTGCCTCTGGAGGTCGGGATGGCACTATTAGGTTGTGGCAGCAGAATGGAGTTAACTTAGGTAGGTTGGCCCCCCCCGATCAAACCCCTAGTACTGTGATTGGAGATCTAGAGTTTAGTCCAGATGGCACTCGCCTAGCTTCAGCAGCAGAAGATGGAACTTTAACACTGTGGACCTCTGAAGGAGAGTGGCAACAAACAGTCACCGCCCACCAAGGGGCCATCCATGATCTGCAGTTTAGCCCCAATGGGCAGTGGCTAGCCTCAGCTTCAGGAGACACAACTATCAAGCTTTGGGATCAAGACGGCACTCTGATCACAACTCTAGATGGCCATGTTCGAGAAGTTTTAGGGCTAGCTGTGTCACCTGATGGGCAGCTCTTAGCTTCTGGAGGACGAGATCAACGGGTCCAACTATGGCAGATCGATGGGCAGCAAAGTCGCCTACTGCAAACCTTACCTCGGCGTGGCTCTATTGTTCGAGATCTGGCCTTTAGTCCTGATGGAAGGCTACTGGCTATCGCTGGAGATGATCGAAGCGTCCATCTTTGGGATCAAGAGGAAAGTTACATTAAAACTTTAGTAGGACATACGGCGCCTATCAATGCTGTAGCCTTTACCCCTGATGGCTCTCAAGTGATCACGGGGAGTTGGGACGAAACCATAAGATTTTGGAACTGGCAGGAGCAGGTCACCCTAGCTACCTATTCAGGCCATCGCGATCGAATCTGGGATGTGGCCTTGTCCAATGATGGAACTTTACTAGCCTCAGCCAGTTGGGATGACACCCTACGTCTTTGGCGTCTTCACCATTCTGTATTGACTCATTTTCGCCAGCATTCAGCCGCTGTTTTGGATGTGGCTATTAGTCCTGATAACGAGTGGGTAGCTAGTGCCAGTGATGATCATACCGTCCGGTTATGGCGACCCAATGGTCAAGCTAGAGCTATCCTTGACGGTCATGCTGCGGAAGTCTACAGTGTGGCTTTTAGCCCTGATGGTCAACTACTGGCCACCGCTGGCCGTGATCAAACGATCAAAATCTGGCAACTTGATGGCACTTTAGTGAGATCTTGGGAGGCTCATGAGGAGGCTATCTGGTCGATCCAGTTTAGTCCTGATAGTCGATGGTTGCTGTCGGGTAGCGATGATCGCCATGTTAAACTATGGCAACTAGACGGTACGCTAGTCCAAACCTTTACAGGCCACAGTCATCAAGTCCAGCAGGTGGCCTTTAGCCCAGATGGATCAGTGATTGCCTCAGCAAGCCGAGATAGGACTGCCAAGCTTTGGTCGACAGACGGTCAGCTCTTAACCACCTTAGAAGGGCATACAGCAGGTTTACATGGTATTGCCTTCAGTCCAGATGGTAGTCGGCTGGCGACAGCCAGTATTGATAAAACCCTCAAACTTTGGCAACGGGATGGGACTCTGCTGCAAACCCTGAGCGGCCATACCGGTGAGCTATTCAGTGTTGCCTTTAGTCCGGATGGGCAGTTGATCGCCTCAGGAGGGTGGGATGATACGATCCAGCTGTGGCACCTGGACGGGACTCCTCTAGCTACTTTAAACGGGCACCGTGGGCGAGTTTGGCGCATTGCTTTCAGTCCTGATGGCCAAGTTCTGTATTCCAGCAGTGATGACAAAAGTGTGATGGCCTGGGATCTAGATCAAGTGACAACAGACGAGCAAGTATTAGCGAATAGTTGTGCTTGGATCCGAAACTATCTCAAAACCAACCCTCAAGTAGCTGAGCGGGATCGTACCCTCTGTGATTCCGTTCCCCTACTTTAAGCGATCCCCTGGAGGTCTCTGACTAAGGAATGAGAGAGGGAGGATCCTCCGTTACCACCCCATCGTGCCAGGTTCACCTTTGAAGGGACCGACAACATCACTGGTGATCCAGCCTCCATAAAACTGGCCTGGTTGAGGCGTAACCAATTCATCATTGACGTAGCACGCGTCCATTAGTGCAGGGTAAAAGCTGTAATGAGTGTGAATAGCTTTAAAGTTGGGTGTTGGGGCAAAATAAAGCCAGGCTGCCTGTTGAATGTATCGATCGCCGATCTTGACATCATAGTAGCGGCATCGCCCTTTCCATTCACATTGGGTTTGTTTAGGCGTTTCAATTAAATACTCCAGCTTGATGTCTACAGCTGGAATACAATAGGTGGGAGGATGACTGGTTTCCAGAACCCGCATGGCCTGACGCGTATCTGCTAAAACAATATCATTACAAATGATCTGAATGTGTTTATCGGTGGGTTCAAGTACTGCTGGGCGAGGATAGTCCCAAACAGACTCTTGTCCAGGTTGAGGTGGGATCGGAACAGGTCTTTTCATCACGTTGGATCGGTTCAACTTTAGGTTTCAACTTTGGGTTATCGCTCAACTCAGATTGTTAAGCTGAGGTATAACTTCAGTCTAGCTCTAGATCTTAAGATCCAACTATCCGATCTCATCTGTTAGCCATGAGCTTCCGATACTATTCTTAATTAGCTGGGCGCTGATCACCCCTTAAACTATCAGTTAAGTAGCCTTGTGGATATCACTATGGAATCTCCTCCCGTTATTACACCTCACCAGATGAATCTGTTACGGGCCGTAACGGCTATGGCTTGGTCTGACGGTGTGCTCGAACCCGCTGAAATTGAGACGATGGCCACTCAGCTTTCCCAACAGTTTGTTTCAGACCCAGCTCAGCAAGATAGTTTAGCTCAGTCGATCCGAGAGTATTTCAGCCAGCAGATCCCTTTGGATGAAGTGTTACCTCAACTTAAAACTGAAGCCGATCGTCGCCTAGTACTCAAGCTCGGGTATCTAGTCATTGCAGCCAGTGCCCGTGAACCTGGTGAACCTCTGGTTAATGTTGATGAATTAGAAGCTTTTCAGCATTTAGTAACCTCGCTGGCCCTCCCTGCTGCAGTTGTCCATGTCGTCTCTGAAGAAGCGAAGACTCAGCTTCAAAATCCCGAGGTGGCTCCTATCGATGCTCTGGTTCAAGGCTTCACTGATCATTACATTAGCTGAACCACTCTTTTTTCACTACCTTGAATAACATCCTACGCTAACTATTGTGTTACCCTAGAAAAAATGCGGGTGTAGTTCAGTGGTAGAACGTCAGCTTCCCAAGCTGAATGTCGTGGGTTCGAGTCCCATCACCCGCTCTTTCCAAAAGCTCTACAGATCAAGCATTGTAAGGGTTCTAAGCATGACATGGTAGTCTAAATCAAAGCAGCCTATCATCTTGAAAAGAACGGAATTCCTATGCCCTGGCAAATTAGTCGTTATGTCGAAACAAGTGCTGGGTTGGTGGCGACGGGGACAAGTGGCGAGGGTCCTGATCTCATCTTGGCCCATGGATGGCCCTGGTCTTCATTAACTTGGCACCGCCTTATTCCTGAACTTGAAAAACATTTCCGAGTCTATTGGTACGACATGCCAGGCTATGGACGATCAGCTAAAACTGATCACCAACGGACATCACTGGATGTGCAAGGTGAGGTTTTCGCTGAGATGATTGAGCACTGGAAGCTGACCCGGCCACTTGTTGCCGCTCATGACTTTGGCGGTGCAACTACTCTGCGTTCTCACTTGTTGCATGGGTGTGAGTTTGACCGGTACATCCTAATGAATGTTGTAGCCATGCGACCGTGGGGATCAGAGTTTTTCAACCATGTGAGCAACCATGTCGATGCTTTTCTTGGGCTGCCATCCCATATTCACCAAGCGATTGTTAGGGCTTATATTGAAGGAGCTTTAATTAACGACATCGAGAGTACTGATCTTGAACAGTTAATCGAGCCTTGGCTCACAGAAGATGGACGCAAGAGCTTCTATCGGCAGTTTGCCCAGGCTGATGAAAAGTATACGGCTGAAATTGAACCCCTGTTTGGAGACATTCGGTGTCCAGTAAAAATCATATGGGGCAAAGAGGACCCTTGGATCCCACTGAAACGCGGAGAAGCGCTTTATTCACTGATCGGCCATGCCTCATTCAAAATCTTGGACCATGTTGGCCATCTACCGCAGTTAGAAGCACCACAGCGTGTTTTAGAGGAATTCGTCAGTTTCTTGTCATAGGAGAAACCTGAGTAGCTAGAATACGTAACTTAAGTCAGGTAACTTGCTAGACCTTGGGTTTGCTACCCTACTTTGAATCAAAAAACTTTGAATCAAAAAAGGATAGAACTTCATCAGTCCCATCCATGATTGTTACAAATTTGGCAACAGATTAATCAAGTATTAGTTCCAGGATAGAGGCACTTCACCTGATAACTGATGACTCGCACTGTAGATCCAGTTAATATTTGCTGGCACATCAGCGACAAAGAGTTGCTGATCTCGATCTCGTATATAGCTGTGCACAGAAAAGATAGCTTCAGGGAATTTAGTCATAGTGGCACCCCCTGAGTCACCGCGGCAGCCACGAGGCGCAAACATCAAAAAGTTAAATTCAATTTTCTGTTTGACTACTCCAGGCTGACCATTACAGGGCCCATTGCCATAGGTTACAACTGGAGTTCCTGCTGGAGGAGCTGATCGCTTTAAAGCAACGGGTTGAGCATCAAAACTAGAGACAGGATAAGCAAGTAAGACAACAGCAACATCATAGGCTCCCTGACCCGAAGAGATCCGACTGCGAGCCGCCACAACCGGATATTCCCTCTCTTGGCCATTGGTCCGATAAATATGAAAGTTGTGAGGATAAGTCCCCGATTGATTAACATCCCAGTTCCTGTAATCAATGCAATGAGCCGCTGTCAAAACAGTCCATCGAGTGATAAGAGTGCCAGAACACCCTCCCGAAAATCTGCCTTTTAGGATGCCAACGGCAGGTTGCTCAAAGGTTGGAACTCCATTTACGAGTAGATGAGTAGAGTCAAGATCTTGAGCATCTGTAGAGTCAAGATCCTGTAAAGATTCAATATTTTGGTCAACTGAATCTCTAGGAATGGTGGAAACTAACCCACCTGGAGAAGAGCAACCAACTAGCGTTGAAGCCCAGAGAAAAAACAAGCCTAGCCTAGCCAGAGCTTTTGTTCTAATTTGAGAATTCAAAATAATACCTCACAAGAAGTAGACGAATCAACTATAAGGGTAATTCGAATCAATTTCAAATACATTTTCGACTCTGCTCCTGTAGATTTTGTGAAGATAAAAAGAAATGATCTATGTAGAATTTTAAACTCAGATCAAGCCTTTTAGGACACACAAAATAGGCTCGATCCTTTAACTGGCTAAGCAGCAATTGGGATCAAGCACTCAACAATAGGCATTGAGTTGTTTGATAAAAGTTAAATCAAACAAATATAGAGATGAACATGACTCATAGGCTAACCGTAGAAGAAGGCGTAAATCCTACCTTCTGGAAAGAGAAATCACTTAACTTAACTCAGTCCTAGAGTTAGGCAGTGATCTGTTTAGACCAGTTAGATCAGTTGTTTTGCATTGATCGTTGCTAAATCAAAGTCCAAATTAATTCGAGATCTCAAACAAAACTGTGAGACCTGATATGAGTCCCCAGTCAATTCCTGCAGGTAGAGCCTATGTAATTTCAATCATAGTATTGCTCCATTTACTGACTTTTGTAATAAGTAATGCCTTTCTGGTTGAGTGCTGTTAATTCTACATAAGTACTAAGGAAAAACAAAACTAAAGTACATATCCAAGCTGTAAAAGCTGCATGAAGAATTATGCTCATCTTAGTGGTTGATCCTGATATCAAGTGTTAACAATAGATTGACTTGAATCAGCGAAAGCTGGCTGATCCTCTTGATACTCAATTTATGGGGCTAATAACTCTACAACATCCAACAACTCAATGAAGTCGTTGATCCTGTATTGCTGTTCAATCTACAAGACATCTCTAAAACAAGGCGTGATTCGGATCACAAGCGCAGATTTTTTTTGGTTTCAGAGTTATAACAAAAGTGATCACCCTGAAACCTAATGTTGCGGTCGTCCCGTGATCAAATGGTTAAGCAACTCTTTCAAACGTTTCTGGGACGATAGTCTCTTAGCTCAACAAGGATCCCATCGGATCCAAAGTCAAAATCTGCGCAATTTCATCAGTTTGAAATCCTAACGCCATCGGTCTCTTCACACCGGGTAACACCGCCACATCGTAAAGCTCTGTGATCACGCCTTCAATGCGAACCCCGTGAAGAATCTGACTAGTTTTCAAATCAATCACTAGAATGCCACATTGAGGTTCGATCCGCTTAGCTGCCAAAGTTTCACCCAACACTAGTCCTGCAAATGTATCATCTCTAGGCTTGGAGAGACCTACAATAGCATAGTGGTTCCAAAACGCTAAGCCACGGCAGTAACCTGGACAAAAGACTACGCCTTGAAAAGAGTGTGTAGCCAGATCAATGTAGCCTAATTCACCCGTCCCTGAGTTCAGCACCCACAATTGATCTTGATAGTATCGAGGCGAGTGCGGCATCGATAGCCCTTGGACCACGATATCTCCTGAAGGAACCTCAACCATACAACCCCCCGACCGTCGCTGTGAGCGCCACCCATTGACAACATCTGTCTGGCTGACACAGGTGACATACCGAGGCTGCCCCTCAACCAGTGCGAGTCCACTTAAATGGCAGCGATCTTCATTGATCACGCTGGAAATAAAAGGAGGATGCCATAGAGGTTGACAACTGTTGCGATCACTGACGGTTGTGAGGCAATTTAAGACGGTGCTAACCATGATCAAACGCCCTTGATGATCGACAACAATGTCGTGAGTATCTAAATCTCCAGTTGTATAGGCTACTCGAGGAATATAGAGTTTGTCGTAGCCCTGAAAAAATTGTCCAGGTTGCAACACATTAGTCAATTGCCACAATTGATACTTACAAGCCACATACAATGTTTCAGCTTGCACAAATAAACCCATGGGCCGAGGAAACTGGCGCTGATGAGCTGAGAGTGATCCTTGAGGATCAAGACCCAGAAAGCCTAACCAGTTGGTTTGATAGGTTGTAAAGGCGAGGCTAATGCCCTCATCTGCGAGCCAGCGGAGAAACAAAGAATCAGCTAGCACTTTGGGTGGGCTTGATGAAGGCTTGGATCCAGATGTCATAGGCAGTAAAATTGACTTGATAGCTACTATTATCAACAGAGAGAGCCAATGAGCTACTCCCCATTAAGCAAAGTACAGCGGGTTCATGACCAAAGACAGGTACCTTAGTTGATCCTGCTTCTAAATTAGGCTGCTCAAAACCTCAAGCCACTATGGATCTAGTGCAGCCAGCACAATTTGAGCACTCGTCACATAATTGCTTAACCGTTTCTGGTTTGCCTGATGAATAGCCTAAATCCCTGCTGATCGCTTCAAGCCCCTGAGCTGATTGGACCCTCAGGACACGCTAAGCTTGAGGCAGTCAATTTAAACCAATGATCTGATATGGATCTGATATGGCATTAGCAACATGGGGCGCGGGGTGTTTCTGGGGTGTTGAAGCTGCCTTTCGTCAAGTTGAGGGGGTGCTTTCAACCTCAGTGGGGTATATGGGTGGGCATTTTGAGAATCCCTGCTACCTAGATGTGTGTGCCCGAATCACAGGTCATGCTGAAGTCGTTCGACTGGAGTTTGATCCGACCCAGGTTACCTATGAGCAACTCCTTACGGTATTTTGGCGCATTCATGACCCTACCAGCTTGAATCGGCAGGGACCTGATCGGGGCGAGCAGTATCGTTCCGTGATCTTTGTCCACACCTCAGAGCAATGGCAGCAAGCCCACACCTCAAAACATCAATTAGACCCATCCCAACATTTCGATAAACCCATTGTGACCCAAATAGCATGGGCTTCCACCTTTTGGTTAGCTAGCGAGGAGCATCAGCAGTACTTTGAAAAAAAAGGTCGATCGGTGCCTGCCAAATCTGTGTCCAGGGCTACCTCAAGTGGATCAATCTCCCCATAGTCACCCAAAATTTGAATCAAAAAACTTACTAACTTAGATAAAGCTGCCCTCTACGATACTATTGTGACTACTTCTATTATTTTGAAGGGTTTTGGATTTTACATCATGACTTTAGCTACCTTTCACTAACTGCATTAGATTTATCCTATACTTGAATTGCTAATTTTGACAGTTTAATTAAAGTTAAATTGATCTCAGTTCAACTAAACTTAAGCCGTTTGATGATAGCCTACTTAAAGTTAACGCTACCGAGTTCCTGATCACGCTTGAATTTATACTACTTACATTAGTGATTTGATAAGTGGATCTGTAGCAATTTTGATCTAGCTTTTTCTGTGAGGAACTCTAAGCTAGGTGAGTTATGGCTTGAAGCGCATTGAAACTGTGAGGTTGATTCTATTGAAACCCTTAAATCTAATTCAACAAGCTGCAGTACCTATTGCACTGGCACTATCACTGCTCCAAGGGTGTGGTAGCTCAGTTAACTCCTTAACAGCGGCATCTAATTCTATCGGTGAGTCACCGGTAACACTAGTAGAGGATACCTGCTTTGCTGGTGAGGTAACCTTTAATGGCTCAATCTCTACCGATCCTAGTTTTGAACTAGACGGTGCTACTTTCGTTCGGGTTGAGATCCCTGAGGCGCCCTTTTATGCAGCTCTGGAAACGGATGCTAACAAGCCGATTGATCCCCAATACTGTGCTGAATCAGCCACCAAACTGATCTATCAAAATGATCCTGATGATGTCACATTTGATGATTATGTTCTGGTTCGGTCCCTCATTACATTGCCACTGAACCTTCAGAACGCTGCTAACATTTCTATTATTGCTAATGATCTGTTCCCACAGCGATTCCATCCCTACCAGCCCTCCGATTTTTTACCTGTTCCTAATGCTATCAATGTCAATTTTGTGATCCGAGGTGACTTGTTTGCCCCTGATCTACTGGATGCCACGGTAGTTTTTGCAGCTTCTCTGCTACCACCCAACTTACGAACTATAGAAAACATTGTGATCACCGTTAATGCAGTCTTTCCTATCATTAACTTACTGATCATTGAGGTTATTGCTGTTCCACCAGCTATTCCAGAGCCAATCGTTTTACTTAACCCGGTATCTGGCAATGCTGGAGAAATTGTGATCTCTGTGCAGAAGCCTGGACTGACAACTGAAAGTCTTTTCATCGGTGGTGCTGAGTTTGTCCAATCAGATGTGACCATTGAGCCTGGATTTACTAGCTATCTAGCAACGGTTGCATCCAGTTTGATCCCAGTAGCTTTTGATAGACTTTTGATTCCAGGTGTAGATAACACTCACTGCGTCATTGTGCATAGCGCTGGGACATCACCACTCACATCTATTCCCTTAGCGATCTCACAAGGCTGTTTGCTAATTACTCCCACCCCCACTCCTACAGTAGTTCCTCCCACCCCCACTCCTACAGTAGTTCCTCCTACCCCTACCCCTACTCTCACACCTCCTGATGATGATGATGATGACGATGATGACGATGACGATGATGATGACGATGACGATGACGATGATGATGATGATGATGACGATGATGATGATGACTAAGGAGGAACTTAGAACAGATCCTAAGCTTGTCATCTGATAGCTAGATGCAAGTAAAGCTCAACCTGAACTAAGACTCTAATCCAGGGCGTCTATTAGATGCTTTCAACATCGCCAGTAAATTCCACTGGGTTAGAAAAACACTCAGCGTATATCTCAAAACTTGAGGCTATTGACTGGCCCATTTGATCGACAGCTATAAGTGTTTTTTCATAGTGATCGCCATCTTCAATCAGGAAATACTCAATGAAAAACTTAAGAGTGCGACCCAGCTGAATGTCATAGCCTTTTGGAGGTAGTGCCATAGGACGCATTTGGATCTGATGCCCACTTCGTCCCCAGTCACGAACCCACCAGGCTAGAAACTCAAGGCTTAACCAAGCCTCTGAAGATCGCTCGAAGATCACCTCAGTTTGAACCATTACTTCATGGTTGAGACCACCATCGGTTCGCATAAGGGCAACCTGGGGTAGATTGGCAAACTCTCCAGGTAGAGACAGATCACCGACGTTAATACCAGCTAGGGGCTTGGGACTACAAAAACAGGCCACAACACCTGGTAGTGCAGAAATGGCATCCACGAGCTTTTGGACTTGTGAGGGAAATTCCAAATCTACCACTCCATGTAATCAGGATGTTGTCATCCTATCGGATCAAGAACTGTGTTTGGCGATCACCTCAGTTGATCTGGTAGTGCTCTCTTGCCGAATCTGGCTAGCTGGAGTTAGACTGTTGACTTGCTAAATGGACCATAAGTTTCTTGAAGCCATGACTGGGCAGGTTTAATGGTAAGTTGAGTTAATTGTTGGTTAATCCAGCTTGAATTAAAATTTAGTTCAATCTGAGGTTTGGGATGCAATAACGCAAAATCTGCTAAGACGAGTGCAACATAGTGCTCAGCAAAAGCCCCCGCCAGAGACACCCAGATCCGATCCGCTAACTCGATAGCCTCCTGCATCACTTGTTGATCAAGTTGGAGGTTCACCTGATATCAAAGCTTACATCCGCTCGATTGATTTTGAAGGGAAGGCAGCCTCAGCTCAGGTTGAGTTTATTGAATAGGGAGGAGTCCGATAGACTGATTTCTTTGTTCTGTTTAAAGTTCAAGGCAGCTGGAAAATTAGTGGCAAAGTGTACTCATCTCATTCCCGCAGTTGATCAATTAGCTTGAAGCTAAGACTCAGCTGTATCGGAGCTAGATCACCATTTCTGGCAAACAGAAATCAATGAATAGGCTCTGCAAAGTCAGCAGGGTCATTCGCTTCGGGAACGTGAGATCCTCTAAAATACCTATCTGATTAGCTTCTGACTTCACGTGATAGTCAATACAGCTCATCTAGATCGCTTGAGATCTAAATAAAATGTTACAAAATCTTTCAGTTTTCGGTGTCACCCTTGGGCATCGACTTGGATTGTACATATAGTTTTTGATTAATCCCAAGACCTCAGTAGATTTACACAAAACACTATATCAAGTTAAAACATGTTGACTCAAGACGTACATACAAGATAGTAGACCTTTTTGGAATCCGATCTTTTTAGGAGAGGTTTAAGCGAAATTACTCCTGCTTTTGTCTAGTTTTGTCGTGTAGGCTATAGGCTACTGATTAAAATTGTCTAGATGATAGCTAAGACAAATGGCCAGCTTTACCAGTTTGACCGTCTTTTTAGATTAAGATTTGTAATAGAACTTGATAGGAGAAGGGATGGCAACCGTACTTGTTATTGAGGATAGTTTGACCGACGCTGAACGGATCACCCAGTTTCTGAAGCAGTTGGGTCTGATGGTGATCAGCACTCGCAGTGCCGAAGAAGCTCAAAGTCAGCTCCAAAGTCAAAAACCTGATCTGGTGATTCTAGATGTCATTTTGCCAGGTCAGAGTGGTTTTGAGATCTGTCGAGAGCTTAAGTCAGATCCCGCAACGCAAGGGATTCCGGTAGTCATTTGTTCTACCAAAGATACCGATGCGGACAAGATGTGGGGCAACATGCTTGGGGCTGATGCTTATCTAGGCAAGCCTGTTGATCAGGCTGAGGTCCAGCAAGTTGTTCAACGATTGATTCGGACTTGATTGATTCGGACTTAAGGAGGCGCTATGGATCCACTGCAAGTATCTGCTTTAGCTCAGACCCTGGATCGGCAAACTGGAGATCGACACGCTAGCCCGCTTCCCCAAGCTGGGGGCAATCCAGAAACTCGGTACTTGCAGGTGTCCTTGGATGCCCAAACCCCTTTGCTTGTCAGACTGCTTGATGTTGCTGGCATTGTGTCCTTATCTGCAGAAGCCATTTTACCGATTCCCTCGATGCCCCCGGCCCTGGTTGGCTTGACAGAATGGCGCGGTCAACTACTTTGGATTCTCGATCTCGCTTATTTCCTTCAAAAAGCTCCCTTAAGTCACCATGACTCCCGGTCTCTAACTTTGATCGTTTTCAGTCTGGAATCAACGTACCTAGGGGGACTGGTTTGGCAGGTTGGCGATATTATGGCGTTAGATCTCACGCAGCTTCAATCTAGTTCAACCCATGTTATTGATTCTACTTTGTCTCCTATGATTCACGGTATTGTACCCCAATCCGGTACACCAGTATTAGACACTAAAGTGTTATTTGAAAAAGCTTGTCAAACCAAAGTTACATAGCATACCCATCATATGATGAGGATAGCATCATGAGTCAATCGTTTTTAGATTCCTTGTTAGGCAAAATCTTGTTTCGGTCTGTTGGGTCACCCTCTTCCGATCCTGACACGGCTAGTACTGAGACCCTCTCTAGCTCTCCTGATGATCCACCTCCTCTAGCTCAATCTTCAGACCAACTATCTTCTCAAGAGCAATTGCCTTCAATGTCTTTTCCGCCCAACCCACAAACTTCAGACTCTCATCAGCCTTCGTTAGAGTCCCCATCAACTTCAGATTCAGAGTCCCCGCAATCTATTCAGTCAGAGGTTCCGTTAATGCAGACACCATCAGAAACGTCCACCCCGTCTCATCTTACTCATGGAGTCAAGAGTCAAAATGGCCAAAACGGTCAGAATGGCCAAAATGGTCAGAATTCAGTAAGTCTGCGGGATGTTAATAACAGTCTGGCTTCACTTAAGATCGCGTTGCAAAAAACTCATAGCCCTAAAGCAGCCAAACTGAGAGAAGGCTTGAAAAAAATTGAGCGCTACATTCAACAAGCGGCGGCCCAGTCGACCATTGATACGCTGCCCCTCACAACCGTTAGCGAGCAGTCTATGCGGGAGATCATCCTAGCGTTGGCTCAGCAAATGCAAGAAGCAACCACGCTTGAGGTGTTGGCCACATTGGTTGTGAATGAATGTCGGCGACTCCTAGATGTTGATCGGGTGTTGCTGTATCAGTTCCAGGGTGACACTCAAGGAGACCTACTCGCTGAGTCAGTGGCCTATGGTTACACACCAGCTCAATCAGAAGATCTCCCGATTGTTACCTTTGGAGCTAGGGATCGGCAGGCTTATGCAGACCAATTTATCTTACAACTCGATACGGCTGATATCGAATCATTGACCCCCTATCAGATCCAGCTTTGGGATCGATTTCAAATTCAGGCTTGCTTGAGCATTGTGATTACTGTTTCTGGAGACCCGTGGGGTTTGCTTGTGGTTAACCAGTGTGGCCAGGAGCGGAACTGGAGTCAGGTTGATCTGAATTGGTTGTATGAAATTAGCCGAGAATTAACGGTGCGGTTGCAAAGTTTGGATTACACGCATCAAATCCAAGAACAGTCTCGTATCAACCTGATCTTAAATCGGATTACTGATCAGTTATGGCGCTCCTTTGAACTCGATCGGGTTTTTCGACAAGCGGTCAGGGAAGTGCGCCAGTATTTGCGGGCTGATCGAGTTGCTATCTATCAATTTGATCCAGATTCTAACCACTCTGTTGGCCAAGTAATTGTTGAAGACCTGCAACCAGGATTTGTGTCTGCCCTAGAGGTCAAAGTCGAGGATCACTGCTTTGGATCGCATACTGAGGGCTATCGGCAAGGACGGTACTGGGCGGCGACTGATGTTTATGCTCTGGGGCTGGCAGACTGCCACTTAGATACCTACCGGCAATTTCAAGTGAGAGCTAATCTTGTCATCCCTCTCTTGAAAGAAAATGAGCTTTGGGGCTTGTTCTGTATCCATCAGTGCAGTGGTCCCCGGCAATGGCGTGAGATCGAGATTCAGTTAGGCCAGCGAGTGGCGGCTCAGTTGATGGCAGCCTTACAGCAAGGCACCTACTTAGAACAAGTCCGCTCACAAGCCAAGCAGTTGCAACTGATCGCCGATCAAGAGTACCTGGTGAATAAAATTGTGCAGCGGATCAGCGAATCGCGTGACTTGCGCCAGTATTTCCAAACCACCGTGCGCGAAGTCAGACAGTTTTTGAAAGCTGATCGAGTCGCTGTTTATCAGTTTGATGCCGATTCAGGCTACAGCATTGGCCGTGTGGTGGTAGAGGATCTACAGCCTGGGTTTGTCTCAGCTTTAGAGATCACAGTTGAAGATCGTTGCTTTGGATCTCATACCGAGAGTTATCGGCAGGGCCGCTATTGGGCTGCTAATGATGTTTATGCCTTAGGTCTGCAGAAATGCCATCTCCAAACCTATGAACAATTCCAGGTCCGAGCCAACTTAGTGGTGCCCCTCCTTAAAGATAATGATCTCTGGGGTCTATTTTGTATTCATCAATGCAGTGGCCCTCGACAGTGGCAAGAGTCTGAGATTCAGTTTGCACAGCGGATCGCCAGCCAATTTACCATTGCTATGCAACAGATTGCCTACCAAGAAGCCCTCCTAGAGAAGTCAAATGAGCTTGAGCAAACTGCTGAACGAGAACGCTTAGTCACTCAGATTGTGCAGCGGATGCGACAAACCGGTGATATGCGAGAGTTTTTCCAAACTACGGTGCAGGAAGTCCGCCTCCATCTCAGAACTGATCGTGTTGCTATTTATCAGTTTGATCCCGGATCAGATTATGGTATGGGCCAGATCATTGTGGAATCTTTGAAGCCAGGGGTCAGCTCTGCTCTCAATATCAAAGTTGAAGACAAGTGCTTTGGTGATCATGTCAATAACTATCGCCAAGGTGGCTACTGGGCCGCTCATGATGTCTATGATCTGGGTTTAGCTGACTGCCATCTAGATACGTACCGGAAGTTCCAGGTGCGGGCCAATCTGGTGGTGCCGCTATTTAGAGACAATGATCTCTGGGGTCTCTTCTGTATTCATGAATGCCAGGGACCTCGGCATTGGCAAGCTGGTGAGATCCAATTTGCCCAACGGATTTCGTCCCAATTCACAGTAGCTATGCAGCAGTTGGCCTATCTAGAGCAGGTACAAGAAAAGTCTAATGAGTTGGCTCGAGTGGCAGAGCAAGAGCGCTTGATTACTAAAATTGCTCAACGCTTACGGCAAGCTGAGGATATTGAGGGCGTCTTAAAAACAACAGTTCGAGAGATCCGGTTATTACTGGGTGTGGATCGAGTCGGATTATTCCGGTTTTCACCAGAATCGAATTATGCCTCAGGTGAGTTTGTGGTTGAAGATGTCTCTGATCCCAAGTATTCAGCTATGGCGGCCAAGATTCAAGACCACTGCTTTGCTGAGCATCAGGCTGAAAACTATCGCAAGGGGCGTACCTGGATCGTCAACGATGTTAAGCAACTGGGGGATATCGAAGACTGTTTGGTGCAAGTTCTATCTCAACTCCAGATCAAAGCTAGCTTACTGAACCCGTTAATGAAGGGTGACCTTTTGTGGGGCTTATTTGCCATTCACAAGTGTGATGGACCTCGTGAGTGGCAGGATTCTGAGATCGAATTTGCTCGACGGATTGCGGGTCAGCTCAGTATTGCTTTACAGCAGGCTGACTATCTTGAGCAATTGCAACAACAATCACAAGATCTGCGCGATGCTGCCGAGCGGGAACGAGCCGCTAAAGAACAGATTCAGCAGCAGGTGGCCGGATTGTTGCGGGCAGTCGCTCCAGCCTTAAAAGGGGATTTAACCGTACGGGCTCCCATCACTGAAAATGAAGTGGGTACAGTAGCAGATGCATACAACAACACCATCCAAAGTTTGCGTAAGTTAGTTCAGCAAGTGCAATCGGTAACCAGTCAGGTGGTTGAAACCTCTCAGAAAAGTGAATCATCAGTATCACAGCTCTCTACCCAAGCTCAAAATCAGTTCCAACAGATCAACCAAGCTCTAGAGCAAATCCAGACTATGGTCCACTCGGCTCACTCTGTGGCGATGAGTGCTACCCAAGTTGAGAATGCTGTCCAGCAAGCCAACCAAAAAGTGCAGTCGGGTGAAGAAGCTATGAATCGGACCGTCGGGGCGATCGAAGGAATCCGAGATACCGTGTCAGCCACTGCTAAAAAGATCAAGCGCTTGAGTGAATCCTCCCAAAAGATTTCCAAAGTGGTTAACTTGATCTCAACCTTTGCGACTCAAACGAACCTACTGGCTTTGAATGCAGCGATTGAAGCTACGCGCGCAGGTGAGTATGGCAAGGGATTTGCTGTAGTTGCTGATGAAGTTCGATCGCTGGCCCATCAATCGGCAGCAGCCACCAATGAAATCGAACAACTGGTTCAAGAGATCCAAGCGGAGACCAACCAGGTTACTACTGCGATGGAAACCGGTATTCAACAAGTGCTACAGGGAACTGAGCTAGTCACCGAAACCCGTGAAGAGCTGAATGCTATTACCGCCGCGACAGCTGATATTCAACAGTTGGTCAAAGGCATTACTCTAACAATTCAAACTCAAACTCAGCAATCGGAGCTAGTGACCCAAGTGATGCAAGATATTGCCTTGATCGCAAATCGGACCTCAGACGACTCCCAAACGCTGACCTCATCCTTCCAAGATCTGCTAGGCAAAGCCGCTGAACTTCAGGGTAGTGTGGGACGATTCCGGGTGAATTAAGGAGGTTAGTGCTTAAGTGTGATCAGAACCTAACTTTATGTGAGGTGACCTATGACGGCTGATGTGGATTTCTTTGAACAAGGGTATGAATACTTTAAGCTAGAAGCCCCTGATCTGCTCCAACAGATTGAACAGGAGTTGCTCACCCTAGCCACCGATCCAAATGTACAAAAAGTGCATGGTTTGATGCGATCGGCTCATACCCTTAAGGGGGCGGCGGCTAGTGTCGGGGAAACCACCATTCAGACCGTCGCTCACTCCCTAGAAGATATTTTTAAGTTGCTCTATCAACCGGATGTTACGTTGAATCCTAATCTTGAGCAGCTCATCTATGAAGGCGTTGACTGCCTGAGAATAGCCATTTCGGGGTCTTTGTTTGATCAGGCGATCAATGAACAAGAACTGCTCAACCGAATGCAAGGTATCTACGATGAGCTAACAACGCAAATAGGTACAGAGGCTGATACAGGCTATATTCCATCCTCAGCCGAATTGGGTTTTGACATTGTGCTCTCGATTTTTGAGACGGGGGTGGCGCAGCGACTCGATGATCTCCAGGAGAAGCTAAAGCAGGCTGAACAGTCTGAAGCAGCTCTACCCGACCTCATGGAGACCTTAGCCACTCAGGGAGAAGTCTTTATTGGATTGGCAGAGTCTTTAAACCTACCTGGCTTTCAAGCTATTGCTGAGGCGATGACAACAGCCTTTACCCATCATCCCGATCAAAGTTTGACCATTGCCAAATGGGTGCTGGCTGATCTGAGGGCGGCTCAAGCGCAGGTTTTAGCCGGTGATCGGGTGCAGGGTGGACAGGTCTCCCCCATGTTACAAGCTCTAGCTGATCCTGGTCAGAGTTCAGATCCCTATGAATTAGACCCTTGGGATCAAGTAGCCCCCCGATCGCCTGAAGCGGTCCCTAGCCTTGAAGCTGATCCCTGGGGACAGGTGGAGCTGGAGGCCGTTGATCTTTGGAATCCAATGGGAGACCCCTCGATTGAGAATCCAGAGGTGGATCCTTGGGCTGCTATTCCTCTGGATCAGGAGCTTGAAAGCAACAATGAGGCTAGGTTAGCGTCCTTACCTCCAGCAGCTACGACCATCCCACTTGAGTTAGGCCCCTTACTGCGGCAGTGGTCTCATACCATTCAAACGCCGAATTGGACTGATTTGAAATCAACGGTGCTCAATTGGTGTGAAGGATTAATGCCTATTGCTACCCAGTTATCCCTGAAGCAATTAGAGCAAATCGTTCAGTCTACTGTTACAGCTGTTTTAAATTATCCCGATGAGATGGCTACTATTGTAGAGCTCGTTTTGGCCGATCTCTATACTAGCCAGCCTGTGGACTTGGAAGCCATGGGGGATCCGTCTGAGCTATTTATTGAGCAATGGCTTCAAGATCAAGCAACTCACTCTGAGGCTACAGAGGTTTGGGGAGTACCCTCTGATGTGGTCCCACCCGATGCCTTTGAATTAGCGGTTGAAGCCTCTTACCCAACTACTATTGATATTACTGAAACCAGTCAGACTCATGCTATTGAGGACGCTGATCCCAAGCCGATCGAATGGCAGCCCGGCTATACTGTCTCCCATGATTTAGCTAATCTATCCCCTACCGATCTGGAAGCCCTCAGTGTCTACTTGCCAACAGCAGCCCCCCAGATCCCTCAGGCCGCTTCGAATCCGGTCCCTCAGGCCCCCTCCTCAGACCTCATTCGAGTTGAAGTGGAGAAGATGGATCAGCTCCACCATCACTTGGGTGAACTCCTAACTCAACAAAACTATCAAACGACACAACATCAATCCCTTAGCCAAACTTCTCAGGATCTAGCTAAGCGGTTACAACGATTTCGACATCGGCTCTATGAACTTCTAGATTGGGCGGAACAACACCCCGATGCTCTGCCCCAACTGGATGCCTTCATGCCACTTGCCGATCCACAGGATGCTCTCCAGTGGGAGACATTTGACAGTATTGAGTTAGATCGCTACTCAGAATGGACCTTACTCGTTCAATCTCTTCTAGATGACAGCATCACTCTCAACGAGTTGGCCGAGACCTTAACCGTTCAGTCTCAGCAGGCCGTGATCACAACAGATAAACAGCAGCGGATCTTGGCCCAAACCCGAGATAGTTTAATGGCGGCTCGCCTAGTTCCTCTATCTGAGCTTTACAGCCGGTTTCCGCGGATGATTCAGCAATTAGAAGCTATCCGTAAAAAGCGAGTCAATCTTAAATTTGAAGGATCTGAGGTCTGCGTTGACAAATCAATTGTAGAAAAGCTATACAATCCTCTACTGCATCTGCTTAGAAATGCTTTCGATCATGGTATTGAATCGCCAGCCGATCGCCGCCAAGCTCAGAAACCTGAACAAGGAACTATCCTAGTTCGATCACGGCAGCACGGTAATCGATTGGGTTTAGAAGTCCAGGATGACGGGGCTGGTATTCATTACGAAAAGATTCGGCAACGAGCGATTGAACGGGGCTTATCAACACCTGAGCAAGCCCATCAGTTATCCACCCATGAGTTATTAGATCTCCTGTTTGAACCTGGCTTTTCAACTAAATCGGAGGCCGATGATCTCTCGGGTCGGGGTGTAGGGTTAGATAGTGTACGCTCACAATTGCAACAATTACAAGGCACTATTCGGATCAGTAGCGTTGTGGGACGAGGGACAACATTCAATTTAGAAATTCCGTTAAACCTGACCATTATGAAGTTATTACTCTGTCAGGTTCAAGATCGGTCTTATGCCTTGCTCACTGATACTATTGTCCAGCTTCTATTACCCCGACCTGAACAAGTACTAATGCAGCAGCAGGGACATCGACTCTTGAGATGGGTTCAAGATCAACAGGATCGACTAGTCCCTATCTATGATTTAAACGATCTATTGACTTACACCTATCCGGGCCAAACTCGATCAGCAAGCCCATCTGGAGAAGACAAACCGTTGATCTTGTTTCAACAGGATCAAGAGTTAATTGCAGTTGAAGTGGATCAGTTGATGGGCGAACGAGAACTTGTGATCAAAACCATGACCTCCCTCTTTCCAGTACCCAGTTATGTGAGCGGGTGTAGCCCCTTAGGTAACGGCCAATTGGCACTGGTGATTGATGGGTACGATCTCCTGGCCCAAACAAACTACAAAACCACTTCTCAACCGTTAGGGGCAACCCATGAGATTAAGCCAGATCTGAATTTCACGCTGTCTATGCTGAAATCTCCAGGATCAAAAGGAGATCAAAAAATCTTAGTGGTCGAAGACTCCTTAACAGTTCGCCAAACCCTGACTCAATCTTTACAGCGAATGGGATACCAGGTGGTAGCAGCCGCCCATGGAAAAGAAGCTTTAGATACCTTGGCCCGGCAACAGTCAGATTTAAACCAGGTCCAATTAATCTTCTGTGATATTGAAATGCCGCATATGAATGGTTATCAATTTCTAAGTCATATGCAGCAAGATACCAGCTTGTCTACTATTCCTGTTGTTATGTTGACATCCCGCAGCAGTGAAAAACATCAAAATCTTGCTTTTGAACTGGGAGCCTCGGCTTATTTAACTAAGCCCTATCTAGACCAAGACTTAAAGTCAACGATTGAGGATGTCTTATCACCAGCTCCAGTATCCTAATCTCAAGATCGTGAGGCTAATGACTATGACAACATCAATTACGCTAGCTCCAGAAACTTCACTCCCTGTGATTGTGTTTGAGATTGGATCCCGGACCATAGCCCTACCTCAAAATTGCATTAAACGAATTATTCAGACACCAGTTGCCATTGAAGTTCACTCTGGTGGTATGGGGCTATGCTACTGGGAGCAGCGATCAGTGACTGTGATTGACTTACAACATCAATTGGGTTATCACCAGGTTCCTGATCTCACAACGCCCCGATTTATGATTGTGATCCAACTTGATGATCTTTACGGTTTGCTGATCAACACGTTGCCCCAGCTTATGGAACTACCGTTAAGTTCAATTCAGATGTTACCGTATGCCTATCAGAAAACGGATCCGTTACAACTCTTCAAATATAGTGCAGTGATTCAAAGCGATACAGGCCCTCAAACGATCTATCTGATGGACTTAAGACTGTTTCCACCCCAAGTGTTTAGCCCAGAATCGCAACCCATGTTGATCAGCCGTTCGGCTCACCCTTAAACATGTACGAGACTAGTTACTGATCTTACCTTTGGCAATCACTTACTTGATTTTGCTAGACACACGAGCCTGGAACAGTCAGGCCAGAGGAAACGGAAAGCTAATCAATATGCCTAGGATCCCACGTTAGAAGACTTAGGACTCATGCCAATGAGAAAGTGTCAAGTAA
>CAYSWV010000022.1:42204-72345 GCA_964434865.1 uncultured bacterium
CGCCATGCTGAAAAACTCTCTCACTATAGCTGACTATAGTCGATCAACTGTTGGATGTATGGTGTTGCACAATCGTGTAATGAACCAGATTCCTGTAATACTCATCACTCAATAAATTGTAGGAGCTTGACTTTGGCCGTAGGTTGATCGCTAAACCGGGTCGCCATGGCTTCCAAGCGCTCTAACTGACCCAGAGCCAAACTACAGGGATAGCCAAATTTAGCTTTGACTCGATCACTACCTTCCGTTAGTGCAGTCCGAGATCGTTGCATAAAGTCCGTAACTGAATACTCAGCGCTGGCCTCTAGATAGCTCTTGATCACTAGCGAGGGCGAGTAACAGGTTTCTTGTTGACCATCGGGCCACTCAATTTGGAAACGTACTTCAGGCATAATTCTGAGGGGTTGAAACTAGTTCGAACCGATTTTAGCAGGGTTGTTGAGGCTAGAGCCTAGACCGTGCTGTCAGTAAGTGTTGATAAAGATTGAGATGGATCTCAGCTGAGGCAGCCCAAGTATAACGAGTACAAACGACTTGACTGGCCTGGATCAGCGGTTGTGCAACGGCAGGATCGAGGCTTTGGATCATGGCAGCAGCAATAGTATCGGGGTGGTGAGGATCGACTAGTAATGCCTGGTGTGGCGACAAAAATTCTGTAAAGGGGGGTTGATTCGAGGTGATCACAGTTAGACCTGAGGCAATGGCCTCCATCACCACTAAGCCCCAACCTTCGACTACAGATGGAAAAACAAACGCATCAGCGCAACGATATAACACGGGCATATCAGCATCAGCGATCACTCCTGTCAAAACCAAAGCTTGTCCTATTTCAACGTTTAAACGTTTAGCTTCAGTTAAAAACTGATCTCGGTAGGCATCGTAATTAAACATCGTGATCCCACCGGCAACCACGAGCTGAGCCGAAGGGTAATAGTGTAACACTTGTGCAAATGCCTGCAACAAACGAATTGAATTTTTCCGAGGTTCAATCCCTCCTACTGTTAAAAACAGAGGGGATCCAGATAACCCCAGCGCTTGTTTCAGAGCAGTTTCGGTGCCACTAGGCTGAGCAGAAAAACGAGCTGTATCAACACCATTGAAAACCTGTGGGGCCACAACACCATACTGCTCGCAGATCTGAGTCTGCCAATAGTGACTCACACACAAAGCTAAATCGGGCTGAACAATACCACGACGTTGACAGTCTTCCAGATAAGCACTGGGATAATCATCAACATGGTGAACCGTCCGAATGACAGCTGACACCAACTGGCGCTCACGTAAAGCTACTAAAGCATTAGCACTGATACAGTCTTGGGCATGATAGATATCAAAGTCAGGGGGATACTGAGTGAAGTAGGTGACATAATCCTGGATCCGTTGTTCAACCACTTGATCAATGGCTTGAGGATCAGCTACCTCTGTAGCGGGAACAAACACATAGTCACACGATAAAGGCCGACAAAACCCTTGCCGATCTTTGTCTAAGGCAAATACACACACTTGATGCCCCAGGGCCTGTAAGGCTTCAGCCAGCTCCAGAGTATGAATCACCCCCCCTCTGGGTTTTGTTGAATAGGTCAGCAGGGCTATCTTCAAGGGTGGCTTAGCTACGGGGCTAGTTTGCAGGTGGCTGGGCTGTTTGGATAGTCCTACCCTATTACTTCTGGTCATGTCACTTCTGCTGTTGGGTTGGAGGTTGAATCTATGAGATCTGCTGTTGTTGATTGATGTAGTCTTGTGGATTACTTTCAATGCGGGTGATCTCATCTGCGGCTTCAGCTCCTAATTCTAGGGCTAGTTCTTGCGCTAAGCCTGTTAAAAAGATCTCATCACCCTTATCTTCAAATTAGCCGCATTTACTCCTGGATCAAATCTTGAATCAATCGCTCGCGGTTAGAGTTACACCAACTGGCCATTTTTATCAACAAGGCGGTGCCCAGTTCTGCTTGTGAAATTGTATCAGTGAGAGTTTCCCAAGTGGATGATGTTGAGACTTGAAACATGGCTGTCCTGCCGCTAGATCGATAGTTAAACTCTCTTCCAATTAGAGCGTTCATTCTAAATAAGAGTTGTGTTGCTTGATACGTTCGGTGATCAAGTGCAGGCATCGATTACGGGTATCCAATAATACCAGCCCCGGAACTGCCTGTATAGGCATCAAGTTATACTAGCCAAACCCTTTCTTTTCTGGCTTGAGAACTTCCCAGACCCAGATCCCACCCCCTTGATCTCCAGCAGCAAGGACGTGTCCTTCAGGATGCCAGGCCAGCACTGAAAACCCTTGAGTTGATCCACTGAGGATCTGATGTTGATCATGAGCCTCATGCCAAAGATAAATTTTACCTGCATTATCAGCAGAAGCTAACAACCTTTGGTGGGGTTGAAACGCAATCGATTGTACAAATCCCTGATGCCCTTGGAGGACACGATGATGCCATGATCCTGATTGAGTTTGAAACCAAATCGTTACTCCCTCAACACAAGCGGCTGCTAGCAAGGGTAGGGTAGATCTTTGATTGCACCAACACACTTGACGTACCTTTCCTGGAAACCCCTGCATGAGCCAAGGGGGCGGCGTTGGCCACTCTAAGACTGAAAGCGTCCGATCATAATTACCTGTAGCCAAAAAGCGACCATCTTGAGTCCAGGCAGCGGCTAAACTGGCTCCTGGCACTCGTAATAGATAAGGCTCAGCATCCCACTGATCACTGTCCCAAACTTTGGTCCCTGTATGTCCACACACTGCTAGATAGCGACCCTGAGGATGCCAGCTCAAACCCAACACCGAGGATTCCACAAAGTCAAGAATGGCTAAAGTGATTTGCGAGACACCATCTACTACATAAACTTGACGGTTAGCATTAAAGGCTAAAACGGATGTTCCGGGCTGCCAAACCAGCCGATCAATCCATGCGTCCACGAACCAGGCCTCGACTGGCTTTGAGGGAGGAGGGTCTGTTGCAAGGGTAAAATCCCAAATGAATACCTGACCTCCTTGACCGGCTGCAGCTAATCGGGTGCCATCAGCAGACCAGCAGAGGCTATTGATTGAAGCCTGATCTTGATAACTTAGCAATAATTGCCGATCTGGCCAGCTCCAAACCTTAATATCTCCCCCAGCTGAGCCAGTGGCTAAGAGGTGGTAACCAGACCAGTCTAGAGCCGTGACGTAATCAGAGACACTTGCTTGCCAAATCTGTTTGAAATTCTGATTCGATCCAGTTTTCAAGCGAGGCATGCTAGGAAATCACTGCGGAGTTGAGCTTCATCTAGGTTGCGACCAATAAATACCAGTTCATTTTTGCGTGGAATCTGAGCAGACCAGAGTTGGCCTGGGCGACCATCAAAGATCATGTGCACGCCTTGAAACACAAATTGATGATCCTGATGGGCCACATTCAAAATCCCCTTCATTCTGAAAATCTCAGTTCCCTGGGTGCGTAGCAGATGTGAGATCCAGGCATTGATTTTATCTAGATCGACAGCTCTAGGGTCTGAAATGGCCACAGAATAAATAGATTGATCATGTTCATGAGCATCCTCATCTAGGAAGTTAGGATCAACCGTGAGAGCTTGATTTAAATCAAAGGCCCTAACACCCACCACCGCTTCTAAATTTAAATCACAGTAGCGGGTAGGGTACAGAGTCACCATGGCATTCATGCTGCGGATCCGCTGCTCCAGGGCTTGCAATTGCTCAGGGGACACCAGATCGACTTTATTCAATAGGATCACATTGGCAAAGGCAATTTGTTCTTGAACTTCACTACTTTCCCAGTGATCCCAAATATGCCTAGCATCAACTACTGTCACAACAGCATCTAGGGCCAACTGAGTTTGAATATCTTCATCGAAGAAAAAAGTTTGAATAACAGGTGCTGGATCGGCAAGTCCCGTTGTTTCAATCAATAAATGATCAAAAGCATGGCGACGCTGCATCAAGTTACCAATGATCCGAATTAAGTCACCCCGAACGGTACAGCAAATACAGCCGTTGTTCATTTCAAAAATTTCTTCATCAGCATTGATCACTAGCTGATTGTCGATACCAATTTCGCCAAACTCATTGACAATCACAGCCACTTTTTTGCCATGTTCTTGAGTCAAGATGCGATTGAGTAGAGTCGTTTTACCAGCCCCTAGATAGCCTGTTAGTACAGTCACTGGAACTGGCTTTGCCTTTGCTGCTGTCATAACCCTTTCTCACTACCACTTCTTGTAGGGAAGGAATTTACCGCACATAATGACCTTGACCCGATCACCTTTAGGGTCTTCCTCTTTTTCAACGTCAATGGAAAAGTCGATCGCGCTCATGATACCATCACCAAACTTTTCATGCACCACAGCTTTGATGGGCATCCCATATACTTGCATGATCTCGTAGAAACGGTAGATCAAAGGGTCAGTGGGAATAACAGGCTCTAATGATCCCTTCAAAGGGGGCTCAGTTAACGGTTCAGCCATTTCAGATCCCAGCCCCAAAGCTGTCACTATTTTCTCGGCTTCTTCTTTGGAGGCGCTAGCTTGGCGATAGATCACAGAAGCAATCCAAACTTCATCCATACCAACAATCTTCTCCAATTGTTCAAAGCTCACACCCTTGGCCTTTTTGGCTGCCAATAGCTTTTCAGTAATGGGTGACAATGCCATAATCTCCTCCTAAAACTAAGCTAAACAAAACAACAAATTCAACTTTATAGATAGTGCCTGAACTCAATTACAGACTCTTGGGTACAAACTCTTGGCTGATCCTTAACCATAATCTTAGCCTTCTAGCCTTGAACGCGAGCTTCTTCAACTGCACGGGTTTCTAAGGTGAGGTGATGCTCCATCTCATGCTTAAGATCACGATAGGCTGGGTGGTTATCAATTGTTTCTCGATTACGGGGTCTGGGAAAGGGCACATCGAGGACTTTAGCAATCTGAGCAGCCGGTCCCTTGGTCATCATGACAATCTGATCGGAAAGCAGCAGTGCTTCTTCAATACTGTGAGTAATCATAATGACTGTTTTACGCTCTTGCTCCCAGATCCGCTCGATCTCATCTTGGAGAAACCCTCGGGTCAGAGCATCTAGAGCTCCAAACGGTTCATCCATTAATAAAATTTTGGGTTTGATCGCCAGAGCCCGGGCAATCCCCACCCGTTGCTTCATCCCCCCTGAAATTTCATGTGGATGTTTTTTCTTGGCCCCTGACAGTCCCACTAATGTCAAAAACTCATTCACCACTTCGTTTAAAGCTGTACGACTGTAGTGAGGATGCACAGTTTCAACTGCAAATCGGATATTGTCCTCAACCGTCATCCATGGCATCAGGGCGTAATTTTGAAACACCATTCCCCGATCGGGACCTGGCCCTGTGATCATTTCACCATTTAACCGGATATCACCCAACGTGGCTGGAGAAAGACCTGCAATAATGTTCAATAAGGTCGACTTACCACAACCAGAGGGGCCAATAATGGACACAAACCTGTTAGGTGCAATATCTAGGCTAATGTTTTCAATGGCCACAAAATCAGGCCGGGCTTTACCCATAAAGCTACTGATCAGGCCCCGTTTACCCTTAAAGATCTTGGTCACACCTTGAACAGAGAGCTGGGCTGGAGCGGTTGATCCCACTTTATTGAGAGATGGTGTAGCTAAATTCATGATTCCCGTCCAAATGATATCAGTTGTTGTAAGGCTCCAAAAATAGAGTCCAGGATCAGGCCTACAATCCCGATAATAAAGATGGCAACAATAATATTAGGAATATAGAGGTTATTCCACTCATTCCAAATGAAATATCCCAACCCTGTCCCTAGCAACATCTCAGCCGCCACAATCACTAGCCATGAGATCCCCATGCTGATCCGCAGTCCTGAAACAATACTGGGTAAAGCTGCAGGCACAATCACCTTAAAAATGGTCCGCAGCTTAGAAGCCCCCAGAGTCTTAGCAACATCCAGATACTCAGGGCTGACATTAGCTACCCCAAAGGCAGTATTGATCAGAGTAGGCCAGATGCTAGAGATCAAGATGATAAAGATACCGGTTTTTTCGGAGTCACGTAACAAAAACAGACCTAGAGGTAGCCAAGCCAATGGTGAAACTGGCTTCAGTAGCTGAATGTAAGGATTAAAGGCTTTGAGAGCCACCTTAGACATCCCAATCAAAATGCCCAATGGAACTGCAATCAATGAAGCAGCAATATAACCAATAGCCACTCGTCTGAGGCTGATCAACAGATTCCAGCCAATGCCCAAGTCATTCGGACCGTTATCAAAAAAGGGATTGCTGATCCACCACCAAAACTCCTTAAAAGTAGCCGATGCGGTGGGAATACCCCTGGAAAATAGCTCAAACCTAGCCCCCAATTCCCACACTGCCAAAAATAGGGTAAGCGAGATTAGAAATAAGGCTAATGACAGAACGTTCTCATTCCGAAATAGTGGTGATTTGACTGGCTTCCAGGCCTCTTGGGTTGTAGTCATATTCTCTCTAAATCCTCCAATCTGGCTAGCCTACACACCATATTGGTCAATTTGATCTTGAATATAAGCGCTGGGATTGGCTGGATCAAATTCATCAAACATCAGCGTTTCAGTCCGATAGATCTCAGTTGGAGGTGTTTGACCCAACTCTTGAGCCAATTCTCGGGCTAGGTCTGTGAGGAAGATGTCTTGGCCAATTTCATTGTAGGTATCATCCGTGATGACTTCAGCTACACGACCATCTCCTTGTAGATCCCAGCGCACTAACTGAGAGCTAATCCAATTGGCAAAGCTCTGCCACGGATAGGGATCAAAATCGATCCGATCGGGAATACTAAATTCACTCCCGTTGCCATCTTCAAAGTCGCCTGTCAAAACGGCCTTCACGACTTCTTCTGGTTGATTTAGAAAAGCACGAGTCGAAATCGCAGTCGCAATCTCAGGTCGATTTTGAGGATCCTGGGCATAGCCTGCTGCTTCAATGATGGCCTTATTTAAGGCTCGGAAGGTGTTCGGGTTTTCGTCAATCCACTGGTCACTGGCAGCAAAAGCACAGCAAGGATGGCCTGGCCACAAATCTTTCGTCAGCAGGTGAATAAACCCAGCCCCTTCAAACACCGCCCGCTGGTTAAATGGATCAGGCATTAAGTACGCATCAATATCCCCAGCTACCAACTGGGCAATGCTGTCCGGTGGAGGTACAGGTCGAATCTGGACATCAACATCCGGATCAATACCCCCTGTGGCCAAGTAGTAACGTAGGAGTAAGTTATGCATGGAATAAGGGAAGGGTACCCCAATCACAAAACCCTTAAAGTCTGCCGGACCATTCACATTACCCTTATGACGTTCAGCTACGGTAATGGCCTGTCCATTAATGTTCTCAATACTAGCTAGCTTGATGCCAAAGGAGGCTGATCCAAGCCCTAGTGTCATCGCAATCGGCATCGGTGCCAACATATGGTAGGCATCTAGCTCACCTGCAATAGCTGAATCTCTGACCGCACCCCAACTAGGCATCTTCACCACTTTGGCATTGAGACCATGCTTTTGATAGAAGCCCAATGGCTCAGACATGATGATGGGTGTGGCACAGGTAATCGGAATGAAGCCAACCTGAAGCTCTGTCTTCTCTAAAGGACCAGCCTCTTGGGCATTGACTTCTTGATCGGGATACTTAGCAACGCTAGCTGCTGTCACCAGAGCAGCCCCAATCGCTAGATTTTTGAGGAATTCTCGTCGAGTAAAGTTGCTATTTCGAATTGAATCAGCAAAAAAGAGACCCGCTTGAGGCCCAAAAGCAGCCGCAAATGCATTCTCAAGACCACCAGCTTGTTGAGCTAAAGCTTGAATTAGACGCTCACGCTTGGGATCTCCCTTAGCAGCCATCTTCAAAAAGAGTGCCTTACGCAATTCACGGCCATTAACCTGATCCGCCACTGCAAAAGCTTCGGGCTTGTACAATCCCATCTTGGCCAAATCATCAATCATATCCACTGGATCTTGTGGCATTGTTTGCATGAATTCCCAGTGGTCTTGAGTTAAATGTGATCCCCCACAGACCAAGCAGGCTAATTCAAAGTCGGTAATTTCTCCTCGTTGGGCAGATAGGCCTTGCCAGTCTCGTTGAGTTGGAGTTTTTGAGATCACTTGCATATTTTCAGCATCATAGCGGCTAACTTGCTGCCATCTTGAGATAGGGTTGCCGAAAAAAATGTATATATCAATACAATTTCGCAAATTACCTTGAAGCATCAGTAGATTGACATACGATCTACTCTTAGGTATTGGATCTACTCCCAGGTACTGTTAGGTCTTACAAAATTGAGTTATGCAAAATCATAGATAGCTTCATTCTAACCTCTTTATCTGGACTAAGAAATTGTACTTATGTTGAGACTATAGCCCTTATGATATTGACTGTAGCCTTATGGTTTAAGGTAGAAGTTTAAGGTAGAAGTTTAAAGTAAAAAACCATAGCAGTGAAGTACTTTAGTTAAAATATTTAGTTAAAATAGTTGTGCTGTCAGTATCTTCAACTATGGCCTTCAAGGAGAGTCACACTTGATCAAGGGCCACTAGTATTTTAACTTCAAGACTGAAGGCAGTCCTAAAAATTTCAAAGCCCTAGGAGATGCAGTGAAAGTGTAACCTAGATTGGACTGGCCTAGCATTGAGTAAGTTAGTAGTTGAAGCTCATAGTGATCAAATCTAAGTTGAAGACGATTAGCCCCTAGAACTAACCTATACCCACTATTTCTCTAGCCAATGCTTCCCAAGTTGGTGTTGCAGGCACATTTATTTTCAAAGGTCCACCTAACTTTTAGTTAAGCTCAATAATTGCGACCATAGTTCGCATTGACAGGGATGATACCGAACAGTATCGTGAATCCAGAGATGTTGGCCTAACTGCTCTACAACCCACGATGTGACTATGAAAAGTTAGCGATTGAACTATGCGTATTTTATCATCAATACTGGTGCTGAGTCTTGCCGGAGCCGTGCAGGCTCAAGATGCACCTGAATTCAGAGCTAGAGGTCTCGTTGCTATTTCGGATGGAGACATGATAGCAGCTGCCTATGCGGGCAGTGATCTGGGGCCTAAAGTGGCTGATGATACCCTCAGTGTCATTGATCTACGCCAAGGATTAGAGTCTGTAAGCGTTACAACAGTGGCAGCATCCAATAGTGTACCTGGCCCCCCTTCAGCTCTCGCTTTATCACCAGATGGCCAAACTGCATTTGTCACCGAAGGCAGAAAGCCTCGTAGTCTTACTGCTGCCACCCTAGATGATCTAGAAGATGGACGTACACTAACAGCTGTGGACATTTCTGATCTAAACCGACCCCAAGTGGTGACTACACTCACCTTTGATCGCCGTCCTAATGCAGTCAGTGTCAGCCCTAACGGTGACTGGATTGTGGTGACTTTGACAGGAGGTGAGGGTGTCTCAGGTCAGCAATTAGCGTTTGTACAATTTAATGGTGAGCGCTTTAGTGAACCTGTCTACCTCTCACTCCCTGAAGTCTCAGAGGAGATCTATCCGGTTATGACCTTGTTTCACCCTAGCCGGATGGTTCTAGCTGCTCTGATGGCCCGGCAAAATGAAGTCCGTTTCTTTGAGCTTGAGATCCAAGATGGCCGTCCAACGTTGGCAGTCTGGAATAATCCAGTTGTGACCGGGAAATACCCTGGTGCAGCTCGGTTTACCCCAGATGGGCGACATCTGTTGATCTCTGAATTTCAGTGGGGTAGTGATGTGCCAGGTTTTGGGGCTGAAGCACCGGTAGGATCAGTTGCTATGATCCGCTTGGCTGAAGGTGAGGAAGGTCGGCACTCTAGAGTAGCCCGAGTGGAAGGCTCAGTTAGCCCAGAAGGCTTGGAGATCAGTCCTGATGGAAACTATGCTATTGCTACTAACATTGAACTGTCCTGGCTGTCTAGTGATGATCCACGGTATAGCCCCTATTCCTCAGTGACTCTTATCGGTATTGATAATGAAAATAGCCGTCTGACTAAGCTCGATGAGACCTTGTTTTATGGTCAGTTGCCTGAGGGAGCTGCCTTTGATGCCACCAGTCGAAATGTATTGGTTACCTCTTATGGCGATCTTTCAGATGATCTGGCTCCTGGCTTTCTCAAACACTATCGGATTGTAGAGACTCAGCGAGGTACACGACTGGCCCCAACAGGCATCCAGTTAGATCTACCCCGTGGTGTCCACCTGGTACTACCACTTCTGAATGAGTAAATGATTGCCACCTGCGAGGATAATGATGATCAAAACGATGTTACTGACAACACTAGCGCTCACCACAGTGGTCAGTGTTAAGGGTCTCTATGCCCAACAACCTAGCCCTGAACAGCTGGATGCCTTTGAAATTGCCACCTCTTTCAAGAGTACAGCAGTAGAGCCTGATCTAAAGGCTATTCTCTTATTTGAAGCCTGTGGTGCAACTCCTCAAGCCTTAGCCCATGATCTTTTAACAAGCATTGATCAAACTACACTCAGCTCTAAAACCACTCGAAAGGGCGCAGTAGTCGGTGAAAACATAGTACAACAACCCGACTGGATCCTCACAGCCACAGTGGCTGCCGATCAAGTGGAACCCCTGACTGTTGATCTACAAAGTCTTTATGAAGGTGAAGATTGTGCTGCTACAGCGTTGGTGGGCGACTATATTTCAAGCTGGAATCGGGAACCGTCATGGACTGATCCACAAGGACTTTGGGCTGCTGATCTGCAATACTTGAAAGAGGGCTTGTTTGAAACTTACCGAGATTATTTAGTTGATATTCAACCGCTCTATGATCAGTATGGCTTTGAGAATGTGGCTCGGATCATCAATATTGAGCCCATTGATCTGGCTCGCCCTATTGAAAATCTAGAGACGCCTGATATTGCGATTATGACTTATATTGCCAATTTTCAGGTTGCTTTTGGGGAGTATCGTGAGGATTCTCGCTTTCCAGCTTTGAGAGAACGGCGGGCTAGTGCGTTGCGGCAATATATTAATTTCACTGGAACACTGGAGCCGCAAAATGGATAAGAACCTGCAGGATCAAGTAGCGGCGCTAATGCTTAATGATCTACTCCACACTTTGATTGCTCAGTTACTTCGCTGGTCTCATGCTGATGTCTCCCAAAGAAGTGAACCTTTGACCCCAGCCACCTTAGCTCAACTTGATGATGATATTGAAGCTTATGGTGACCAAGACCTCTCGCTTGCCAAGCTAGCCCAAGTTGCAGGTTGTTCTCCGTTTTACCTTGCTCATAGGTGAGAGATCTAAGTTGAAGGATGAGAGTAGGATCGGCCTTTCCACTGCCCTCCTTGACCTCGCCAATGCTGCAAGGCAGAATCGAGTGTCATCAACGTGTAGAGCAAGCCAATGCCTGGCAACGCTAATCCAAAGACGGGGGAACAGTTGTAGAGCCGCAAGGTGGGTTGATAAGCTACACCCATCAAGAGCCAAGTTAACCCAGCTACCAGGCTAAGCGCTAAAGACTGCATCATGATCCCCATCACCAAACTGATCGGCGCAATCCAATAAAGCAACGTCATCCCCACCAGGGTCCCCAGCAACAGCCAGGGTGAATAGCTGAGTTGTGTATAGGCTGTCCGTGCCACCATCTGCCACAGACTCGATAAAGCAGGATAGGGACGTAAGCTACGAGTCCTTTGTGTTAGCCCGAGCCAGATCCCTCTTGATCCTGAAGATTTTACAGCTTGGGCTAATGCGCAATCATCAATTAAAGCATTCCGTAATGGTGGCATCCCCCCTATCCGAGTTAGAGCCTCCGATCGAATTAAAATACAGCCTCCAGCCGCCGCCGCTATTGTATGGTTAGGATCATTGACCCAGGGAAAGGGATATAACTTTTGAAAGAAAAACACAAAAGCCGGAATTAACAACCGCTCCCACACGGATTCACATCGCAACAACACCATCAACGACACCAGATCTAACTGATCTTGAACAGCTTTAGTTGTTAGCTCGGCAAGATTAGTATCATGGTGCACAATATCAGCATCAGTAAATAGCCAGTAAGCCGGTGGATCCGCTTGCTCAGACTGGATCCCTTGTTGGAGTGCCCACAACTTGCCTGTCCAGCCTTCCATCAGAGGTTGACCGTTAACAACTCTCAGGCGAGCCGATTGATCAAGGCCTGCAGCAATAGCTTGGGCTATCTCACTAGTATCATCCGTGCTTTGATCATCGACTAAAACAACTTTGAAGGAACCTGGATAGTCTTGAGTGAGTAAAGATCCTAGCGTTTGGGGCAGCATCTCTGCTTCATTGCGAGCTGGGATCACAGCACAGACACTCGGCCATGACTCCAAATGAGAAGCTGGTGCCTCCAACCGTTGATCAGCTTGCCAAAACTGGCCCCAACCCCAAAGTAATCCAACCCAGAGCAACAGGGAAATCAGCGTCAATCCTAAAATCAATGTGTGCATCAGGCTGATCTCAACTAACGATAAACCACCACTGCAATCTTTAGCCCTCTAACATTACTTCAAACTCCAAGCCGCTGCCGCTAAACAAATCCAACCTATGATCATGGCAACGCCACCAATTGGAGTGATCGCACCTAAAATGCCCATGTTAGTCAAGCTGAGGGCATACAGACTTCCCGAAAAGATCAAGACGCCAAGCGTAAAGGCAGTTCCAGCCGCAATCAAACGGGATGCATTGAGATTGCCTTGATTAAGCAAGATCCCAACCCAGCCAATAGCTAAAGCATGAATAAACTGATATCGAGTAGCCACTTCAAAAATGTCTAAAGCCCTTTCACTCAAGCTAGCTTTCAAAGCATGAGATCCAAAAGCGCCACTGGCTACACCCAAGCCACCCAAGATTGCGGCAATCATCAAAAAGATCCGAGCCATAGCCCCTCCAGTAAACTATCCAATAGACGAGTGGGTCCCAATAGACGAGTGGGTCACGGATTAAAACTAGTTTAAAGTTTGTTTCAAATAGCCACAATTATTAAAAGTTTCTAACGATCAATCTCTAGAGTGGCTATCTGGACTCCTCGGCTCCCCAGACAATGGTATAGTGACTGGCGTCAAATGCAGATTAGTAGTGGTAATCCCTGACCATGCCCAAAGTCATTGTGACCGACCCCATTGATCAGTCTGGGATCGATATCTTATCCCAGGTGGCTCAGGTTGATCTCAAGCCTAAGCTTCCGCCTGAGGAGCTGATTGCAGCCATTCCTGAGTATGACGCGATCATGGTTCGCTCAGGGACTCAAGTTACGGCAGCAGTGATTGCCGCTGGCTCCAAGCTGAAGATCATTGGCCGGGCAGGCGTTGGGGTTGATAACATTGACGTTCCCAGTGCAACTAAAGCTGGGATCTTGGTGGTTAATTCTCCTGAAGGCAATACGATCGCCGCCGCTGAGCATGCCCTCACCCTGATGATGGGCTTATCCCGCTATATCTCAGAAGCCAATACCTCAGTTAAATCTGGAGAATGGAAACGGCAACAGTTTGTCGGGGTCGAAGTTTATAAAAAAACGCTGGGTGTTGTGGGCCTGGGTCGGATTGGGTCGCATGTGGCTCATGTAGCCATGGCTATGGGAATGAAGATCATTGCCTATGATCCCTACATCTCTTTGGAACGAGCTCAACAGATGGGGATTCGACTGGTTGACTTTAAAGCTCTGGTACAAGAAGCAGACTATATCACGTTGCACATCCCCAAAACCCCAGAGACAACCCATCTGTTTAATGCTGAGACGTTCGATTTGATGAAGCCAACTGCTCGGTTAATCAATTGTGCTCGAGGCGGATTGATCGATGAGCAAGCGCTCTGTGAAGCTTTGGAAGCTAAGAAAATTGCTGGGGCAGCTCTGGATGTATTTACCTCAGAACCACCTACAGATTCGCCTCTATTTAAGTTAGGCAAAGAAATTTTACTGACTCCCCACTTGGGTGCATCTACGGAGGAAGCCCAGGCCAATGTGGCAATTGATGTGGCTGAGCAAATTCGAGATGTTTTGCTAGGATTACCAGCTCGTTCGGCTGTCAATATTCCTGGCCTCCAACCGGATGTCTTGGAAAAGCTAAAGCCCTACTTAGATCTGGCTGAAACCCTAGGTAACTTAGTTGGTCAGTTAGCCGGCGATCGAGTCAACCAGCTAGAAATTCGTCTACAAGGTGATCTAGCTGAGAAAGATAGTCAGCCCATGGTGATTGCGGTGTTGAAGGGTTTGTTGACCTTGGCACTACGAGAACGGGTAAATTTTGTCAATGCTCGGGTGGCTGCTACTGAACGAGGTATCCGGGTCGTTGAAACACGAGATCCTTCATTTAAGGATTACACTGGATCTATCCACTTGACAGCTCATGGACCTAACGGTGCCCGGTCTGCAGCGGGAGCCTTGATTAGTGAATATGAAGTTCGGATCACTCAGATCGACGGCTTTCCGATTAACGTACCCCCCTCTAGCAACATGTTGATGACCGTTCACCGGGATATGCCAGGCATTATTGGTAAGATCGGTACCCTGCTTGGGGCCTACAATGTCAATATCGCTAGTATGCAGGTAGGTCGTAAGATCATCCGAGGAGATGCAGTGATGGTGTTGAGTTTAGATGATCCTTTACCGGACGGCATTATTGAAGAAGTGCTGAAAGAGCCTGGGATCCGAGATGCATTTGTTGTTAATCTCTAGCTCAACATTCGAAGCCTAGCACGACCTCAGTGACAGATCTTTAGCAGCAGAGCAGGTAGCAGACTTTAGGTCACGGTTGTCAAAGCATTACAAGCGTGGATAGGATCGAGTCTATTGGCTGGAGGCAAAGGCAATGATTGAGATGCACGTCGCTGGGATTGCAGTGGACGCTGTTAGTCAAACGCCCATCATTATCCTGCGTGATAGTAATGAGCGTCGTGCTCTACCGATTTGGGTAGGCCGGGCTGAGGCAAATGCAATCTTACAGGCTCTTGAGGATCAAAAACCCTCCCGCCCCATGACCCATGATCTCATCCTAAATTCTTGGGAAACGTGGGGAATCAAAGTTGAACGGATCGTCATCCATGCGTTGATGGACAGTACTTTCTATGCTGTGTTAACCACCATTCAAGGTGAGAAGAAACAAGAAATTGACTGCCGCCCTAGCGATGCTATTGCCATTGCTCTAAGAGCTAATGTACCTATTTGGACTGTAGAAGAAGTCATTGCAGAAGCCTCCTTACCCATGAATCAAGATGCTGATGAAGCAGAACGGGAAGAGTTCCGCAAATTTGTCGAAAATGTCAGCCCGAGTGACTTTGTTGAGAGTAGCTCTCGGTTTGACACTCCCATTTCTGATCAAGAGTAATCGGATTGCTATCAATCAGCCTTCTTGACTGGTCCAAACAGCCTTGTTGACTAGTCAATGAGTAACAAGGCATACAGGCTTCAATACCACTTGCCAAATAGCCTTATCTCGATCAAATAGCCATAACAAATAGCCATAATGCGGATGATGGGACTCGAACCCATAAGGCAAAGCCACACGCCCCTCAAACGTGCGCGTATACCAATTCCGCCACATCCGCAGTTTGGAGTTGATGCTTTTATCGACTTAATCACGCTCAAAGCATCTGCAGGCCTATCATCGTAGCACGGAATTTAAAACTTGTCGTTAGATCGCAAGCAGGGATTATTGCTCATTAGCGCATGAACTAGATGATCTGACTTAATCTCAACTCACCTGAGTTACTCTTGAACGGTAACGTCCAATAGCTGGTCCAATGCCAAGCTCATCTACAAATCCACCTCTAGATCTTCAGGATCCTCAAGCCCTTGCAGATTGGTTAATGCAAGTCTTAATCGTTAAAATCCCTTGTGTCAGTATTAAAGCGCGCTACACTCAATATCTTCAACTCTTAATTGAAGCAGATGGTCTACTCGAGATCCAATCCACTGTAGAAATCCTGACACCATTGCTCAATCAGTTACGGTTACAGTCACAGCTACCTAAGCAGTTCAGTCAAGTCGATCTTTATGTTTGTCAACGAGGCGAAGTCATTCCTGATTGGTACTCCAAAGTAGATTTGACCCAAGTGTTTGATCCATCACCTGAACTTACACCTGATCTGGCTCTAACTCATGAAGTTGAATTAATGCCCATATCTGCTACTATATCTGCTGCTGATCAAACCTCCTCTCATCGCCCTCCCAGTCGTATAGAGGCTGCTAGGGCAGGAGATTTAGAGGCTCTTCATTATATTTTTAATTATTTGCTTCGGGGTGATCGTATTCAGGCCACTCTACATCTCAATCGTAAAGCAGGCTACTTACAAATTATCTTAATTGGATTAGAGGTGCCAGATGAGACTCGTATGGTTAATTTTCTGGGTAAAACAATCGGACGTCTAGAACTCAGATTTCTTCAAAAGTTGCGGATCTCAGGCCAAAAGCAGGGATCCTTTTTCCCAGCTTGGAGTTATGAATTTGATTTAAGCACCAACCCTACCTTTTGGCATAGCGTTGGCCACATGACCACACGAGTGACTCAAATCAGCACTCAAATGGGCCAGTCTATGGCTGATACCGCATCAGCAGCCACTACTGCCCTGATCAATGCTGGATCTCAAGCCATAGTGCAAACGACTACTCAAGTTGGCCAAGTCATGAGTGCTGCAGCAGTTCAAGCGACTGCAGGGATGGGACCCGCTCTAGCTCCGATTACAGATAATCCTCATATCAAAACCCTCACTAAATGTCTTAAGGTAGATTGGCTATCTACTGTTATTGAACAGGTCAACACTCAAACAGTGACAACCTACGCCCAAAACTTAAAACTTCAGTATTCTGATGAAACGGCTAAACAAATTGCCCGTCGAATCATTGTGCATAAAGTCTTGCTAGCTGCTGGAACTGGTGTCTTAACCAGTGTGATGCCAGACCCAGCTGCCACTCTTTTAGCTGTTGATCTAGTTGCCAACCTTGCCTTGCAAGTGGAGATGATCTACCAAATTGCAGCTGCTTATAATCTTGACCTTTCTGATCCAGCTCGTCAGGGTGAAGTCTTAACCATTTTTGGGTTTGCTCTGGGAGGTAATGAAGCCGTTAAACTGGGTGCTAGCTATGCCACAAAAGCTGGATTTGATTTTTTAAGATCAGCGCCTGCTGTTGGTAGTGTCATTGCTGTTAGCACGAATGTGGCTCTGCTTTATGCATTGGGGTATGCCGCTTGTCGATATTATGAAGCCAAGGTTGATTTAGCCAAAGTTGATCCGCTCACCTCACCAGCCACGATTGCTATTGCTAGAGCTGCTGGCGAGAATTATCTACCCGTAGCCATTCATCAAGAACTGGTGATGGATCAAATGCTTAGTCATGTGATCTTGGCTGGCTATCCTGAGAAAACGTGGCCCGAAGTCGTGTCTGAGATCCAATCTGCTAACCTCAGTCCAGCTTCAATCGAGGTCCTCAACGCTCAACTCAGCCATCCCCCTAATCTGCAAGATTTACTCGATCAAGTTAACGCCGACTTTGCCATTCCTTTGCTGGCCCGATGCCTCAAGCTAGCTGACACTTACACAGCCTTACATCCTGATCAGAATGCAGCTCAGTTCACTATTATTCAAACTATTCAGGCCAAGTTTAATATTGATAAAGATAAAGTTGTTAGTTGGAATTAACTTGTATCAATCTTGTGAATTCTAAAGTGACTATCCTCCTAGTTTAGACACATCATTATTTTCGAAATATCACAACCTTTAGCTTCGAAAAAGCCGAACTCACTGATTGATTTCCCTCAATAGAATATTAATCAAGGAGGAGAAAAAAGCTTAATACCTCCCAGGTTTAATGAACTAATTCTGATGACTAAAATCAATTCAAGGAGGTCTGGTATGACTCTCGTTCGTTGGCAACCTTTTCGTGAACTCTATTCTTTACAACGTGAGATGAACCGCTTGTTTGACGATTTATCCACAGAGCGTACGCCTGAGTCTCTAGGCTATGTTCCCTCAGCAGAACTAGATGAGACTCCCGAGGCTTATCACCTTAAATTGGAGATCCCTGGCATCGACAAAGACAATTTGGATATTCAGGTAACAGCTGAGGCTGTGACTGTGACAGGCGAGCGTCGCTCTGAGACCAGAACTGAAGAGCAGGGTATGACTCGTAGTGAGTTTCGCTATGGCAAGTTCCAACGGGTGATTCCACTATCGAGTCGGATTGATCATCAAAATGCTAAAGCTGAGTACAAAGATGGCATTTTGAATCTACATTTGCCGAAAGCTGAAGAAGACAAAAATAAGGTTGTCAAAGTCAACATTGGCTAATGAGAAACGGGGTCGAGTTAGTCGTGGTGCTGACCCAGCTGACTCGATCCTACTCTCAGAATCAGTCTGACATTAGCTAGCCATTATTGAAAGTGAACACTAGGTTTGGAGGCTCAATCAATGGCAAGAGTTATTGGCATATTTCGACACGTTAGCATAACAACCTATCCAGGATCGCAACCTGACATTCAAGGTCGAGACGAGGTATGGATCGATAACCAAAGACAAGTCACTTACTGGCAAGGTCAGGATCAACAGCCACTGTTTAGACAGGCTGCAACCACATCTGCTATCCTTCAGCCCAGTCAATCAAAATCTACGGATCAAATGGTTCGATGGGGTCAAAAGTGGCTCAAGCGAATTGAAGCAGCAGGTAAAGCCGCCTGGCGTGAACTAACCTCATGATTGAGCTTTGAGATCAATCTCTAGACAATAGATGTAGCCATGATTCATGATCATCCCATGGCAGGAATTGGGCGATGATGGCGTGCTTTTAATCCCTCGTGTGTTTCAACAGCTTCAGCAGCAACTCCAGCAAGGATCTCCAGTTGTTATGGCTACTGTGATCCAGACTCAAGGATCGACCCCAAGGCAAGTTGGAACCAGGATGCTGATTCATCCAGATGGGACTATCACAGGAACTATCGGGGGGGGGGCAGGCGAAGCCAAAGTGATTGCTCAAGCTTTATCTGTTTTTCAAACAGGCCGGAATCAAAGTGTTGAAATTGATCTACTAGGTGCTCTGGGATCCAAAACGTCCCATGAGGGTATCTGTGGTGGCTCGATGTCAATCTGGTTAGAGATCTGGCAGGGTGGTCACGCCTTACAACGGTTACAAGATCTGATCGATCGCCTCCAGCAAAAACAATCCGCTGATTTAGTGACCCCGCTACAACCTCATTTGCAATCTTATAGTCTCGACTCAAATGGGGTGCCAGAGAAACAAATCATTCCCATAGAACAAGTAGCAACGTTAGCGTTCATGGATCGGATTCAAGTTGAACCGACACTATTGATCATCGGGGGTGGTCACGTAGGTTTGGCTCTAGCTGAGTGTGCGGGTCGCTTAGACTTTCAAGTTGTAGTTCAAGATGATCGCTCAGGAAGCATCCCTTCAATATCTGAACCTATCCATAGGTCTTATCAGTCCTTGACTCACGCGCTCGCCAATCTCAGAAGTCGAGAGCAACTCTACGTAGCTTTGGTAACCAGAGGCTATCAACAGGATCTGGACGCTTTGCATGTGCTTCTTCAATTTGAGCCACTACCCTATTACTTGGGCATGATGGGTAGTCGTAGGCGGATCCAGACTGTGCTGCAACAGTTACGACAAGAGTCTATTCCAGAGGTGATCTTACAGCAGATTCACGCACCCATCGGGTTAGAGATTGGGGCTGAAAGTCCGGCTGAGATTGCTATTAGTATTTGTGCGGAATTGATCCGAGTCAGGCATCACAAGTGACTATTACTTATGAGTTAGGCTTCTCCCCATTGTCACTGAATGGCCAATCCTCTCGCCATCCTATGGATATTATCCCAGCCAGGAGACTGGTAGTCAGCATTGACTGATTGATCAACGTGGTTAACCAGTTGAGGTAAGTCATCATAATCCAATGTATGTTCAAGAAATCCTTGCAACTGCTCTTCTAAGTTCGTAGGGTATTCTCGAATAATAGGGTGTTTGATCACGATAGGCTGATAGGCTGCTTTTTCCAGATCAGTGATAACATCCAAGCAAAGGACAGCCAGGGGGTGTACCAAGATCCCGGTTGCTGCGATCTCGTAACCCGCATCAGGTTGATACTGCTTCAAAACCGTCACAAAGTGTCCACCTGTGGGAATACTGTAAGGAATCTGTTTGCGTTCCTCTACGGGTTTAACATCAACGTTGTAACCTAAATTTAAACCGTCTGAAAGAGTGATGCCCTCATAGACTTGATCAGGATGAGGGACTGAAATTGTAAACCAATGCAAATCTAGCCAAGGATAGCGAGCAGGCTGATTAGTGTCAGCTTTCCATTGACGGTAAACCTGTTGCATCGCTTGGCCCACCTGACTGCTTTGGTTGCAAATATGGATGAGTGCCATCACCAGCACACCTTGATCAAATGGCGTTTGACCCAACTTTTTCATGTTTCGTACCTGCTAGTTGACCTCATCAATGAACCAAGGCAAACACGTATTCTTCAGCAGCTGACTTGAAGACCGTAACTGTATGCTTGTGCAGAAAACCTATTCAACTATTAGAGAATAGGGTTCACTGAATAAAGTTAAGGTACCTTAACTTATTTCTAACTTTTTGTATGAGCCATTACTAAATCAGGAGTCATGGGGATCGATCCCAACTGATTTGCAAGATCTACTGATTTTCTCAAGAACCGTTTCGATATTTTCAATATGATGAGCGTAAGTCTTGAGCCAGATCTTGACTTTGAGAGACACCTGAGTAGTCACATTTTCAAGGATGTCCAAATCCAAGGATGTCCAAATCCAAGGAGAGAATGACGGCCTCTTATTGATCTAGCCATGACTAGTAAAAACCTCCAAACTTCAATCAGATTTTGCGTAATGTCAGCCTGGATTTAATCCAGTTACCTAACTCAGGGAGGGCAAGTCTTGCCAATCAACGAAATGGATCACATCCTGACGTGGGATTGCTGTATGCTTGAACATGTTTAACGAATAGAAACACTTCTACAGGCCTTATGTTGGATGTCTTTGATCCCAACCTTAATCTCAATGCTGGATCTATCATTCCTGAGATCCTAGTCACGCTCACCCTTCTAATCGTGTTGGTCGCTGATCTTGTCGGTGATCAAACTATTCGCAAAACATTACCCTTTATCTCTGTGGTGGGATTAGTGGGTAGTTTAGTGACGCTGGTTTTACAGTGGCAACATCCTGACATGGAAGGATTTTTAGGGGCCTTCACGGCGGATCCCTTTAGCATTATTTTCCGTGGCATTATCGTTGCGACCACAGTTTTGACCATTCTGATGTCTGAGCGTTACGTGGTCCAGACTGGTACAGCCGCTCCTGAGTTTTATGTTTTACTCTTGACAGCAACCGTAGGTGGCATGCTGCTGGCAGGGGCAACGGACTTGATTATGGTGTTTGTGGCCTTAGAAACGCTAGGGATTTCTTGCTACCTGATGGCAGGCTATATGAAGCGAGATCCTCGTTCTTCTGAGGCCGCTCTAAAATATTTGCTAATCGGCGCCAGCAGCACCGCGATCTTTTTGTACGGGATGTCGTTGCTGTACGGGTTATCAGGCGGTAAGACTCAACTAGCTGCCATTGCGCCCTATCTTAATGAAGCAGGACTAGCCACTATGATCGCGCTGGTCCTATGTATTGCTGGGATTTGCTTTAAATTAGCGGCTGTCCCCTTCCATCAATGGACTCCTGACGTTTATGAGGGATCCCCAACACCTGTAGTTGCGTTCCTATCGGTTGGCTCTAAAGCAGCAGGGTTTGCCTTAGCATTACGCTTTTTGTCTACCGTGTTTCCTGCTGTGATTGAAGAATGGCAAACAGTTTTTGCGGTATTGGCGATTCTCAGTATGGTACTGGGCAATGTTGTGGCGATCACTCAAACTCGAATGAAGCGTCTGTTAGCCTATTCCTCTATTGGCCAAGCTGGATTTACAATGATTGGCTTGGTTGTGGGGACGCAAGCGGGTTACACCAGTATGATCTTTTACTTGATGATCTATTTGGTGATGAACTTAGGTGCGTTTCTGTGTGTGACCCTGTTTAGCCTCAAGACAGGTACCGATGAGATTGCTGAATATAATGGTTTGTACCAAAAGGATCCATTTTTAACTTTGTGCCTCAGTATCTGCTTGTTGTCCTTAGGTGGGTTACCCCCTCTAGCTGGCTTCTTTGGTAAGCTCTATCTGTTTTGGGCAGGCTGGCAAGCAGAAGCGTATACCCTCGTTTTGGTGGGATTGGTCACCAGTGTGATTTCTATCTACTACTACGTGAGAGTGATCAAAGCCATTGTGGTTAAAGAGCCTCAAGAGATGTCAGAATCGGTCAAGGCTTATCCAGAGATTAGCTGGTCCTCGATGGGCATGCGATCATTGCAGGTGGGTATGGTCATTACTCTGATAGCAACAGTATCAGCTGGAATTTTGTCAAACCCCATTGTCTCCATTAGTGCAGAATCGATCACCTCAAGCCCCTTTTTAGGCTTTCCCCCAGTGCAGGCTGAAGTGATGACTGAGACTGAGATCATCAGTTCTAATATTTAGATTGATGGGGCCTGAGTAGACTAGGCGGGCCAAGGGTCCGCTTTCGTTGTCAGAAGTCATCGTTATCAAAAAACTATACGGAGTTGCAGACAGTACGGTCATAGCAGCGGTGATCATTGAATCACAATATCCTAGACATCATAAGGTTACTAACCCAAATATCATCAGGTGAGGTTGGCTCGGATGGAGTGGCATGTCACAGATGCAGAGAGCTTGAGTATTATCGATCAGGAGGTCGGCAAGCACGATCTATCACCAGCTGAATATGAAGTCGTTCGAAGAGTTATCTTTGCTACAGCCGATTTCGAATATCTGCAGCTCATCCAATTTTCAAATGAAGCCTTACAAGCGGGAGCCGCCGCCTTAGCAGCTCGAACAACCATTGTTGTGGATGATCCCATGGTGCAAGTGGGGATCGCCTTTGCCCTTCAATATACCTTTGCTAATCCTGTCTACTGTTGTACAGAGGCAGTCACGCGTCCCCAACGAGATAAAACTCGCTCAGCTTGGGGATTAGAAACCTTGGCTCGTCGCTATCCTGAGGCTATTTTCGTGATCGGGCAATCTCAAACGGCTTTATTAAGTTTGGTGCGGCTGATCCAGGCTAGTGAAGTGTCTCCAGCCTTAGTGATTGCTACACCAGCAGGGTTTGTCGCCAACGTTGAATCTAAACAAGATCTCTCAGAATCTGTGATTCCCCATATCCGCACTGAAGGACGAAAGGGAGGGCCTACGGTAGCTGCTGCCATTTTAGATGGGCTCGTCGACTTATCATGGCAAGCCTATGATCAAAATGTTCAGGCCAAATAGGCTATTGATTCATCCTTAGCTAACTCAGAAGGACTGCTCTCAAAGCGTTAAGGCCTGAGTTGCCCGATCTCCGTTTAAGGAGGGTTCAGTGGTGGATGTGACACCATAGTTAGGATATCGTCGCTCTAAAGCGGCTCGCAAAAAGCCATGGAATAAGGGATGAGGCTGATTTGGGCGAGACCGAAACTCGGGATGAAATTGAGTAGCAATAAAGTAAGGATGACTAGGCAGTTCAATGATCTCTACTAACCGGTTATCAGGTGATATCCCACTAATGACATAGCCTGATTCTGTAAACTGATGCCGAAACGCATTATTAAACTCATAGCGGTGGCGATGCCGTTCATAGACGACTGCTTCATCATAGAGTTTGGCTGCTAACGTATCTGGCAAAATTTTACAAGGATAGAGACCTAGGCGCATGGTTCCCCCTAGATCTTCAATGTCGTGTTGTTCTGGAAGAAGGCTGATAACCGGATTGGGCGTCTCTGGATCAAACTCAGAACTATCAGCCCGTTCTAACTCTGCTAAGTGGCGTCCCCAATCAATCACCGAGCATTGCATTCCTAAACAAAGACCTAGAAAGGGGATCTGATGTTCACGAATATATTTGACAGTATTAATTTTACCGCCGATCCCACGATGGCCAAACCCACCTGGAACTACAATGCCATCCATGGTTGAGATAAATGCTTCTGGGCCTTGAAGTTCAACATCTTCAGCCGAAATCCAATGAATGGATACATCACTGCTATGGGCTAGAGCGGCATGGCGCAGGGCTTCAGCCACTGATAAATAAGCATCTGTGAGGCTGACATATTTACCCACTACGCCAATTTCGACATGATACTTAGGTTGATGCAACCGCTCGACTAAAAGCTGCCATCGCGTCAGATCAGGGTGTCGCTGTTCCATACTCAAGATCTGGAGAATTTGCTCAGCTAAGCCTTCTTGTTCCATCACTAGTGGCACATCATAAATGCTGGGAGCATCCTGGGCTGTAATGACACACTCAGCTGGCACATCACAAAACTCAGAGATTTTCTCTTTGATCCCAGCGGGTAAGGCTTGTTCACAGCGGCAGATCAGCATATCCGGTTGAATCCCAATCGAACGTAATTCTTTAACGGAGTGCTGCGTCGGTTTTGTCTTCAATTCACCGGCTGCTCTGATCAAAGGTATCAAGGTTACGTGAATATAGGAAACTTGCCCGCGACCTACATCTTTACGGAATTGCCGAATCGCCTCTAAAAAAGGTAAGGATTCGATATCACCCACAGTCCCACCTACTTCAATAATCACGACATCAGGATTCGTATCTTTAGCTACTCGGTGGATCCGTTCTTTAATTTCATTGGTCACATGAGGAATGACCTGAACAGTGCCCCCTTTATAATCACCACGGCGTTCTTTGGTGATCACAGCCTGGTAGATACTGCCTGTTGTCACATTATTAAGCTTTGACATATTAGTATCAGTAAACCGCTCATAGTGGCCCAAATCCAGATCGGTTTCAGCCCCGTCATCGGTGACAAACACTTCCCCATGCTGATAGGGACTCATAGTACCTGGATCAACATTGATATAAGGATCAAGCTTTAAAATAGATACTGAATAGTCTCTAGATTTCAAGAGTCGACCTAGACTAGCCGAGACAATACCTTTGCCAATACTAGAAACCACACCACCCGTGACGAATACAAACTTTGTCATGATTGATCCTTACCTGATTGATCCTTACCTGATTGATCCGTGCCCAATTGATCCGTGCCCACACTATCCACAGCCTTGATCGCAACCGTGAGTTACTGCTCAGACCTACCACCCAGCTTACTCTAAATCAAGATGGCGCCGCAGATACTGTTCCAATGATTCCAGATTAATACCAAAGGTGGTTTGAAGCTGATGAATGTCATCCGAACTGCAAAAATATTCATGGGCTAATAGGGATCTCAGGGTATCTAGTGTTTGTTCAAATTCAGCATTGGGACTTAACCACCGACTTAGATCAAAAAGTTCTAAAGGGATCGTTAAAGTCATTAAGTCTCGTTTTAACAAGCGTCCCACAATAGTGGGGATCTGATCTCGGCGTAAAATTTGAGGCCCGCCCACATTAAAGATTTGATTTTGTGCTGTGGGTAAACCAGGAGCTAAGCAGGCCAATTGGGCTAGATCATCGTTACTGATGATTGAGATCCGGCGGCGACCATCCCCTAACAGAGGGTAGATCCCTGTCCGAGCCACCCATTCCGTTAACCGTAAAATATTGGAGGCTAACCCTGAAGGTCGCAAGATCGTGTACTTCAGCTTGCTAGCTTGTAGAATTTGCTCAATCTGGGCTTTGGCACGAAAAAGCAAGGCTTCTTTTTGCAATTGATGCGCCCCTAATAACGAAATAAAGACAAAGTGTTGCACCGAACTAGCCTCAGCCGCTTGAATTAATCGGAGATTCGCTCTAAAGTCAACCTGTTCAATTGAAGCTAAGGTGGCTTGACTGGTGGCACTACCATGAGCACTAATCACAACTTCAACATCTTGACAAGCTCGTTGAATATCTTCGGCATAGGCCAGATCGCCCAGGCAAATCGAAGCTCCCCAGTGTTTGAGTCGTTCGTAGTTAGACTGGAGTCGGACAAATGCCCGTACAGGATGACCCAGATTGCGCAAGTGACGCACAATTCGTTGGCCTAACTTGCCAGTGGCTCCAGTGACTAAATACATAACGGATCCTTAGCTCGATTGCTTCAAATCTATCTTAGAAGACTGTCTCAGATCTCTCACCCTAAATTTCGCTAGATCTTTTAAATGTTAGAGATCTCCTATGTTATGTTCAATACTGATCTGCTAACTCTTAAGAATGGCATCAGGTTTGCAGAAATGATCCTAACTCAACAAGAGTCCACCAGCTGGTTATAAGCTGATCAAATAGAGCAGGTTCTCAGAGATTTAGATCCAAGTAGGCAAGCTCTAGGGGATCAGGGGCTATGGGTTCAAAATTTAATCGATAGGAACATTGCTCTTGATACTCTGAAACAAAAGCCTGTAGTGGAGCGCGTAAACAGTCTGCCACAGACTCAGCCACAAAAGGAACATCAAGTTTGTCTGCCATAGGACCTGCGAAACAAGGATCACTCATGATCACATGAATAAAAATAGCATGAGGATCCCAATTGACTAGTTTTAAAGCAGCTTTAAAGCCATTAACATGACTACCACGAAGAGTCGCAGCCCCATTAACCCAAGCATATACTCTAGCTCGCTCACACCCCATACCCACCGCAACCACTTCAAATTCAATAGACTGATAGTTGATCCTAAAGGAAAACAGCGGCTTTCCAGGAGCGTAGATCATAGCTAAATCAGATAACCCTCGTTGAGTGTAAAAGATCTCAGGTCCCAACCTAATTTGTAAGCCTGGAAAAAGATGGGCTGCTTCAAATAGGTGCTTCCGAATGATGCCTAGTCGAGGGCGGGCCCAGTGGATCCTAAATACATTCCAGGTCTTCGCCGAATAGCATCCATCGTATCAGCTGGCTCAGCCATAGGAAACCTCCAGGCCTTATATTGAAACTAGGTACATTTGAGTGATCAGAGTCCTATGACTATTGTAATTGTTGCTAGCTTAGTGTTGCTATCAGGAGCATTCTCAGGCTTAACTTTAGGCTTGCTAAGTTTGGATATGTACGAATTAACCCGCAAAGCAAAGCTAGGTGACATGAGGGCCCATCGGATCTTACCGATACGTAGCCGGGGGAATTTGCTCCTTTCAACTCTTTTACTCTCCAATGTTGCGGTTAACTCGGCTATTTCAATCTTTTTGGCTGATGTTGCCTCGGGTTTAGTAGCTGGGTTAGTGGCTACAGGCTTAATTGTGATCTTTGGGGAAATTATTCCACAAGCCGTTTGCAATCGTTTTAAACTTGAAATTGGGGCCTTTTCAGCTCCATTTGTCCAGTTATTGATCTGGGCCTTACTTCCTGTGACATTTGTGATCGCCTGGACTTTAGACCGAACTCTAGGATCTGAACTCCCGACAATTTATAGTAAACTCGAACTACAAGAGATCATCAAAACGCATGAAGATGCCCCTGAATCTGCTGTTGATGCTGATGAAGAAAAGATTATTCTAGGGGCTTTAACCTTTTCTGATCGAACAGCCCTTGATGTCATGACTCCCATTAACCATGTCTATCTTTTAGAAGACTCTGAAGTGTTGGACCCCAACAAACTACAGGAAATCAAACTGAAACGACACACCCGAATTCCCGTCTATACCGGACAACGGGATCACATTACAGGCATCTTATTTAGCAAAGATCTGATTGGCCTCAAGCCTAGCGGACAAACAGTAAAAGACATCTATCGATCAGAGTCTGGCCTTCAAGTGAGAGATCAGCTGAAATTGGATATTTTATTAAATAAACTGATTAAAAGCCAGCAACATATGTCGTTTGTCTATGATGAATATGGGGTTCTGCGCGGGATCGCAACTTTAGAAGATATTCTAGAAGATATTTTGCAACAAGAAATCATTGATGAAGATGACCAGATAGTCAATATCCAAGCTCAGGCTCGACAATCTTTTCAGATAACTGAGTAGATGAGCAAGAAAAACCCCCCAATGGGGGGCTACTGAGTTCAGAAAGTAGAACGCTCAATTCATACTTAAAGATAATGGCTACTCATTAGTAACTGAAGCGAGCTTGAAGCGCACCTACACCAATAGTCGGATCATTGTCATTTACAGGGGAACCATTGGGGTTGAAGACAAAGTAAGCACCTGGTGTGAGGGTCAAGAAGTCATTGATGGGGATACCATAGGCAAAGTCTAGAACAAAGGGACGCTCATCAACGAAATCAGTACCTACAATGGGCTGACCAAAAGTAACTTGGCCACTAGCACCTTCCAGGAACAAGTCAGGGAAGAGGAAACCCGCTAACCAACCGTTTATATCTTCACTACCCAGATCGGCATTGAGTGGAATAGCTCGGTTAGAGTTGTTAGAGGTATATTCAACCTCACCGAAAGTCACCCAACCTGAGAAGATGACGCGAGGGGTAATTTCCCAATTAGTAGCAAAGGTAAACGCATTGACCCGAGCAAAAGCATCACCAAAGCCAGCCCCTAAGCCCTGGGGTCCGAGGAATAACGCTTCACCGTCAGAGAGGAAGTCAATGTCGTTAGCATCAGGTGTGTAAGAGCTACCAAACTGGAAGTACAACCCTAAGGTATCTACTGGGGTAAAGCCTACTTCAACATAGTGACCACTTTCACCACCAAAGATACCTGTATTACCTGAGGTATTAGGATCACCGGCATCACCAGGATCTTGAGGATCATCAGCAGTGTAAGCATAAGCCAAACTGAATTGCTCAGACAGATCGTAGCGGAAACCTAGAGCAGCACCATCGACAGCATCCTGAGTAGATTTGGGGGTATCAGAGAAGTTTGAGAACTCATCCCAGGGAACGTTGTAAGCGAACACCTGATCAGCATCAACACTGTTGAGACCCGTGAAAACTAACAGATTGCCATCAAGTACTCGGAACTGGTAGAACAAGTCATCCAGGACCACATCGCCGCCGCCACCACCGGAGAAATCAAACCCAGGATCACCAGCGAAAAATTCAGTATTAGCGTCACGAGCCTGCAATCTAACTCGCAATCGATCATTACCGGTAAAAGAAGCATCAAAGATCATCCGTAAACGATACGGGAGAATCATGTTGGCAGAATCAGACTCAATGTCAATGATGCCATCACTGTCAACGTCCCGATCATCTGTTAAGGCACTACCAGTCAAAGCTGTATACAACTCAAACCGGAGTTTAGTGACTGGATTGAAAACTTGGCCTTGTAGCTCAGCAACATCACCTTCTAGTACATCAACACGACCTTTGAGAGCTGCCAACTCAGCAGCAAACTCTTCCTGTAAACGTTGCAAAGTTGCCAAGTCTTCTCTGGATACTTTGTCCGCCAAACCGGCTGCAATTAGCTCATTAATCCGATCCAGACAAGCATTCATACCTGCGGCAAACTCAAAACGAGTCATCGCCCGATTACCACGATAAGTTCGATCTGGGTAACCAGCGATACAGCCGTAACGTTCCACAAGAGATTGTAATGCTTGGAAGGCCCAATCAGTGGGCTGCACATCCGAAAGCTGAGAGATCGAGGTGACAGGTCCAGATGCCTGTGCAACTTGCTGTTGAGCCTGAGCCATAGCAGGGCTAAAAACGGCTGTCGCACCTAAGGCACCAACAAACACAGCTTTCAACGAACTGAAATCTTTGTCAGACATCCTAGTTACTCCTTAGATATCCTCACACCAAGACAATCCTACCTAACAGTTTCAAGAAATGGATCAACTGACACGTGAGCAAAGCGTAAATCACCTTAAAAGGCTCTCGCCCTTAGCAACTTAACCCCAATAGTTTTTGGGTTGTTCAGGCTGGCTTAGAAGCATACCCTAACATCCTAAGTCTAACCCAGAGTCTGAGGGTATGGATATTTAATTTTGTAGATCCCAAGCAGTTGGAGTTGAGTTAACTGAGGGTTAAAGGCTTCTGATAAACCTAATAAGTAATCATCTATCTACGTTAGATCAAGCTAAGCCCCTCGCACAGACCAATCAGTGTGGTTTCGAGTAGTTCTCAAATGATCTAAGTTCATCATAGACGAGGCAAAACATCCTTAGTATCAGGTGGATGTTTGACAATCAGATAGTTCACGATCCACTTCATTTCCGGGCATTGCACAATCATGTAACGATCAGCTGAATCGAGGTATCGATTTGTACTTA
>CAYSWV010000023.1:0-2259 GCA_964434865.1 uncultured bacterium
GGTAAAACATAACAGGCATTATCGATCAGATTAGTCCAGATCTGATTGATCTCCCCACCATAGGCAGAAATCTTTGGTACCTGGTTTAGCTTCTTGAACGTATCATTGTCAGCCGCGTTCCACTTATCGGATCCTCCACGATCCATGCCAAATCCTCCATGGTGGAAAATTAGCCTCATCAGGATCAGGAGCATCTTCAGATCCGTATTTGAAACAAGTTGAAGCCTATCCTTATTCAAACGGAAGCGAGGCTTGCTAACCACTCAAACCAACAGGTAGGGTTGGGTAAGAACCAGTAGGTTTCATTAAAGCAGATGAGTAGCTAGATTAGGTCTCTTTCGTTTCACTTGTAACGATTGAATTTCGTCTAAGGATCAACCAGTGGCTTGAGCAAGCCTAAAAAGATCCATACCCATATTAAGGAGGTTGAGTACAACTTCTTGTTTTCCTTTCAGAATGCCAAAATCTTCACCCCAGCTTTGAGGATGTCTTGCTAGATCACAGATTCTCTCATGGTGTCCTTGTTGAGGCAGGGCTAAAATGTGGTGAACTACGTTGACTCCAATGCCCTGCTACTGATCTTTTAGAATTCGATAGGATGGAAATAGTAAGCCTGTAAAACACTGTGACTTTAGATAACCAGCTGCTTTGTAACCGCTATCTACTGATCCGCCGGATTAATTCAGGGGGAATGGGAGAGATCTTTGAGGCTGTTGATACTCAGCGCTCAAACCATAGAGTTGCTGTTAAGGTGCTACATCAGCGAGTGCTCGCTCGGGACGAGATCCGATCTCAATTGCTCAACCGCTTTAAAATTGAAGCTCAGATCAATATGTTGCTGAGCAATCATCCTAACATTACTAAAGTCTTAGATTATGGCTGGGATCCGGAACAACCCTTTATTGTGATGGAGTTTCTAGGGGATCCACCTCTAATCGGTAGCAACCTGAGTGATTTAATTGAACGCACAGGTCCCATGGATCCAACTCGAATGGTTAGGCTAGCACAGCAGATGTGTGCCGGATTTCACTATGCTCACTCTTTTGAACATAAGCTAGACGATTACACAATTAAAGGCGTCCTGCATCGAGATATTAAACCTAGCAACATTTTTGTGATTCAAGATCCGCTATTAGATGAATCCTCTGAATTGGTCAAGATCCTGGACTTTGGCATTGCTAAAATCGTTAGTGATATCAATGTAACATTAGGTACTCAGCTGCTAGGTATTCTGGGTACTCTACAATATGCATCCCCTGAACAGCTCCGAGGTGAAGTCTTAGATTATCGGTCGGATATCTACTCTCTTGGGATCATTCTGTATGAGATGCTAACAGGACAATTGCCACTCAATCCTAAAACAGATTCGCATTGGTCCTGGATTGAAGCGCACATGCATCAAGCTCCCATTCATTTTCAATCACTCACTCTACCCCATAGCCTTCCAGTGGCTCTACAAGCTCTGGTCATGTCGTGTTTAGAAAAAGATCCAGACCAACGCCCAGAATCGATGCAAGCTTTAGGTTATCAGTTAAAAGCAGCCTTAGGCCAAGCATCCACTCAGTTCAGAGGTATCCAACCTGTCTTAACTACTCCGACTGAACCCATCAATCTGGCCCAACCTCATTCAACACAACCAACTCAAGATCTCACAGTTGATCAACACTCACCCACCACACCACTTCCTAGGATAACCATGCCTGGGTTTAAATCCCAGCTTGATTCATCTACAACTTCCTTATCTGAACCAGCCAGACACTCAAGCATTACTCAGGACTTAGGTACTCCACAGAAGCCAGACACAACTATACCTCTATCCCAGAAATCAAAAGCTTTAAGATCAGCACTAGGGCAGTCTCAGGTTCTATTTCTGGCGATAGCTGGCTTGCTTTTACTCCCAGTCAGCTTATGGATTAGTGTGTATCTATTCAATCAAAGTCAACCTTCTACAACCCCAGATCTTCCTTCATCCACCCCCTCACCTCAAGTAATTTCAACCTCCACTGAATCGACACCTGTACCAACTTCTACACCAACACCCACATCCGTTGCGATTCTAGATCCAACACCGACTCCAACATCAACCCCGACATCAACACCAACTCCAACCCCAACAAAAACACCAAAACCACCCTAAACCAACCCCCCCACCACACCAAACAAAACACCACAACAACCACCACCAAAAACACAACCCAAACAACAACCCAACCAAAACCAACAACCAAAACCAAGAACGAAAACAAAGGAAGCAACGAT
>CAYSWV010000023.1:2269-72182 GCA_964434865.1 uncultured bacterium
TCTACACCAACAACTTCATCTACTCCTATTCATATTCCAACACCTACTCCAACATCTACTCCTACTCCTACTCCAACTCCTACCCCAACATCAACCCCAACATCAACTCCAACACTAGATTCAGATCAGACCCCAATTCCTCGCTACACACCTCTGCTCCCTTTTGGACAGTCAACGCCTATACCTACACCAGACTCCATAGCCTTACAAACTTTACCTGATCAAGAGATTGATCAACTTATTACTGAAGGCCAGGACGCTATTGAGGATGAAAAGTTCAATATTGCCTTCTCAAGGTTTGATCAAGCCGCCAGACTCAACCCTGAATCAGGACTTGCCTGGAGTGGTCGATGCTTGGCTGCTGCCTTATCTGAAGATTTCAAAGAAGCCATTGAATACTGTGAACAAGCTCTAGCTATTGATTCAACATCAGCGACTGCTTTGACAGGACAGTGTGCTGCATTGGTAGGTCTAGGTCAATACAATCAGGCGCAGGCAGTTTGTAGTCAGGCTGTTGAGATGGACGCTAATAATCCTTACGCGTGGTGGAATTGGGGCGGATTACTAGTTGCAGATCGAGAGTGGAAACAAGCTGTTGAAGCTAGCCAGAAAGCCATTCAATTGAAACCTGATCTATACGGAGCCTGGTTCAACTCGGGGCTAGCCTTAGCTAATTTAGGTCGTCTAGATGAAGCCTTGGTGGCGGCTGACCAAGCTACCCGATTAGAACCTAACCGAGCAGAAATATGGTACGGGCGAGGGTTAATTTTAGAAGGGTTGGGCCAGATTGATGAAGCCCTGTCTTCTTATGATAAAGCATTAGAGCTCCGTCCAGGTTATGTGGAAGCAGCAACAGCCCGGAATAAACTTGATTCTAACTAACTTCATTCATTATCAATGATCGTTAACTCCGCCGACGTGCAGCAGGGGGCCCCATCATAAGGCTCTCCCTCAAAAGGAATCACCAGATCAACAATTAGAATTCGATTGCCATCATTCACTAAATCATCGATCAACTCAATGGGTAAAAGGGCTCTAGTATCTCCACTCAAGACTGTCAGAGAATTGCTGTTAAAAGCAACATAGTCAATGCCTGCAATAGCTGTTGAAGCAGGGTTAACCACAAATTCAAGTGTCAAGTTAGTTTCTGCAGGTTGCTCAATTAAATTATCATTGTTCAAGAGTTCTGATTCATTGAGTAGCGTAAATACAACCTGTTGGTTAGCTTGAGTTTCAGATACAGTGTGGCGTACGGGTTGCCCTACTTGAGCAAATCCAAAGGAATCTTCAGCCCCAGGCTGGATCACAGGTTGCCCATCACTGAAGAAGCGTAAGCCTACGATCGGTGCTGGAAAGATCAGTGGAGCCAATACACCACCAGCACACCCAGCCAATGCTACAAGCCCACCTATCGAGACCAATGTTGAGGACAATGTCCTAACAGCTTGCTGCTTCATAACAACCTCTGGGTACAAGATATCTAACCTTATATGCTAAAAACTAGCATATGGATTGTTGACACACTACCATAAATAGCACTTTGTGATAATTTAGCTTGGCAGCAGGATTGATTGACAAAGAAAGTACCCCAAACCTAGCTTTAGCTCCACCTGACTTTCGATCTCAAGGGGGCGAGCCTCAAAGCATGCAACAGGATTTCAAGATTAACCACAGAATTTGAAATCGCATAATGACAGCTTAAAAAGCTTTAGTCGCTAAGACAGACTAACTCTGTTAAAGTTTGAGGGTAGCTTTTCATGATCTGACCGTGTTAGCAGCTGCTCCACCAGGATCGGATAACTGCTGGAACTACTTTTGGATCACCTTAAGTTTTATAGCAATGGGTAGGTATACTGGCTGGCTTGATCGTAGGTCCCCTAACCTGGCATCAGGCAACTTCGGGCTCTAAGCATTTAGAGGAGGCGCTGGTTGAACTGCTAGGGGGAACTGCTCCTGGCTTGCCTAGTCAGAGAATAATAGGTTTATCTCTTCATATCTCGACGCACTACGAGGCTTCAGCTAGAGGATCAGCTAAAGGATCTGATGTGCCGGGTCCCTCTTGTTCTTGAGCTAGCTCTCCAGGATCTGGAATGGCTCCAATCATTTTTTCAGAGCCTGCACTTGATTTAGCAATATAGATCCCCGAAAGAATCACCACAAATCCAACCCAGGTCATTGGGCTCAACTGCTCTACAAAAATGATCCAAGCTAGTAAGGCGCTGAGTACAGGTTCCAAAAGTAAAAAGACTGAAACAAACCCACAAGAAAATTGATCCATTGAATCGGCTAGCAACCGTTGACCTAATCCTTCACAAACAAGCGCCAAGCCAATAACAGCCAACCAAGCTACTGTAGTCGTTGGAAAAATATGATCTTCCGTTAACAAAATAGCAGGACTCAGTAATAAGCTTCCCACCGCGCAGCGCCAAAGTAAAATAGTGACCGCTGAAAACCGATCTCGCAGAAGTTCTACTAATAGAAAATACATGCCTAAAAATCCAGCTGACATCACCGCATATAAATCACCAGTTAAATGGCCATCAGTCTGGGTTAGATCTTCAAATCCCAGTGCTACGGCTCCACCCACTGCTATCATCATGCCGATTAAAAACTTAGAGTCAACTCGTCGGCCCAACACTAACCAACTACCAATCGTTGTAAATAGGGGCGTCAAATTGCTGAGTAACATAGACTTAGCCACACTGGTATACTGAAGTGACATCGCCCACAGAACTAGAGCAAAACTTGAAAAGATCCCCACACCTACTAACAGACCCCACTGGTGTGCTTTAACAGACTGCGTGGGTGCTAGGCTCGAAGCTCCCTGGTTTCCCCAAAGACGACTCAAGCCAAAGATCGTCATAAAAATAAACAATCGGTTATAAGAAGTAGCATTAGGCCCTAATTCGGTCTCACTTAAACGAATAAAAATAGGGGAGAAAGAAACGGCTAATAGAGCTAAACTCAAAGAAATAATAGGGGATACTTTAGGTAGTGGAACTTTAAACAGTAAGACATTACGAAACATCTATGTGACCTAGATAGACAAAAGTTGAGAAACCAGAATAATTGCTCATCATCCCACCCATTTAATCTGAAAACAAGGTCTAACTGCAATCCCAATTGTCATACGACTAAAGTCGTGATCCCTACTACTAAGGAATCACGAGAGTTAGATCAATCAGCCCACTAGTCTAGATCAAGAGTTGGCTCAAGGATGCTCCTCAGATTCGTTGCTGGTTGCCTGGGAGAAAGGGACTTCAAACTGGACTTGAAACTCAGACTGGGGATACTCAAAAGTTGGAGCTAAAATCATTTGATAGAGATCACGGCGATAGTCAGGGTTGAGATAATTAGCCCGGATCTGGACCCACTGCGATAATCCATGCTGTTGCTTCTGCTGTAGCAGATCTAATAATTGAGGCATTTCATGAGCCAGTGAGTGGTTAGGGGCTATTCTTTGAAGCTGCTCCAGCAATACTTGAGCATCATGGACAGCACCTAAGCTTTCCTGAAGTGTCCGCAACTCTTGCAGCCAACACCGATAGGCCTCACCATAGTAAGACTTGAAGCATTCGACTTGATAGCGAACTTGTTTACATACCTTGCGTAACTCATGGAGCTGCTTATCCTGAGGAGTTGTTGTCAGGGTTGGATCAGGAGCAGAGAGCAGCCAGGCTGGATGAGATAGTAACCGCGACAGGAGGGGGCTCAGCAAAGCCGGTAAAATCAAAGTGAGGGGATAGTCAGCTTGGGGCTGGTAATCAGGATGCTGTAGCCAGGAATCGTACAGAGTTCGGAACTTTTTGAAGGGGGTATCTAGCAATCCTCGGGTCACGCCTAAAGCCTTGCGCCGTCGCTGTTTCAGCTTTGTGATCAATTTGTCTAACTGAGCTTGTTCGGTTTCATTAATTCGAGGCCGAAAGTCATCATTTAGGGTTTGGATTAAAACATCAAGATCGCGTTGGGTTCCTAATGCTGATCCCAATGACTTCAATCGTTTAGCGGTTGCCTGCTTGGGCAGCTTCAAGGCACTGTCAAATACCTGCAATGCTGTACTCATACGGCGTAACTCAATTCTCAGGCGATGTAACGCTTCCGGAGACCGATCTGAAATGACTTTGGGCCGGAGCTTTAAGATCTGCCGATAATGCTGCGACAAGACGGCATGAGCCTGTTCACCCACAGTGGGCGAGTACGGCGTTGATTCAACGTGCCAATTCAAAGATGCTGGGGTTGACATACGATGATCTCCTACCTAGACACCACACAATAGGACGCTAGCTTAACCTCGCCTTAAGCTTAACCTAGTCTTAACTAAATAGCCACCCGTTGACTTCACGGTTTTGCGTAGCTATTTGAACCCTGATGGATCTGAGATTCAAATCCGTTGGCAATCGGGTCAAGGTAAAGTGGACACAGCAAACTATTGCGATCTGGTTACAGACCCATGGCATTTTGGACCTATTTAATTCCCCCTTTTGCTGGATTAGTGATTGGTTATTGTACAAATGATATTGCGATCAAAATGTTGTTTCGACCCTATCGAGCTTATAAAATCTTGGGCCGGCAACTTCCCTTCACACCCGGTCTAATCCCTCAAAACCAACCTCGATTAGCCCGACAGATCTCCAATACTATTATGGGATCACTGCTAACTCCTGACGAACTGAGAAATTTGGCTAAGCGCCTCCTCGAAACTGAACGCATGCGCAGTGGCATCAAATGGCTACTCAATGTAGCTCTAGAACGACTGGATAATCCCGAACAAAGCCAGCAAACAGCTCAGGTACTGGGTCAAATCTTGGCCGATCTATTTGGTGAGTCATTACCCCGACTGATCCGGGTACTAGCTCGGCAGGAAGACTTTTTAGAGCCTCAAATCAATCAACTCTTTGATCAAGTCCTGTTAGATGTTCAACTGTCGCGGGAGCAAGCCACTCAACTTTCAAGCTGGATTTTAGAACAAGCGTTACCTCCTATAGTCCTACGGCAAACTTTAGTTGATTTTTTGACCGATCGTAATATTAATGCTGTTGATGAAAAATTTCGGGAGCGCGCCACGGGATCCTACTGGCTAGTGGCTAATTTCATTGGTGTCAAAAGTGCTCTAGTTCAAGTGCGGACCTATTGCCTAGAAGATCCAGAGGCAGCTGAGGGCATTTTGGGTCAGCTTCTGGCCGAGGTTGGTGCTAATCGTCGGTTAACTGAGATCATCGAAAACTTGTCGTTACAAAATCTACCCATATTAGCTCTCAGACAGTTACGAAAAGGCTTACGATCGGGAATTCAAGATTACTTACGGACCAGTGGGCCTGATATGTTAGAAGGATTTAGTGATTCAATTGACTGGCGTGGTGTGGCTGAACTTATTTTGGGCCGTTTAAGAAATTCAAAAGTACTTCAAACATCTATTGACCAAATCAGTTATGACTTAGCCCTCATTATTGAACGATACTTGGAGCGAGATATGGAATCACTCATGGCACAAGTGATCCCCATACTCAACCTGGATCAAGTCATTACTGATCGTGTCAATGCCACAAGTCCTGAGAATCTTGAACGGGCTATTCAACAAATTGTCAGGCAGGAATTGCAAGCTATCGTCAATTTAGGGGGAATTTTGGGCTTTCTGGTTGGGTGTATGCAAATCTTAATTTTACTTTATGGCCCACTTTAACCAGTCCATTTTAACCAGAAAGGTGACAAGGGCTGACCACCGTAGAACTGGGTTCATAAGGAACAACCTGATTGCGTCCTCTAGCTTTAGCTTGGTATAAGGCTTGATCAGCAGCTTCAATTAAGGCCTCAATAGCTAGATGGGGTTGAGGGATCAAGCTTGAAACCCCACAACTAATGGTGACATAGCCAGTATCAGACCGACTGTGTTGAATGGCTTGAGCATGCAGTTTGGTTTGTATTTTGGCCGCAACCTTCAAGGCCTCCGTCAGCGGAGTGTTGGGTAGTAGGACAGCAAACTCTTCCCCCCCATATCTGGCTACCAACCCATTGGAAGGACTCACAGCCTGATGAATAGCCATAGCCACTTGCCTTAGGCAGGTATCCCCTGATAGATGGCCGTAAATATCATTATATTGTTTGAAATAGTCAATATCACAGAGGATGAGACTCAAAGAGATTTGATCCTTGAGAGCCACTTGCCATTCTTGCTCCACCACTTCATCGAGATGGCGTCGGTTTGCAATCTGGGTTAAGCTATCCAACCGATTTAGCCGATTTAGCTCTTGATTAGCCGATTCTAGCTGATGGAGTAGCCGTTGAATTTCAGCCATTGACCAGCTCATTTGGAGTAGACGCCGGACTCGATAGCGGAGTACTGACCAATGAATCGGCTTAGTAACGTAATCAATGGCACCTGATTCAAAGGCTTTTTCCACAGACTTTTCATCATCTAGAGTAGTAATCATTAAAATAGGTGGACAGCCCTCTCCCATCTGCTGTTTCAAAGTTGCACAACATTTAAACCCGTTGAGGATGGGCATCACGGCATCTAACAGCACCAGATCCGGTTGGTATTGCAAGCACAACATTAAACATTCTTCTCCATTAGTGGCCAGAATCACCTCAAAGTTTTCAGATTGCATAGCCCGCTGCAACAAGAGGCGCATGGTGGGATCATCATCTGCAACTAGCACTCTGGGAGCTTTTGATACTGTGGTCATCGGTCGCTGCCCCAAGCCATCTGTTTAAAATTGCCACGGAGTTGTTCAACCTCGTGTTCAAGTTGGTTCAGGACAGTCTGTATAGCGATATGCGGATCGTCAGCATGGGCGCTCCAAATCTGGCTTAATTGTTGTAACTGCCGACACAAAAGATTGAGTTGGGTCATCCCCAAGGTGCTGCTAATTCCACTTAAGTTGTGAGCAGTTTCTTGAAGCTGGGTGGGATTCACCTCTCGTAGTGCTTGGTTCATCATGTCAACATAAGTCGGTAGACTCTCTAGATAGGATGAGAGCACTTCTTCTAGAAATTGGGTATTGCTGAATTGGCTGATGCTATCTAAGGCAGACCAGTTAATCGACTCAGAAATTGAGATCTGATCAGGTTCTAAGGAGGATGCTTGGCTAGATTGGGTTGGAGGAGGGGTGAGATCGGTTATGGCCTCAGTCCGGCTAGCAAAATAAGTTTGAAAAACACGCACAAAGTCTTCGATTTTGATCGGCTTGCTAATGTAGTCATTCATACCTGATTCTAAACAGTTATCCCGATCACCTTGAAGTGCATTAGCGGTCATTGCTACGATCCAGGGCTGTGACGGTTGAGGGAGTAACTGCCGAATCTGCTGTGTAGCCATTAACCCATCCATTTCCGGCATCTGCACATCCATCAGAATGACGTCGTAGTGATGGTTTTGTAAGTGATTGAGGACTTCACATCCATTGCTAGCTATAGTTGCTGCTAACCCTAACCGGTTTAATAGGGCCAGGGCAACGGTTTGATTCATCGGATTATCTTCAGCTAGTAAAACCTGGATGGTCTGTAGATGAAGTGGGATCACCCATGAGTGAGGTTGAGCGGGTGCAGGAGCGGGAGCCATAATTTGAAGCAACCCATGATAAAGTTGTTCTGCTGTGAGGGGACGTACGAGTTGAAGCGTTACAGGATCACCAAGGTGATCGGGAGGATTGAAGTCATTTGAGGGTGGAGTCACTAGAATCACCCCTAGATTTTTACCTTTAGGATGATATCGAATAAAGTTGAGTAAGGTTTTACTGTCTATGTCTGGAAGATCCATCCCTAAGATTGCAGCATCAAAAGCCTCGTTTTGATCGAGTTTTAGCAAGGCTGTGCTAATGGAGGGGGCGATCTCAATATCCATTAACCAAGGCTGGATTAAATGCATGAGAAACTGACAATGAGAGGGATTAACTTCAATTAGAAGCACGCGCTTGCCCTGTAACGCCTCGACAGACTGGAATTGTGAGATCAGAACGGGTGCTTTAATGGTGAAGAAAAAGGTGGCTCCATGGCCTAACTCACTTTCAACCCAAATCTCTCCATCCATCAGTCCAACTAACTGCCGGCTGATCGCAAGTCCTAACCCGGTCCCCCCATATTTGCGGGTAATGGATCGGTCTAATTGATTAAAGGGCTGAAAAAGGCTACTGATATATTCTGGAGCAATACCAATACCCGTATCTTCAACTGCAAATAGTAGCGTTGCATGTTCTTCTTGAGACTTGAGTTTAACTACAGAGTGCAGACTAACCCTAATCATGACTCTACCTTCATGAGTAAATTTAATGGCATTACTGAGTAAGTTGACTAGGATCTGGCGTAATCGGTTGATGTCACTCTGGATGGTATCAGGTACTCCATCCTCAATAAAGTAGAGTAGATCTAGCCCCTTTTCCAAAGCCTTAGGATAGAGCAGGCCAACAGCTTCTTCAACACAAGTACGGATTTTAACTGGATGTACTTCTAACTCCAATCGGCTAGCCTCAATCTTTGAAAAATCTAGAATATCTCCAATCAAGGTCAGTAAGGTTTTACCCCCACTTTGAATCATTTCAACATAACCTCTCTGTTGGAGACTCAAAGGAGTTTCTAACAATAGTTCAGTCATTGTGATCACAGCATTCATCGGGGTACGAATTTCATGACTCATGGTGGCCAGAAAATCGCTTTTAGCTTGATTAGCTTTTTCAGCAGCTTCTTGAGACTGTTTTAGATCAGTAATGTCTCGGCCCACAGCTTGATATTCAACAATAGTATTGTCTTGATCCGTAATAGCTCTGTAAGTCCACTGCTGCCATCGAATTTGGTTATCGGGTAACGTGATCCGATGTTCAAATGTAATCACAGGTTGAGTTGAAGATAGCTGGTGAATAGATTGCTGCTGCACCCACTGATCTTCAGGGAGGATGGCCAGTGAAAAAGGTTGCCCCACCAGGTCTTGAGCCGATTGGCTGAAATATCGACAATAGGCTTCGTTGGCAAAGGTGAGGGTTCCGTCAGGCCGAAATCGACAAATGAGCTCTGTTTGATCTTGGACAATAGCCCGATATCGGGCTTCACTTTGTTGAAGGGCTTCTTCAGCCTGCTTTCGCTCTGTAATATCCCGGATAATACCAACAATGATCTGAGATTGTTCAGTTAGAGTTGGAATGACAGACTGGGTTAAAGAAGCTGCGAATAAGCTACCATCAGGCCGAGTTAAGTAGATGGTTGTCTCTAGTTGGGCTTGGCTCAGAACAATATCTGAGAGTGGGGACGGCGTACAAAGTTGGAGAGCATCTAAAGTGGTAATGGGTTTACCAGCGCAGGCATTAGCTTCACAGTTAAATAGCCGACAAAACATGGTGTTGGCAAAGATAATAGATCCCTGAGAGTCAGCGATGTAAACACCATCATGAATGGTTTTGAGGACATGAGAGAGGAGATCAGATTGTGTTTCAGTGCGACTATTGCGAATTACGTTTTCAACCGTAGCCGGAAGAACAGTCAGATAGGCACGGTCAGGATCTTTGATCAAGTAGTCATAAGCTCCTGCCTTCAGCATCATCACGGCAATCTCTTCATCACCGCTACCTGTTGAAATAATACAGGGAATCTGACGAGAAATAAGTTGATCTAAAATATCCTGGGCTGTACCGTCTCCCAAACAATAGTCTAATATTGAAACATCAAATGTGCGAGTTTCTAATAGCTGGTAGGCTTCACTGACAGAGCTGGCAATCATATAATCGTAGTTAAGTTCAGCCTTCTTGACTAACCGCTTGAATGCCATTTGATCAATGACATCATCCTCCACTAAGAGTACCTTGACCTGATGCATTCAGCGTTTGTCCTCCACGTAAATCCAGCTATGTTAGTAACTGATGAAATCAAGCGGGTCGTCTTGTCTTATACTCTAGCTGGGCACATCTTTAGGCAGGGTGAAATAGAAAACACTACCCTGGCCAACCTCAGACTCAACCCAAATCTTACCATTATACATCTCAATAATTTTCTTGACAATGGCTAGGCCCACACCCGTTCCTTCTTCTGGAGTTAAGGTTTGAAATATTTGAAAGATGCGACTGTAATACCGAGGGGCAATCCCACAACCATTATCTTGAATACTAAATTGCCACTCCTCCCCTACCACTTGACATTTAATTTGAACATAGCCTTCAGGTTTATCGATATAAGCGACTGCATTCGATAAGAGATTTTGAAAAACTTGTTGGAGCGGGGCTTCTTCACTATAGAGATGAGGTAGGTCTGAGGGGATAGTAATGTGAATGTGTTTGGGTGGATCTAAGCTATCGATAATCGTTTTGATTAATTGATTGAGATCAATATAGCTTTTCTGGCCTTTAACGCGCCCAACTTTTGAGTACTGTAGTACACCATCAATCAAGTCACTCATCCGCTTGACCCGCCCGGTAAGAAGGTTAAGTAACTCCTGAGCCTCTTGATCTAGAGTATCAGCATGATCAGTAGCCAACCAAAAGGCTAAGGATGAAATGCCTCTGAGAGGGGCTTTTAAGTCGTGTGAAATGATGTGAGCAAAGTCGGTCAATTCTTGATTAGCAGCTTCTAGTTCTTCAAGCAGTTCAGCTTGTTTCAATTGGGCTCTTTTGCGTTCGATGGCATGTAAGATAGAGCGCTCTAGCAAGGGTGTGTTGATTTGACCTTTGATCAAATAGTCTGCCGCCCCCATCTTAATGGCTTCCATATCTATATCGTGATCACCTAACCCTGTTAATAAGATAATGGGTTTTTGACAGCCTTGCTGTAAGGATACGTCTAATAGCTCTAGGCCATTTTTCGGCCCCAAACGATAATCAAATAAGTAGACATCATGATCTTTTTGCTTGATTACATTTAGAGCCTCTTCAAAGGTATTGACCCAATCTAACTGAAAGGCCACTTGCTCAGCCCGACTGAGTAAATCTTCAGTTACCACAAAATCATCTTCGTCATCATCCACAAGTAAAATCTTGTAGGACTGCGCAATCATAATTACCCTCCACGGGTCTAAGCGCCAAGTTGATCGGGGAGTTCAACAATTTCAAACCAGTAGCGCTTTAGAGCCTTCATAATGTCAACCATTGATTCAAACGTGACAGGTTTGGCAATGAAGGAACTTACCCCAAGGTCGTAGGTACGGAGAATATCTTCTTCTGCTTTAGAGGTAGTCAAAACAACGATGGGAATTTGACGTAGCTCAGGGTTGACTTTAATCTCCTTAAGTGACTCTCGGCCATCCTTACGAGGCATGTTGAGATCTAAAAGAATTAAGCTAGGTCGTGGAGATGAAGCCAAATCTGTAAATTTACCGCGATGGTGGAGATAATCCATCAACTCTTCACCGTCTTCGACAAACCGGAGGTCGTTAGCTAGCCGATTTTCTTCTAGAGCTTCCTCCATGAGCAAGCGATCATCGGGATCATCTTCAGCCACTAAAATAGTAATGGGTCTGCCTCTGTCCATAATGCCTCCTAGGATAATTCAATAGTTTAAGTTCTAGTTAACTGTTGACGGCTCTGTGGAATGTCCTACCTCTCGGTCTCGACTTTAAGTGAATCAGGGTCTAGGGAAATAGTCGGATCAACAGGTAGCGTGATAACAAACGTGGAGCCATGACCTAGTTCACTTTCAGCGGTAATCAAACCACCATGACGCTCTACAATCTTACGGCATATCGCTAGCCCCACTCCAGTCCCTTCATAGTCCGATCGGCTATGGAGCCGTTGGAATACTTGAAAAATCCGATCAGTATATTTGGCCTCAAAACCAATCCCATTGTCAGCAATGGTAATCTGGTATCGATCGGGATGATGTAAAATCAAGCCCTGCACCTCTATTCGGGGTTTAACATCGGCTCGGCGAAACTTAAGGGCATTACTCAATAAATTTTGGAATAGTTGTTGCATCTGACGAGGATCACCTTGTAGCGTGGGCAAACCTGCACAACTAACCTGAGCCTCAGCCTTTTCAATCGCGACTTCTAGATCAGACAAGACATTGGCCACGATTTGAGCCAAGTTAGCTTCTGCAAACGGTTGGGCTTTGGTGGTAATCCGTGAAAAGGCTAATAGGTCGTTAATTAGGGCTTGAGCTCGCTCAGCAGCATTTTCCATCCGCTCTAAGTAATCTAGCCCTTTGTCACCAAGCACATCACCACATTTTTGACGCAACCGGTTGCCAAAGGCTTGAATTTTACGGAGAGGTTCTTGTAGATCATGGGAAGCAACATAGGCAAAGTCTTGAAGCTCCTGGTTACTGCGCTCCAGTTGCAAGGTAAACTCCCGTAACTCACGTTCTACCGCTTGCCGTTGTAGAATCTCATCTCGAAGAGCATTGGCTTCTTTCCGCTCCGTGATATCAGTTGCAATCCCGACAAAACGGTTAGAGACAATCTCACTTTTCACAATAAAGCCTCGATCATGAATCCAACGAATCGAGCCATTGGGTTGCACAATCCGAAATTCAAGATCTAACTCTTTCCCTTGCAGAATCAGTTCATCATAAGCTAGACGAACATACTCTAGATCATCGGGATGGGCAGCATCAATGAAACTAAAAGGATCATCACTAACACTGGAGCGGGGGCGACCCCAAATCGATTCATAAGCTGGACTCACATAAAACTTGATACCACTACTGCCGGGATCTAAAATCCAGAAAACATCTCGAATATTTTCAGCAATTTGGCGGAAGCGTTCCTCTCGTTCCCGCAATTGAATTTCAATAACCTTACGTTCAGTGATATCAGTAGCAATACCCACCACTCGATAAGCTTTACCTTGATCATCTTTGATCGGGAAGGCTCGGTCTCGAATCCAACGAATGGCGCCATCCTTATCCCTAATTCGGTATTCGAGATCATAGCCTGTATCTAACTGAGAAGCTATTTGGGTTAAAACGTGCTGCTGGTCCTCACCATGAATTGGGAACCATGACCCCGTATCCATCTGTGGTCCATCCTGCTGATGCTCAGAAGCAGTTGAATGATCCCCTAGAGTCTCAGCTTGATTATGAGTTTGCAATTCAGAGTGATCCCAGAATGATTGGTGAGAGGGACTGAGGTACAAGAGCTGATTTTGAATAGGATCTCGAATCCAGAAGACACTATCAATGGTTTCGATTAACTGTTGAAAGAGAGAATCTGATGTAGAGGTTGGAGATGATGCTAATTGGGTGTCCACATCAACAGCAGTCAAGCCAGATCTGATCAAGAGACTCACCCAGCTTACCCCGATCCCAACTTCTATTAAGCTTGTAGTCTCAACCCAACCCAGCTCAGAGTGCCACAAGCTCCAGACTCTAAGGAGATGGACCAAACACAAGCTAAGAACCAAGCTTACTGTCAAACCTAGCGAATGAGCCTGATTCTTGCTACAGTAGCGATGATAGTAAAGGCTAGCTCGAGCAATAACACCAGCTAGGATTAAATCTATTGAGGATTGAAGCCAGATCAAACCAGATGGTTCAACATGTATCAAAGCCAACATGTTATTCACAATAAGCTATCCTTGCGCTAGGCTTGGTTAATTAAGTTACTCCACTCTATAGTAAATAATCTGTCTGGGTAATTTCAAGCTCATGGGACTCAAGATGCTCCAAAGTTGAGTTAATGATTAAGTCTTTGCCTGTTCAGGTTATGAGTCTCTACTCAGGTTATGAGTCTAGGGATACTATAAGTTTAAGGGATAGTAGAAGGGGTGTATTTAGAAAACCCCCAGACAAATACACCGACCACCGCTGATAAAACCAACCATTCTGGGATCGTCCACTCTGGGATTAGAGCGTCAATCAGCATGCGGCTACCCACTAAAGCAATTAGGTAGTAGGCAGCATCTTCAAGGCGACTGAACTCATCTAACCATTTAATAAAAAATGAAGCCATATAGCGCATCAGGGTGATTCCCAACAACCCTCCCACAACAATGACCCATGCTTTGTGAGAAACACCCACTGAGGCGGCAATACTATCAAATGAAAAGACAATATCGGTGAGTTCGACTAAGAGGATCGTCTGCCAAAAGTTGGCACTAGCAGGGACACGTTCGGATCCTTGCTCCTGAATATCACGAAAATGTTGCACAGTTAGCCATAGCAGATACCCTGCTCCCACAATTTTGGCGGGTTGAAAGTCAATTAACCAAGTGGCTGTTAGTACCGTTAAGATCCGAAATCCGTAAGCCCCAATGATCCCCCAGCGCAAGGCGCGATTCTGCTCTTCAGGGGTGGGTAAATGCTTGACTAGAGCCGCCAGCGCCACGGCATTATCAGCTGAGAGAGCCGCCTCAAGAAACACTAAGGCAACCACAAGAAGTAGATCGGTCCATGTTAATGATTCGACAATGCCTTGGACTAACAGTTGCAACGTATTCATGGAGTCGGTAAGCCGGAATAGAAGGTGGGTACACAGAGATGTAATCTGAGTATAGCCTCAACTTACTCTCAGTTTTTAACAAAAGTTAACTTTAGCTACATCAGCCAAGGCTAGAGCAGTAATGGTATACCTTAACTCACGCCTGTCTCTCCGCAAATGTAGCTCCTATCCAATCACCCTCACGTCAAGTGATCCTAGGTATTAGATCAATCAGGAGTATGGCTAGGTCACATTAGTCCTCACTTGATCATGACATGATCTCAGCCGCCATCTCAGCTGCATGATATGAACTGCGCACAAGAGGGCCCGAGCGGACATGTTTGAACCCCATATCACGAGCCATAGCTCCCAAAGCTTCAAACTCATCAGGAGTCCAGTATCGCTCCACAGGTCGATGGTGCTGAGAGGGCTGGAGATATTGACCGATCGTAATCCGATCACAGCCAACTTGGTAGAGATCGTGAAGTGTTTCAATAATCTCAGGTTGGGTTTCGCCATGGCCGACCATCAACCCAGATTTAGTAGTTAGACTGGGATCAAGGGCTTTAACGGTTTGAAGGACTTGTAAGGAGAGATCATATCCTGAGCTACGACGGACAACCTGAGACAAGCGGCGGACCGTTTCAATATTATGGTTGTAACAAACAGGTTGGGCCTCCACTACAGTCTTGATACAGTCCCAATCACCTCGAAAGTCAGGCGTTAAAACTTCAATTTGAATCTGAGGCTGCCGCTCACGAATGGCCTGCATGACCTTAGCAAACCAGCCCGCCCCTTGATCTGCTAGATCATCTCGAGCCACTGAAGTCAGGACCACATAGGTAAGACCCAACAGGTCTACAGATTCTGCTACTTTTTGGGGTTCTTCTGGATCTAGTCGATCAGGTCGTCCTGTGGCTACCTGGCAGAACGAACAGGCTCGTGTACAGACACCTCCCATCAGCAGAAAGGTAGCCGTGTGTTGGCTATAGCATTCAGCTCGATTGGGGCAGCGACCTTCTTCACAGATCGTGTGAATACCTCGCTCTTTGATCACTTTCTGAACTGTGGAGATATCACTGGCTTTTCCAATCGAACGTTTGACCCAGGTGGGTAGTTGAGAGCTAGCAGTTTGGGGCATAGGGTATTGCAAAGGTGAAACAACAGGATGACATGATTGGTCGTCAATAAGTAGGTAGGCTCAGTAGACTAGATTAAGGGACTCTAGGGAGTTTCAGACGAGAGGGTTGGAGCGGGTTGTTCCAACGAGCGCCGGATTGAAGTTTTGCCCAGTAGACCAATCAAAGTCTGATCAGCATCCACAACAGGTAATTCAGTGACTCGAGTTTGCTCCAGCTGTTTGACAACCTCCAGAAGGGATTGTTGGGCTGCAACTCGTTGAGTTAAATCTGAGGGTTGCATCAAATCTTTAACAAAAGCTTGAGGCCATAAATCAGTAGGAATCAGCTTCAAATCATCAACTAAAAGGATTCCAATCCACTGGTTTTGCTCATTAACCACCAAGTACTGCTTCCACTCCGCTTGTCCGATCACATACTGATTGGCAAACTCGCGTAGGGTCAATTGCTCCGACACAATAGGACTATTGGGAAAGATCGCTTCCGCAGCTGTCATTTGTGAGAGACGATCTTCAAGTTGAGCATTACGAATGGCTTGACCCGCATTACGAATTAAGAACCACCCAATCAAGGCATTCCATACTGTGCTAAACGTGCCTAAGACCAGCATGGGAATCACACCGGTGAGGATTCCGATCCAACCAAAGATTTGCCCGGTGCGCCCAGCAATAATGGTACCTTTCGCTGGGTTTTGAGTGACTCTCCATACTAGCGACTTCAAAATAGCTCCCCCATCTAACGGGAGCCCTGGAATGAGATTAAAAATAGCGATCACAAAGTTGATAGTGGTGATCAACTCTAAAATAGATTGAGCTGGACCTGAGAGACCTAAGACCTGATCAAGTCCAGTCAAGCCGGCAAAGATCATAAGACTCACAAGAGGTCCGGCAATAGCCACCTGGAACGCCTCACCAGGTGTATTAGACTCACGGCCTAAACTCGCAATACCCCCAAATAAAAACAGCGTAATTGAGTTCACTGGGATGCCTTGACGTAAGGCCACTAGACTATGACCCAGCTCATGTAACAGCACTGACAGAAACAACAGTAAGGCTGTGACAAACCCTAGTAATAGGGGTAAGGTATCACCCAATTCTCGATACTGGTATCCCAAACTACTACCGTTACTTAAGGTGACTAGGACCAGTACAAAAAACCAAGACGGGTGTAGAAAAAAGGGAATGCCAGCAATAGAGCCAACACGAATTCGGCCATCCATAGCGCTCTCTTACAGTGGGATTGCATTTTGCTCATCTTAACTCAACCTCCCGCCGCACAGAATGGATCAAGATGACCAGTGAGGCTGTTATCCTAAAGATGCCCTCCAGCATCAGCTCAGCGTATGTCTAAAACGGTTCGACTCTCTATTCGACTAGATCCAACCCTGAAGCAAACTCTGACTGAGCAGTCTGAAGCGACTGGGATTCCTGTCTCTCGCTTAGTGATCCAAGCCATAGAAACCTACCTGGCTCAAATGTCCAACTCAGCCTCTACCCAGGACATCGCGAAGATCACTGAGTTAGAAACCGCTCTCCAAGCTCTACAACACCGAGTCTATGATTTAGAATCTTGGGTTCAAGCTTCACCCTCAGCGGCCTCAAGTTTGCCATCTACATCCCCTCAACGTGATCCAGACTTTGCTCTGATTCAGGCTCAAGCCCATCCTCCTGGATCCACTTCTGAACCCACAACCGACTCATCAGCTCATCCCCATCTCTGGGATCCTCTGCAAGCTAGTTTTGAAGATTGGGTGTTTCAAAGTTGGATGGACTTAGCTACTCAACAAACGGGATCGGAAGATTGTTGGGGTCACAGCATCTCAGTTGAGGTGCTTCATCAGCGTTCGTTTTATTCAATGCGACTCCCTCGATTTGTGGATCGATTGATGGCTGCCGAAGTGCCTGAGCTCCAATTGATTTCAGATCCACCTGGGATCAGCTGCCGACCCACTGCCATCACCTACCATTGGGACAATCAAAGTTTATTAGAGAGTACCCATCGTCTGCCTTCTATTGAATAGGTGAATCAGTTATTTGAGTAGATTACATCAATAGGGTATGTCCAGCATGAGACAACAGCTAGATTCTGCAGTTCAATCTAATCCACAGATCCATTGGCTGCGGCTGGGTATTTTGGTGATGAGCCTAACGCTATGGGGCTGTTCTAGCACACCTGAAGAACCGGCTCTCCCTACTTTGGAAGTCTTTCAAGATGAGACCGGCACAGAATTTCAAACTGCTTTAGGGAGTGCCCAAGCCTTACCTGAGGTCTTTCCGTCAGATTGGTATTATCCAGGAGCTGATATTCACTCATCTGGCACGATTCAAGATGATCAGGGGGGTATTGTCTCGTTGTTGCTATTATCTTCAGATACGGATCAAGCAATTCTGGAGTACTACCAAGAGCAGTTATGGCTGGATCATTGGGATTTACTGTCAGAATCGGTGCAAGACGGGATCACGACCCTCGTGTTTGACTATGTAGGTCCTGACCCGGAGCGAGTGCTAGAGCAATTGGTTGTTCAGGTTGGGGCTGTTCATGAAACGACTGCAACCCGCGATATTTTGCTACTCTGGAGCTGGATTGCTCATTCAGACCTAATTGACCCTGAAGTTGATACTCTAGCCTCATTTGAATAAGTGTTTGCAGCTAGCCGGATTTTACTGGGTTTCAGTGACTTAGGTAGTCAATCTTTGAGTTAAGTCCTGCCAGATCTCAGATCACTTCTAGTGCCAGATCAGCTCCAGATCAATGGATAATACTGACTGAGGTAAGTTTCAAGGCACAATGAGTCAATCTGAGCTATCGTGGCCGTTCTGGCCTCTTGTTCCGCTCTATCCCTATGATCAACGCCGCACACTTCGTCAGGAGATAGTAGCAGAGCGGATTTGGACTTTTGATCAGGTGCAGGGCATTTTCTATGTTGTTGTACCGATTCGGATGACTATGGTTCGATTGGATGAAGGTGGCCTATTAGTCTATGCTCCGGTAGCTCCTACCCCAGAATGCTTGGCATTAGTGCAAGATTTGATTGATCGCTATGGGCCGATTAAGTATATCCTGCTGCCAACAGTGTCTGGGTTAGAGCATAAAGTGTTTGTGGGGCCGTTTGCTCGTCAGTTTCCTCAAGCCCAGGTGTATGTTGCTCAAGATCAATGGAGCTTTCCTCTGAACTTACCGTTGAGTTGGTTAGGGTTTCCCCATGGGCGGACTCATCGGTTGCCGTCAGATCTCTCAACCTTACCTTTTGCTAGTCAAATTGCCTGTGCACAGCTAGGTCCCATTCAACTAGGACTAGGCCCGTTTGCAGAAGTCGTGTGTTTTGATCGGAGCACTCAGTCGTTATTGGTAACTGATACCGTTTTTTGTGTGCCTCCCACACCCCCTCCCATTTTGGCCAGCGATCCGTATCCGCTATTATTTCATGCTCGGGATACTGCTGCTGATCCTATCGTCGATACACCAGCTAATCGGACTAAAGGGTGGCAACGGATCTGTTTATTTGCTCTCTACTTTCAGCCCCAAACGTTAGCAATCACGGATTTAAAAACAGCTATCCAAGCGGCCCGTCAAGCCCCTGATCGATCTCGATCGGCTTATTTTGGGTTGTATCCATTTCATTGGAATCCGGGGTGGTCTCAGTCCTTTGCGGCCTTATGTCAACCTTTGCTAGTTGCCCCGATTTTACAGACGCTGATCCTCAATCGCTCTACTGTGGTTCGGGCCTGGATTGACCGAGTCACCCAGTGGGCCTTTGAACGGGTCATTCCTTGTCACTTTGATCCTAATCTCAAGGTTAGTCCACAACAGTTTCGAGAAGCCTTTGCCTTTTTGGAACCTTGGGTAGAGCCATCTGCAGATTTTGCCAGTTTACAAGACTTAGAAGAAACCTTAATCAAACGAAAGATTCTGCCGCCTCGGTGTAGTAATAGTTGACCAATCATGTCCTCCTTTGCAATACTTCGGTGAGTTCGTCAGGATTACTGGTAAAGCTCTCATATAGTCCTAGTCATTGATTTGCAGACCCTTCGTTATGAGGAGATTGACAATGAGCAGGCAGTTTAACTTGAGTCTCTATGTTGTGATCACATTGATGGCCTATTTGATCGGATGTAGTGATGATGGTGATAGTTCTCCTCCACAAATTTCCTTTACTCCTGCTCCGGTTAGCACCAGCACTCCAACACCCAGTTCCACATTTACACCCATTCCCAATCCAACACCAGTAGCAACGCCGACGCCAATTGTGACATTGACTCCTTTCCCTTCACCTGCGGTCACGCCTACGGCTACAACAGCTCAACCGACTGTAGATATTGCAGCTCTATCTGTGATTACACTAGGTGAAGAAACTACTATCGTGGCAGCTGTGTCAACACCAGCTGGGCTAGCTAGTGGATCCGCTGCGATTACGGTATCAGCCTCCCAAACTCCGATTACTTTTACGATCGACTTTGCCGCCTCTCAAGTGGGGTGTACAGCAGGATCTACGGCTTGTGCGGCTTCAATTCCTGTGACTCTACCGGATACGCTAACGACTGGATCTTATGACATCACCGTCACTGTGACGGATACCTTAAATCGATCAGCTAGTGCAACCACCTCAGTTACGGTTGTAGCGGGTCCAACACCCTCGCCCTCACCATCCTCATCACCCTCACCATCCTCGTCACCCTCACCATCCCCGTCACCCTCTCCCGCTGGTTAGATCTTGAGATATCTCCAATCCCATGACCCTAACTACCCACCCCGCTGGATTTTGATCGGTGCGGCCCTGCTAGCTATCGGTAGTGTTGCCTTGTGGCAAGGTCAGCCGTACCTGTTTGATTGGGATGAGCTCATTTATGCCAGCTTGGCTCGGCACATGGTTGTGACTGGAGATTGGTTGTCATTAGTGATCAATGGAGATCCGTTTTGGGAGAAGCCCCCTTTCTTTTTCTGGCTGCAGGCTATCAGCTTTAGTCTGTTGGGATTTTCGGAAGGGGCAGCACGCTTACCCAATGCCTTGAGCCATGGTGGCCTGGTTGTGGGTTTAGTTTGGATGGGCTACCAAATCCACAGCCTCCGCTTGGGTCTAATTTGGTCACTGGTTGTGAGCACCAGTCTACTGCCTAGTCTCTTTGCCAAAACTGGATTAATCGATCCCACATTTAATTTAGCCATGTTGATTGGTTTGGGTGGGTTATTTGCTTATGAGCAAGCCCTATTAGCTGGCCGGAGCCGGTCTCTAATTCCCCTGAGTATAAGTGGGTTAGCTCTAGGACTAGCCGTCCTGATTAAGGGTCCCTTAGGTTGGGGCTTACCCGTTATCATTTGGATCCTATACAAACTCTGGCACCGAACCCACTGGCATGGGCGAGATCTGGTATGGTTCGGTTTACTCAGTGGCGGGATTGCCTCCAGTTGGTTTGTGATTGAGGTAATCGTCAACGGTCCTGACTTTGTCACTGAGTTTGTGCACTATCAATGGCGGATCTTATCCACTGATGATGGCCATCATGGCCCGATCTATTTTCATATTGTTGCTTATAGTTTAGGTTGTTATCCATTTGCCGCTTTGAGCGGGGTTGAGATCTGGTCTCAAGTGCAACCTCAACTGCGATCAAGACTTCAAGCCATTCGATCAGGTCGAACTCTACAGGCCGATCATAGCCCCCTTTCAGTAGAGCCATTGCAATCAATCACTGCAAATCAAACCCTAGATCAATGCAACCACTTCATGATGATGGCAGTCGCTGTAGTGTTGGTGTTGTTTTCAATTATTGTTCAAACTAAGTTGATCCATTATTCATCACTCCTGTATGTCATGGGGGCCTATTTTGCCTCACAACGGATTTTACGCTGGTTAGATGGACAAGCCCAGCCTCATTGGATTGAATATGGATGGATCGCCTGTTCAGGCTTGCTCTTAGGGGGTGTCCTGTTACTGATTCCTTGGATGGGGCAGCATCTCGATCAGGTGATACCTCTAATAGACGATCCATTAACTCGATCCTATCTGCAGACAGCCGTGACCTGGCCGTGGTGGACGTACAGTCCTGGTTTGATCTTTCTATTAGGGTTAATTGTTGGCTTAATCGGGTGTTCTCGTCAATGGGTTCAAAGTAGCTTATGTTTGGTGCTAGCCACCTGGCTTAGTAGTCAACTGTGTTGGAGTTGGATGGGATCTCGCGTTTTAAGCTACACCCAGGGAGGAGCTATCACTTTTTTTGAAACGATGGCCACTGAATCGACAGTTGATGCCCAATTAGCTCCTACTGTAGGGTTATTCGGGTTCCGTTCCTTTGTGCCTTACTTCTATGGACCTTTGCGAGTGCCTTGGGCCATGGATCTCGAAGATCTGAAGCTGATGCTTGAGCAGGAACCCACGTTGAACTATCTCGTAACCTGGACTCCCTTTGAAGCAGAGCTACTGGCCACGGCAGTCAAGGAGTCGATCGCTTTAGTTCCTGTGGCGCGCGAGGGTGGCTATGTATTGCTGCAGATCCGTTAGCTGGCAGAGGGGTAGATCTAAGGAATAGGATTAGGGATCCAGGATCAGAGATTCGAAATGGAGGATAGCTCGACTACACTCGACTACAATAGTACTGCTGAATTTAAAGGTCGTTATGGAACGGTCTAAGTGGGTGGCTGTAGTCACAGGAATTTTAGCTATTGCCTTGGGCATTGCCTATTTGATTTTGATCCAGTTTTTAGATTATCGAGCTGGGTTTGAGCCAGCCCCTGTTGATTTGTTGGGGATGATGACTCATTTATAAGAGCCATTTAAAACTGATCGAGCTGTAGATAACATCCCTTGACAATTCGTCCTAAAATCAAGTCTTGGTGATGTTGAGCTAGGGCCTCTATGTATTCTATGTCTGCCGAAATTGAGGGTGTACGCCAAGCTGCAGCCCAGATCCTTCTCTTTCAAGATGTGCTAGTTCATCCGATTGGACAGGCTTGGATCACCTTGGTTGATCGTCTTTGTCATCAAACTCCTGCCGCGACAGTCTTGACAGCCTATGGTGCCTTTTTCTCGCTACTGGCCGAAGCCCGACTCAGTTGGCCTCACTTTCTGATCCAGCAAATCCATTGGTCTACGAATCCCTTTGCTAAGGCTGTCACTCAGACTTCAACCGAAGCCTTACCTCTGGCTTTAATTCAAGCCGCTCAACATGATCTGCGTTGTTTCCAGCGCTTAGCGGGTAGTGAGGCTAGTTTACGTCTCCCCCTGCAAAAACTAGGGGTACAGATTTGGTGGTCTGATGAAACCACTCGTCTCACAGGGTGGAATCCCCTATCAACCCAAGATTGGGCGGCAACGCTTGAAGATCTAGCGGACCATTATCGGCATCAGGGGGTCGGCATCTGTGCTCGATATCAAGCCTTTCGCTGGTATCAACATCAGTTACTAGGGGTGGCTCACCCTGATTGGGTCCTGTTGGATCAAATCTATGGCTATGAGCGACAGAAACAACAACTATGTCACAACACAGAAGCCTTATTAGCTCGAACTCCAGCTCTACATGTTTTACTCTACGGCGCTCGGGGTACAGGCAAGTCGTCCATGGTCAAAGCCATGTTGTCTAAGTACTGTCAGCAAGGCTTACGGCTGTTAGAACTCAATCGCGCCCAGTTAATCGATCTACCAATCATTGTTGATAATCTGAGACAACGAGCACAATGTTTTATTTTGTTTGTGGATGATCTCTCCTTTGAAGCTGACGAAACCGATTTCAAACAGTTAAAGGTCTTACTGGAAGGGGATATTTCAGCACAACCCACCAACGTTAGACTCTATGCCACCACCAATCGCCGTCATTTGATTCGTGAGTTTTTCCAAGATCGACCGAATCCCTCTGATACTGAGATTCATGCCTGGGATACTGTACAAGAAAAACTATCACTCCGAGATCGATTTGGTCTAACGCTAACCTTTGCGCCTTTTACCCAGGCCGATTATCTGGCCACAGTTGACCATCTGATGCACCTCAAGCCACACATAGACCTAGATCCGCAAGTGATCCGCCGCCAAGCAATCATGTGGGCCCAACAGCAGAATGGGTTTTCGGGGCGGACAGCCCGTCAATTTGTGGATTCTTTAGATTCGGCTTCCTTAGAGGCTGTTTTACCGTCTAGTTAAGTTGAGCAGTTAGGTTTCCTCAGAACCGTTACCTGAACTCAATCCTAGCGATTAAAAGACATCGTTACATACTTGATCAAGTCAACTGAGATTTTACATACTCTCTCTGGCCAGAGTCATCAGACCTCGATCGCTAGATACCTGATTGAATAAGGAATTTACTAAGGACTTGGAGCCTAGTGTAGTTGATCATGTCTTTGGTGATGCATACTTTTTTGTTAAAAACTGTCAATTATGCAACAAATTGTGTCTTTAGCAGTTTTATGTAATTCGATCCGTTATTGTATAAGGGTACACAGATTTCGGGAGGAAGTTGTGAGTCACCGAGTAACAATTGCGGTTCCCGAGTCGCTCTATGCACGGCTTCAACCCGTAAAACATCACTTCAATATTTCGGCGATTTGCCAGGAGGCATTGGAAATGGCTATTACCTGTGAAGAACTCAAGAACCAAATGGCTGAGCAGGATTTAGTAGATCGCCTACGAGCTGAAAAACAGGTTTTACTTAACAAAGTTCGTCAAGAAGGATTTGAATTAGGAATCCGCTCGAGTTCCAAGTTGTCCTACAAAGACTTTCAGCATTTTGAACGAGTGGGTTCGCTAGCTCCAGCTTTAGATGCAGAGGCAGTAGATTACCTATGGACGTTTTTGGATCTCAAAGAATATCCCCAGCAAGCTCGGATGCATGATCCTGATTTTGCTCACTTGTTAGACGTTGATCCACAGAGTCGCATTCAATTTGCCCAAAGTTGGCTCGAAGGGATTTTGTCGGTTTGGTGCCTAATTAAGCCTCGGGTAGACACTGCAGATTTCAAAGCCTAAAGGGCTGACAATATTGCTGTGCGACCTTTTTGAACCAGTTGATCAGCATATTCATTCCATTGCAGTCCCGCATGAGCTTTGATCCAGGTCACTTGGAGTTGAGGGTATTGCTGTTTGAGAGCTGCTAGTTGTTTGACTAGATCTAAGTTTTCAATTGCGCCTCGCTTTCGGCGCCAACCCCGTGCTTCCCACCCTGCCATCCATTCATTGTATGTTTGGACACACAGATTAGAATCAGCGTAGAGGATTGGGGTTTTAGGCGGGGTTATAAGACAATACTCCAAAGCCTGGATTATGGCGGTTAACTCCATGCGATTGTTAGTGGTCTCTAACTCACCACCGTAGGCTTCATGCACGATGGTATCTTGATCAACTACCACAAACCCCCAACCACCTGGCCCTGGATTGGGCGAGCACCCTCCATCGGTGAAGATTCCTGATGTTAGTGGAGACATAAACCATTCAACCTCATGCTAGGAATTTCCATACATCGCGCCAACCAAGGTTAAGCTAAGGGAGATTCGTTAAAGAGTAATCAGCTTATGCTTACTGAATTAGAGTTGTCACTGGGCTTAATCCTCAGCTTAATTCTCAATGCTGGGATCGGAGCTGGTTTTGGGGGTGCAGCTGGCCTGACGCAATGGCTACTTTACCGAGATCGTAATCCTAAGGCTAATGGGTTAATCGGGTCAAACACGTTGGCAGGGGCTGCTGTAGGGTTAGGTTATATTCCAACTATGCTTTTGATTGAGATGCTACTCGATTGGTTAGGTGAACCGAATATAATCACTTTGGTTGGTTTAGCCTTGTTGGCGGCTGCCATCCTGGGGGCTATCTATGGAACAATTAGCGGCTTAACAAATAGTACTTGGGTGACACCCCCCTCCTCTAGCTTCTTGGGATCTGATCAATTCCGATTACCCCGCTAAGATTTGAATCAACCTCAAGCCGAGCTTCAACTTCTCTGAGCACTGATACCAGCCCTAACCATGATGTCAGCCCTCATGACAGCTATCGTTGTATCGTAGAATGCAAGAGATTCAACTTACTACTGGCTAGGATTCACCTTGACATCATCACTCCCTCCAGCTGAATCCTCCCCAAAACGGTGGGGTATTCCACTTCGATGGGCGTTGATCATCCCCTTTGCCCTTCAAGTGTTGGCTGCAGTTGGATTAGTGGGGTATCAATCGTTGCAAAATGGTCAAGCTGCCATTGAGGTTACCGCGTTGCAACTCCAAAGCGAGATCATGCAACGGATCGAACAAAAGCTCGCTGACTATCTTGAGATCCCTCATATCATCAACCATATCAATGCTGAGGTCATTTACCAAGGAGCGTTGAAAACACAAGATCAAGCCAGCGAACGTTATCTCTGGAGGCAAATTCAACGACTACCTGCCATCACCTGGATTTACTATGGTGATCAGGCCTCTGGCGACTTTTTAGGCGTGACTCGAACTCTCAATCAAAACCTTCAATTGGTGATCAGTGATGCTTCAACTCGTTATTTGAGTACTAACTATACCTTGACGGTTGATGGACAGCGAGATCAAAGGGTTAAAGTTACGCCGAATCCCTATGACCCCAGACCCAGACCCTGGTATCAACAAGCAGTACAACAAGGTGAGGCTGTTTGGACTGATGTTTATGCTGATTTTGATTTTCCACAGCTGATCATGAGTGCAGCTCTCCCAGTCTATGATGCGGCTGGTCAGTTATTAGGGGTTTGTGGTGTTGATTACTCACTACATGACATCAGTCGGTTTCTGCGACAGTTGCAGATTGGTCGGACTGGGCAAGCCTATATTGTTGATCAAACGGGAACACTGATCGCCATTTCATCCGGTGAAGCTCCTTATCAAGTTCGTGAGGATCAAACTCTTACACGACTCACACCCGCCCAGAGTACTTCAACATTGATCCAAAAAACAGCTAGCTGGCTGCAAGATGGGGCAAGAGCACCTTTAAACCCTGACTCTCTTGTTACACTTAATCATCAATCCTATTTTATTCAAACGCAAGATTTTCAAGATCCACGTGGATTGAATTGGACCATTGTGACTATTATCCCTGAAACTGACTTTTTAGAACAATTCCACCACAATTGGCAGACCACTCTTCTGTTGTGTCTACTAGCTCTGCTCGGCAGTCTAGGGGTAGGCTGGATGACTAGTCGTTGGATTATTCGGCCCATTCAGACCTTGATCCACGCCAGTCATCAAATTTCAAAGGGACAGCTGCATCAGCAGATCCAAGTGAATCGAATTGCAGAACTCGAAGAGCTGGGCCAGTCTTTCAACTCGATGTCCACTCAGGTTAACGAATCCGTTACAAATCTAGAAGCTCAGGTAAAAAAACGAACACAAGAAGTGGTTAAGCAAGCCAAGAGCCGAGGTTTAGTGAACCGGATCCTACGCTCATTTTTAGCTCAAGAAGGGGAACAGGCTATTCAGTTAGCTTTAGAATCTTTAGTAAGACTGTTTCCAGCTGTTGATCGGGCCTACATTTTTAAGTATAACGCTCAGAAGACAGAAACTTTTAATACTCACGAATGGTGCGCCAATGGGATCCCAGCCCAGATCAACCGTTATAAAAAAGTACCTGTCAAGGCCTATCCCTGGTTACACGAACAAATGTTTCAAGGTAACGTGGTGGCTGTGAATGATCTAAAGACATTAAGGGACAAGGCAAGTTTAGAGCTAGCTACTTGGCAACAGCAATCAATCCAGTCTATCGTCTATGTGCCTCTGAGCTATCGAGATCAGCTACTAGGTACTTTGGGTGTAGAAGTCATTCGCTCCAAGACGTATCAATGGACCCCCCAAACTATTCAAGTGCTCCGCTTGGTAGGTGAGATTATCGCCATGGGCCAAGCTCGATCATCAGCCGAAATGGCCCTACAAAAAAGTGAAGCCCAACTGCGAATGACCTTGGAAGCGGCCAACATGGGGGCATGGGAGTGGGATATAGAAACCGGTGAAGAACGTTGGTCTCCAGAAATGCAATATCTACTGGGGCAAGTGGATGTGCCGGTGACAGGATTTGATGAGTTCTTGCAATGTGTTCATCCCGAGGACCGCAACCAACTGCTGGCGGCTCAAGATCAGGCTCTTCGAGAGGGAACCCGCTATCAATCTGAGTATCGTGTGATTTTACCGGATGGTCAGCTTCGTTGGCTAACGAGTATTGGTAGCTTTCAACGTGATGCTACAGGTAAAGCGATTAAACTCTCTGGCATATCCCTTGATATTACTGAGCGCAAATGTTTTGAAGCTGATCTACAAAAAGCCAAAGAAGCAGCTGAACAAGCTAATCGAGCTAAGAGTACCTTTCTAGCTAATATGAGTCATGAGCTCAGAACTCCACTCAACGGCATTCTAGGATTTGCTCAACTTTTAGCCCGCGATGCGGCCCTGAATCCACAACAGAAACGATCAATTGATATTATCAATACTAGCGGTGAACATTTACTGGCTTTAATCAATGATATTCTAGATGTTTCAAAAATCGAAGCCGGGCGAGTCGTGCTCCAGAATTCATTAGTTGATTTACATGCCTTAGTTGAAGCCATTCATGACCTCTTTCTGGCTAAGGTGGAAGCGAAAGGGTTAGACTTTCAGGTTGAAGTGGATGCTTCAGTTCCTTATGCAGTTATGATCGATGAGGGTAAACTGCGACAAATCCTGGTCAATCTTTTGAGTAACGCCCTAAAATTTACCTACACAGGAAGTATCTATCTACAGGTGCAAGCTCAATCGACAACTCTCGATCAAGTACAGTTGACTTTAGTAGTTCAGGATACCGGTGAAGGTATTCAAGCCAGTGATTTAAAAAAGCTATTTAAAGCCTTTAGCCAAACTGAAAGTGGTCTGAAACAGCAAAGCGGTACTGGCCTCGGACTAACGATTAGTCGCAACTTTGCCCGAATGATGGGAGGCGATATTCAAGTCATGAGTCAACCAGGTCAGGGATCGACCTTTACCGTCACCTTGCAGGCTGAGATAGCTGATCCTGAGTTACTTCAACCTGAACCTCCGTCTTGCCGAGTGCGACAATTGGCTCCTGGTCAACCTGAGTATCGCTTGCTCATCGTAGATGACAAACTCGAAAATCGAGAGCTTTTAGATCAACTCCTCAGCAGCATTGGCTTTGTCACACGATTAGCGGCTAATGGTCAAGAAGCTCTGGAGATTTGGGCCAGCTGGGAACCCCATTTAGTTTGGATGGATATGCGGATGCCGATTATGGATGGCTATGAAGCCACTCGCCGGATTAAAGCCACTGACCGAGGTAAAACCGTGCCAGTGATCGCCATTACTGCCAGTGCGTTTGATCATGAGCGTGATGATGTCTTAGCGGCAGGCTGTGATGACTTTGTCAGTAAACCGTTTCGTCAAGATACCATCTTTACCAAACTCATTGAGCATTTGGGGGTTTGCTACGAGTATGATGATCCCTTAGAGCTTGCAGAGCCAGAGGTCGGTGATATCAGCCCATCATTGCTAGCGGCAACTATGCCCAAAGCTTGGATCCAAGATTTATATCAGGCCGCTACCCTAGCTCGTGATACGCTCATCTTGTCTTTACTTGATCAAATACCTGAAGTTCATACGACACTCCGCCTTGGATTAGTCGAGTGGGTTGATAACTTTCAGTTTGATTTGATCATCGAAACCTGTAGCCAGGCTTTAGACCTTTGATAGGGCCTTAAGACTACTTATTTCATCTCAGGATATATGACTGTAATCCCCCTGTCCCCGAAAGGCAACATCTTAGTGGTAGATGATACCCCAAATAACCTACGCTTACTGTCAGGGATGCTGCGAGAGCAAGGGTACGAGGTCAGAAGCGTCTTGAATGGTCGGATGGCACTGACCACTGTTGAAGCAGAACCCCCTGATTTGATCTTATTAGACATCACCATGCCACAAATGGATGGCTATGAAGTATGTCAACAACTGAAAGCAAAACCCAATGTCTCTGAGATCCCCGTCATTTTCATCAGTGCTTTAGATGATGCCGTCGATAAGGTCAAAGCGTTTCAATCTGGTGGAGTAGACTATATTACCAAACCCTTTCAATTGGAAGAGGTATTGGCTCGAGTTGAAAATCATTTGATGATTCGGAGCCTCCAAAAAGAATTACAACAGAAGAGTGCGTTACTAGAAGCTGAAATCGAACGAGCAGGTGTCATCCAAACAAATCTATTGCCTAAGATCCATCCGCCCTTAACGGCCTTTGATCTCTGTGCCAAATGTATTCCAGCTAAAGAAGTGGGAGGAGACTTTTATGATTGGTACGAACCCGCTCCCCAGCAGCTCTCCCTAACATTAGGTGATGTGATGGGCAAGGGGATGGCGGCAGCTTTACTCATGGCTACTGTCCGAGCCTCAATCCGCACCACTCTCAATGCATTTTCAGGTCATAGTGAAGCCCAGGCCACCATTAACTGTGTTAGTCAAGCCTTAGATGCTGATCTATTGGAATCAGAAGCCTTTGTCACTTTATTTCATTTGCAGCTGAATGTAGATACCTATGGGGTGGAGTACGTTGATGCAGGACATGGTCATGTCTTTATTCATCGGGTAGGAGGGAATATTGAACGCTTGCCTGTACGGAATCCACCCTTAGGGGTAGGGTTCACGACCTACAAAGCTGGATCGGTCTTGTTGCAGCCAGGAGATGCTTTAGTGATTCATAGTGATGGATTAATCGATGCTCGACCCGAAAGTTATGAAAACAAAGATCTCATCTATCAATGTATTCAACAGGATACTGATGCAGGTACTATCGTTGACAATCTGGTGACTTTTGCCACGTCTGTGGGGCCTTTACCTGACGATCTCACGGTAGTTGTACTCCGATGTAAAGCCTAGCTGAATATTAAGCTTAGCCCATCACCCATCAGTAACATAGGTTGTTTTATGCCAAGAAACTGCTGAAGTTGACTCATTATTTGAACAATCAGCACACTGAAATACCAGTTAGTTTGCGATACAGTAATTAGTACATTAATTTAAGGTAGCGCTCTGATGGTGGATCTAGATATGAACCGAGACTATGTGCTGATCATTGACAAAAGTGGCAGTATGTCTGTTGAAGATATGCCGGGTCATCGCAGTCGTTGGAGTGCTATGCAAGAATCCACTCAAGCCTTGGCCCGCAAATGTGAAAAACTTGATCCCGATGGCATTACTGTCTACTTGTTCTCAGGTCGCTTCAAACGATTTGACAATGTCACCAGTGCTAAAGTTGACCAAATCTTTCAAGAATATGAACCGTCGGGATCCACTAATTTGGCTGCTGTACTAGATGATGCAATTCAAGGCTACCTCAGACGTAAAGCGGGTGGACAGGCTCAAGCTGGGGCTGTCATTGTGGTGGTTACCGATGGGGCTGCTGATGATCGACGAGCGGTGCTTAAAGTGGTTATTGAAGCGTCTCGCCAACTCGATCGAGATGAAGAATTAGGAATTTCATTTATCCAAATTGGCCAAGATCCTGATGCGACTGAGTTTCTTAGAGTGCTAGACGATGAGTTGCATACTAGCGGTGCTAAGTTTGATATTTGCGACACCATAACTCTAGAAGATATGGAGGATATCAGCCTAACTGAAGTCTTGCTGAATGCAATCAAAGACTAAGATTCGGATAGAATGGCACTATTGATAGTTATCATTGATATTGAGTAGTGATAGCTGATAGGTAGTTGTGGACCGCTCTATTGATCGAATTTTAACTGACCTCAAGGCTGAGTATGAGGCTTTAGACTCGGCCACTGAAAGTGCAGACTCAGAGCCAGCTTCTCAACCACATGGTTATTCTGTACCTTCTTATCCGCCAGCCAAGCTACCCTCTCAACCCATTCAAGCTTTACCTGAGTCTGGATCAAAGTCTCGATCCAAGCCATCTGCCAAGCCATCTGATCAGACAGGAGACATGCAGTTCATACTGCAAGAGCTACGGGACTCCTATGCTGCAGAAGATCAAGCTTTAGCCATAGCTAGTCGCCAGCAATGGACAGCCGAGGCTCAAACTTGGTTAGAACACCTGGATCTCAACTCGTTTGATGCCTACTGGTTTGAAGTGTTTGCTAAGCCCTACCCGTCTCGATTAGAGGCTGCAATAGCCTATTTACAGGGTATGGATCAGTTAGAGCAACAGTCCTAGATACCTAGGGGATGATATGACTCCCAACTCAACCCCAACCCCAACTTCGATTAGGTATAGCAATCATCCCTTCCGCTTCCTATTGTATTTAGAATGGGCTTTGTTAGGCACAGCAGCCTACTTGGAGCTTTTGATCCGATTTTATCCATCACCTTGGATAGGGGTTTCTTGTGTGTTGGGTTTTGCCTTACTGGGTCTGCGTTTACCCTTAGGATCAATGCGATTGAGACTGTTATACACCTTGCTAGAACTCAGCCTGCTTGGTGTAGTGGTCTGGTTAAGTAATGTCCGGTTACTGGCATTTATGTATGTTCCCTTGATGGTGCGAAGTTGCTTGATCTTGCCTTTAACAGGGCGACTGGCTGTAGGTGGCATCATCTTTGTGCTGTTTTTAGTCTCCTTAGAACGACGATTTAATCACGTTGATCTGTTTTTGGTGGCTGTTGATCCCAGCTACTGGCGTTATGTCTTATTCACGGTTTCTATTGTTATGATCTTGAGCCTGGTGTTTGTCACACTATTAATTCATACACTGATGGTTGAACGGCAGGGCCGAGAGAAGTTAGCTCAAGCGAATGAACAATTGCGACATTATGCCCTTCATATTGAAAAATTAGCCACTTTGCAAGAACGCAATCGTATTGCTCGCGAGATCCATGATTCTCTGGGGCATTCTCTCACAGCCCTCAATATTCAACTAGAAGGTGGATTAAAGTTGTGGGCCAAAGATCCTGCTCAAGCCTTATCCTTTCTGAGTGAAGCCAAACAATTAGGTACAACCGCTTTACAAGATGTCAGAGAATCGGTTGCTGCCCTCCGCTCTGATCCTCTCAAAGGTATCTCCTTAGCCAAAGGTATTAGACGTTTAGCTCAGGATTTTCAACGATCGTCTGGCATTCAACCTATCTGTCAAATTGAGATTGCCCCTGATCAAACATTTCAACCTGATATTGAAGGATCGATTTATCGCATTATTCAAGAGGCCCTAACAAATAGCTGTAAACATGCGCAAGCGACCCAGGTTAAGATCTGTCTCCAAGCCACAGCCACAGAGGTCCAGTTACAACTTGAAGATAATGGTAAGGGGTTTAACCAACACCAAAATACAACTGGCTTTGGCCTTCAAGGCATGCGAGAGCGAACTCAAGCTCTAGGGGGCACCTTTGAACTGAGAACTCAAGTGGGAGCAGGCTGTTGGATCAAGGTGACGATTCCTCTGGCATAAACTAGAGCTATGGCTACATCTTGTGGGGTTATCAAATCATCTCGATAAATGAAGTCAGATCGTAAATCTTGAGTTTTAAAGGTTAAGTTTGTCCCTACATCAACCTGATTACAAGCGGTTAAAACTAGGCTCAGTGCTATGGGACATTCGTGGATAGGAACGTTTTAAGCTAAGCTACTTGTGTTGATTTTGAGCACTTACCATGGGATCGGATGGGGTCGAATCACGTTTACAAAACACCCAGAGGTTAGTGGACCAGGGCATCAACCCCTATCCAGCAGCTGCCTATCATCGGACCCATTTAATCAGTCAGGTTCTGGAGCTATTCTCAACTGAGTCAACCTATCAAACTCTTGCAGCAGGGCATCATCATGGTGATCAGGTGCGGATCTGTGGTCGTATCTTGGCGCAACGGAAGCAAGAAGCTGATCTTCTGATTACGTTAAAAGATAGTAGTGACCCCCTCCTGGTTAAAGTTACGACCTCTTATTTGGATACTCTTGACCCTGAACTACCTCCTGAGTATGCTCCCCTCACTTTTGCAGCCTTGAGTTTACTGAATGTGGGAGATTGGATCGGTGTTATGGGCCACCCTGGCTACTCAGACGCAGGTCAACCGATAATCATGGCTCTGTCAATCGTGATCTTGGCTAAAGCCACCCATCCCTTTCCTGTGGATACCTTTAAAACTGAAACCCTCGAGATCCGGCGCCGCTATCGAGAAAAAGACTTAGCCCTTGATCCAGACTCATTTAAGCGCTTTGTGGCTCGGAGTCGGATTATTCAAAGTATTCGCTTTTATTTAGATGAATCAGGCTTCTTAGAGATTGAAACACCAATTCTACAGCCTGTTTACGGTGGAGCTACCGCTAAACCCTTTGCCACCTATCCTGATGACCTAGCTCAACACCATTTTCTGCGATTGGCCCCTGAACTTTACTTGAAACGCGCGATCTGTGGAGGCTTTGAACGTGTGTTTGAACTTGGACGTGTGTTTCGGAATGAAGGTATTGATGATGCCCATAACCCTGAATTTACCGCCTTAGAACTCTACCAGGCTTATGCTGATTACTTTGACATGCTGAACTTAACAGAAACCTTGATCAGCTTTGCTGCAGCTGCATCAGGATTAGAGGTAACCGATATCCCCTATCAAGCTGAGCACATTAGCTTAGAGCGAAAGTACACCCACACCACAGCTGATGGCTATCCCTTACCAGGGCACCATTGGCGTATCATGACCCTAGTCGATGCTGTAGCCGAGTTTACTGAAGTGACGTTTGAACCTTTTTTGGCCGCTGGATCTAGCGCTTTACCCCAAGCTATTCAAGCCGTTACTCCGCATCTCCAAGGGATCGACTTACAAGCCAGTGAGACACAAAGTTTAGGCCATCTCCTCAATGCAGTCTTTGAACGATGCGTTGCATCCCAATTGATTCAACCCACTTTTATTGTCGATTTCCCCCAAGAAGTCAGTCCCCTAGCTAAAATGCATCGGTGTAAACCTGGGTTTGTGGAACGCTTCAAGTTGTATATGGCTGGGCTTGAATTTGCCAATGCCTTCACCGAACTTAATGATCCAACCGAACAACGGGTTCGATTTGAATATCAACAGGCTCAGACTATTGCTCACCATCCCCTTGATGCTGATTACCTCGATGCCCTGGCGTTTGGTATGCCAAATTGTGGGGGTCTGGGGCTCTGGATTGATCGACTAGTCATGGTTTTAACCAATAGCAACAGTATTCGAGATGTCCTATTATTTCCAACCATGCCTACACCTGAGGCAGTATCTTAGGCGGTATGTATTCATAGGAGTTGGTGATGAAACCCTTGGCAATTGGTATGTTGGGCCTGGGAACAGTAGGATCAGGGGTGGCCAAAATCATCCTACAACCGCAAGGGCGTCATCCTATTCTGTCTATGCTAGCTTTGAAAAAAGTAGCGGTTCGTACCTTAGATAAACCTAGAGACATTGAGATACCGACTGGCTGCTACACTACTGATCCGCAAGAGGTGATTCATCATCCTGATATTGATATTGTCGTTGAAGTTATGGGCCGCATCGATCCGACTTTTCAACTTCTGATGCAGGCTATTGAACACGGCAAACATATTGTCACGGCTAATAAATCTTTGCTAGCAGCCCATGGAGCAGAACTGTTAAATCATGCTGCTAGCCATAACGTTCACGTTGCTTTTGAAGCTGCGGTGGCGGGCGGGATTCCGATTATTCAAGCTCTCACTCAATCATTGGGAGCCAACCGCTTAAGAGCCATGACTGGCATTATTAATGGCACCACTAACTATATCTTGACCCAAATGAGTGAGCGAAACTGGACCTATCAAGATGCTCTCATCGATGCTCAAGCCAAAGGCTACGCTGAAGATCCACCCGATTTTGATGTGAGTGGCCGAGATGCTGCTGAAAAGCTAGCGATCTTGACCCAGATTGGCTTTGGCAAAACGGTTAATATTCAAGACGCTTTAGATCGTTGTACCACGGGTATTGATCAAACTGTCATCTCTGATTTAGATATTCAATATGCCATAGCCTTGGGCTATCGGATCAAGCTACTAGCCACTAGCGAGATCAAAGGAGATGGCTCCCTCCTCTTTCATGTTGGACCCAGTTTAGTCTCTATCCAACATCCCTTAGCCTCTGTAAACGATGTCTTCAATGCCATCTTTATTCAAGGTGACCCTGTTGATGAATTAATGTTTTATGGACGGGGGGCAGGCCAGGGTCCTACAGCCAGTGCCGTTGTGGCTGATTTGATCCAAATTGCAACTAGGATTCAGCCGATTCCAGACGCTCATTCTGTCGGTCTCCCTGCCTTTCAGAGCCAGCCCCTTGCTTCAGATCCCATTAGCAACGAACTGTACCGACGCTACTATCTTCGTATCCGTGTGAATGATGGCTTGCGAGGGGTAGGTGGGATTACCTCTCTACTTGAAAAGTCTCTGATTAATCCTAGTGTAGTTCGCAAAGAGAAGGATCAAGTGGGTCAAACTGAAATTATTGTGATTACTGAACAAACTTCCTATACCACAATTTTAAGTGCAGTGAAAACCATTGAGAGTCTGCCTTATGTCCTTAAAGCTAATGTGCCATTACCGATCCTCACCAAAGATTAAGGCTTAAAATGAAATCCTTGAGCTGTCTGGCTGACTCTGGTTTGAATAAATTGCTTAATGGGTCAAATACATTGAACCCTTGGGATCAGGCAAAATCAGTAAAATCTTCATCTCAGTCAATCCTTCATCTTGATCTCCATAAGAGGACCATCTCTCACGACATACTTTTTGTTTAGTTGCCCAGAGCTGCTCTCAGGATGACTCACAGAACTAGCAATGTTATTCAGTCTATCTGCCGCTGTGACCAGAGTGGAGATCCAAAAGACGCTATCGCTACAGACGACTACTTAACTTTTTGACCGATGGAGTTAGCTCCAGTTATTTCAGTAGAAATACTTAACCTCTTAATCAATTGACTCATGTGCAGCCATCAATTGGGTGGGGTTCTGGTATCCAACTCTGATTATCCTTGATTGTTCGATAGTCTTTCATTAGTATTAATGAGCAAGTCATACTCCTCAACGCGATGGAAAGAAAGACTGTTGATGCCAAAAAGGCTGTAGCGCAGATGGTTCTTCTGGTCCGAACAGCTGAAGACTATATCCAAGAATTGGTTGATGAGGAACTCTATGATCGCAGAGGACTCCCTAGACCTTATGCAACAGCCTCCGCAGCTCCAGAGCCGGATTTAGAGCAACTGATGGTTCAGTCGAAGCCCATTTCGGAACGATTGAAGCCAGGACTTGAACCCCAGAGGCCAGTAGCTTTCTCTCACACAACCTCACACTCTCACACAACCTCACACTCTCACACAACCTCACAAAGGTTAGAACTGGATCCCAAAAGACTACTTGATTCAGACTTACCCCTTGAAAACGTGAAGGGATTTATCCTCTGTGTCAGTCCAGTGGGCAAAAGCAACCTACTTTGTCAAATTCTTCAAACGACGAATCTTATAGGGTATCCTGAACAAGCGTTGGCGCGAGTGTCTCATGGTTTGGCTAAGAGTGCTCTTGATAAAGGGAGTCTAGTTGAGGTCTTAAAGCAACTGCCTCAAGTGTGTGCTAGCGCTAACGGTGTGTTTGGAATTAAACTGCCATGGCCTCAGATTCAACAAATTGTGGCTGATTGCCAGCAAATACCTGAACTAGCCCCTCTAAACCCCCATCAATTGTTGATGAGATTTTTCCCTCATTTAAAATATGTTTGGATTCGTGACCGGGATCTTGAAGCGCAAGTTGTGTCTTGGACCATAGCTGAACAAGCAGAACAATCATTATCTCGATTAGGACAACATGACTCAGGGCCCAAATTTAACTACTATCAACTTTACGATACTTACTCAATGTCAGCTCATTTTGATCAACAATGGGCGCATTATTTTGAGAATCATCACATTCAACCGCTGGAACTTTATTGTGAAGACTTTATTGAAGCTGCAACCCCCCATGTCCATAGGGTATTAGATTTTCTAAATATTGAGTATCCACCCAGCTTGACTGTTGACGATCCAGATATTGACTCGTATGAAAGTGAGCACTATCAGGAATGGCTTGACATGTTTCACCAGTTCCGTCATGAAGAACCTTACTGTAACTATGCTTCTATGTTTGAGATCCAAGCAATGCTGCAAGCCAAGGAATTTCAAAAATTTATGGCAATTGCTCGTGATTATCCTCAAGACGCCCAATCCTTTTATAACGTCAAACTCATCAGTTTCAAAATCAAGTCAAGTGCTAACAATTATGACCCAACCGAACTGGAAAAGGAATTAGCCACTGCTATTGCTCATTCACCATCAAGACCTGAAGCCTTTGCTCATCGGTCTCTACTCCGTTGTCGACAAGGCCTCCTACAAGAAGCTAGGCTAGATTTAGCCTCCGCAGAAGCTAAACTTAGAGGTGTAACAACTCCAGGAACCCATGTCATCGAAGCTCTAATTCAGAGTGCTAAGCAAACGATCGCTCAACTCAGTGAAACCCAATCTCTGTCTTCCTGAAAAAACAGCTATATTGTCGGCTGTAGCTGATCACGTTCAAAGATCCCCCTCAAAAGCGATCAACTCAGTCACTTGGATCCCTTGTCCCCAGTGAGCAATCCCAATGCGGTGAATCTCACCCTGCAAGAGACGATGACGGGATAGCTGCCAAACTGGTTCATTATTTCCATCAGGCCATACTTTCATCCAAAGCATTCCTGTTGAGGCTGATCCTTTCAATTTAAGCGTCATCCAGCCTGGTTGAAAGATAAATGGAATTCGAATGCCTAGATCAACTGAATTTGAAACAGCTCGAGATGTCGAGGCTATGTAAATATGATTCCGGTGAAAGGGATCAGTACCATAGGCTAAAGTTGCTTGATAGTCATACGTCGGGGTTCCAATGACTAGGGCAACGCTATCCTCAGATCCGATCCCTCCTTTAGGAATTAAGACTCTACTGCTCACTGTAAACTCACCTTGCAACTTGAGGGATCGATACAGCCCATGACTACCGGCTAGATTCCGGTTTAAGGCTTTAACGGATCGTTTGAGTAATCCCAATCGGTCTGACGAGACTCGCCCTCCTAGTTGCACCGTTTGTTGCTCGGAGCACCAAGCCACCTCACCCACACAGGTATAAGTTTTTAGGCTATTGGCATTAAAGTAGTCAACAAAAGCACGGAGGCAATGGCCTCGAATCCCACCTTGTTGCCAGGTTGCGGCTGCAATTCCCAGTGTTTGGTTACCTTGTACCACTTGTCCCGTCATCAGATCACGGTAGTACAGCAACCAGCCCGCTGTTTCTGAACGGGTGTAGCCATAGAGATGGGATCCATCAGCATCGTGGGTGGGAAGAGCACAGCCTTGAGTGCGATAATAAGCAGCTACACCATGCAACCACTCATGTAACCAGGGTTCGCCAATCGTAGGGATCTCCCAGGCCTGATCTCGAGCAGGGATCAGAGTAGCATAGGTAGCCCCATACGTTCTCTCGTAGCCACCTGAGGCTAGGCCCCAGCCCCCAGTAGGGATCTGCAACCCTCGTTTATAGTTACTCTGTGGCCACAGGATCATCACTGAGTCATAGGCTCCAGAAGATACATACGTCTCTAACTCAGGTTGGGTATCTTCTGGAGAAATCCAGTACAGCTTCTCATTTAAATGGCTCAGGGAGGTCAGAGGCCGGTCAATGTAGACTACATCATAAAGAACTAGGGTTTGCTGATCGGAGCAATCATAGACTAGGCCTGGAAATCGTCTAAAAGCCCAGGTTGCTTTGGCCTCTTCATGCTTATAGAGACTATGGCAAAGATAGCTGGTCCGATCATAGGTATCAATGAAACTAACATCAATATGGCGATAAATTAAGTACAGAACTTTCCAGATCGAAATCGGGTCAGGGCGGTTGTCCTGTGAGCAAATGGAATAAGTCATAAGTCATCAGGGGAGATCAGCTATCCGATCGGGAGGCACTCATTGTCAATAGTAAACCCCATCGTAGCTCATAGGTTGAACGTGAATCCCATCTCAGCTCACCCTAACTCATACTCATTGACGTAGGGTCAGGTGCTCAGATTTGAGCTTAAATTTGATTCATCAACGCTGTAGTCAAGGTTTATGGTTGCCCTTTCTTCACTTGAGACTCACCAGGCTTACTTACGTTCTAAGGCTGACGGTCTGCATCTTTACTTGCCCACTTCTGAGGTAACTTGGGACGATCTCTGGCATCATCTCAAGTGGCACTTACAAGCTCATCGTCCATTTTGGCAACGGGGCTGTAGTTTGACCCTATGGGCAGACGATCGGCTTTTGAGTACCGCTGAATTGCAGGCCATTGCAACCTTGGTCAATCAGCATCAACTGACTCTACGCTGTGTCCAGACTCGGCATCGATCGACAGCAGTCGCAGCCGCCCAGTTAGGCTATTCGGTGCAACAAGCACTCCCTTTGACACCAGTGTCCCCACCTGAAGCTCAAGACTTGCCCCTATATTTAGATACTACTGTTCGCTCTGGGGTTGAGGTTCGGCATCGCGGATCGGTGATCGTCTTGGGAGATGTCAACCCTGGAGGACAGGTGATTGCTAGCGGCGATGTTGTGATCCTAGGTCGACTGAAAGGCGTGGCTCATGCAGGCTATCCTAAAGATCCGCAACATGTGATTGTGGCTCTGTATATGGAACCCATGCAATTGCGTATTGCCGATCAAGTAGCCCGCCCCCCCGAAGATAATCCTGATTATCCAGTAGCTGAAGTCGCCTATCTTAAAGATCAAGTCATTTGCATTGCTGGGCTGCAGGATTATCTCTCTGTATATCGCAACGAGAAAGAACAGGTATGAGCCGTGTGATTGTGATTACCTCCGGTAAAGGTGGAGTGGGGAAAACCACGATCACTGCCAATTTGGGGACCGCTCTGGCCTGCATGGATAAAACTGTTGTGTTGGTGGATGCTGATTTTGGCTTGCGCAATCTTGATTTACTGCTGGGTTTAGAAAACCGGATTGTTTACAACGCACTCGATGTTATCAAAGGCGACTGCCGCTTAGAGCAAGCTCTCATTAAAGATAAGCGGACTCGAAAGCTTGATCTACTGGCGGCTGCCCAAACTCGCACGAAAGCAGCGGTCACCACTGCAGAAATGGCCAAACTTATCAAGCAATTGATCACTCGATACGATTATGTGTTGATCGATTGTCCAGCTGGAATTGAGCAAGGGTTTCAAAATGCTGTTGTTGGGGCTAAAGAAGCCATCGTGGTGACCACACCCGAACTTACCGCAACCCGCGACGCGGATCGGGTCATTGGCTTGTTAGAAGCAGCCCAAGTCCGATCAACCCGTCTGGTGATTAATCGAGCTCGTCCTGATCTGATGGCTTCGGGCCAACTGATGTCGATCGCTCAAGTTAAAGATCTACTAGCGATTCCCTTACTGGGGGTAGTTCCTGAAGAACCTAGTATCTTGATCTCCAGTAACAAAGGGGAACCCATCGTTTTGGCTAAGCATCCTCCCCTAGCGGCTATGGCGATTCAAAATATTGCTGAACGATTACAAGGTAACTCTGTACCGCTGTTAGATCTAAATCACTTAGAGCCAGGGCTAATGGGCCGAATCAAAAAATTCTTTAGCCAAAAAGTGATTTAATAGATTTCAAGCTGGGCTGGGTTAAAATCAAACTCTACTGAATCTCCGTAGGTAAGCTGCTCGATAAAAGTAGTTAAGATCTCTAGCGTGTCAGAGGTATGAAAGTGCTCAGGCTTTGTGTCTGGATGAGGGTAGTACACTAAGCCTGGTTGGTGGCAATCACCGATCACAAGAGTGCAATCGAAAAATGAAAAGTCTTCAGCTGGGCTGACCGGAGACCATTTAACCTGTTTAAAGCTATAGCGGGCCTGTTTAACTTGATACCGATATGGCTTGATCGAGATATTGAGGGTCCCCGAGTAGTACTGACTCAAATCGAGGCCCTGCGAGCGGAAAAACGGCTTTTGGAGTTCAAGCGTACCTCGTGGAAATCTTGGATCATTAGCCTTACCAGAGGCGACTCCATACCCTTTAATAATAGTTGCACTCACCTTCATAAGGGTCTTAAAATCCTGAGATAGAGGTCATAAATTACATCAGGTCTCCTACTCAAGCGGTTCTAAACGATATCGGCTGAGCCACTTATCCAGTTCTTGTTCCTCTTCTTCCAGAAGTTGGGCATTGATCAAACCTCGTTGAAACGCAAGGCGAATGGCTCGTGCTCTTAAACTAAAGGTTGTGCCCCACTCATCACTTTCAATCTGATCATTGCTGACTTCAAGTTTGTCATATAAGTTACGTAGTCGGTTGGTAACGCCTCGACGAGAGAGAAAACGCCGGGCTGCTATAGCTTGATCAGTTAGGCCCAAGGCAATATCAATCAGCACTTCATACTCAGCATCACTTAAGCCAGTGATCTTGTTTTGTGAGCGCGAGTCAACCCCTCTGACTTCTCGATCAATGACACATTGTTCATCTTGAACCACAGCTTGGATGGCACTAATGAGTTTCTCATCGGTGCAGTTTTTGAGTAAATAGCCATACACGGTTTGCGGAGGCACAATTTTGTGAAGTTCTCGTACATAAACCTCATCAGCAAAATGCGACCAAAATACGATCCGAGCATGAGGTCTTTCAGCCCAAACTTGTCGAGCGACATCAATACCTGTCATCTCTGGCATCCGAATATCCATAAGTAAGAAATCAGGCTGATGCTTTCGGGATAGCTCTAGAGCTTCGGTGCCATTGGAGGCCACATAAACCGGACCAAAAGCAGGTAAGTGCTTTTCCAGCAGTTGCTGCACGTACTGGCGGTAGAGGGCATCGTCTTCAGCTAATAGGGTACTCACGCGGTTGTTAAATTAACTCTCCTACTAGAGATAATGAAAATTACGCAGAAACGCAAGACCTAAAATCGCAGATCTGAGCCAAGTTGAGCTACACGTCTAGATGATCCAGGACGACGTTGAATTTGAAAGCTGAGTATTTCCGGCCTATCCTCTGGACACCAAGAAGCCCTCATTGTAAGTCAAAGGTTGCTGCCTGGGAACAAACACCCTGGATTAAGATCAGGTCATCCTCAGTTAAGGGCTTAGTTAAAGGCTGGTTGCTTAGGTAGGTGTGATCAACAAACCCTATAAGGTCCGCAGCTCTCTGAAGGGATCTGATCAAAAAGGTGACATTAAGTATAGTTTTCACTTAAGGTTAGTCCTGGCTAGTTTCAATAAGTCTTGATCGTTATCCTATAGGTATTATTCATTTTTTAATGTTTCACGACACTGTAGGATATCTCATGTAGTTCGATTCAGGATATAGGTTCCTCAATGACTCGTGTCAATGCTCGGGTGGATGATACGTTTGATATTTTCAATCTGAAACACTACAGTGGCCCTAATCCCTATCTTGATACGGCTGCACTAGTCTTTGATTTTCGGTTGACCTATGATCCTATGTCTCGATCTATTCAGCACTACTTAGCTGTTGTAAGTCGAATATATCCGACACTGCGAGAGGGGAGTTATCTCTCAGTAGCTCATTTGTTCGGTCATGTGGTCACAGAAGTGAATCAGCTGGACATGGATCTTCACCTCACTAAATTCAGCTTGAAGATCTATACCGAGCAGATTCGAATTGCGATTCAAACGCTACATGGTCGCACCACACGCTCAGTGATTTACTTTGTTTGGGACTGGTTTGAAACTATTTCTAAAGGAGAAAACTTTGACTTTGCCCCCCAGTTTGAAGAGCTGCAACAGACGTTTCGCAACTCGGTGTATGGCGGCCCGACGGTTTATGCCCTGATCCGTAAAGCCTACGAACAGGGGATTCCCACCACCTATCTTTGGGATGAGCAGCTGGTTCAATATGGGTATGGTCGCAAGCAGGTACGGGGGGCCGGAACCACCTTTGATCGAGACAGCCGCCTGGACTCTGATTTCACCACACGCAAGGATGATTGTAAAGCCTTTCTGAGTGCTTTAGGGTTCCCAGTTCCAACAGGTGAAGTGGTTCGATCTCTCAAAGGCGCTAAAGCGATGGCAGAGGAGTTGGGTTATCCTGTTGCGCTCAAGCCTGTAACTGGCCATAAGGGCATCGGAGTTACGGCCAATATTCATAATGCATTTGAACTCGAATTTGCCTATGATACTGCCCTAGCAGCGATCCCCCTCGATGAGCCTGTCTTGATCATTGTAGAAAAACACATGACCGGGACTGATTTTCGTCTTCTCTGTGTGGATGGTCATTTTGTCGCTGCTATTGAACGGCGCCCCCCTTTTATTATTGGGGATGGCCAGACAACCATTGAAACCTTAATTGAACGTGAAAACACCAAAACTGAACGACTAGACACTCCAACCTCCCCTTTGGGCAAAATCATTATTGATGAAGCTTTGGAGCAGTACTTAGCTGAGCAAAGTTTGATGTTGACCAGTGTGCCCGACACAAACCAAAAGATCAACTTACGTAAAGTGGCTAATTTATCAGCAGGTGGGGTAAGCTACGATGCCACTCCAGATATCCATCCTGACAATGTGGCTTTAGCTGAAGATATTGCACAACACTTTCGCTTAACCTGTCTAGGTATTGATGTCATTACCCGCACCCTATCTCGCTCCTGGCAGGATGGGCAATTGGGTATTATTGAAATCAATGCCGCTCCAGGTATTTTTATGCATTTAAAGCCAGCTGTTGGGCAAAGTACGGAGGTAACTGCGGCAATCCTGGATACTTTTTTTCAGTCACCTGCTGATGCTCGCATTCCTATTATTACTTTTAATCAGCTGACAACTCCCTTATTAAAAACTGTGATTGAACAGCTACTCTATCATCATCCTGATTGGAAAGTAGGGGGGGTATGTCGAGAAAGTGTCTGGATCAACAGCGGGGAGAAGGTGTTACATCCAGACTATAACCAAAATGTACATGCGTTACTTCGACACCCCAAGCTAGATCTTTTAGTTGTGGAATACTGGGAGGCTACGTTAGAAGCAGATGGTATGGCTTACCATGGTAGTAATATGGTCATTTTAGAAGATCCAACCAGTATTGAAATGATGTTAGTTCGAGATGTCTTAATCGATTCATCAGTGATTATTAAACGGGAGTCCGATATTTCAATTCAATCCAGAGGATTAATGGATCAATTTCAATTAAGTTCGGGGGAGTCCTTTAGACAGATTTTTTTGCGTGAGATCACCCGGCAGTTCTAAGCTGTTGATAGATTCATCTGATCAATTCGTATGAGAGATCTTAAGCCTTCAACAAGCCAGCCACCGATAAATCTCGGGCTCGACGAATGCAGATCACATCTAGCGGCTCGGTAAGACCCCGAATCTTGACTTTTTCGGGTGAGTAGTTGGGCAATTCAATCGCAGCTAGTTGCTGAACATCCTGGGAAATAATGAGTTGGCACTGTTTCTCTTTAGTTAATGATTCCAACCGTGCAGCTGTATTGACGGTGCGGCCAATCACAGTGATAGCAGCCGAGTCAACATGACCAATCTTGCCCAGAACAACAGGTCCAACATGAATACCCATACCGACCTTAAAGGGTTGACCTAGTTCACTCTGAAGCGCCCTATTAACGCGGTCAATGGCTAAATCAATACCCCAGACAGCTCTCAAGGCTTGACGACACCCTACATCAGCCCCTTGATCTTGACCAAAAACTGCCATTAGTCCATCGCCGAGGTACTTATCGATCCATCCTGATTCAACCCGAATGACATCTCCCACGGCAGCAAATAACTCATTTAAGATGTAAACCACGTCATAGGGTAATCGATTTTGGCTAAATTGCGTAAAGCCTCGAATGTCTAAAAATAGAATCGCTAATGTTTGTTCAACCCCTTGAGCAACAGAATCGGATCCCTGACCTTGAAGGATTGCCTTACCGGTACCTGTCATCAGACGGATCACACTAATGGGTTGGGTGGGTCGGATTTGACAAGCTAACCTAACATCAGTGGGGGCATGGATGCTGGCCAGAGTGGTAGCTTCAGTTACACTTGGGAGGGGTAACGTCGATAAGCCCTCACCAATTCGCACTCGACAGGTTGAACAACGAGCCCGACCCCCACATTCAGCTGGATGGGGAATGCCTTTCATCCGACTAATCTCTAGTAGAGTAGATCCTACGGGTACCTGAACGCTAGGACCATCCAAGTAGGTGATCTGCACTTTCGGACCTAGTATCGATCGCAATTGTCGTCCCAGTTGAATACAAACAACACCTCCTAAACCTAGAGCAAACCCATAGCGCAACACGACTTGGTACTGCGTTAGCTGATCAAAGAAAGCCATGTCAGGCCAGTTGACCTGAAGTTTCAATTGGTTTAACCAGTTTGGATCGGTTGCTTTTTCAGCAATCTCTCGGCCGGCAACGGCAAACCCTGTGATACTGAGGATAGGAACCGCAATAGCTGTTGCGTAGAGAGCTAATTTGACCTGTTGATACCACTCTGCTATTCGCAGCCAGAAGTGAATCCCTATACAACCATGAATCCAGACAATTAACAGCAGAAAACTCTGAGTCCAACTTTTTTCAGGCCATAATTTCAAGAGTTCATAGATGTAGGAGTCTTTGACCCCAAAGATCACAGCAGCACCTCGAGTATTGACAATATGAGGCAGCAGTAAAATCGGGATCATTAATCCTAGAGCAATTTGTAAAAATTCCCAGAGTGGCATCTTATGGGTCCCCCGTTTGCTCACCTTAGCCAAACCTAAGACTAAATGGGCAAGCAAAGCCCACAACAAAATACATGAACCTACTAGTGATCGAGTCACAGCAGTTCGCCAAGTTTGAACCGTCAGCATGGCCTCAATGCTAAACAATCCTAATGCCGTGTTTAAGAAGTGAGTGGCTGCAAAGATAAACAAGATCAGACCGGATAGAAGCCGGATTCGTTGAGACCAGTTGCCACGCAGAAGTTCATCCATGCCATCCTCTGGGGTAGACAACTTGATGGTAGACGCTAACACGCTTGATCGTTAGCTGCTTTTAGCTATCGTTAGCTGCTTTTAGATTAGGTACCATCTGATAATCATCATTTCTTTAGAATCCCTAAATCCAATTACCCATCAACTCCGTATTCCTTACAGAGCAAACACATTGTGGTTTTGAGATGAGGGGCTGAATTTTTGATTGAAGTGACACGGTTCTAATCAGTTTTAGAGATATCCATTCAACTCATTGCAGAATTTCTCAATAGCTGTCTAGATCCCGAGAGTTAGCCTTCAAGATTCCCTCCCTTAGTTCTAACAATCCGTTAGGTTTAGTTCCCTGTTGAAAACGATCTGAGGGGATCTCATAGTCATGCCTCAGAAAGATGAGTCCACAGTAGGCTGATCTTTCAATTTCTCATGCTTCAACAGCGTTATTTCAGTAGTTTACAGCCGTACTGGAGGTCATCATGAGCCAATCGACCATGAATTTGAATGTATCTTCCACGGGGTGGAAACGGGTTTCCTTCAAGTGGCTGAGTCACCGAACCGCTGTTTTTTTAGGTTTAATCATGGGTGTATATGGATTATCCTACGGCGTTTTACTGGTTCAGCATCCTGAGTTGATCCCTAATCTATTTGGAGTGCTTTCGTTACTGCTGTATGGATTTAGCCTATTACCTGGCATCGTTAAAGTGGTTCTACCCCACTACAAGTCTTCTCAGCCCAATAGATGGTTGTTGAAATATCGCCGACATATTGGTGTTGCTTCATTTGCCTTTGCATTGACTCATAGTATTTTGATCATGGCTGTTCGCGATATTAGTATGATGGCACCATCAACCTATGTTAACTATGCTACTGGACTAGTCTCATTTGGAATCATGATCATTTTAACGGCGACATCAAATGATTACAGTGTAAAACAGCTACGTCAACAATGGCGGTTGCTGCATAAACTGACCTATCTCTTGCTGATCATTTTGCCTCTGCACCTTTGGGTTACCATGAAGGGTGACTGGAGTCATCTCACTCCTATTTCCATCTTTGCCCTGGCTCTCATCGGATCCCTATTTGTCCGTAGATTCTTGCTAGAACGACAAGGTGCTAGATACTGACGAGTGAGGGCATTGAGGTAAGTCAATGTTAAGCCCATGGGGTTCTGTTAAGAAAATAGGCAGGCTTTTGCAGCTAAAGACCTCGAACTGTGAAGTAAACTTAGTTAAACTTAGTAATTAGGTTATTGGCTAGGTCATAATCATGCCTGAGACTCAGTTGGTGTATATTCCTGGAATGGATGGAACAGGAACTCTGTTTTATCGCCAGGCTGCAGAACTGGAGTACCTATTTGAGATTTACTGTGTTCAATTAGAGCAAACTGCTGCTGAAACTTGGTTAAGTCTGACTGAGCAGGTTATTCAGGTGATCAATCCTGAACGACCTGTTGTTTTTTGTGGCGAATCCTTTGGGGCTTGTTTGGCGTTACTGCTGGCCCTAGACGCACGATGTCAGACAACCGGCCTGATTTTGGTGAATCCAGCAACGTCGGCAGCTAGACAATTTTGGGGCACAAGCGCTAGAACCCTATTGTCTCTGATGCCAGAACCTGTTTTCAAATGGCTAACACCTCAAGGCTTACGCTTTTTAGCTGAGCTAGATCAAATAGATGGCGCCGATCAAAAGCAGCTAGCGATGGCAGCGAATGCCTTATCGTCTGATGTCATGGCCCGCCGGGTGAAATTGCTCTGGGATTTTAGAGCCGAGCAGCTACCCTTGGAATCCCTAGCCATTCCGACTCTATTACTGGCTGGTTGCCGCGATAAGTTACTGCCATCTGTGGAAGAAGTGCATCGACTGGCCCAACGCTTACCTCAGGCCAAGATTAGTATTTCTTCTGCTAGTGGACACGCTTGTCTGCTTGAACGTCATTTGAGTTTGAAAGCCCGGTTGCTTGAGCAGGATTTGTTGATTCCTAAAGCAGCGCCAACTCCCTAAATTTAAACTCTCGGCAATCCCTGTACTCTGGCAATAGGATCTGGTGGATGACTTCTGTTAAATCAAACATAACTTTAGAGTGCTCAACGACTGCTCCCATTACTCACAACTCTCTTGATCTCCCTATTGCTCAACCGACACCCTCTGAATCTCCTCTTCAAAGTCTGGGATCGATTAGCTTAAAGCTAGGATTAGGAGCCTTACTGGGATTGGGGTTGAACGAGCTAGGGATCCCTATGAGTTGGCTTTTAGGGCCTTTGGGGGTGGGTATGATGTATGCAATGCTACTGGGTCAACCCCATCCCTTACCCCCAGCTCTAACTGTCTCTTGTAAGTCGATTCTGGGTTTAGCTCTGGTGGCTCGATTATCAGTAGATACTTTTGCTGCGGCAACTCACTATGCTGTTCCTATCCTGGTTTGTGTAGTGATGACAGGTGCTCTCAGTTTATTTCACGGTTACTTACTTAGCTTGTGGTCAGGGTTAGATCGAGCCACCAGCTTACTAGCTTTTGTCCCCGGTGCTGCTTCCAGCATTATTGCCATTGGCGAAGAAATGGGAGCGGATGCGATGACGATAGCAGTGCTTCAGTACATCCGGCTGGTCTTGGTTGTGATGGTTATTCCAGCTATTGCGCACAGCCTTTTTCCCCATATAGCGCCAACTCTGTCTGAAGGTGTGACAGCCTATTCTGCACATCTACCCCTGACGTTCAATGTCGGTGTGCTGTTAAGTTGTGCTCTAGTTGGCATAGCGGGTGGTCGCTGGTTGCACCTACCGGCTTCAGCATTTCTTGGATCAGTCATTGTAGGTTTACTCACCTCTCTGGTGTTACCGCTATCCTTCTATATTCCCACCTGGTTGTTTAACAGTGGGTTAGTGACTTTAGGAATTTCAATTGGTTTAAAGTTTAATCGGAAGGTTATTCAAGGCTTAGTTAAAGCTGTTGCTATTGATATTGTTCTAGTTCTCTTTTTAGCAGCTTGTTGTTTGGGGATTGGGTATGAATTTCACACCTTAACTCAGATTGATACTGTGACCTCAATCCTAGGATTGACTCCAGGTGGGATTGAAGCCATGATTGCTACTGTGATGCAGCTTGGGGGAGATACGGGTTTGGTGATGGCCATGCAACTTACCCGCATGATGCTGATCATTTTACTGAGTCCCTGGTTGGTCACGATGCTGATGCGTCAACAGCAGGCTAGTGCCCAAGCCATTTCACCACACGATAGCTGAGTTTCTAGCCGGTCTCCAAGCCAAAAAGTTACTCAAGACTGCATAGATCTATCCATTAAGTTTCATCAGCATCAGTTGCACTGGGTTCAGATGTTACAGAGAGATCAACAGTATTGTCGACTTCCACTGGTTCAGATTCTGCTGGTTCAGATTCTGCTATAGCTATAGGGAGATCAGATCCGGCCAGTGGCTCTTCAGGATCAGCCATAGCTGCTGGCACAACGGTAACATCAACAATAGAATCATCAGTATCTAAGCGTTGGACTCGCACCCCTGTTCCCATCCGAGATTGACTGGTGATTGCACTGGCCAACTGCCGCATAACAATGCCCCGACTAGTGACCAACATCAATTGGTCGTCGACATTAATGATTCTTAAGGCTGCTAGCTCGTCCCCATCCTGGCGAAATTTAGCTGCAATAACTCCTTTACCGCCTCGATTTTGGGAGCGAAATTGATCAATGGCTAGGCGCTTACCATAGCCCTTCTTCGTTAAGATTAAGACCCAGGGATTAGCCAGATTTTCTCCTTCAGCTTCAACGGCCACAATGGTTTCGGCACAAATGATATCCATGCTCACTAGGGCATCATCCTCGTTGAGGGTCATGGCTCGGACTCCTCGCGTGGCACGGCTCAACGGTCGTAGCTGCTCACCATCAGCTTTGAAGCGAATCGCCATCCCTTGACGAGTGGCCATAATCACATCATCTGTTGAACGAGCTCGACGTACCCATCGCAATTGGTCACTTTCTTCCAAAGAAATCGCAATCAGGCCATTCGCTCTAACATTAGCAAACGCAGATAAGGCTGTTTTTTTCACATAGCCTCGCTGGGTAAGCATCACTAGATATTCATCATCGGTAAATTCTGAGACATGTAGGATAGAGGTGACTCGTTCTTCTCGAGAGATGGGCAATAACTGCACAACAGCCATACCTCTGGCGGTTCGACTTCCCTCTGGAATTTGATAGCCCCGCACTGTATACACCACACCCCGCTCTGTGAAAAATAGAATGGTGTCATGACTTCGGCAAGCAAAAAATTGCTCGACCGCATCGTCATCTTTCATACGGGTGCCAGCTTTACCTCGAGTGGCCCGCCCTTGCACTTGAAACTCTTCAATGCCCATCCGCTTGATGTAGCCTTGCTGGGTGAGGAAGACAATGATCTCTTTATTTTCAATCAGATCCGTGGTGTTCAGTTCTGACTCGTCTAGGCAAACTCGAGAACGACGAGGACTACTAAAGCGGGATCGTAATTGCTCAAGTTCATCAGTAATAATATCTAAGACTCGCTCGCGCCGACTGAGAATATCACGGAGATCAGCAATCTGCTGGACCAAGTCATGATGTTCTGCCTGGATCTTTTCGGCTTCAAGAGCTGTCAAGCGGCGCAGCTGCATCTGTAAGATGCCATCGGACTGGGCTTGAGACAGACCAAATTCAGTTTGCAACTCTTCTCGAGCAGTCGCAGCATCAGCAGCACCCCGAATTAAAGCAATGATTCGATCCAGATTGCCCAAGGCGATGAGCAACCCTTGCAAGAGATGATCCCGTTCCTCAGCTTTACGTAGTTCATGACGGGTGCGCCGCTCAATGACATCTTCCCGAAAATCTAAAAAGACTTGCAGACAATCTTTAAGCGTTAATAATCGTGGCTCATTCCCCACAATAGCCAGCATATTCATGCCAAAGTTGCTTTGCAGCGGGGTCTGTTTGTACAGATTATTTAAAACGACTTGAGCATGGGCATCTCGTTTAAGTTCAATAACAACTCGCATGCCCTCTCGATCACTTTCATCTCGAATATCTGAGATCCCATCTAACCGTTTATCATTGACCATTTCCGCAATCTTTTCAATCATAGCGGCTTTATTGGTCTGGTAAGGAAGTTCTGTAATAATGATGGCATCTCGATCAGGGCGGCCCCTATGTTCAATGGTTTCAATGGTGGCGACCCCACGCATGATGACCGATCCTCGACCAGTTGTGTAAGCATCACGAATGCCAGCTTGCCCCATGATCAAAGCCCCAGTGGGAAAATCAGGAGCTGGGATCAATTGCATCAACTCCAAGCTGGTGAGATCGGGATTTCGAATCAGGGCGATTAAACCATCACAGAGTTCACTTAGGTTATGCGGGGGAATATTGGTGGCCATGCCCACTGCGATCCCAGAAGACCCATTGAGTAACAGTTGAGGCACTCGAGCGGGTAATACTAGGGGTTCTTGTTGAGATCCATCATAGTTGTCGCCAAAATCAACGGTATTAGCATCAATATCTTGCAGCAGAGCTAACTGAGAAAAAGCTGTCAAGCGACTCTCGGTATAACGCATGGCGGCAGGTGGGTCATTATCGATCGAGCCAAAATTACCATGCCCATCAACTAGACATTCCCGCATTGAAAACGTTTGAGCCATCCGTACCAGAGCATCATAAACCGCAACATCGCCATGAGGATGATATTTACCGATGACGTCTCCCACAACACGAGCACACTTGCGAAAGGGGCGATCAAAAGCTAAACCCAATTCATGCATGGCATACAAAATTCGGCGATGCACAGGTTTGAGACCGTCACGAGCATCCGGTAGCGCCCGCCCCACAATCACGCTCATGGCGTATTCAAGATAAGACTGTGACATCTCTTGCTGAATGTCAGTGGGAATGATACGAACTGCCGAATCTTGATCTGTCATAGATAATTGCCTTTTTAATCTAATTAGCTTTTCGGACCTCTGGTACAGACAATCCAGATTAATCCGTGCTGATCTAGGACGTTGGACCCCCTAATTTTATCATTCCTGCTCGAGGGGTTTCGTGAAAACTAGCTGCAATCCTCTCTAATCGGGGGATTTCAAGTCTTAATGATTTCCAACCACCTAAGATGATCAGGTTTAGATGATCAGGTTTAAGTTTAAATAAATTCATCAGGTCAATTAAACTATTAATCCGTTTTAATATGGCAGCCACCGCATTGAAAAAAATTTAATTAGTCCCCTTCGTCTCTTTCCTATTATGTGGCTGTGCCTTTTCGGTTGAAGGCTTTAGAGCACAATTGTGCCCCATACTGCTAACAGAAGAGCGCCAGACCTGATGTTGGAGCTGATATTATGTCTGAAACACTACCCTATTGACCGAGTATTGACTGAGCTATTGAACGACTTTGGCATATTGAGCCTGGTTGGCCGCAACAGTAACTTTAGCAGGTCGGATCACATGGTTATCCAGGGTATAGCCGGCTTGGTGTTCTATCAACACTCGGTCATCAGGAACCATATCTGTTTGCTCTACTGCAATAGCTTCATGAAGGTTAGGATCAAACTGCTTATCCACAGATTCAATTCGAGCAATTCCCATCCTTTTTAAAACTTTAATAAGAAGCCGATAGACAGCCTGATAGTTATTGTGAATTGCATATTCTTGATCAGTGGTGAGTTTCACTTGTTGTTGAGCTAGATCGAAGTTATCAGCAATGGTCAAAACTTCTAGTAAAACACCAGCCTTGGCTTTGCGTATGGATTTATCTGCTTCGCTTTGAATTCGACGACGAAAATTCTCAAATTCAGCATACAAACTTGAGAAACTCTCCTGCTGTTGCTTCAGTTCTAATTGAGTTCTAGCTAATTGTTCTTCAAGCTGCTGGATGCGCTCTTCCGCTGAAATACCTTGAGCAGCGGCTTCAACTTGAGCACTGGTATCAGGGGTAAAAACAATCGTGGTGAGTTCCTCAGGTGATTCTGACCGGTTTGAACGACCTGGAACTGATGGATAGGCCACACTGTAGGGTGAAGCAGCCTCAATATGAGCAGCGACAAAGGTAGAGCCAAAATGAATCGTTTCCCCAGGATGGATCCAACACTCTGAGATGCGTGTGTTCTTGACAAAGGTACCATTACGGCTAGGCTTGCCTTGGTCCCCATCAATCAGCTGGACCTGACCATCCGGATGAACAACCAATCTGGCATGCACTCGGGAGACCTCCGGGTGATCAACGCTGATCGCACACTGTCTAGCACGACCCACTTCATAGGTCCCAGAACTCAGAGTATGCGAGTGCCAACTTCCGTTTACAAATAACCTCAGTATGGGATGCTGATCCGAGGTCTTTTGTTGAAACTGCTTATTAGGAGACATAGATCTAGAGTGCTGACTTTCACAATCATAAAGGGAGAACCCATGATTTAGATAAGACATTTTGATTGTTATTCCAAGCGATTATGCTGATTGCGATTCAGTTTTTAGCCCCATGATAAAATAATTACATCAAAACCACAAGTAGAGAATAAAATTATACCTAACCTGGTATTTGGACTTAGTATTTGGATTGAGGCAACTGACTTAGATCTGGCTATTCTCTTCAGGAAACCAATAGTCTACCCAATCACGCCCGACTTTCACAGTAATATCCGATTCAATAGCTCCTGTAGACTCTATCTTCACTTCTCCAATGCCAAGGAGTGCTTGCATCTCTAGGGCACTTTGACTGTCGCCTTGCTGGGCGATGATCTGAGTGGTACTAATCACTTGTGGATCATCAATAATGGCAAACACATGATGAAAGCCACGTTGTTGTAGATCTTGGCTAAATTGTCGGGCCATTCCTGGACGCCCTGACGCGTTTTGAACTGCAATCCGGAGCTGAGCAGGTGGAGGTGATTCTGGCCTTCCATTTAAGGGAATAGCTTCAAAGTAGTTAACTGAGATCTGATAAACAGCGTTTTCGTCAGGGAGCCAATAGCTTGTAGCATACTCTCGCGGTTGACTAAATCGACCTGGCAACATCACCATATCAAGTCGCTCTTGTCCATTATTAAACATAAATCTTGCTAACGATAAGACTTCTTCCCAGGTCAGGTTAGTATCTAAATGCTCTCGGATGGCTTGGACAATTTGGGGGGTCTGTGTCCAGGTGCCTGGCTTTAGGAGTTCTCGACTGACAGCTCGGATCAATTCTTGTTGGCGTTGGACTCGACCAATATCACCTAATTCATCATGCCTAAATCGGATAAAGTGATGGACTTGCTCACCATTTAACCGTTGTAATCCAGGTTCTAGATCGATATAGAGGCCTTGGGTTACATCTGTATATTTCATGGCCTCGGGTATATAAACCTCGACTCCACCAATAGCATCAATGAGATCTTGAATACCTTGGGTGTTTAAGCGAACATAGCGATCAATGCGAACCCCTCCTAGGAGTTGACTCACCGTGCGAGCCGCTAACACAGGTCCCCCAAGCTGGTTGGCGATATTGACTTTGTCATAGTCATGATCAGGAATTTCAACCCGAGTATCCCGAGGAATGGAGAGCAACGAAATAGCCTGATCTTTAGGATCAAAACGAGCCAGCATAATCGTGTCACTGCGCCCCTGCAACGATTCGCCCTGGGTCTTGTGGTGATTGGTGGGATCCGCATCATCGGAGCCTAAGATCAGGATATGCAGGGTGTAGTCAAGCGATTCATTATTTTCGAAGAAAAGCTGCTCCTCCCAGGACATATCAGAGGTCAAAACGGGCTGAGGCAGTAAAACCGCAACCAACGCCCCTAGAGCTCCTGCCGAGAATGCGGTGAACCCAAGAGAAAACCATAACAACCAGATCCGAAATCGTTTTGACATTAGGTTTAACACTAACCGCTTGATACAAGGTTGATACGTTGGGCGGATCACAGTCAGAGTGAACCTCCCTTAACTACAAAACTAATATTACCCAAGCTTATCAAGCGTTAGACAACTGCATCTCAACACTCTAGTGGTAAGGTATCGACTAGGTCCCACCTGATAGGGTAGCCATAAAGTAACCTGTCATCTGTCTCAACTGTCATCTGTCTCAACTGTCATCTGTCTCAGTCGAGCCCAACAACAGCCCCTAGAGATAACAACAGGTGATCTTTGAAGACCAGGGTTATTGTATCTCATGACTTGAGGAGTTCTATGCAAGCTGTCATTTTAGCCGGTGGAAAAGGAACCCGACTTCGCCCATTTACCCTGGCTCAACCTAAGCCTCTCTTACCCTTGTTGGATATCCCTTTTTTGGTTTGGATCCTACAGCGATGCCATGCTGCCGAGCTCACCGATATTTTGATCAGTGTCGGGTATCTGGGTGAGCACATTGAAGCAGCTTTGGGATCAGGTACAGACTATGGTGTTCAGATCCGTTATATCTATGAGTCAAAACCACTCGATACAGCAGGTTCATTGGCAAAAGGCCGTCATTGGTTTACAGGCGATCCCTTGGTTGTTTTTAATGCTGATATATTGACTAACTTAGATCTTAAAGATTTGATGAGGCAACATTGTCAGTCTGGGGCCCAAGCTACCCTCACTCTAACTCGGGTTGAAGACATTACGGCTTATGGTCTAGTCGAAATGGATCAAGACCAAACGATCTGCTCATTTCGAGAGAAACCCACCCCCGCAGAAGCTGCCCATATCACCACCAATACGATCAATGCAGGGACATATGTTTTAAATCCCACTATCTTTGATGCCTATGCTGCTGATGAACCCTTGAGCTTTGAGCGACAGGTCTTCCCTGATCTGTTAGCGGGGGGGGATCTAATGAAAGGCTATATTCACTATGGGTATTGGCGCGATTTGGGTACTCCAGCCAGCTACTACCACGGTCAATTAGATATTCTGACTAGCAAGATGGTTGATTTCCCATTACCTGATGTTGTGGAGCACTCACTAGGGATCTGGATTCATAAAAATGCTGAGGTGTCTCCCCAAGCCCGTCTAGGATCACCTTGCTATGTTGGATCAAATTGCAAGATTGGCTCCGCAGCTGTCCTACCTGCAGGAACCATAGTCTCACACCAATGCTGGATCAACCGCATGCTAGAACCAGGGGTTTATGGACCTGGCACGTTAGCTGTGTAGTTCAGACCTTGAATTTTTAATCTTTGAAGATGGTTGAGTCTACTGCGCTGGGATTGATATGTCCTTAAGTGTAGAAATTCCAATAAGTGTAGAGATTTAAGTATAGTACTTTAAGATCTCACTCAAACCAGCCACTTTAAAAGCCTCACCAATCGCAGCCATTTGCCATTCATCATGGGTGCGATACACTTCAGCCATAACCATGGCCGTTGCTTCGGTGTAATTTTGGCCTGATAAGTTATATCGAGCTATCTCTTGACTATTGCTAGTGTTAACTAGGCGAACAAAGGCATTTTCAACCTGACCAAAAGTTTGTTGGCGGCGTAAGGCTTCATAGATGGTGACCACAAACACAAGCTTATGAATGGCGGCGGGGAGCTGATTCAAATCAACCCAGACTTGTTCATCATCTCCACTACCCGCCCCTGTTAGGTTATCACCATGATGGATAATGGCCCCTGAGTGGTGCTGTAGATTGCTGTAGTACACAACATCTCTAATATCAGCTAGCTTACCTGTAGGTTGAATACAAAGGACGGCGGAATCTAGATCAAAGTCTTGAGAGGGCTTTCTCAGGAAACGACCCTCTACTTTTGTAGCCAGATCCCAGCCCAAACCACACAAAATCTGAGATAGGCCAGGAGCTGCCTTGGTTAGAGAAATACGTTGTCCTTTTTTCAAGTTAATTGACATGGCTCTGCTCCTGACACAATGATTCACTTGATCAGACCCTAACAGATCAGACTGTAACCCTAACCTTGATCAGACCCTAACCTGGATTAACCTAGATCAGACCTTGGCACGGATGCTTGAGATTAACTGTAGCGATCCAGAAGGGCTTTCAAACCACCTTCATAACCAGCTCCGACAGCATTGAGTCGCCATTCCTGGTCTTTACGATAAAGTTCAGCCATGATCATCGCGGTTTCGACTGAGTAGTCTTCGGTTAGATCGTAACGGGCAACTTCAGTTTGATTGGCTTCATCAACTAATCTGACAAAAGCCTCTTGCACCTGGCCAAAGCTTTGCTTGCGTTGTTCAGATTCATAGATAGTGACTACAAACACAATCTTTTGGACATCAGTTGGAACTTTACCTAGATCCACCTTCACCATTTCATCATCTCCGGGTCCAGCACCAGTGAGATTGTCACCCATATGCTGCACTGACTTATCAGGATCTGGACTGGTGAGGTTGTTGTAAAAAATCAGATGTTTGTCGGAGATGAGTTTGTCATTGGCTCCTAACATAAACACCGAGCTATCCAGATCAAAGTCAGCACCACCATCAGTACGTTTGACATCCCAACCCAAGCCAATAAAAGCCTTAGTGAGTCCTGGAGCCACTTTTTCTAACGAGATTCTTTCGCCTTTTTTCAAGGAAATAGACATAACTGCATAACCTCAGAGGACAACAAGGCTACAAGCCACTTGGAGACAGTCAGTCAACCCTTACGTTGAGATCTGTCACCCTGAATATTGCCAACTATATCACTATGGTCTCAAGATCAAAGGTGAAATCAAGTAGCCATCGGTTATGGATCAAGGTGCTCACAGCTTAGGATCAACTAAGATAACGCTTGGGCGGCCCAAGCCTCAAACCGCTTTTTAACTTCAATACCTGAAGCTAGAGCTAGCTGCTGAATCTTCTCAATCTCTTGATTTAAATGGGCCTGAGTATCAGGTAGTTGGTTGACAAAAGTTAAGGCGTGTTGAAGAAAAGCATCAGGCTGAATAGATTCAATATCTTGAGTCCAGTGTGAGAGACCTAGCTGTTCAAAAAGCTCATGGGTCTTAAACTCATAAGCAATGGGTAAAACTGGAACACCTGACAATAGAGATAAAATAGCCATATGCATCCGTGTTGCAATGACCATATCAAAGTTTTGGAGAATACTTTGTAGCTGAATAGGGGTATGAAAATCCTGGTTAACAGTAACATGAGCTTGGATAGCTTCTGGTAGCATTTGGTAAATCTCAAGAGCCACCTTAGAATCGTCAGTCCAATACTCATCGATCCCTTGACAGGTTGAAATATACGTGACCTCCACCTGGCCTGATTCTACTAGAGCTTGAGTTAGGGTCGCGAGCGACGTCAAATAGTTCTGCATTCCGACGTCAGCTGTAATTGATTTGAAATGCGGCCAGTACCTGACTGAGATCGCTACTTTCAAGCGCGGATTCGGTTGCACGGCCTGCTCAGGATCTTGAGGAGGAGCTAAAGCAAAAGCAGCATCAGCTGTAACAAAAATTTTGTCCTGTTGAACGGAAATCTCAGATAGATGTTTAACAGAAGCTTGATCTCTGACCATGATCAATAACGACTGATTAAAAATAGGCTGTAAAGCTCGCTGATTTTCAGGATTCTGAAACGGACCTAAGGACTGCGTGAAAAAAACTAGGGGCTTTTGCAAAGCTAGGGTTAAATTGAAGTCAAAGATTCGACTGCCCATAGGGTAGTTCTCTACTAAGTACGTTCCCCCTGTGCTCACAACCAGATCAGCGCCATGATAATCGCTCAGGATAGCCCATTCCTCTTGGGATAACAGTCCCTTTGCCAATGAGATCCAGCCGGAACGAAAAAACCTAGCCGCTGTGTAGATTCGCTGCATGTTTAAAGATCTAAAGAAGCCACTCAACTTACCTAGCTTGGGAAATCGTCTGAGCTTAGGATAAAGCCAACCGCGAAAGTCAATGTCAGGGTAATACCTACTAGCTACATCTGGATCTTTGTCATAAACAATAAATTGTGTCCCTTGACCAAAAGTTTGCTTCAAGATCTCTATCACACCATAGAGAATTGCTCCATCCCCAGGATTAAGTGCTATGGTGTTTGAAATTACTATTTTCATGAGTTGAGTCCCTAGTAGAGTAGATTCAATAGTTGGGCCAGCTACAGTTGAATTAGATATAGCTAACCAGCCCAATCAAGCCTGCTTGAAATATGTAGGACTATCAATTAATCTAAAGTTGTGCTCAATATACTATCGCGCCAACCTAAAGAAGGCTTCAGTATTAGTACGAATTGATTAAGTTCATTTTCATCCAGACTTTGATAAAGCCAAACTAGCTTAGTCTATCCTTAGCTTGAAGTTAAAGCATTGAGATTAAAGCTTGAGATTAAAGCTTGATTTCAAACTAGGGTCTTTTAACGTTAAGACAACTTTGTTTTCAGAGCTTAGATCTACAAAGTTTGATCCACAAAGTTTGATCTACAAGGGATCAATCAGGGGTTGGGTTGGCTTGTGGTGAAGAAATTACACCTATAACTTCGATCCTAGCTCTAGATTAAAATGAAACGTGACAGCACAAACATAGGTAAGATCTAGCATGATACCCACGGTTATTGAGCAGTCTGCTCGGGGCGAACGGGCTTTTGACATCTATTCACGACTTCTACGTGATCGGATTATCTTTCTAGGCACTCAGGTTGATGATAACGTGGCTAACCTGATCGTGGCTCAAATGCTTTATCTAGAATCAGAAGACCCTGAGAAAGATATTTTCCTTTATATCAACTCTCCAGGTGGATCTGTCTATGCCGGCATGGCTATTTACGACACAATGCAGCATATTCAACCTGATGTCTCTACCATCTGTATTGGTCTTGCTGCCAGTATGGGGGCGTTCTTACTAGCAGGTGGAGCCGCGGGTAAGCGGATTGCCCTACCTCATGCTCGAATTATGATCCACCAACCCTTAGGGGGCGCTCAGGGTCCTGCCACTGATATCGAGATCCAAGCCAATGAGATCATGTTTATTAAACAGTCTTTGAATGGCTTACTGGCTCACCATACCGGACAACCGATAGAAATCATTGAACGGGATACCGATCGGGACAACTTTAAAACACCTGAACAAGCTAAAGAGTATGGACTCATTGATCAAGTGATTGTTAAGCGTAAGCAGCCTGTTTTAACTGCTGTTTAGAGTTCCGACTGGTGGTTCACTAAGAGTGCTCAAGATCCTTGTATACTTGATGTCGTTCAGGGATCTTGAGGGTGCCTATGCAGCGGACATTAGCCGAAATTAACGACAAAATCACCTCAGGTACAGCCCGTGTTGTCACTGTTGCAGAATTAAAGTCTCTGGTTGCGCGAGAAGGCCCTGAAGCTACATTTGAACAAGTGGATGTGATCACAACAGGTACTTTTGAACCAATGGAAGCCTCAGGAGCCATTATCAATCTAGGACACACCGATCCACCAATCAAATTACGCCAAGTTTGGTTAAATCAGGTTCAGGCCTATGCTGGGTTTGGTGCCGTTGATCTCTATTTAGGAGCCTCACAGCCTTCAGATCAAGCTGATGATCCTTATGGAGGCGGCCATGTTATTGCAGATCTAATTGCAGGAAAAGAGGTGGCTTTGCGAGCTTTAGGCCATTCTACTGATTGCTATCCCCGTGCCGAATTAGAAATTACAATTCACAAGGACCATATTAATCAGTTTTATTTATTTAATCCTCGCAACGCTTATCAAAATTTTATTGTGGGGGTTAACGGGGGCGATCGCCCTCTCTACACCTACTTAGGATTGTTGCAACCCGATTTAGGCAATGCTGTGTACTCTAACCCGGGAGCCGTTTCACCTCTATTTAATGACCCAGAGCTGGATGTGATCGGGATCGGGACGCGCATCTTTTTAGGGGGGGGACAGGGGTATATTGCTTGGGAAGGGACTCAACATTTTCCGAGACAAAAGCGATTGGATAATGCTACACCCATCGGTCCAGCCGCTACCCTAGCCTTAATTGGGGATGCAAAAACTATGGAATCTAACTGGGTCAAAGGCTGCTATTTTCGTCACTATGGCCCCTCTTTAATGATCGGAGTTGGGATTCCCCTACCCGCTTTAACCCTCAACATCATCAAGCGAGCTGCCGTTCAAGATGACGATCTAGTTGCTCCTATTATCGATTTTTCAATTCCCAGACGGGTGCGACCCACATTTGGCCTGGTCTCTTATGCTCAATTGAAATCTGGATCTATTCGGCTAAGTGGTCGTACCGTCAGAGCTGCTCCTCTGGCTAGTATTCGCCGGTCTTATGAAGTTGCTACAGCCTTGAAACAAATGATTTTAAATGGACAATTTCTCTTGAGTGAGCCTGTTGCGCCGTTACCTAAAGATCAGGACTTTTTACCCCAACGCTGATCTGAAGATCAATTTAGACAGCTCCAGTTCCATCAACATGCCACTAGCAACCTCGAAATCCCTGGAGCTATTCAGTGTGCGATCGACTGGAGTTGTGACCAAGTGATGGTATTGCCTCTACCAACCTTTCAATTCAACCCAGGTTCAATGGGTTCTGAAGTCTAGGATCAGACTCGTAGTCGAAATCTAGTTAGTTATAGAGGCTACAGAAGTTCTACCTAGAGTCTCATTTGTCGATCCTGTGGGTCAGTTATAATGATCTTGTTCACTCCGCAGTTCCTTGCTTCAGTCGAAGACGCTTGTTGATGGATCATGAATCACTCAGGTCGTTAACACCAAAGATGTGCTTGTAAATTCCTGCTCTCCATGATTGTCACATTGATGTCACATTGATTAAGTTCGTTGAATAACATTACCTATAAGTCAGATATGAAAAATCGTGTTTGGCGTAAGGCCTTTCGCTTACCCCAGACCTACGTAGTGTTAGCGAGTATTGCCATAGGTGGGGCCGCGCTGATTATGGTTGCAGGGCCTCGATGGCTAGTACTGGGCGGTGGAAGTGTTGTTAGTTTAGGGATGTTAGGGGCTTGGTTACGTCAAATTGAGCAGATTACTCCCTCAGCTAATCTTTTGGATGCCACTGTCTTTCAAGAGAATGTCTGGCTATATCAAGATCAAATTCCCAACACGTCTTGGGCTACTTGGGAAAAAGCCACTAGTCTAGCTTTAGCAGCCCAAACAGCGGCGGCCCAAATTGGTGAACGTCAACCCGATAGCTATTCTGAGTTGTTGCAGGTTTTGTATAGCCTACTAGCTCTGCTAGAACAGATAGCCCAAGCGGCCCAGGCTTTGGATCAACTAGAAACCTCAACTTATCGCCAGGCCACCGAAGCCCGATTACAACAGAGCCTTGAGGGCATACAACAGACTCAACGGCAACTGCGACTGATTCGAGATCAACTGGTTCTCTCATCTATTGATCCAGCGATGGCGGGTCAAGCCATTTCATTACCTTTGCACCTGAAAGAATTGAGAGAAGCCAATCAGCAGATCTTGCAAATACATTCCTCATCTAGCAGGTGATTTATCGATGCACTCCCACCAATCCTCTAAATCATTGATTCCGATCTTAGGTCTGAGCCTTATTTTAGGGGCTTGTGCAGCACCCATAGACTCGTTTGACAGTGCTCAAACTGCCTTAGATCAAGCCATCTTACCTAGAATTAACTTGCAAGAGGCTTATGTGGCTGACGCTGTGGCCACTCGTTATGCGGTTGAAGACATTGTTGAACCTCTGCCAGATCTTGAAAGTTTCCCTCTGTATGCAGCTCAACCCACACAAGATCCTAATACAGTTACATTGGAAATCTTTAGCTCTAGTGAAAAAGCTAATGTAGGTAAAGCTAATGAACGTTGGCTCGTTGACGTTGCTGAACAGTTCAATGAGCAAAATATCACGGTTACCTCAGGGGAACAGATCCAGGTTGCTATTCGTAAGATTGCTTCAGGGACGGCGGCTCGCTTGTTGTCGGCCCAGGTTGCCCAGCCTGCAGGGTACTCACCCTCCAATGATCTCTGGGTGCAAATGATTGAGTCAGCTGGGGTTGAAACCATACCCATGATCGATCAACTGGTACCCAATACAGCAGGTTGGGTGGTTCAAGATCAGGTTTATCAGACCTTGGTGGCTGAGGGTGATGTCAGCTTTGAAGCATTGTTAGATCAAATTTTGTCTGGGCAAGTTGCTGTGGGCTATCCCAACCCCTACTCTAGTTCTACATCCTTAAATTTGCTCTACACTTTATTTTGGGATGCTGCTGGTCATCAAACTCTAGCTGATCAGTTGACATTAACAGATTTACAATCACCTCAAGTTAATTCAGTCTTTAATGCCTTTCAGCAACAGGTTCTGATTACCACCCACACCACCCTAGATCTGCAGGAAATTTTCATTCGAGATCCTGATGAACTGCAGGCCTTTCCCTTGGAGTATCAAAATTATCAAACACTGATCACCTTGCCTGGCTTTGAAGACGTTAAGTTTATCCCGTTTGGTATTCCCCATCATAACCCTCTAGTTGGCTTTGGCTGGAATACTCCCACAACCCAAGAAGCATTGACACTCTTTGGTGAATTTGCAACCTCCCCACTTATGCAACAGCTGGGCACTGAACAGGGCTTTATTGAAACCCCTTACCTAGAACAAACCAACTATCCCCCTATTCCAGAGGGCGAGGTCTTGACGGCTGCACAAACTTATTGGAAGGGGCAAAAAGATGCAGGTCGGACGGTCTACATGATGATCGTGATTGATGTTAGCGGATCAATGGAGGGCTTACCTCTTAAGGCTGTTCAGGAGGGTCTACGTATTGCTAGTCGCGAGATCAACTCAGGCAATCATGTGGGCCTCATTGCTTTCAATGCCAACCCCACTTACCTGTTACCCTTGGCTCCTTTTGATATGCTTCAACACCAACGCTTGTTAGCCGCTATCGATAATCTACGTGCTGATGGAGGAACCGCCATGTACGACGGGATGATGGTAGCCTTAGCAGATCTCATGCAACAAGCTGCCACCGATCCCAACGGTCGATATTATCTCCTGGTACTGAGTGACGGGCAAACTAATGAGGGGTTTGCTTTTGATCAAATACAACAGATTTTAGAATACAGTAACATTCGAGTTTATCCTATTGCTTATGGCGATGTGAATATGGCTGAGATGGAAGCTATTGCTGCTTTGAGAGAGTCTACTGTTCAAGTGGGTACTCCAGAAAATGTTCAGAGCTTATTGAAAGGACTCTTACAAACTAATCTATAGACTGTTACGGTTAACCGACTAGTCTTCAACTGTCGCTTGCCTCAAGAGGTGATGATGAATTCACTTAATCGTGCTTTGGTTACTATTGTTGGCTTAGGTTGGCTAAGTTTTTTAGGGGTGGGCTGGGGTATCCGCACCTGGGCAACGCCTTCTGTTGTGGTTCTGGTTGAACGAAGCTATTGCCCACCTGATCAATGGCAACCTCTTGTGAATGCCTATGCGGATCTCTATCAGCAGCATCAACAGAAGCGGATTCAGATCGATGATGTGATTTTATTTAGTAGTCTAGGACAGGAGTCTCTGGCCCCCATTCCAACACCCAATCAGCTTCAAGATCAAACAACCTACGGTCCACCGGCTGCTCAAACAGCTGATGCCCTGAGACGTCAGTATCCGCAAGCCGAATTGCTTAACTGTCGTTGACCTTTTAACGTATCTTTTCGATCAACTTAATTAAGATGGTCCAGTGCTGCAGCTAATAACCTGTAGAATGAAAAACCTGGAACAGCTCGGGTCAGGATGTCATCATGGTCAACACTCACTCTCCAATTCGCTATGACTGGACACTTGAGGACATTCTAGAGATCTTGCAGATGCCACTTCTAGATCTGCTCTTTCAAGCTCAAACATTGCATCGTCAATTCAACCAACCGAATCAGATTCAGCTGGCTACACTTCTGAGTGTTAAGACAGGAGGCTGCACAGAAGATTGTGGCTATTGCTCTCAATCGATTCACCACAACACAGCGGTTAAACCTGAACCCAGCCTGAGCCTAGATGAAGTCGTTTCAAAAGCTCAACAAGCTAAAGCTAATGGATCTACCCGCTTCTGTATGGGTTGGGCTTGGCGTGAAATTCGTGAAGGAGCCGCCTTTGAACGGATGCTGGCTATGGTAAAAGCTGTACGCTCTTTAGATCTAGAAGTGTGCGTCACAGCGGGGATGTTGAATCAATCTCAAGCCCAACGACTAGCTAATGCTGGGTTAACAGCCTACAACCATAACTTAGATACTAGTCCTGACTACTACTCTCAAATTGTAACCACTCGCACCTATGCAGATCGGCTCCAAACACTTAACTATGTCAGACAAGCGGGTCTACAAATTTGTTGTGGTGGTATCGTAGGCTTGGGCGAAACTTTGTCAGATCGAGCCCAACTTCTACAAGTATTAGCGACACTTAACCCTCATCCTGAGAGTGTGCCGATCAATGCTCTGGTTGCTATTGCAGGGACCCCTCTGGCCACTCAAGCTCCAGTTGATCCGTTGGATCTGGTTCGGCTTTGCGCTACAGCTCGGATCTTGATGCCCCAGTCAAGGGTCAGGCTTAGTGCCGGTCGTCAAGCATTAACTCGTGAAGCTCAAGTCCTCTGCTTTCTGGCTGGCGCCAACTCCATCTTCTATGGTGATAAGTTACTGACCACTGATAACCCGGAGCAAGCTAGTGATCTGGACTTTCTCACTGCCATGGGTGCAACACCTCTGGAGCCATTTTCCTCATGAGCCCCATTAATGTAGATCTAGATCCCTTAATGAGGCTTAAGCTATCCAAGACTAGGCCACTGCCTCACTGCGTTCTTCAATAACTCGATCAATCAAGCCATAGTTTAAAGCTTCTGAGGCAGAGAGGTAAAAATCTCGTTCAGAGTCCCGTTCAATCTTTTCCAGGGGTTGACCAGTAATGTCTGCCAAGATCTGGTTTAATTTGTGCTTCACTCGCAGAGTTTCTTTAGCTCGGATTTCAATATCACTAGCTTGACCCTGAGCACCTCCTGAGGGTTGATGGATCATGACACGCGAGTGAGGTAGAGCGTAGCGCTTGTCTTTAGCTCCAGCTGCTAACAAAATGGCAGCCATAGAAGCCGCTTGACCAACGCAGACAGTGACAACATCAGGCTTAATATGCTGCATCGTGTCATAGATGGCTAAGCCAGCCGTTACATTACCACCCGGAGAATTAATGTACATAATGATGTCTTTGGCAGCATCTCGGGAGTTGAGGTAGAGCAGGACCCCAACGATCACATTGGCCAAGTCATCATCAATAGGTTCGCTCACAAAGATGATTCGTTCTTGGTTAAGCCTGGTATCGAGATCAATCCATTGAGTGTAGGAATCACCTGGGATTCGATAAGGCACACGGGGGGCAACTCGTCCAAGGGGCATAATGCACTCCAAATTCTGTAATTAGACTAGAACTTTTAAGGCACTTCGTTCGCTAAAGTAGCTTTATCCAGCAGCACCAGCTAAGGCAACAGGCATAGCCGTATGGCTCAAGACTTGATCAATAACGCCATAATCCTTGGCTTCCTCAGCAGACATGAAGAATAAGCGATCAGTATCTTTCTTGATTTTTTCGGCCTGTTGACCAGTATTTTTCGCCAGTTCATCCAGCATCATTTGTCGGACGGTTAAGACTTCACGAGTCCGAATCTCAATATCAGACGCTTGGCCTCTGGTGCCACTGTAAGGTTGATGCAGAACAATCGTTGAGTTGGGTAAACTAGCTCGAAAGCCTTTAGCTCCAGCAGACAGTAGCATTGCTGACATCCCAAAGGCACTACCGATACAAATTGTATGAATCGGAGGTTTGATGTAGTTCATGGTATCCAAAATGGCAAATGCAGCCGTATCGTAGCCGTATGTGCCTGTAGAATTGATGTACATCTTGATCGGCTTTTCTCGATCTTCGTACTGTAAGTACAATAATTCTGCAATGATCACCTTAGTCACATCTTCGGCCAAAGGTAAGCCCAGATAGACGATGCGTTCCTGCAACAACATAGACTGCAAATCAGGAGGGGGAGTTCGTAATGGCGTTCCCCCTGAGTAGTAAGCAGATTGAACAGCACTCCAGTTCATCGTGTCTCTCCATACATGAGTGATTCAGTTAACAGCCTAGATACTAGATATAAGCAGCAGATTAGATAAAGGGGAAAGCCAATCAACCTTCCCCCCAATCATGAACCGACAGACCCACAGCTACTCAATAGCTCATGAATCAAGAGATGGGTCAACTACTTAGTCAGCTGCTCCCTTCTGTAGCAAGATGCGCTCAGAGCTATCAACAAGAACTTGTGGCTTTCGTTCTTCATCAACGTCAATGGTGGCAGCCCCACCCTCTTTCAGGCGACCCGCTAAGATCTCCTCAGCCAGAATATCTTCTAGCAGTCTCTGAATCGCCCGACGTAAGGGACGTGCTCCATAGCTGGGGTTATACCCTTCATCAACAATCAGCTCTTTGAATCGCTCACTCACAGACAACTCAATCTTCTTCTCAGTCATGCGGTTAAACACTTCTCTGAGTAGGATTTCAGCAATCTGTTTGACCTCATCCTTAGTTAACTGACGGAAGACGATGATCTCATCAATCCGGTTTAAGAATTCAGGTCGGAAGTACTGCTTTAATTCTTCGTTGACCAAATTCCGGATCCGATTGTAATTAGCATCAGCATCATCCATGTTGAACTCGAAGCCTAAGCTACCCCCACCAGTTTCAATGACACGAGAACCAATATTGGAGGTCATCACCAACAAGGTGTTTTTGAAGTCAACGGTGCGACCTTTGGCATCAGTGAGGCGCCCATCTTCTAGGATCTGCAATAACAAGTTAAAGACATCAGGGTGGGCTTTTTCAATCTCGTCAAACAGAACTACAGTGTAGGGACGACGGCGGACAGCTTCGGTGAGTTGACCTCCTTCGTTGTAACCTACGTAGCCAGGTGGAGAGCCAATTAACTTTGAAACAGTGTGTCGTTCCATAAACTCGGACATATCAATCCGAATCATGGCACTTTCAGATCCAAAAAAGTAAGTAGCTAGAGCTTTGGTCAGCTCTGTTTTACCAACCCCAGTAGGTCCTGAGAAAATGAAACTAGCAATGGGACGATTAGGACTCTTCAGACCGACACGTGCTCGTCGAATCGCTTTTGAGATCGCCCGTACCGCTTCTTCCTGACCAATAATGCGTTGATGGAGAGTATCTTCCATATTGAGCAATTTATTGGATTCAGTCTCAGTCAGTTTGGCTACAGGAACTCCAGTCCAGGCACTAACAACATGAGCGATGTCTTCTTCATCAACTATGGGAGTTTCTTCCTGGGTGTTAGCTTCTGCCTTCTTAGCTGCAGCAATTGCTCGGATCTCTTGCTTGATTTCCATCTCCCGATCACGAAGTTCCCCTGCTTTGTCGAAGTCTTGGCTTCGGACGGCTGCATCCTTTTCACGCATAATGCGACGAAGTTCTTGATCGAGTTCTCGAGCGGCTGGAGGCAGTTGTGAGTTGATTAAGCGCACCCGTGAAGCAGCCTCATCCACTAGATCAATTGCTTTATCAGGTAAGAATCGATCAGAGATATATTGATCAGCCAGTTTGGCAGCCGCATCTAGGGCGTTATCTGAAATCTTGAGCCTGTGGTGCTGTTCGTATCGATCACGCAAACCAAAGAGAATCTCGATCGTTTCGGCCACGGAGGGTTCACCCACCATAATCGGCTGAAAGCGACGCTCAAGAGCAGCATCTCGCTCAATGTGCTTGCGGTATTCATCTAAGGTTGTAGCACCAATACACTGCAATTCACCTCGAGCTAGAGCCGGTTTCAAAATATTAGCGGCATCAATAGCACCCTCAGCAGCACCTGCCCCGATCAAGGTATGAACTTCATCAATCACTAGAATGACATTGCCAGCGCCTCGGATTTCATCCATGATCTTTTTCAGACGCTCTTCAAATTCACCCCGATATTTGGTACCAGCCACTAGCAGGCCAATGTCAAGACTGATAACTCGTTTTTCATTCAGAATATCAGGGATATCCCCTTGAATAATCCGTTGGGCCAAGCCCTCAGCAATAGCAGTTTTGCCAACCCCTGGCTCACCGATAAGAACGGGATTATTCTTAGTTCGGCGGCCTAGGATCTGGATCACTCGTTCAATTTCAGTAATCCGACCTACAACCGGGTCTAACTTATTGTCTTGAGCAAGTTGAGTGAGATTAGATCCAAACTCATCTAGAGTAGGTGTTTTGGTTCTACCTCGTTCTCCACCCTGTGGAACGTCAGATGTCTCACCCAACATGCGAATAACTTGAGTCCGGACTTTGGAGAGATCTACACCTAGGTTTTCCAGTACCCGAGCTGCAACTCCTTCACCTTCTCGGATTAAGCCCAGCAATAAGTGTTCCGTACCAATGTAGTTATGACCCAGTTGACGGGCCTCTTCTAGGGAGAGTTCTAGGACACGTTTGGCTCGGGGAGTAAAAGGTATCTCAACGGCCACAAAACCAGATCCTCGACCAATGATCTTTTCAACTTCAATACGGGCATCCTTCAAGTTTACTCCCATAGACTTGAGGACTTTGGCAGCGACCCCAGTGCCCTCGCCAATCAACCCTAATAGAATCTGTTCGGTGCCAACGAAATTATGACCCAAACGTCTGGCTTCTTCCTGAGCCAGCATGATCACCTTAATGGCTTTTTCTGTAAA
>CAYSWV010000024.1:0-37407 GCA_964434865.1 uncultured bacterium
TCTCGGCCTGCTAACCCAGCCAGAAAGTGTCTATGAGAGCTTCTTCAATCCCCTATTCCGTGGCTTGCTTTCGGTCCTGATGCTGATAATGGGCATGGAGGCTTGGGCAAGGCTTGGAGAGCTACGTAAGGTGGCCCAGTGGTACGCCGTATATGCCTTTGTGGCGCCGCTACTTCATGGGTTCATTGCCTTCGGTCTTGGCATGATTGCCCATGTCATCACTGGATTTAGCCTGGGTGGTGTCGTGATCTTGGCAGTCATTGCCTGCTCCAGTTCAGACATCTCAGGGCCGCCCACTTTGCGAGCTGGGATCCCGTCAGCCAATCCCTCTGCCTATATAGGTTCATCCACAGCCATCGGTACGCCGGTTGCAATTGCCTTGGGAATACCACTCTACATCGCACTTGCTCAGGCAATAGGCAGCTGATCACAGACAGGGCTATGCCCCTGAATAGGCAACCCACACGGAGGCTATGCCAAGATTTGTCATCTCCATTCAATAGCCCCATAGATGCCTTGGCAATCGCATTCATAGGTTTTCGTCTTGCTTAGAACTCTCTTTATTTAACGTTACGGAGCCGGTTGCTCGAAATTCCTCTGCATTTTATTGCCAAAGATGCAGAGTCTAGACCACTCACCCTTTACCCTCTACTTTTGAGTACTATGGAACCTTTATCAGCAGACTCTTCTCCTCGCTGGGGCCATTGGTTTAGTGGATCCCACACCGTTCGTTTTCTGGAACTGGTGCAGGACTTAATTGTGATTTCGTTGTGTATTGGCCTGTTTAGCTTCATGGTGATGCAATTGCGAGAGATGTTTCTGTCGCTGCTGCCCCCTTTAGACTTTCCTCGGGTCACTGCCGATATTTTGTTCTTGCTAATTCTGGTGGAATTGTTTCGATTGCTAATTATTTATTTAAAGGAGCATCGAGTTTCGATTGGAGTTGCAGTGGAGGTCTCGATTGTGTCGGTGCTGCGGGAAATCATTGTCAAGGGCATTTTGGAAACTCCATGGGTGCAAGTCATGGCGGCTTGCTCTTTTCTCATTGTACTGGGAGGTTTACTAGTTGTCCGTGCTTGGATTCCACCTACCTTTGATGGCATTGACCCGGAGCAGCAGGTGTCACGCCGTCACCGGATACGCTTTGCTCAAGCATTGGCTGAGAGGGACAGCAAACTAGATGCTCAATCATTTCAACCTTGAGTTAGGCCAGTCATGATACTGCCTACATTTATCATGTGGTGCTGCCATCAAGAGTTAGTTTGACACTAACCTCCCCAGTCTCAAAATGCCAGATCCCAATTTAGTCAAGTGTGACCCTTGCTAGTGACTCCTTCGCCGATATTCTCGTCCAGTGAGCAAGAAACACAACCACCAGTTAAATAACTATAGGCGTCAATGAGGTAACACATATGACCCAGCAAGCCAGCAAGATCATCATCGTTACGGAAAAGGTGCTGCTGAAACAGATCGCCAAGATCATTGATGAAGCCGGGGCTACCGGTTATACGGTGGTGGCCGCTGGCGGTAAAGGCAGTCGCAACGTGCGATCATCAGGACAACCCATTGTTTCCGACATCTACTCGGATGTAAAGATCGAGGTGCTCACTCGTAGTCGGGATATGGCTGTGAAGATTTCAGATGAGGTGGCGGCAAAGTTTTTCGATGATTATTCAGGAATCGCCTATCTCTGTGACGTGGAGGTACTGCACGCACACCTATTTTGACTCGAAAGATTCCGCAAGATAGAGGCAATATTGGGTAAAAAATGCTGTCTGTTAGCCGGGTAAGTAGGTTGCTAGTGCTAAAAGCCAAATAGAAGGTGCTCTCCTGATTAAGGTTTTTTTCTCCTAATTACCCGCTCATTGAACTTACAGAACACCCTCATCTGAAGGTCACTTTACTACAATAAACTCTAGGTAACTCTAGGCTAATGAGCACGTGAGCTTCTTGAGTAACCTCAATCCAATAAGTTAGATAGCTCTTGCCAAGATGATGTGACAAACTTAGCTTTTCTCAAGGTCTTCAAGCGATGGGAAACAGCAGGGAAATTCTTAGAGCTCTACTAACGGTATCTGCAATACTCAATAGATTAATGAGGATATCGATGCTTGTCAATATCAAAGATCTTCAATATCAACACCCACTTGCTCAAGTTTGAGTATGGGCAACTTTTTGATCAAGGCTTGACTGAGTTGAGGCAACGTTTCCCGAAGTAGGGTTAATCGCCCGTTTAATTGCTTGATCAGTAGAGGCCATTGTAGAGGGCTGAGGCAAGGTAGTAAGTGAATGGACACCGGTAAATCTTCTAGTCCATCACTCACCTCCTGAGAGAGCAGTAGATCCATACCAACTTCGTAGAGCAACGCTTCTGGATCCACGGGTACTGTCAGTGCGGGATCAGCATCATTGATCAGGAGACAGATTTCGCCTCGAAGGGGATGATGCCAAATAGCCTCAGCTAGCGCTTTAATCTCTTCGTATAAGGTTTCTGGAGGCTGGGTCCAGTCTGGTAGCAACAACAGATTGATCTGATTTAAAGGCAGGTTTTGATAGAGTTGCTCTTGATAATAAGCATTAAACATGGTCACTAAAGTGCTGTTAAGCATCCTGCCATAGGATTCAGGATTTAAAAACTGAGGACTAGTCTGAATAGCGGTGGTTAATCTATCCACCTGAGAGGCTCGATCCTGAGTCATTTGAATTGCCAGTCGAGCATAGTGCTTACTATCGGTTGCGATCCAATCCTCTAAACCTAGTTGTTGTAATAATGCTGAGAGTTGGGTTGATCGGAGGGCATCCCCTGCCATGGCCACAATAGGGCACTGGGCCTCCAGCACTGCCATAGCCTGTGTAATAGGTATGTAAGGAAATGGAGCGATGTAAACGTCTGCAAGTGCTAAATATTGTTGAAGATCGACTGTTCTTGATGTCGCACTCACCCACCATCGCTCAGATGAGATAGCTTGATCGGCAAACTGAAGCTTGAGGTATTGGTTGACTATTTCAAGAGTATAAGTATGTGTATAAACTTGATCATTCTGATCTAGATCAATCAAAATGAGTAAGCATGCCTTTGAATCAGTAACCAGGATCTCAGCCCAGGCTTGGCATACCTCAGGGGTTAGCATGAAGGTCCTACACTGAGATACAAAGATAGAGGCTGTTTCAGGAAAGTTTAAATCGGCTCGACTGATCTCGGGTGTCTTTTTGTCTGAAGAGTGGCTGCTCTCATAGTGCCGATCAACACAATGGGAGACCCCTTCAAGCTGAATCACAGTTTCTTGGTAGCGATCTTGAGTATTCGCTGTGGTCTCGTTGTCTGATCCAATTAGAAAATAATCAATAGACTTGAACCCTGTAGTAACTAGAGAATGGAAAGTAGCTATTTGAATGGGAGCCAGGCGATAAGTGGCTAGTAAACTTAGGGGATCAACGGTATCTGTCAAGTTGCTCGTGACCAGTAACATATTCAGATGTAAGGAGCGAACAACCTGGATTTGATGGTTTAAGGCCTCTGGCAACATAATCAACTGGCTAGCCCCTGACCAACAATAATGAGTAAAGGCCTGATCAGTCGAGTGCAAGACCAACAAAATCACTTCAAACTGAGCGGGGTCAAGATACTTAAATAACGGTAATCGAGTTAATCCAGCTAGATTAGGTGATAAAACATCTATCAAAAGACCCACTTTGATTCGAATTTGTTGGCTGGGTAAGGGAGCTGTCCCGATATCTAGAGCTTCGGGTTCGTGAGCTACTGCAGATTCAATAATGACTGCCCGATCCGACATCAATGATTTGAGATCGTAGTCAGTTGAATAGAATGTTTGGTAGGCTGAACTTCTGATAAAACCTTTTGACAAAGGGCCAGACTTCTGATCAGGGTCTGAGACCTGTGTGGCTAACCAACTTGACCAACGTTGACTGTGCTGAAAATAACGCTCTTGCTCAGCAACCGTTCGAAAGAAGCCTGTTGGAGCCAATAGATAGTCTAGGTAGTAGGGTAGAAACCACTCTGGCAAACCCACTAAACTAACCGGTAACTCTAATTCAGCTGCAGAGCAGTACAGCATACATAGTAAGACGGCTCCCATAAATCTAGGTTGAGCTGGATCAGCTAGGTCGTGAGGGTCATGGTGTAGCTGAGGTAGGGCCTGGGTCCGATTTAGATCAGCGATCCCACTTTGGATTAATTGAACAAAGAGTTGCCCTCGTTCATCAGCCAAAAAAGTTGAGATTTCAGATGTAATAGTTTCACTTTCCAGAATAGCTTGAAGGGCACTTTGTAGTTGATCTCGAGCGGCAAGAGCTTGGTCCAGAGGTAACGTTGTCGTTGTCGTTGACAAACGGGTTGTTATAACTTCATCATCGGATACTTTGTCTTGTCGGAGTAGCACTTCAGCATTCCAAGGATCAAAAGGGATCAATTTTTGAGTAGACAACTGGGGTCGATAAAAGGCCCATCCGCTTTCATTTAACATACAAGCTGCAAAGGAGAATGAACTATTTGAGAGGGCTACCACATCACACTGACTCAGGACATAGAAGTCAAGATAGTAGGCAGCCCCAGCTAGGATCTCAGGGGAAATGTCTAGATCTTGTGAGGTTAGGGGGTGGTAGTGAGCAAAGTCTGAGATCACTCGATCTACTTCATCACTAGCTATATAAAGAACTGGGTGATCCAAGGTTTGCCAAAACCCAGTCAACCAGTCTAAGTACCAGGCCGTAGGCGATACAAAAAAGTAGGACTGGCCAAAATCCCCTCGGCGTAAGTGCAACCCAACCAAGGTCTTCCCTCGGCGTCGAATCGACTCCAAAGCCGTGTCAAGGGCAGCTTTAAGAGTAGCGGTTGGTTGAAAGAAACTTCGAAACTGTGATTGATAAGGCCGGTAATACCGAGTGTGATATTGAAAATAGCCAGCTAGATCAACATTTTGCAGCTTTTGAGCTTGATGGAGGATCAACGATTCAGACTCATCATGACTCGGGTCAAAAATCATGGGATACCGCTGATGGAGTGGGGGATCATCTAGGCCAAAGAGGTACTGACCCACCCATGGATTAACTTCATAGCTAAGCTGGTGCTGTTGAGCATAGAGTCTCAGAAAAGCGTACTGAAAGATTTGATTCCCAAACCGACCATTGGCTCCCAACGTTGACATAGCAACAACCGGAGTCCGAATGTAAAAAGCATCACCCCAAGAAGGATGGTAAGGGGAGACCGTGCTTACTCGTTTAAAGCCTTGCTTTGTTAAAAAGTCATCAATCTCATCAATTAAAGCACACCCTTCATAGAGTTCTTCAAAGTTGACTTCAATGTTAATTCCCTCTACATACCGTAGCGTGTTAGTGGCTCCCTGCAGTGCGAGTAATTCGGCCCCCTGGATATCTATATTGAGTAAGTTATAGTGTCTGGGATCAAGTTGATACTCTTGAAGCACAGCATCTAAGGTATTAGCAGCTACTGAGATTGTATGAGTCTCTTGAATATCTGGATAGATCTGCTTATGGGCCTTGAGGGGTAAAATTGAACTACTTTGATCCATAGAGGTCACATGCAAAGTAGCTTGACCCTTTTGATTACTGATAGCACAGTTGATGAGCTTAATGTGTGGATCATGAGTAATCTGAGCCTGCAGCCGTTCAAATACAGCTGGATTCGCTTCAATAAAAACGACTCTGGACATACCCATAGCATAGTAAGTGGCCAGTTCTTTGCCTTCATGAGCCCCAATATGGATCACACCCCTAGGCCGAATCTGGTATTTCTCTGTCAGTAATTGCAGATCTAGCATACCTGCCGATCGACCTAGGAGATGACCTTGCAGCCGTTCATGGACAGCTAAATAGTTACAATATTCATAATTTTCATAGGCGGGTAAAAAGGACAATCTAGGCTCTAATCCCCGAGCCGTGATCTTGAATAAGTAATACTGAGATTGAAGCAGGTATTCAAAGATGTGTTCCAAGGTGATGCCTGCATCTCGATAAGATCCACCATACTCAAATTGAATAAAATCAATGCTACCTGTTGAAATTAATTGCTTCGCGCCCAGTAAGACTTCATATTCTCCACCTTCTACATCGATTTTCAAAAAATGGATCCGCTTGATATTTCGGCCCTGACAATAGGTATCTAGCGTGACAGCCACAACGTTTTGGTGGCGAGGTGCTGGCATGGCATAGTTCGATTCAGCTTGTTCACGGCGATAAAGCGAACTGAGTTCTGAACCCACCTGATCATAGGTATGAAACTCTCTAAGCCCCACTTCTGAGGCCACAGCCAAACCATTGGGGATTAACTGTTTTCGCCTAATGGGTTCAGCAAAGGTGGTCAGCAGATCTTGATACAGCTCAGGGATGGGTTCAAAGAGGTGCAAATGAACCCCAGGATGATTGTTTAATACTGCCTTTGACCATAAGCCGCGATTTGCTCCTACATCAAAGACTACCTGAGATCCATTGATCCATTGCTCAATCACCCGACTTTCACCATTAGATTCAATCGAAAAGGGTTGATCTTGGGGGCTGGCTACATCTTGCTCAAAGTTTTGCTGGCAATAGTCAGTGATCAGAGGTCGAGCGGCAGCAGGTACCGAGATTAAGACATCGTCATAAACCACAACAAAGCTTGTAGGATCAATCGCCTTTATTGCCTCTAACAACTCTAGCAACGTTGGCCATTGTTGACTGTCATGAGGTGGGGGCGGAGGCGAGAGAAATAGCCGGGCATCATCGATCAAAATAAAATGCTGATGGGGATGTTCCGCAATAATGCGCAACTCATCCAATAAAGGACATTCGTCTTGAGAGCCGTAAGTGATCCCCCCACTCCAGTGAGCATCTAACCAAAGCAAGCAGGGATCTGTTTGTTGAGCAAGGCTAGCCCGCAGCTGGGTTCTAGTATCTCCGAATAAAAACTGAATTGTTTTCAGGTGTTGATAGCGTTGAGATGTTTCCTGATAGACAGCTTCAGAAAATTCAATGGTGATCACCTGCTCAAAGTGTTCGGCAGCCCACAGGGCCGTACGGCCAAATAAAGTCCCTGTTTCAATAAAACACTTTAGGTTAAAGCGCTGCTTGAGGTCCAGGATCAACTGAGTCGGTGGCCCCATTCTGACTGATCCCATAGACAACCCCCACTGATGCTCTTGAAAATCATACCAGAGTGGGTGGGGTCTTGTTCTCGGTAGGATCGAGCCATCGCCGATACAGTTTTTTGCCCATTAGAGTTATTACGATCACTAGAGCAATGGTGGTGACGAAGGGTAGCGCTAGCGCCAGTATAGAGGTTACGACAGCCAGGATATCTTCAACTGTAGACACAACAGGATTAGCTAAGCCCCCTGTGGTTGCCGTTGAGGCCAGTCGGGTCATGCTGGTTGTCACTTGAACGGTCCCCGAGATCCCTCCTCCTGCAATTACGGCAATACTCCAGCGTAAAAACGGATCAATGTCACCAATCGCCATCGACATCATTAAAGTCCCGGCAATGACCGCTGCTGGGGTGGCCACCGTATCTAGTAGGTTATCGACCCAAGGCACATAATAGGCACCAATCTCTAGGACAGTAGCAATAGCCAAAGCCACCAACGCCGCATCTTGGGCAAGCCAGGCAAAACTCGGATCTAAAGAGATGTGATCCGTTCGAGCTGCGATGCTGGCAATGAGTAACGGCGTAAAGACACGAAACCCACAAGCTGCACTTAATCCTAGCCCCACCAAAAATCCAAGAATGCTGTCCACAATCTAACCCTTGGCCCATTCAGGCTTCACTGAAGTATCTATCACTATTTAAACATGCGTGAAAATTTGGATCCAAGGTAGGAAAGAGTAGGATAGCAATGGTAACGTAGATCATTACCTGCAGCGCTTGAATGACGAGATTTTGACTATGACTAGCACCCTAAGAAGCCATGTTGTGACCCAAGGCGCCAAACGTACTCCCAACCGAGCTATGTTGCGAGCTGTAGGATTTGAAGATGCTGATTTTAACAAACCCATTGTTGGCATTGCGAATGGATACAGCACCATCACACCTTGCAATATGGGGATCAATGATCTGGCCCTTAAAGCTGAAGCTGCCCTCAAAATAGCTGGAGTCATGCCTCAACTCTTTGGCACTATTACTGTTAGTGATGGTATCTCTATGGGCACCGAAGGGATGAAGTATTCCTTGGTATCGCGAGATGTGATCGCCGATTCAATTGAAACCGCTACTAATGCTCAAAGTATGGATGGTCTACTGGCCATTGGTGGGTGTGATAAAAACATGCCTGGAGCGATGATCGCTATGGCCCGTATGAATATTCCCTCTATTTTTGTCTATGGCGGTACGATCAAACCGGGGCATTACAACGGCCAAGATCTTACTATTGTCAGTGCTTTTGAAGCAGTTGGGGCCTATAGTGCTGGTCGTTTACCCGAATCTGAATTACAAGAGGTTGAACGTCGAGCCTGCCCTGGAGCTGGATCCTGTGGGGGGATGTTTACTGCTAACACGATGTCGTCTGCTTTTGAAGCGATGGGGATCAGTTTACCTTATTCCTCAACGATGGCCGCTGAAGATGCAGAAAAAGCAGCCAGCGCTGCCCGATCAGCTGAGGTTTTGGCTGAAGCTATTAAAAAAGATATTCGACCCCGTCAGTTGCTTACCCGTCAAGCCTTTGAAAACGCAATTGCTGTGATTATGGCAGTTGGGGGATCCACTAATGCCGTTCTCCATTTGCTAGCTATTGCACATGCTGCTGGTGTACCCTTAGCGCTTGATGATTTTGAAACGATTCGAGCCCGAACCCCGGTGCTGTGTGATCTCAAGCCATCTGGACGCTATGTCACGGTTAACTTGCATCAGGCGGGTGGGATTCCCCAAGTGATGAAAATGTTACTAGCCCATGATCGACTGCATGGTGAGGCCCTTACTATTACTGGTCAAACCTTAGCCGAAGTCTTAGCTGATGTGCCTGCAAATCCACCCCCGCATCAAGATGTGATCCGGCCTTGGGATCAGCCTATGTACACCCAAGGTCACCTCGCTATTCTTAAAGGTAACCTGGCCAGTGAAGGATGTGTAGCTAAGATCACAGGTGTTAAAAAGCCACAGATTACAGGGCCAGCCCGTGTTTTTGAATCTGAAGAAGAATGTTTAAATTCCATTCTGGTCGGTCAGATCAAAGCAGGTGATGTAATCGTTATTCGTTATGAAGGCCCTAGAGGTGGCCCCGGGATGCGTGAAATGTTGTCCCCCACCTCAGCCATTATTGGGGCGGGCTTAGGCGACTCAGTGGGTCTGATCACAGATGGCCGATTTTCAGGGGGTACTTATGGTTTAGTGGTGGGTCATGTGGCTCCTGAAGCTGCTGTAGGTGGAACTATTGCCTTGGTGAAAGAAGGAGACTCCATTACGATTGATGCTCCCGCTCGGTTGATCCAACTCAATGTGAATGAGGCCGAATTAGCCCAACGTCGCTCGGATTGGCACCCCCCTCAGCCTCGATATACCCGTGGAGTACTAGCCAAATATGCCAAGTTAGTGGCTAGCAGTAGCTTAGGTGCTGTTACGGATCTGGATTGATCTCTGCGAATCCAGTGCAACTACTCAACTGGGAGAGATGATCAGAAGTCACCAGGTGAGGTTAACGATCTTGCCAGCGGCCTGTCACAATCTGAGGAAATCCCACCGTAAACTGGGGTTGTCCGACATAAACCCAAGCTTGCCGCCCACTTCTCAGCTGCAACCATTGACGTTGGTAGATTGTAGGGTGATCTTCAAACTCATCTAAATCTGGGATCATTGCCGCTAAGATCTGATAACACTCACCCCAGACCGTACCGGTTGCTGATAAGAGCAGCATGGGATAGGGTCCTAAATTGAATAGTTGACTCCCTTCTAGGGCATCCTCGCCTAACCAGTCCCCTTGCTCAATCAGGGTGTGATAGGCCTCACCTTTAAGTAAAGATCCATATACAAAAAGAGTTGTTGTTGGTTGCAAGTCTAACCTCATACCCATGACTTGTGTTTTGATCAGACGTTTAGGCTCTAACCTACAACGGCTCAAGTCGAAAGTGTAAAAGATGGCTGCTCAATTCCGCAATCTCAGCATTGGCAATGATTCTCTCCGTCGCCAGACTCCCAATCGGCTCATGATCGTTCAAACCAATGCAATGACTCAAAGGGATGCTTTTAAAAATCCAACTCGGTTTCATGGCTTGCAAGCTCTTCATGCTTTAAATAGCTATGCGTTGAGTAATTGATTAGGTAATTGAGCCAACACTCGAGTAAAGGGAGCAGGAGTTCCCATTCCTTTTGATAGAATCAGAGATCCTTGAACTTGAATGACAGTATCTTCAGCCCGATCATGAGCTAGCTCAGCGGGAACGCCTGCTTCAATCAAGACCTGTGTTAATGTTTCAATCCAAAGACTGAAGCAAGACTCAATTCTACTTCGCAAAAAAGTACTAGAACTACTTAAGGAGAATAAGGCTAAGAGACAAGCATTACGGCCACAATCGTAGAGTTGATTTAGGTGTACAATCATGGCCTCGATCCGCTCAGTAGGGGGGGCCGAACTTTTCAATGCTCCGATGATGTTCATTTCAATCGACTGGTACAGGTAATCTAATACAGCTTCGGCCATTTCTTGCTTGCCACCGGGAAAATGATGATATAAGCTAGCCCGGCCCAAGCCAGTGGCCTTCGAGATTCGAGAGAGAGTAGCGGCCTCGTAGCCAAACTCCCGGAACACATCAATCAGCCGCTCTATCACTTCAGACCGATCCATAGATAACCCTCTAACGACGTCACTGTGATCTACATCACCTGACAATTGTTTTTGTATCAAATGTCCCAAATCTATGAGGTTTTCTGACTCTAGCAGCTTATGATTGGAATAGACGTTGGAATATACGATTGGCCTCCGCTTGAACAACCATGAGTTATCTCAATTATGAGTTATCGAAGTCATGAGTTATCGAAGTCATGAGTTATCGAAGTCATGAGTTACACCATACGAGTTCTTATTGCTGATGATCATCCGCTCTTTCGGCTGGGGCTAAAATTTGCCCTCCAAGCCCAGGGGTTTGTTGTGGTTGGCGAGGCTGAATCTGGCGAACAGGTCCTAACACAGTGTGCCAGCCTCCCAATCGACGTTGCTATTCTCGATGTCAAAATGCCCAGTGGTGATGGGATTGAGACCTGTCAATCTCTGATGGCTAGCCACCAAGAATTAGTGGTTATTTTACTCACAACTTTTCAAGAACCTGCTCTGATTCAGGCTGCCCGTGAAGCTGGGGCTAAGGGCTTCCTCTCAAAAGAAACTGAAGCGGCTTTACTAGCCGAACGGATTTATCAGATTTTTCAGAATCCAGCCCAAGATTGGCTACCGGCTGTGATTGAGATCCCTCGTCTCACGGCTCGTGAACTGAGTGTCCTGCGACTGATGACTCAGGGGTTAGCCAATAAACAAATTGCTCGGCAGTTGGGTATCAGTATTGAAACCGTTAAAGATTATGCTAGTACGATCTACCGTAAGCTGGATACCTCTGATCGCATGAGTGCTGTATTTAAGGCCAAGGAGTTGGGTATTCTCTAGCTGATCCAGAACTTTGACACTTGGTGTTAAGTTAATTCCCCAAAATGGGTTCACTAGATCTTAGTGAGATCTTAACTCAGTTGCTAGCTGGAGGGGATAATGCTAATTTCGGCTCCATTGAGTACAAAACTTGACTGGAAGTTTGCTTTTGAACGGTCTGAAATGCTGCGAGAATTTCAATCTGAGCTACTGGTCAGTATTAGCCATGAGTTACGTACCCCCTTGAGCAGTCAAATGGGAGCGCTTCAACTCATTCTTACTGATTTGTGTGATTCCCCTGAAGAAGAGCGTGAGTATGTGGCTGCTGCCCAACACAGTGTAGAACAGTCTTTACATTTATTAGAAGCCTTTTCGGATTTAGCCCGCTATCAGCCGCCCATTAATCCTCTGCAATTGAAGCGGATCGCCCTACGTCCCATTCTGATGACTGTGTATCAGCTCACTGTATTGCAAGCTAAAGATCAAGGGATTCACTACCACTGGCCTATCCTTAATCAAGGACCCACAGCTGATCTTGAGACCCCATCTACCCCGGATGACTGGGACTGGGTACTCTCTGCTGATCCAGATGCCTTGACTCAAGCTCTGTTGGGGTTGAGCCGTTGGACAATCAAACAACTTCACTTCGGCACCTTTACAGCTCAACTTAACTCTACGGCAGTGGCCGAAGCTATCGAGTTTAGTTTCAAGATTACTGGAAACCTATCGACCTCGATTGATCCTGACACTAGTTTGGCTTGGCGTGTGAGTCAGCGGTTGATCAATGAAATGCAAGGCCAACTCCGACTTGAGCAAAACCAGCCTACTCAGCTCCAAGTAACCCTTGCGTTGATGAAATGTGCAGCTTAAGGAGGAGCGCCATCGCCTCTAACCTATTTCATGATCGTTTCACTTTTTCTAGGAATCTGTGTTATAAAAATGAAATGATTATGAAAGGACAAGGCGCATGGGGGGTAACACTCTGATCCTTGGGATGGTTTCCCTTGGAATAGTCACGGGCTGTTTAGAGGGAGCCACAGCAGCTAAGCTACAGCCTAAGGTGGTTTCAACTAGTACGATGATTGCCGATTGGACCGAGCAGATTGGTGGCGATCAGATTGACCACACAGGTATTTTAGAGCCAGGTGTGGATCCTCACATTTATGAGCCTGTTCCTGCAGACTCTATTGCTTTTGAACAAGCTCAGCTGATCTTTTACAACGGCTATAACCTTGAGCCAGCTTTAATCAAACAAATTAACGCTGTTGGCCAAGCCGCTCAAAAAGTGGCCCTGGCAGAACTGATTCAACCCTTAGTCTCAGAGTATGAAGACCGTCCTGAACCTGATCCTCATGTTTGGGGGGATGTTGAGAATGTGATTCCCATGGTTTATGGTATTCGTGATGCTTTGATCGAAGTGGCCCCCGATCATGAAACCGTGTTTAGAGCTAATGCCGCTGCACTGGTCAGCGATCTCCAACTTCTAGATGGTTGGGTAGGCCAACAGATTCAAACTATCCCTGAGTCCAATCGTATTTTGATCACCACTCATGATGCTTTTGAATACTACATCAGGGCCTATGGACTTCAATCTGGGGGCACTTTAATTGGTATCAGTACTGAAGAACAACCTAGTGCTCAAACAGTAGCCAGATTAGCTGATCAGATTAAGACCACTGGTGTTCCGGCTATTTTTGCTGAAACAACCATCAATCCTGCCTTGATCAGAACCGTTGCAGAAGAAGCAGGTGTGACCTTAGCCGAGAGAGAACTCTATTCTGATTCTCTGGGAGAAGCCGGCAGCGAAGCCGATAGCTATATCAACATGATCATTGCCAATACCAGAACAATTGTTGAGGCCTTGGGGGGTACTTTTAATAACTTTGAGACCAGTCATGGAGCCGCTGACAAATAACTGACTCGATCGAATAGCTGGTTAGGATTTCAATCTCAACTCAGGGTATGTAAAATAAAGCCGCTCGGACTAAACGGATCTCATCATAGCTGTAGCTTTCTCCTACCAGTTCTTGAATTTGGGTGAGGCTACTTGGATCATGTAGGTCATAGATGGCTCTAAAGATTTTGCGTTGCCGTGCTGGTGTGACTAGAGCATCAAGATTGACATCCATACCGTTAGCCAGTAGTAGGGCCAGATGTTTGTAAATATGATTCGGTGTAAGTTGCCGTTTTTTAGCTATGGTTTCCACATCATAGCCTTGTTGATGTAAGGCAAATGTTTCAGCATAGATTGAAGTTGCAGGCGTGGGATCAGCTTGAGGGCTTGCTTGAACTGTAGGCTGAGAATCTGTCACCGATGAACTTTGGCTACTAGGGGTTTGAAGAGGTTCAATAGAATCAGACTGCTGAGTCAAATAAGCTTGAATAGCTACTAAAAACACCTGACCATATTGAGCTAGTTTTTTGTTGCCAACACCGTTTAACTGGGCAAAGGCTTCTAAGGTTACGGGTTGCTCTTGAGCCATTTCCGTCAATGTTCGATCTGAAAAGACCATAAACGGAGGGACAGCTTGTTGATCAGCTAGACGTTTCCGTAATTTTCGCAGAGCTTGAAAGAGATCGTCATCTCCCGTTTCGGCAGAGGGTGATAGTTTAATCGACTCCAAACGCTCTTGGTCTAGCTTGGGTACTTGAACGGTGTGATCCCCTTTTAGTACGGCCATACTTTGATCGTTAAGCGACAATATGGGGAATCCATCTAAACTTTCAGTGACTAGACCTTGCTGGAGTAGGGATCTCCCCAGCTTTTGCCAGGCTTTAGAACTGAGATCTTGACCAATGCCATAGGTGGAGAGCTGATCATGTTTGAGGTCTAACAGTCGTTGATCTTTGGCACCTCGTAGGACATCAATAATATGCTTCATGCCAAATCGTTGTTGACATCGGTAGACACACGATAGAAACTTTTGAGCTTCAATGGTTCGATCTTCAAGTTCAACAGGATCGAGGCAGTTATCACAATTTTGGCAGTTGGACTCTATAACCCTTTCTGAAAAGTAAGCCAGCAATAAGTGACGACGGCAAAGATGGCTGGTGGCATAATCTATCATTAGCCGCAGCTGTTGCCGAGCAATTCGTTGGTCTTGAGGATCCGTTTTTTGAGAGATTAAGTATTCCACTTTGCCTCGATCCCCAGCACTGTAAAACATAATACAGTTAGCAGCTAGCCCATCCCGCCCAGCCCGGCCAGATTCTTGATAGTAATGCTCCATGGTTTTGGGCAAATCGTAGTGGATCACCAGTCGGACATCTGGCTTATTAATTCCCATCCCAAAGGCAACTGTCGCTACCATAACCTGGACTTGATCTCGAATAAATTGAGTTTGATGAAACTGTCGATCTTCAGCGGCCAATCCAGCATGATAAGGCAAAGCAGGAATGCCTTGAGTAGTTAAGTAAGTTGCTAATTTTTCAACACTGGCACGACTTTGGCTATAGATAATGGCTGAGCCAGAGTCACGGGATCGCAACATATCAACTATATCTAGATCAGTTTGCTTAGATTTGGGTTTAACAGCATAGTACAAATTAGGCCGATTAAAGCTGGCAATATATTCAAAGGGGTGCTGCAGATCGAGTTGCTGCTTAATATCAGCTCTAACCCGATCGGTTGCTGTCGCCGTTAATGCCGTAACAGGTAGCCCTTGAAGGCGATGTCTCACTTGCCGGAGCTGGCGGTACTCAGGCCGAAAATCATGACCCCAATCTGAAATACAGTGAGCTTCATCAACTACTAAACGAGGGATCCCTTGTTGTTGGTTTAACTGGTCTATAAATGGCCAAAAGTCTTCTTGTAAGAGGCGTTCGGGAGCAATATAAAGAAGCTTATAATCACCGTAGAGTAGTCCTTGTTCCCGTGCTCGTTGTTCATTAGGCCTCAAAGTACTGTTTAAATAGGTGGCCGGGATGTCATTATTCTTGAGATCTAACACCTGATCTTCCATGAGAGCAATTAGAGGGGAAACCACTAAAGTCACCCCTTGGGCCATAACAGCGGGTAACTGATAGCACAAGGACTTACCGCCACCAGTTGGCATCAAAACTAACAGATCTCGAGCCTGCAGCGCTTGGTCGATAATCTCAGCTTGACCGGGGCGAAACTGGTCGTAACCAAAATAATGCTTCAGAGCTTGAATAGGAGCAGATATCATCACTTCAGATCAACCCAACACTAGTTCTATCAAAAGCAATTCAACTCCAATTGGCAATACATCAGTCATCGCCTACACTACTAAAGGCTCAGCCTTAGACTCTATTCTGATTGATCTCATGTCGACAACACCTGCCAATGATGACGATTTACGCTCAGCCCGCCTCCAGAAAGTCCAGGAGTTACGAGATCAGGGCCTCGATCCATATGCCTATCGCTATGATGTCACTCATCTGGCGCAAACTCTTCAACAGGAGCATGAAAGCTTGGCCGCTGGGGTGGAGTTGCCGGATGTTACCGTTGCTGTAGCGGGTCGGATCCGGGCGCGGCGTGTCTTTGGCAAGTTAGCCTTTTTCACCATTCAAGATCGTTCTGGCAGTATTCAGTTGTACTTAGACAAAAAACATATGAGCCAGACCATGAGTCCTGAGGCCTTCGAAACCGTGAAAAAGCTAACGGATGTTGGGGATTGGATTGGGGCTACGGGTACTCTGAAGCGTACTGATAAAGGTGAGCTTTCTGTTGTGGTTAATGTTTACCAGATCTTAACTAAATCGCTATTGCCCCTTCCCGATAAATGGCATGGCTTGAAAGACGTTGAAAAGCGCTATCGCCAACGCTATGTGGATTTGATTGTCAATCCTGAAGTCACCAAGGCTCTTCAGGGTCGGGCTCAGATTATTCAATCGATTCGCAAAACCTTAGAAGATAGAGATTTTATTGAAATTGAAACTCCGGTACTACAAGCCATTCCTGGGGGGGCTGAAGCTCGACCTTTTGTAACCCATCACAATACTCTAGATCTGAATCTCTACCTTCGGATTGCAACAGAACTGTATTTGAAGCGGCTAGTGGTCGGCGGTATTGAACGTGTCTATGAGATCGGACGTGTGTTTCGAAATGAGGGCATTTCCACCCGACATAATCCTGAATTCACGTCACTGGAGGTGTATCAGGCCTATGCAGACTATCAGGATATGATGACCCTTACAGAAACGATCATTACGGCTGCTGCTCTAGCTGTGAATCACTCTCTAACCATTACTTATCAGGGGTTGGCGGTAGACTTAACGCCCCCTTGGCGACGAGCTACGATGCATGAACTGGTCCAAGAAGTCACTGGTCTTGATTTTAGTCAATTTAGTGATCTAGAAGTAGCTCAAGCGGCTGTCGCTGATTTGAGGCTTCCTGGGATCAAAGAGTGTCAATCGATTGGCCTGATCTTAGTCAACGTTTTTGAAAATCTCTGTGAAGAAAAGTTACAACAGCCTACCTTTGTCTTAGACTTTCCCGTAGAAAATTCTCCTCTAACTCGGCCTCATCGGCGTAAGTCGGGTCTGGTGGAACGCTTTGAACTTTATATTACTGGCCGTGAGCTCGCTAACAGCTACTCGGAGTTAACTGATCCTATAGATCAAAGACAACGGTTGGAACAGCAAGCCGCCCTCAAAGCTGCTGGTGATGAAGAAGCTCACTTTTTAGACGAAGACTTTATCACGGCTCTTGAATATGGTTTACCTCCCACCGGAGGCATGGGGTTGGGGATTGATCGCCTGGCCATGTTATTGCTTGATGCTCCTAGTATCCGAGATGTGATCGCTTTCCCTCTCTTAAAGCCTGAAAGTTAATAACCTTTCAACTACTCGTGAGACTATGTAGAGCCTAAACAGAGGTTCAAAGTTAGCCTCAAAAGCGGCTACTATCAAAAACTTTATAAATTGTGAGGTTCAGATGTGGTTTTTTAGTTAGTATATGGAGATTATGAAGATGTTCTGATTAAGAAAGCTGTGACACGAAAACTATCCCAACCTAACTGGCAAAACTATCGCCATCTTCTGGTGATCCAAGAAGACTTTGATAATGAGATGGTTATGCTGACAGGTCCTACCTATTCGATTGGACGTGATCCTCACAGCAGTATTGTGTTGTCAGCTAACCGTATTTCTCGCCATCATGCCATCTTGATGCGGGTCCCTCAATCGGATCATCATTCCACCTATCGGCTTATGGATGGTAATTTAGTGGGAGAACCCAGCCTTAACGGCATTGAAGTAAATGGCATTCGTTGTTATTCCCATGATCTTCAAGATGGAGATGAAGTTGTCTTTGGCGGCTGTGTGAAAGCTTATTACTATTGGCGTGAAGTTGAAGCCAAAGCCACTATTCCTGCTGCTACCCTGCGTAGTATTCGCTTAGAACCTGTGAGTACCTGTCCTACTGTGATCATGCAAGCGTCTTAACTTGAGGCTTACTGACACCCTAAAGACTGTCGTGTACTGGCTCCAGTTGTCGGGTTAGTCCCATCTGCATAGGTGCATAGATCAAGTCTATCAGCTTCATCTAACATGGCATCAGTGAAATCAGCCCCGGTAACGTCTGCGTTGTAGAGATCAGCTCGGACTAAGATAGCGCCTTCAACAATAGCATTACGCAAGTTGGCATAAGCTAAATTAGCCAGATCCAGAAAGGCCACTGTTAGATCGGCCCCTTCAAGGTTGGCTTCGGCTAAATTGCTCTTGGATAGGGTTGCTCCTGTTAGATCGGCCCCTTCTAAGTTAGCCTGACGTAGATTGGCACTTACAAAGGATTGTCCTGTCAACATTTGATGCGATAGATCGGCTTGAGCTAAATCAGAATTGTTGAAATTTTGAGCCCAAGCTGGTGATATTAGACTTAAACTCAGCCCTAGAATCCCACAGCTGATCCACACGTGCCACTTCAGGACAAAGCTTCGCTTAAATGCTTGAACAACAGCAGCCACCAATGAAACCATTTTTATTAACCTAACTTGTGAGTCATTATGCTTTCGACCTGTTGAGCTGACTGTACCAGCTGAGGTCAACTTGCGAATGAGATTATTGTAAGAAGTCCCATCGGTCTGTTGATCATCAAACTATGACGAAATATTGCATTTTGTTAACGACTCTCTAGATTTTCTTAGTGAAGGTCAGATTCTCTGGTAGAACGAAGTTCAGACTGGGGCAAAGTTCAGACTGGGGCATAATACCTAGCTCAGCCTTAGTCGATCATTACGTTGCATAGGGAGCCTGTTGCATGTTCACCCTGACCAAACCATCTGTCCGTCATATTGTCCCTAAAGAACTTAACAATCGGGTCTTAATAAAGGTGGTTTACGTGGTGCTGGAGCCTCAATATCAGAGTGCTTTAACAGCTGCGGTTGAGTCGATCAATGCCCATCATCCTCAGCTGGCTGTAGAGATCAATGGTTATATTTTAGAAGAACTGCGCGATGCGGAAACCTGTGAGGCTTTTAAGCAGGATATTGCAACAGCCACTATCTTTATTGGATCACTAATTTTTATTGAAGATTTGGCAGATAAAGTGGTTGAAGCTGTAGCTCCACATCGGGATCGCCTTGCTGCGGCTGTTGTGTTCCCCTCTATGCCTCAAGTGATGCGGCTGAATAAACTGGGTAGCTTCTCAATGGCTCAGTTAGGGCAGTCAAAAAGTGCTATTGCTCAATTTATGCGTAAACGTAAAGAGAAGTCTGGATCATCTTTTCAAGACGGCATGCTCAAGCTTCTCCAAACTCTACCTAAGGTGCTTAAGTATTTACCTATTGATAAGGCTCAAGATGCTCGCAACTTTATGCTGAGTTTTCAGTACTGGTTAGGTGGATCCCCTCAAAATCTAGAAAATTTCCTGCTGATGTTAGCTGCTAAATATGTGCCAGAACTCCAGGAAACCGTCACCTTTCAAGATCCTGTCACCTACCCTGATACTGGCATCTGGCATCCCCTCGCCCCGAAGATGTTTGAAGATGTTCATGACTATTTAGCTTGGACAGATAGTCGCAATGATTTACCTGTTGAGAATAAAGATCCCTTAGCACCTTGTGTGGGTCTAGTTTTACAACGTACACACTTGGTGACCGGCGATGATGCTCATTATGTGGCTATGGTCCAGGAATTGGAGTCTAAGGGTGCACGTGTCATTCCGGTCTTCTCAGGCGGACTCGACTTTTCTAAACCTGTCAATACTTTTTTCTGGACTAAGCCTGAGGGTAGAACCCCTTTGGTCGATACGGTGGTGTCGTTAACTGGGTTTGCTTTAGTGGGGGGTCCAGCCAAACAAGATCATCCTAAAGCCATTGAAGCATTGAAAAAACTAAACCGACCTTACATGGTGGCCCTACCTCTAGTTTTTCAAACCACTGAAGAATGGGAAGATAGTGATCTCGGTCTCCATCCCGTGCAGGTGGCTTTACAAATTGCGTTGCCTGAATTAGACGGCGCTTTAGATCCGATTATTCTGTCAGGACGGGATAGTGCCACTGGTAAAGCCATTGCCCTTCAGGATCGGATTGAACTGATTGTGGAACGGGCGATGAAGTGGGCCAATCTGCGCAAAAAGCCAAAGTTAGAAAAGAAAATTGCGATCACGATCTTTAGCTTTCCCCCTGATAAGGGTAATGTAGGGACAGCAGCTTACTTAGATGTCTTTTCTTCAATCTATAAAGTTGTTGAAGCCTTGAAGGGAAATGGCTACGACGTGCAAGGGTTGCCAGAGTCTTCAGAGCAGCTTATGAACGAGATCCTACATGATGCTCAAGCCCAGTATGCCACCCCTGAGTTAAACATTGCGGCTCGGATCCCTATTCAAGAATATGAACAGTTAACCCCCTATTACAAAGGCATTGAAGCCTATTGGGGCCCCGCGCCAGGTGAACTCAACACTGATGGTCAATCGATGCTGGTGTACGGTAAGCACTATGGCAATGTGTTTGTAGGGGTGCAGCCCACATTTGGCTATGAAGGCGATCCTATGAGGCTATTGTTTTCTCGCTCAGCCAGTCCTCATCATGGGTTTGCTGCTTATTACACCTACTTAGAGCAAATTTGGAAAGCAGATGCTGTGCTTCATTTTGGTACCCATGGATCTTTGGAATTCATGCCAGGTAAGCAGATTGGGATGTCAGGGGAATGCTATCCCGACAACTTAATTGCATCTATCCCTAATTTGTACTACTACGCAGCCAATAACCCATCAGAAGCCACGATTGCCAAGCGGCGAGGTTATGCTTGTACTATTAGCTACCTTACTCCTCCAGCTGAAAATGCAGGCCTCTATAAAGGTTTAAAAGAGCTACGGGATCTAGTGGGATCTTATCAAACCTTGCGTGAGGGGAATCGCGGGGTCCAAATTGTTAACAGCATTATGGATAAGGCTCGCCTGGTCAACCTCGATCAAGATGTCAACTTGCCTGACACTGATGCTCAAGATCTCAACTTGGATCAACGAGATACCGTAGTGGGTCAAATCTATAACAAGTTGATGGAAATTGAATCCCGATTATTACCGTGTGGTCTTCATGTGATCGGGGCTCCTCCAACCTCAGAAGAAGCAGTAGCCACACTGGTTAGTATTGCCAGCATTGATCGACCTGAAGAGGGGATTGTGGGGTTACCCCGGATTATTTGCCAGAGTTTAGGTCAAGATATTGATCAGGTTTATCGAGGTCGGGATCGGGGACGTCTGCCTGATGTTGAATTGCTAGATCAGATCAATCAAGCCTGCCAGAAAGCGGTTTCAGCTCTAGTGCAAGAACAAACAGATGCTGAAGGACGTGTGTCTAATGTCTCACGACTCAACTTTTTCAATATGGGTCGGTCCGCACCTTGGTTAAAAGCATTGAAAGATGCTGGCTATGCTACTGTCGATCCTGATCTCCTCAAACCTTTGTTTGAATTTTTAGAAGATTGTCTGAAGCAAGTGACTGCAGATCATGAACTGGGATCATTGTTGCGAGCTTTAGAAGGGGATTATATTTTGCCTGGACCGGGTGGTGATCCGATTCGAAACCCAGGGGTACTGCCCACCGGTAAAAACATTCATGCCCTAGATCCTCAAGCTATTCCTACAGCGGCTGCCATCCAATCCGCACAGGTTGTGGTTGATCGATTACTAGAACGTGAATGCTCTCTAAATGGGGGCGAGTGGCCTGAAAGTATCGCCGTTGTCCTTTGGGGAACTGACAATATTAAAACCTACGGGGAATCGTTGGCGCAGGTGCTGTGTATGTTAGGCGTACGACCCATGCCAGACTCTTTAGGTCGAGTCAATAAGCTAGAGCTGATCTCATTGAGTGAGTTAGGTCGGCCTCGGGTTGATGTCGTGGTTAATTGCTCAGGTGTATTCCGTGATCTCTTTGTCAATCAGATGGACTTAATTGATCGGGCTGTCAAGCTTTGTGCTGAAGCTGATGAACCTCTTGAGCAAAACTATGTGCGCAAGCATGCTCTGGCTCAGTCTGAAGAGTTAGGGATTAGCCTGCGTCAAGCTGCTACCCGAGTATTCTCTAATGCTTCAGGATCTTATGCTGCCAACGTCAACTTGGCTGTTGAAAACAGTAGCTGGGAAGAAGAGACTGAACTACGCGAGATGTACCTAAGCCGTAAAAGTTTTGCCTTTGGGAGTGAGTTAAATAATCAAGCAGCGCGTCAGATCTATGAATCATCCTTGAAAAAAGTAGATATGACCTTCCAAAATCTGGATTCCTCTGAGATCAGCTTGACTGATGTGAGCCATTATTTTGATTCTGATCCCACCAAAGTGGTAGAAAGTCTGCGAGGGGATGGTAAGCGGCCCGCTTCTTATATGGCTGATACCACCACACCGAATGCTCAGATTCGGACTCTATCTGAAACGGTACGGCTAGATGCTCGGACTAAGCTCTTAAATCCCAAATGGTATGAGGGTATGCTCAAGCACGGGTATGAAGGGGTGCGTGAGATCTCTAAGCGCTTGGTGAATACGTCAGGGTGGTCTGCTACTGCTGGAGCGGTTGACAATTGGGTCTATGAAGAAACCAACGAAACCTTCATTAATGATGAGGCGATGCGAGAACGGTTGATGAACTTAAATCCTCATTCGTTCCGTAAGATTGTTGGTTCTTTGTTAGAAGTTAATGGTCGTGGCTACTGGCAAACTAGTGAAGAAAACCTTGATCGTCTGAGAGAGCTATACGAAGAGCTTGAAGATCGGATTGAAGGTGTGGGATAAGTCTATAGGTGTCGTCTATAGTTGGATCTTATAGCTGGCTGGACTGGATTGAGTTCAAGTTTTCTATAGGATCCAGCTTTGAATCTGGTTTAGATGACTGGTGAGGACGCCACCTTAACGACTACTTCTGGGGGACCTACAATAAAGATGGGTCTGTCAGGACTTTGGATCATCACTACACTGGGTCATGAAATGGGGTTAAAGGGAATCAATAGCAACACTACTGTTACTTGAGCCATCGGTAGTAGAGTTATCAGAGTGAGACCCAGGTGACAAGATAGCTGAAAGTTTGAATCGTTAACAGCTGAGCCATGTAATCCTCACCTCCATTGACTTAAGGGGTGGCACGATCTAGCTTGAGACTAATTCGATGAAGCCGAACTGAACTCGTGATGCTCAGTCTGTTTACAAATTTGAAGGATTGTTCATATGGATTTACCTACGTTCTTATGGTTATGGAAAATAGCAGCCTGGTCTATGGGAGGCGTCCTACTGGCCTATACGGTACTGCTACTCTTGGGGGGGTTAATGTATCGACAACGACAACAACGAGTTAAGCTATGGCTGCCACGCTATCGACTCCGACAGATCCATATTGGGGTAGGGGGGATGATGGTTGGATTAGTGATGCTATTGCTGAGTATTGGAATTGTGGGAACTTTAGGGCACTATGGTTCTCTTGGCCATTCCTGGCATTTACCGGCTGGCCTGAGTGTGGTGATACTAACCCTAGGGTCGGCTATTAGTGCATCCCAGATCCAAACGCGACTAGTCTGGGCCAGAGAACTCCACGTTGTCATCAATACACTTCTTTGTTTTGCCTTAATTGCAGTATTGATCTCAGGCTGGGATGTTGTTCAAAAATATTTACCTTAAGGTTAAATGGATTAAAACCCAAACTTAAAGCCATCATCACTACCAAAATGGCAGACCCCATCTTTCAGTTCATCTTCCAGAGCAAACCGGTAACTGTCCGTGGCATCAGCTGCAGAGATCACCTCGGCTTGAATGCCGGCCTCAAGGATTCGTTGAGCCATCTGGCGTCGTTGACCTAAGGTTCTAGAACGGGAACATAAATAAACCCCAGACGGAATCTCAAAATCAGCCAGATCACCATAGAAGGCAAAACTGGCTAATGTCCTTGCAGATAAGGTTCTGGCTGTAACAGGTACTGATAAGGTTAGCCCCCATGTCAGAGTCAGTACGCCCGCTGTTAGCCATTGACTCATGTTTTAACCCATAAACCACCCACATCTCAGATCTTAGCCAAGTTAACGGATGATCTAGGTTCGGATCGACGCAGACTCTATGCAGCACGACCCATGCCAGGGCCTCAGATTTTCAAGCTCATAAATAGCTATGGATTCCGATATAATTATATACATTCATTCATCTATAACATGCTGGTCTGGGTTATGAGCGTTAAAGTTGAGGTTAAACGACGCTATCAGCTTATGACAACGATCATTAAACTATCTGGACGACTTGATGGTGGTAGTGTTGTCCAACTCAAAGCCTTAATGAACACTTACAACTTGCAAGGATCAGTCATCCTGAATCTGGCAGGAGTCACTTTTCTAGATAGTATGGGTATTAGTTTATTGGTTTCTCTTTACAAGCAGTGTAAAGAACTGGGCCATAGGTTTCTGATCAGTGAAATCCAAGAGCAACCCTTTAAGGTTCTACAACTTTGCCAACTAGATTCGGTATTTACTATTTTTTCAAGTACCGAAAAAGCTCTCCAGCAGGTTAGTGATGGCAAATGATATCCCTCAGTTTTGGTCAGAGGAAGCTGAGCTCCTAGATCTACAGGCTCAACAGTATCAAGTGAGTGCGATACCTGAGATTAAACTGCGGTTTATGACTTATTGTACTGAGATCACTGGAAATGCTTATGAACAAACGCTGCAATTACATATAGACGGATTAGAGTGGCGGTTACTACGGCGCGAGTATGGCGGGATCAGCTGGGAGATCTACAGCCCGGATGGCGTTGTTGCCTACTCAACGAATTCACAAATTGAAAATCGGTTAGATCGAGAAATTTTAGATTATCGAGCCCGGCTATTAGCCAGTGAAGATTGGGAAAATACGATTAATCAGCGGTTGTCCAGACTTCGAAATCAGTTGTGGAAATGGCCACAGGGACAAACCCTAACCTTGTATTGGCTGGAATGGGAAGGTTTTAAAAAAGATGAAGCGGGGTGGACATCCTGCTATACTCCCGATGCTGAAGGCTTTGTCAGGGTTTGGCAAGGGTCAGAGGCTGTTGGTATTTTACTGGAGCGGACCCTATACTTTATTAAACGATATACTTTTGATCAACTTAAAGACTTACCTCAGGAGTTGAAGATCCAACGTCAGCTGCAACTGAAGGGAATTGAGCGCCAAGGTCACCTTTATGTTGAAGTGCCTGATGCTATTTTAACATTGGCAATAGGACTGGAACCTCTTCCTTGGGTTGTCGAAGCCTTTAAAACTAACTCAGGTTATCAAGTTAACAATGTTCATGAGAATAGATTTGAAGATCTAGGTTGAGTTATTATCCATAAGTGGTTGGGTCTTGATCACGGCGGCTGTTGGCATACATGACTAACCCCAGGAACAATAGGATTCCGACAGCATATTTTAAGGGATCCGGGACGCCAGGATTGGGGGAAAAAAACCCTTCAATGGCAGCTGCAACCAGAAGCAACGGCACGACACCATACATTAACTGGGCTGCAAGACCACCATAATACCGTACAGCCTCCGCCCGCCTCCGATAGCCTGGAAAGACTAAACCCCGACCGATCAAAAGGCCCGCTGCTCCAGCTAAAAAAATCGCAGGTAGTTCTAAGGATCCATGTGGTAGTACAAATCCCCAAAAAGGGCCGGATAGATTGTATTTAGCTACCAGGACTGAAACCACTCCAATCAATAAACCATTCAGACATAAAATCCAGATGGTCAGTAGGCCTAGAGTGACCCCACCTCCCAAAGCTGTAAAGGCTACTCTCAGGTTGTTCACTAAGATGCCACTGGAAGACGTTGGCTCTGTGCCGACAATTGAACCGACCCAGAGTTCCCCTCTTTGAACAGTTTCAAGCAAGTCTTCGGGAATCATGGTCAAGATAAAGTCTGGATCTGCCCAGCTGTACCACCAGCCCACACTAAATCCCACCATAAACAAGGCCAAAGCTACTCCTTGATAGGCCCAGGTTTGCTGGACAACTCGTGGCCATCCCCACCGATAAAACCACCCAATGGAGCGCCACTCCTGATGCCGCGATCCCTGATAAATTTGGCTAAAGGCTCGGGATGTGAGAGATTGCAAGTCTTGAATCAAGATTTGACTCACCTGATAGGTTTGAGCTCGAGCTAGATCAGCAGAAACCGAGCGATAGAGACTGGCCATCTGCTTAATTTGATGAGCACTCAAATCTTCAATGCCCTGCTTTTCGACTTGCCGCAACAGTTGATCTAGCTGTGTCCAGTTAGATTCTCGTCGTGCGATCCAGCGTTGAATATCCATAAGATTTGCTTAAAACCTCCAGTCTAAAAGCTTGGCCAAATTAAAGTTAGAGAGTATGTTCTAATAAAATATCACCTTCAGTCAGATGTTAAACAGGCAACTCTAAGAAATAGTATAGGTAGTTGAGGAGAGTGAAATGACCTATGGGCTAAAACCCTTGAGCAGTGAAGTTGTGATCAAGCTTACTCTTCAAGTGTGGCGAACTAAATTTAATCAGTTTTGGAAAATTGGTTTGATAGCTAGCTTGTGGTCCGCTTTAAATGCCATAGGGTTTCTACTCGTCTTGATAACTTTGATGTCAGCTATCCTTGCTGGTTTACTCGAGGGTGAAGACTCTTCAGTCTATATTGATATTGGACTCATCCTGATCTTCCTTGGGTTTAATCAAGGGTTAAGCATTCTATCTGGTAGTATCATCATTCCATTATGGCAAGTTACTAAAGGTGTCATTTACTCTAATCTATGCCATCGTATGCCATCGTCGTGAAGAGTCAGGTCGTTAAACAGGCCACTGTAAAAACTAGTACAACAGTCGAGGAGAGTGAACTCAAATGACCTATGGGCTAAAACCCTTGAGCAGTGGAGATGTGGTTAATCTCACTCTTCAAGTCTGGCGAACTAAATTTAATCAGTTTTGGAAAATTGGCTGGATAGCTAGTTTATGGTCCATTTTAACTACTCTAGGGTTTCTAGTTATCTATTTGGCTTTAATGTCTGGCATCCTCGCTAGTTTACCTCCGGGATCAAGGAACGATATCCTAGATCCTTTGTCAACGTCTCCTATTTTGGGCCTCTTGATTCAGATCCCAGCTAGGATTTTAGGGTTAGCAGTACTCCTTGTGCTCCCGTTAATGTGTTTTGCAACGGCTAAAACGGCATCTTTAGGGGCTGTGATTGCTCGACTCACCTTTAATGAACTCAATCAAACTCCTGAAAGTCCCCAGCAAGTTCGATCTGAGATCGGCTCTCGGATCTGGTCTTTTTTCGGTATTAGCATCACGATTGGGTTGATGATGATGGGGCTTTACCTGGGGCTGTGTATTCTGGCTCTGGTTATTCTTTTTGTCTACACTGTTGTTGCCGTGGGAGTCCTGAGGATTGTCGAGGGCAGTGCCGCTGCTTTCTTACTAGGCCTACTCTATATTGTTGGGTTAATTCTTCTAATTGCTGTGATCGTCTTGCTCCCCTTAGCCTGGTTTTACAGTCGCTGGCTGATTGCCGAAGTGCCCCTGGCCATTGAGCCTAACTTATCAGCTTTTCAGAGCATTAGTCGAAGTTGGGACCTAACTCAGAAGGTAGCCTCTCGACTATTGCTAGTATTATTTATCCTGATTGTGATCACATTTCCGATCATAGCGTTGTTATCTTTTGGACCTGAATTGATCTTTAGTCAGATTTTAAATTCAATTGAACGTGACTCTTCACTCTACATTGGACTCACGTTGATATTTTATGGGTTTAACCAAGGAGTCGGGATTCTAGCTGGTAGTATTATCTTTCCGCTGTGGCAGGTTGCTAAAGGTGTTATTTACTATGATCTACGTAATCGCCGTGAAGGGTTGGGGTTATCATTGCCTGAGTCAGGTTAAATCTAGGTCTGCTTATTAAATGATGGGGTACTACTATGCGGTCCTTTCGACAGATTAAGCTCAAAACACCTGAAAGTGTTGAACTTAATTTCACTTTGGCGGGGATTGGTAGCCGAATTCTGGCCATCACGATTGATTATTTGATCATTGGAGTATTGATTTTTACTTTATTGATGATCTTAAATGTTAGTCTCCTGGATACTGAGGTTGCTAATACCTTAGGTCAATGGATCATTGCTATTCAAATTTTGGTATTTGGGTTAGCTTACTTTATATACTTTATTGGCTTTGAAGTTTTATGGCAAGGCCAAACCCCTGGCAAGCGATATATCCATATTCGAGTAATTCAAACTAATGGGCGTGTTGTTGGACTGCAGCAAGTTGTACTCAGAACCTTAACTAGAGTCATCGATGATCTATTTTATCTTGGTCTATTTTTAATTATTTTTAATGATCAAGAACGACGGCTGGGTGATTGGGTAGCTGATACCTTAGTCATTCGCATTGATCCTCCTGAAACAGATGTTCAAATCTCGATCTCTGATTTTGCCAGAGGGTTAGCTAGTCAATTAGACTCAGATGTTAACTGGTCTAGGCTAACACCCGATGATTTTGCTTATCTCCGAGAGCTGCTCCACCGCCGCCCGTTACTGGAGCCTCAAGCACGAAAGCGACTGGAGTCCGAATTACAAACTTATCTACAAGGTAAACTTCAACTTGAACAACTCCCTGGTAATCCTACAACCAGTTCCTTTTTGGAAGCGATCTATCTAGCCTATCAAACCCATCAACCTGGGTTGAGACGTTAGTTACCCCTCTTTTAAGAGCATGCTTACATTCCTTAACTTATTGTGACTCTAACCTATTGTGACTCTCATCCCTGGCAAGCGTGACCGATTTCTACTGCTTATAAGCGCTTTCTTGAGTCAAATGAGGTAAATCCTCAGGTAGGATCAAGATCTGTTCCCTAATCTATCAATGGGATGGCTAAACGTAACACACTTCAAGACGATCTGAATTACCACCAGGCAAAACGGAGCTTGCGGGCCTTGATGTCAACATTAGATCTGGCCCCTCATGAGCAAACTGAGTTTGAGACTGATCTCCAAGATCTGCAGGTATTGATCCAAAAGTTGGAGCAAGAGATCATCTATATTGCTGCCTTTGGATTGGTAGGTCGGGGAAAATCGTCGTTACTCAATGCGCTAATTGGCTACGAGGCTTTTGCAACAGGACCCACCCATGGCATTACCCAATCTAGCCAACGAGCACCCTGGATAGAGTCTTGGGATCCCTCGCCCGAAGCGTTTCGCTCAGTTAGACCCTACTCTGCTTACAAACCTGACGTTTATGTAACAACAGTGTCTGGACTATCAGGATCACGATTAGAACTGATAGACACGCCCGGCTTAGATGAGGTGAATGGTCAAGTTCGATCTCACTTAGCTCATCGAGTGGCCCGACAAGCCGATCTCATTTTATTTGTGGTCTCTGGTGATATGACTCGTGTTGAATATGAAGCCTTAGCGGAACTACGAGAAGCCGGTAAGCCCATGATTTTAGTTTTCAACAAAGTTGATCAATATCCTGAAGTGGATCGAGTCGCTGTTTATGACAAGATTCGCCATGATCGGGTCAAAGAGTTACTCTCACCTGCAGAAGTCGTTATGGCCTCCGCCTCACCTCGGATTGCTCGACCTATTTATACTGATGATGGCTCGATCAAGGTTGCTCTTGAACCCGGCCCCCCCATGGTTGATGAGTTGAGAACCAAACTATTTGATGTCTTGAATCAAGAGGGGCGATCTCTAATTGCCCTCAACACACTACTCTTTGCGGATCAGGTACAACAAGCGATCATTGCTCATAAATTTAAGAGTCGAGACGATCAAGCTCAGGCTTTACTATGGAATGCAGCTCGTGCGAAAGCGATAGCAGTTGCCCTCAATCCTCTTACCTTTGTGGATAGCATCAGTGCGGCTGTTATTGATGTCACACTTATTTCTAAATTGGCTCAACTTTATGGATTACCTTTAACCACTGAAGGTTCGATCCAGTTACTACAACGAATTATTGTGGGTATGGTCAGCCTGGGCCTAGGAGAATGGGTAGCCATGATGGGGTTAGGTTCATTGAAAACCCTCTTAAGTGCTGTAACACCCATAACGGCAGGATTTGGATTGGGTGCCTATGTCTCGGTAGCTTTAACTCAAGCCACCATAGCTGGGATGTCTTGCTATGCTGTAGGAACGGCTGCTAAGGTCTATTTAGCTAATGGCGCCAGCTGGGGATCAGGGGGTCCCAAACGAGTTATTGCCCAGATTTTAGATCAATTAGATGAAAACTCCATTACCAGCCGGATCCGCCAAGAATTACAAACTCAACTGCAGTACTTTTCTATGGCGACAGACTAGTGAGTCGGGCCTAGTACCATTAACACGGGTGAATCTAAAATAAGGAGGCACTAAAGCTCTTTCAATGGAAACACCCTGTAGCAAGGTGTGCCACAGCAAGATCAGGACTTCAAATCCCACTGAGCACAACCCGCTTAAGTCACTCTTAAGTCATATCGACAGAAGTTTAGAAACCCTACCGGCCCCGATCGTGCGACCTCCTTCGCGAATTGCAAAGCGCATTCCAGGTTCGATGGCGATGGCCTGATGGAGCTTCACGTTGATCTGGACACGGTCTCCTGGCATCACCATATCCACACGTTGCCCATCATCCCCAACAATAGAGGTAATCGCTCCCGTGACATCTGTAGTACGCAGATAAAACTGGGGCGTGTAACCCGGAAAGAACGGTTTATGACGACCGCCTTCTTCCTTTTTGAGGACATACACTTCAGCTTCGAAGATCGTATGAGGGGTAATGGAGCCAGGAATCGCCACCACCATCCCACGCTCAAGATCTGACTTATCAATACCTCGAAGGAGCAGGCCAACATTAAAACCAGCAACCGCTGTTTTCAAGGACTTTTGAAACATCTCAATATCAGTGACAGTAGACTCAAGTGTAGATTTGAGACCAATTAGTTCAACTTTATCATTGACATGAACTTGTCCTCGCTCAACTTTGCCAGTTGCAACCGTGCCTCGTCCGGTAATAGAAAGGACACCTTCAACTGACATCAGGAAGGGTTTATCAGTTTCACGAGTTGGAGTGGGGATATAGGCATCCACGGCCTCCATCAAGGTATAGATATCATCGACCCAAGGGTTATCTCCTCTTTGAAGATGAGGCTGATCCAGCATGCTCTCAAGTGCTTTCAAAGCTGATCCTGTGACAACAGGGACCTCATCACCAGGAAATCCATAGGTTGTCAGTAACTCCCGTACCTCTAGTTCCACTAGCTCTAAGAGTTCAGCATCATCAACTAAGTCTTTCTTGTTGAGAAAAACAACAATATGGGAGACTCCAACCTGTCGCGCTAAGAGAATATGTTCACGAGTCTGTGGCATTGATCCATCTGTAGCTGCAGTGACCAAAATGGCCCCATCCATCTGTGCAGCTCCAGCAATCATATTTTTGACGTAGTCTGCATGGCCAGGACAGTCCACATGAGCATAATGTCGCTGTTCAGTTTCAAATTCGACATGGCTTGACTTAATGGTGATCCCTCGCTGTTGCTCTTCTGGAGAGTTATCAATTTGACTATATTGCAAGGGTTTGGCCTGACCTAGGGATGCCAGCACCCTCGTGATCGCTGCTGTTAAAGTCGTTTTACCATGATCAACGTGACCAATGGTACCGATATTGACATGGGGTTTAGTGACTGCAAATGTAGTCCGAGTCATCTTTACATCTTCCTTTCCTTAAATAAATGAGGTAGAAGCAGGGATTTCAATTTAGATCTCTGCCATTCAATTCAAATTCCATAGCCTGCCCAATTGAGAGTAGGCTATCACGTACACAACGCATACTACTTTTATACTACAGAAGTCAGTTTCCTGCAATACGTTTGTACTACATCTATTCATATGCTTTTGCTGTCTGTATCTGTTTTGCAGCAGTTACCCAACAGCCTCATCAGCAAGGCGGCGTCAACCAGGTTACTTAGTTTAAGCCTGGATTGTCTACATCCTGGACGAAATCGATTGATCAAAGCTCTCATAAACTGAGTTGAGTGAGTGGCTGTTTCTAAAGCTGACTCGACTCTATCAACTTGGTTATTAATTCTCTTTAAAGTGAAACTGATGCTTACTGCAAGCATGATCATGGCCAAGGTATTGATCGTAGAAAGGCTGATAGCAATGATCATCAGTCGTTCTAACCGGTGTGAGTGATGTGAGTCAGGTGAAGCCATCGTTGTCCCTCAGCGCTGGAGTCAGTTTTGTTCATCATCGTACCTGGCTTTAGCCCAGAGCTGGAGACTGATTGAAAGTTGAAAAAAAAGTCTTACTGTTCAATCTAGCAGGAAAAGCTAAGCCAAACAATCTAACAGAGCTGTCAGCTTTAATTGAACTTCTGCAAGCTCTTGATCAGGCTGTGAATCAGCAACGATGCCAGCGCCAGCATACAGGCGAGCATTAGTGCCTTGAATCAACGCTGATCGAATCCCTACAGCAAACTCACTATTCCCTTGGGCATCAATCCACCCTAGGGGAGCTGCAAACAGTAACCGATCAAAGGGCTCATAATTGACTAATTCGGTCAGCACTTGATCTCGAGGTAGACCTGCTACTGCAGGAGTGGGGTGTAACTGGGCTAACACATCTAAGGGATGAATTGAGTCTGGTAAATACGCTCGAATGGGAGTCCACAGATGCTGGATGTTAGAGAGTTGGCGTAATGATAAAGATCGGGTGAGGTGGGGATCTAGGCCCAACGTTTGAAGACACTCCATGATGAACTTCACCACAACCTCATGTTCATAGCGTTCCTTTGACCCTTGCAAGAGACCATTGGCTAGCTCTACATCTCGAGCCTGGGTTTGGCCACGGGGAGCTGATCCGGCAATCGCTTCAGTCAGCAACTGTTGACCTCGAGTTTGCAATAAGACTTCAGGACTAGCCCCCAAAAATGTTGTCTCTTCTGAATGCTGTACAGCAAAAACATAACAGCCAGGATAGTGCTCACGTAAGATCTGAAGCGAGTCCGGAATTTGAAAAGGTTGGGTCGCCTCGATATCGATAGCATTAGCTAGCACAATTTTCTTAAGTTGATGGTCACTGATCGCATTGATGGCCTGTTTAACGCGAGTTTTAAATCCATCCCACGCAATCACCGGCTCAGACTTTAAACTCTGTACACAGGGTCTTCCCATAGCTACAGAACGACAACTTAACCCTTCTAAGTACTGCACTTGCTTCCAAATGGATTGAGTCATGGTGCTGATCAGGTCAGGTGTTAGAGGTTGCCGACTCTGGATCTCTGCATTAGCGACCAGAATACAATGATTATGGGATTGCATGATCTGCCAACGCGGGAGGATAACCCAACCATGAGGGAAGGCTGTCTTTAACCAAAGTTGGGGTGTTGATTGAGGAGAAAAGGTAAAGGTACAGAAAAAATGGGGACCACTGAGGGGAGGCTGAACCACACCAGTGATCAACATCCGAGCCAAGCAGTCTTGAATAAATGTGCGAGCTTGAGCAAATCGTTGATGGCCTTCACACCTGTAGGATGTAGCCACATCAAAGCCTAGTATTGCTAGTTGTTGGTGACGATTCTCCATGTAAATTAGGGATGGCTGAGTTGTGGAGATCTCTTGCATAATCACCAGAGGATCAACTCTCTTCATCTCGACCGAAAGGCTCAGAAACTGATAGACAGGGTGCCCCTGCTCATAGGTGTGTTGCTTGACCTGCAAGAGGATTTGATCAACGGTTGGATGGGGCGTGAAGAGCATAGAGGGCGAAGCAAATGAGTTTCTTAGTGCTACAACAAAATAACAAATACTTTGGTTTAAGTTTGTGTCTGAGCATTAAGAATAGTTAGGCTCTTTAACAGATACTCTAGATCTAGTCTGGGTTACCAAACCTGCATTGCTGTCCTGGCAATATTTTGGATCATGACCGGATCCGATTGAGTTTTAGCTAGAATCGCCATACCTTGAATCACACTGTTGAAAAACTGGGCTAAGGACCGACTATCAAGCTGAGTCAGAATATCGCCTTTAACTTGGCCCTCTCTGAGACGATCGTAGATAGCTGCTTCAGTAAGGGCCTGGCATTCAGCCAACTTACGCTTTAAGGTTTCACTCAAACTACAACACTCAGCAACACAATTGACAATCAAACACCCACAGGGCAAAGCAGGATCCGTCAATAGTTCAACTGTTCGATCTAACATGAGGGCAATGGCTCTTTGTGTGTCTGTAGTCTCCTGTAATGCCGCACTTGAGCGAGTGGAATAGCATTGCCGATAGCGATCCACTACTTGTAAAAACAAATGCTCTTTATCTCCAAAAGCTGCATACAAGCTAGGACGAGTAATGCCCATAGCTGCTGTTAAGTCGTCTAAAGAGGTGGCCTGATAGCCCTGCTGCCAAAACACCCGAACAGCTGCATCCAAAGCTTGATCGAGATTGAAGGTTCGGGGTCTTCCTTTAGAAGATTGAGATGCTTTAGGAGATTGAGATGCCATTTTACTAAAGAGTACAAAAAACACCTATCAACTGCTTAATAAAGCTATTTTAGCTAGAGATAGCTTAAAATCTATTTATATACTGTATAGTATAAAAGATAGAGGCTAAAAGGTATCTCTAAGTGGAGCCTCTGACAACCCCGCTTGCTCACTGTTTGTTAGGTGAGGCTAACGCTGTATTCTTACCTCATCGATTGGATCCAATGCTTACTCTGCAGTAGCTGTGATGTTGAAATTAGCATTGGTGTAGCCATTCACAGAGATCCAGTACTCACCAGCTTCCAATCGAGGATTCGTTGAGTTGCTGATGGTTACCGTCTCATTGCTACCGTTGAGGTAAGGCCGGAATTCAAAGTTTGAAGTTGTGGGATAATCACTAGACGTGAATTTGCGCTTGATATAGAGATCGGCATCACCACTGCCTGTCATCGTAATGGTCACTCTAGATTTACCAGCTGGAACAGTAATGGTGTAGTTTCTCCAACTTCCCTGATTGACGCTACCAGACTGACTTAACAAGGTCACAGGACCACCTGGATTTTGGGTAGGAGTAGGGGTGGGATTGCTACCTCCAGATCCAATGGTGAAGGTCTTAGTGTCTGAACTAGCAAAACTACCGCCAGAAGCTAACGTGGTATTACCTAGAACCAGGCTGTAAGAGCCGTTGCCGTAAGAGCAGCAAATGCCATCGCCATAAGAGTCGTTGATTGTGAAGGTGTAGGTGCCATTATCCAGGCAGAACGTCTCAGTGTAGGTTTGATTGTTGCCATAACCGCTACCGGATTCAACAGTGGTAGAACCACGCTTCAATGTCCAGCTAGTCTCAGATCCATAGTTATCGGTTTTTAAGGTAAAGGAGACACAACCATTCCCAGGATTAGAGGTGGGCGCGGGCGTGGGCGTGGGCGCTGGTGTGGGATTTCCACCTCCACCTGGCATCGTGAAGTCACGGATCACAGCCATATGTTGCATATTAGTGGCTCCACTATCACCCGATTGCACAGGCGAGAAGTAGGATAATTCACTGTTACTCAGGACACGACTATCAAAAACTAAACCATCAGGGAATGAGTTACTTCCAATAGTGACAGGGACCTCAAGAGCCTCAAGCTCAGCATCTAACAAAACCCGATCATAAGGCTTAGACAGACTGGCGTTAGTCCCAGTCCGACCATTATGAGTGACAGGATGAGGTCCATCCACATCAACAACAGAGCTGAGAGTGCTGTAGGCTGACTCATTAAAGGAACTAGTATTAAAATCGCCCGCCACGATCACATAATCATTGTCTGGCACATTACTCTGGATATAGCCCCTCAACTGCTGCGCTTGAGAATTACGCACCCCAGAACTACGAGTCAAGAAGTGAACACTGATCACCCAAAGATCTCTATTAGTACCGGGTAGATCAATACGGGCCCAGGCGTGATCACGGTTACCCACATAAGTATCAGTCCACTCACCAGAATCAACGATGGGATAGCGACTAATGACACCGTTAGGGATCTGAGCGCCATTTTCACGATACCAATCGAACCCAGGTCCAAAGGTGCTATCAACCCAAGACTGAATAGCAGCATTAGAGTTATTGCCATAGTTAAACTCTTGAATGGCAACAATATCTGGATCCAAACCTTGAATAATTCTGGCCCCATGCCCAGGATCATAAGACTGATTGTTGCCACTAGTAATATTGGCAGCCATCACTCGCACCGCGCTGGGTGTAGTATCTTGAACCGCTAAATTAACAGCTGACGCCGAAGCAATGGCATCTCTAACCTCTTGATCAGAAACAGCAAAATTAGGATCTTCAGGCTTTTCAAAAGCAGCCACAGGTGAGTTATCGTCAACTTCAACAGCAGGGGGCGCACTGTTGCCACCACAAGCCACTAAAAAGCCCATTAGGACAGAGAATGCAGTTGCTTTGAAGGATTTAGAAATCAGAGAGTTCATGTTTAGCCTCACAGTGTCATCAAACAGTTCAAGTAAATTGAGTCAAGCAGATCCGTTCCAGGACCCATCCTGGGTGAGCTTCAAAAGTTAATCACATATCTAATCTAGAGTAAAGACCAGGTTAAGGACCGAACCACAATTGATCTGCTTTAGATGCCTTATAAGTTAATCATACGGGTAGCTACTCTTAACTCAAGGTTAACCAGAACACATTTACTGCCTAATTTGCTCAAAACCCCCAGGAAAAGTGCGTAAAATGTAAGACTAAGCCCTTGATGGTGCTGTTTTCAGTGATTTCACATGGCTTAAACTACAGGAGTCACCACTTCAATGTTCGACACTAATCAAATTCTTAGCTTGTCAATGTTGCTATGGTCAGTGTTTTATCAGTATGGTCTAACCATGATCCCCAACTTAGGTTCCAGGGTTAGCGTGATACCTGATCCGTTCTGATAATCTGACCTTTACCTTAATCGACTGATGTCTCAACCACGACTACGGGTAGTTTTATTGCTTGGATTGCTCCTCCTCGGCCTCAGTGGCTTGGGAGCTTGGCAGGTTAGATCTCACTCCATGCTTCAGGCTCCTGCGTTAACCTCCATTCCAGTGGCTGAGATCACAGTAGAGGTATTGGTTCAAGGTGATCAGATGCCTATTAGGTTTATTGATGTACGAACACCCAGCGAATACGCTGAAGATCATATTGAGGGTAGTCCATTAATTCCCATTACAGAGATTGAATCGGGTCAGGCTCATGAGCAAATTGAGCGTTTGATAGCCGAAACTCGACAAACTTTACACGCAGATCCAATCGTTGTTCTATACTGCACTCGAGGGATTCGCTCAGGCAGAGCTCAGCAGCATCTGCAATCTGAGGGAATTCGAACCTTGAGTTTGCAAGGAGGGATTAGAGCTTGGCGTCAGGTCGTTTCTCCTGAGAATGAGCTGGTACTCCTACCGACTCTAACTCACCGACTCTAACTCACCGGCTCTAACTCA
>CAYSWV010000024.1:37507-69112 GCA_964434865.1 uncultured bacterium
CTCTAACTCACCGGCTCTAACTCAAGAAGTCTACAGTTAAGATCGATTCGATCTCAACACTATTCTATAAGTATAGGGAATTTACATGGAGTTTCCTATCGCTAGGCAATTGTTTTATCAAGAGGTCCAGGTTTTAGAGCATGAGCTTAACCTGGCCAAGGCAGCTTTGCATATTGCACAGGAAGAATATCCTGAGTTAGATCCTGATGAGTATCTGGCTGCCTTAGACACAATGGCCTCGGAAGTAGAAGAGCGTTTGCCCAGCGAGCGGTATCCGTTGCAAGTGATCAAAGCCCTAAATCAGTATCTATTTGAAGATTTGAAATTTAAAGGCAATCGACAGCAATATTATGATCCCCGCAATAGTTTTTTGAATGAAGTGATCGAGCGACGTACGGGTATTCCAATTACTTTGTCTGTAATCTATTTGGAGATTGCTCGTCGTCTCAGCTTTCCAATGGTAGGGATCGGTATGCCTGGTCATTTTCTATTACAACCCCAATTTGAAAATGTTGGTATTTTCGTCGATTCTTTCAATCAGGGGGAGGTACTGTTTCCTGAAGATTGTCAGGCTCGGCTACATCAAATTTATGGCTCGGAAGCGACCCTCCAATCTCACTATCTGGCACCAATCTCCCACCATCAGGTGTTAATCCGTATTTTAACTAACTTGAAACATATCTACCTTAATCAAGGTGATATCACTCGAAGTCTAGCTGCAATTGAACGGATCCTACTCGTCGATCCCAATGCTCTTATTGATCTTAGAGATCGAGGTCTTTTATATTACCAAACCAGTCGTTGGTCTGAAGCTAAACAAGATCTAGAACGATATCTTGAGAGTCTCCCTCTAACAGCTCATCATTCTGCCGATGTTGCCATCATTCGACAACTCCTAGAACATCTTCGTAAGGAAGACGACTAACATCATCACCAGTTTCACGCTCAAAACTAATTCTATTACAATGCAATACTGCCTAGCTGGTGCAACTGCTACCGTAAACATGATCGATGGTTTTCGCCCCCAGTCCTAAGAGTTCAGGTTTATTCAGGTTTATTCAGGATCTGTCAAAGATCTTATCCTATAAGTCCAGACAAAGAACCACAAACTAACCTGAACAATCCTGAATTTTTCGGGATTTTAATTCCCAACTCTTCTCTGTACACTATTAATCATTCAGTTAAAAAGAGATATCAGCAGCATTGATCCAACAACGTTATAGCTCTTTCCCAATGGTGTTCCTATGCAAAACAGTGAGTTTATATCCACCAGCAGCTTTGCTCAAGCTTTGGCGCAATACTGTCAAAACGAAGTGACAGGTACCCTTTACTTTGCTTCATCAGATAATCGTGCCGGAGCTATCAATTTGGAAAGAGGGCAAATCATTGCTTTACGCTACAGCTCAAGACTTAATGAAAAGGCTATAGATGCCTTACGCTCACTTCAAGGTATCCGATATAACTTTAGCAAGACGATGCTGGCTATTCAACGATCTCAACTTCCGATCAACTCAGCCATCTTCGAAAAACTCGGCCTCAAAATGGATACAGAGCCAGCTATCTCTCCGGGCACCACCCAATCTTCGACAGCAGAGGAACATTTAATTTCAAATATTCATTCATTGCTTCGAGACAACATGACCATAACCTCATGGATCAAACTGTGCCAATGGGCTGACAGAAACTCTCGGTCCCTCTTGTATACACGTGATCAAAACCTTCCGTTCAGCCCAGACTTAATCTATATCGTGATCCAGGGTGCTGTTAGATTAGAAAAGTCTGATCAAAGTCGGGTCATTACGACTGGCTATTCCTTTCAAATCCAAGATCGAGAACGTGCCTTTTGCCATTCCAATGACTGCGAAGTAGTATGGTTTAAGTCTGAGGAGCTGAGCGATTTCCAGGATCTCATTCAAAACGTTAACGCTGATTCTGTTCGGGTCTAAGATGCGGGGGATTTGGCTAACTGGACATGGTGATTCAGAGTTGACTCAGTACAGAATAACCCCTTGTAGGAGGCGACATGATCTATCGCATTAAAGAAAAGTTCTGGTCTTGGGGCGATGATTTTGTTATTACTGATCAAGATGGAAATCTACAATACTATGTGGATGGGAAAGCCTTCTCCTGGGGTGACAAACTCTCTTTTCAAGATCCTGATCGCAACGAGCTAGCCTTCATTAGCCAGAAACTACTATCGTTAAAGCCAAGATATCAGATCTTGATCAACGGCGAATTGTTTGCTGAGGTTACTAAGGAATGGAGTTGGTTAAGCAAAAAGTTCACGCTGGATGTACCCGGTCCCAACGATTATTCTATTGAAGGATCATTCTGGGAGCATGAGTTTGTCTTTGAGCGTCAGGGCCGACAAGTAGCTTCTGTAAGCAAAAAAGTATGGGCTTGGTCGGATAGCTATGGAGTTGATATTGTAGATGGTGAAGATGATGTTGCCATCCTCTGTGCCTGTATTGTGATTGATCAAGTGCTCCATGATGACGATGAGAAGTAATAGGTATTTAATTCAACTCAAGCAACCATGGAATTTATGATTGAACCTATGATCTGAAACTGCAGTTGAAGATAAGATTATAACGGAGTGTTAGGAGTATAGTATGAAAACTCAATTCAGTGAGTCGCAAGCCGAGCTGGGTATAAAGGCGGTTACGATTTTGAGCGAGGCTCTTGATCATTCTGATCTAGCCCTTATCAATAAAACGGAAGCTCACCCAGAGGCCAGTAGCTTACGAGAAAAGGTTGAACTTTCTTTGAGGATCCTTTCGATCCTAAACCAGGCCCCTTCTGCTAACCCCTAAATTCTAATTAGCTAGGATTTAACTCATAGCTTTATGGATGTTGCGGCCCGACTGTTCTTTCATGGCAACCCAAACCTGAACAAATTGGGGTGGTCGATTTGCATCTTGTCGGGCAGCCAACCTGATCAAAAATACATCGCTGAAGCTGCTGCTATTCTCGATTGTCTGGTATTTCTCGTTGAGGCCAAGGAAATAATAGATTATTGCCTGAGCTGAATACCAACAAGCAATCAACGCTCTAGATTGGACTAGAAGAGAACTGATCCTGCCAACACCTTAGCCTGCTCACTAGCTTCATTACTCTGCAGAATCTGAGCCGCAAGACTCTCCATCTCAGCCCCAGTTGGTTTATCAAGATCCGATTGAGCTAAAGCGCCAGATGCTTTTCAATGGGAGAGACATCGAGATCACTCAGGATTCTACCAACTACTGAACTCACCTGATTTGAAAACCAGTCTAGCTCCTTCTTTGCCAAATCAAACCTTAGTCTATGAAGCTAGTAAGTCCCTCTCCTAACCATTGGTGTAGTTTAAGAAAGGCTCTTGAAAAGACAGACAAGACTACTGTGGAATAATGAACAATTTTTAAAAGGAGACGGTAACATCACTATGAAATTCAAAAGAGCACCTCAATGCCCCTTTGGCTCAAATGGTGGGTAGAAATTTCAGTTGTAGGCATCTACAGTTGTGCTAGCTTCTGTCCAAGAGCCTCTTAGCTGCTTTGACTTTTGCAACACTACCGTATCATTGCTATATCCTATGCTTGGAGACTCTTTGTGCCCCGCCTGGTCCAACACGTACAGCCTAAACTAGCCTTCATTCCTCAATCGTTTAACCCTCTGTTAGTGCACTTAGTCTACATGTCGTTACCCATTTTGATGAGAGTAAGGGTGCGCCCCTGGTTGCCTGCAGGGATTGCTCACATCAGAACCCAAAACGAGCATATCCTAGCTCAGCTTTATCAACAGTTTCAGGTTGGGGAAATTCGCTTATTATCTTCCCACCATTGGCCCGAACCGTGTCAGCGATGCGTTTGACCAAAGATTGCGGAGGAAACCGAACGTAGTCCTTCTGTCCCAATCCCTAGAAAGGAAGATGGGACTTTCAAAGTGGCTACGACTGGCTCATGTGGTGTTTAACCCTGGAATGGTGGTTCTGGGGCTGATCTTGTAGACTTATGGATAGAGATCCTTGTCGTCCAGTCAGTGTTTCTTTAAGTCTCAAATGAATGATACTGCCTCTGAGTTGGCTGATGCTTTCCGAGTAGCCCAAGAAGCCTATAATACCCAGCAGTGGTCAACCTCTACTGTGCTTTTGTTGTCGGGTCTGGTTCTTGTTTTCATGGTTGTGGCGCTTATCTTATCGACAATATTGCTCTTTCGTAAACAGGCTGAGTCAACTGAAGTCTTGAAGGTATTTGGTGTCCTTTCTATTATTGGTCTATCAACTCTGCTACTCATCACAGGATATGGCAACGAACAACTTACACCAATAGTAGGCCTATTTGGAGCTATTTCTGGATATTTGCTTGGAAAAGATCGATCAACCAATAATCTAATCCAATCCGAAAGTAAGGGGAATAACCAATCCGAAACGGATAATCAATCTGAAGCAAATCATCAATGAAGTCAGAGAGATCTACGTGGAGTCTTTTCTCTCAGCTGTCGTCAACCTCTCAACCCACAGATCCGGCCCGATTACTGATCATGATTGTTGGAATCTAACTTTTCAATAACCAGTGCAGCTTTGCTACGTCCGGTGCCGAAGGCGTAGTTGATTGTTTTTTAGGTGGTATTTCATCGCGGGATACTTGCAGCAACATACGTGAAGGTTGATAACATTGATGAGTTCAACATCCAGGCTTAATGCGTCGACTAGTATCCTGACCTTTCGCGAAAAATGTGATCGTGGTGTGTAGTAAAGTTTCATCATAGGATTCCAGTCCTCCAGCTTAACGACTAAGATAAGCAGCGGCAGACAGCTTTAACAACCCCACCTGTCCGCTTCATCGATTTGTTATGTGGAATTTCCTACTGTAAATCACCGCATTCTTATAAGGCCTGGAAACGTGACCCCCTTTTTCTGAGCAATTACCCGCAACCGGTTTGAACGCCTGTTGTTATCACAACTACTCTTTAAAGCCTGAACAACAGAATGATCAAGAGGGCAGACACTAAACAGGCCAAAGGTGTTCTAATTGAGTTCCATTGGATCCAATGGGGTTCAAATTCAAGACGAGCAACTTGACATGTCCCTTCACTCATTGTGTCCACATCCAGGGATTGGAGTTTGTTATTCAGGGGTACGTTAATGGTGAAGGTGGGTAGCTGAACACCAAGAAGGTAAGTGAGTGAAGCCAAGCTGATCAGGAACTGCCCAACTCTATCCAACTTTTGGAAGTCCAGCATTGCTGAAATGACCAACATCACAACTGAACCGACCCAAACTACTACAAATAGCGGCTGATTATCCTGAATAATGCTGTCTATCACTTGAAAAGAGCGAATAAATTCTCGGTCCTCTAATTGTTGTATCCCTGGCATAACTATAAGGGCAAACGCAAACAGAAAGCCTGCCACTAAGGAACACAGAAAGGTAGCCAAGATCAATGTGATTTGAATAGATAGGTCTGTAAGCATGAAAAGTCTCCTGACTAGGATGAGTAGCAAGAACCGGTTTTGAAGGAGATCAATCCTGTCTTCCAAGAACGAACGCGGATGCTGGGGCCACACATAGAATTCAGAGACACCAACATCCTTTTTGGGTCAATAGGATAAACTTGGGGTCTGGTAGAGAGAGGATTGATCGGAGAGTTGCTTCAAGATAAAATCTGCTACGTCAGCCCGAGAAATCTTGAGGGTTATGCTTCGATCCGTACCAGGAAAACTATGGCGGTAGTGTCCTGTAAGCGGTCCATCGATAAAGGCCCCTGGGCGCACAATAGTCCAATCCAAATGACTGTTTCGCACCAGGGCTTCTTGGCGTTCGTGATCAACAAACACCTGTCGCAAGATCAAGCCAAACATGATGTGTTTCCAGTAGAAGTCTAAATTGCCCCAGCTATCCCCAGCGCCCAGTGTGGATTGACAAATTAACCGGCGAACTCCTACCTTCTCCATGGCTCGAATAATCTGCTGAGTCCCTTCAGAGCGGATAGTGCTAGTCAGCTTTTTCCCACCTCCAAGTACACAAACTACAGCATCCTGCCCCCTTACTGCTTGTTCTACAGCAGTTAGATCCATTACATCCCCTTGAAAATGAGTTAGATGAGGGTGCTGGACATTGAGTTTGGTATTGAGTTTGGTGAGGGTGCGAGCAAAAGCAGTAACCCTGTGACCCTGTTCCAGAGCTTGTTCCACCACTTGACGACCGATACTGCCTGTTGCGCCGAAAATCACGAGTTTCATGGTTATATGCTCCTAAGCAATGACACTTTCAGCTTAGGTATTTGATTCAAGCAGTTCTATCGCATTCTTGGGGAACTATCACAATCTTGTGATCGGTTTACTAGTTTTGAGCATCTCAGTGATAGCTGTATCGCTGGTTAAGCTATGTATTCAAAATAACCTTATTGAAGGTACAGGAATGAGCGTAGCCAAATTGATCCACAGGGTAGAGGGGGATCAAGGTAATTTCTCCACCGTCTTCAGTCCATATGATTTGTCTACTACCTTCGATCTCAACAAATTTAGGTTCCCTCAGCGTTCCAATGATATTGAGGGCATGCTCCAGGCTTACACCAAAGGTGAGAGTTCCCACAACAGTCAGTTGACTACAGATTAATTCAATCGACTCAGGGGTATCGAGCCTCTGTGCACGTTGTCTTTCTTGTCTGGTAGTTTTGGATAACTGGTTTAGGTGTTCTTTTAACTCTTGTCTATCAAAATACCAATCATTTTTAGCTGGTTCATAGTGATCTAGTAAGCGGATAGCCGTTTCCCACTCTTCAGCCAGGACAGCGTCTTTAATCTGATTGAGAGTTGCGACTGGATCAGCACTAGCTGATGGATGCAGCACTAGCCCTATGACCAATCCGGCCATGACATGTATCAGTTTATGGATGATGTGTATTTGGTTGCGCATCTGATATCTACGTAAATGATCTAGGTCTATAGTAATCACTCTCTATAGTAATCACTCGACGCTTAGAGCAACGAACTGTGAACTAGTTTCATTTCTGGCATTATTTTAGACAGATCTTTCACACCCCATAACTGATGATTTAGACTTCAACTTGGAACTAGAACACATTATTGACTGATGGCTAATTTATTTCTTGATCTTGATAACGCCTTTGCTAACGAGGATGCTCCACGTCCTTTGCCTGATCGGGTGCGTCCAACGGTGCTGAACGATGTAGCTGGGCAGGATCACCTGACTTCAGACGGTATGCCGCTTCAGCGAATGGTAACGAGTGGCAAGGTTACCTCCATGATTCTGTGGGGACCGCCGGGGTGCGGAAAAACGACATTAGCACGCATTGTGGCCGACAAGTCAGGATTACACTTCAAACAACTCTCTGCCATTTTTGCAGGTGTCAAAGATTTAAAAGCAGTCTTTGAAGAAGCCCGATATAGACGGCAAAATGGAAAGCAAACTCTGCTGTTCGTTGACGAGATTCACCGGTTCATGAAATCCCAACAGGACGCGTTTTTACCTGTCGTGGAAGATGGAACCATCGTTCTGATTGGGGCAACAACCGAAAATCCTTCTTTTGAATTGAACGGATCTTTGTTATCGCGGTGTCAGGTTCTAGTTCTGAAGCGTTTAAATAATGAGGCGCTGGAGACGTTACTGCAAAGGGCAGAAGCTGTAGAAGGAAGCGAATTGCCTCTGACCGCCCAGGCTCGTGAAATGCTCCTAACCCTTGCTGATGGTGATGGACGGTATGCACTATCTATGGCCGAGCAAGTTATGACGCAGAGCCAGACATTGGATGTTGAAGATTTAATGACCATTGTGCAACGACGAGCGCCGCTTTACGATAAGAAGGATGATGGACATTACAATTTGATCTCTGCTTTGCACAAATCGGTGCGGGGAAGTGATCCCGATGCGGCACTTTACTGGTTTGCCCGTATGCTAGCAGGGGGTGAGGACCCACGCTTTATTGCTAGGCGCATGACTCGTATGGCAACTGAAGATATTGGCTTAGCTGATCCACAAGCTTTGCCGCAATGTATAGCAGCATGGGAGGCCTACGAACGCCTCGGCAGTCCAGAGGGTGAGCTGGCGCTGGCACAGGCGCTGATCTATCTTGCAACTGCACCCAAATCCATTGCAGCTTACTCGGCCTTCAAAAAGGCTCAGAGAAAAGTGAAAGAGACAGGCTCCTTGATGCCCCCCAAGTCTATCCTCAATGCACCAACTCAATTGATGAAAGAAGCAGGATACAGTGAAGGATATATCTACGATCCTGACACGCCTGAAAGCTTCTCTGGACAAGACTATTTCCCTGAAGAAACAGGACGTTTGTCATTTTACCAACCCGTTCAACGCGGTTTTGAGCGAGAAATTCAGAAGCGATTAGACAACTGGTCCAAATTAAGAGCGAAAAAAGCCTCTAATCTTCCTAACTAGATGGGCTTGTCCCCAATCCAGGGCCAGGCAGATTCGGGGGATGGTTCTAACACCTAAAGGTTTCGTGGACGCGAAGAAGTAGAAGCAAATCTAGACTCACAACTGTGTATCCAAGCTCTTGACCACACTTACCCTTGATCACACTGACCAGGGATTCACTGATCAGCCCTAAAGAGGAGAAGGAGGATTTAGAGTATTACCCTTGATCAGTTACTTTTTTAATAAATAGATGGGAATCTCAGAGTTTCAAAGCAGGCTAGAGATCCTGCATAACCGTGATGCGAGTCAAACTATGACTTGGGATAACTATGACTTGGGATAAGGATCATCAGTAAAGGGCTGGACTCCACTAGCAGGATAGTCATCATGGCTAGGGCTGAACACTAACAGGATGGATTCTACCAGGGCTTTAAAAAAGCCTTTCTTTTGCTTTAATTCAGTGAAAGCCTCATCCACATGCTCAGAAGAGAAGTCATATCCAGCTTGATTACCTATCTCCACCAAATCATCCTGAGACGTAGTAGCTTGCAATTGAGCCTTCAGTTGCTCATCCTTGGCAGCCGTGGCTAAAAAATCCAACACTTTTTCTTTAGACATAGTGGGTTTCCAAACTGAGGGTTTCTAATATCTACATTAGAAATGACTCCCTGAGAGCTGGCAATTATTAGACACCAAACTTAATTAGCTGAGTTGATAGGGTTTTTCCTTAGTTACAACGGGCTTATAACCGATCAAAGACTACATGAGACGAACCACGAAGTCAAAAAGGATCTGGGATGATGATTGTGAGATCCTATATTTGCACCTCATCAACTAAAGCCGTAACTCCCAGTAAAGCAATTTGAAGCTCTAGCCAGACTACAATTTGTCTAGATTGACAGTCAAAGGGTGACATTAGAGATCTAACTCCGTGTTTCAGGTCGGATCCTGAGACTGAGAGGAAAAGAGTCAGAGGATAGGAAGATGAGGACTCTACAGTGGGTTGATTTTGTAGTGAGTCTGCTATTTACTCTGTAAAAATGTGGAGGCATTATGATTACATTTGAGCATTGGAAGAAGATAGACTCTTGTACTGGCAACAATACGACTTGGGAAATACTAGGCTACCCTATATTTCAAGATCTAAGAGCAGGTACCCATCAATTAGATCTCAGTCGGTTGATGACTGAAGGGTTAGATCTGCGCGACAGTTTAATGAAAACTCATGTACCATTTGGGCATGTTCCTATTCACCCTATTTATCCAGTTCAGCATGTTCGCATCACTTTGCAGGACGCTGGGGTATATATTGAATCCGGGGCCCTTCATTTTATGAAAGGTAGGATCAAAATGTCGGTGGAGGAAGGTTCAAAAGGGCTATCGGGATTTCTTAAACGAGCAGCCGCAAGTATTGCTTCTGGTGAGCCTATCATCAAACCAAAATATGAAGGGACTGGAGAAATTTTTTTGGAACCGCGCCGAGATCATTTGTTTTTGATTGGGATAGAAGATTCGCAATTACTATGTGATCAAGGGATGTTTGTAGCATGCGATCAAGGAATTGAGATCACAGCTCATGTCAATAGCTTTATTGGTTCGGTTGCAGGAGGAGAAGGGATTGTTCAACCTCTGATGAAGGGGAGCGGCACTGTCTTACTTTCCAGCCCAGTACCTTTAGAAAAAGTCCTCCGTATAGAGCTTGACAATGAAGAATTGGTAGTTGACGGTCCTCACGCTATGGTTTCTTTTGGCCAGATTAGTTATCAAGTGGAGCGTATCGCTGCGCGAGTAGATTCAGCTGCCAGTGGTGAACGCTTTGTGAATGTTTTTCGTGGCACGGGTGAAGTTTGGATTAACTTAGTTGAAGCTAAATGTGTAAACTAATTTACATAAGTAGAATTAGCAGATTGGTTATCTAGCTCAGGATCAATCCTTGCAACGAGCTACACCCCAAAGCCATGAACTTACTATGATTAGACAAACTCCCATTAGGAATTGATTTGAGCTTTAGCCCTAGTTAAATTGGCTTTTAATTCCTGAAACAGAAAAGGGGCTTGAGGGGATTGCAACAGATTGTAGTCAAAGTCTTCAGAGGTATCGATGGTTTTCACTACAAGTGATTCGGCGGCTGTAAAGGGCTCAAATGCTGCCAACTGCTGATCTAATAAAGCAACTGTAGCATCTGAAACATCATTCTGTCGTGATTGAAGCCGTTCTTGTAGCACTGAAATTGGAGCTGTGCAATGTATGATTTGGATTGGGACATGGGCTAGTTCAGCTTGACGGATCAGGTCTGAACGCCATTTAACTTGATCGAACTTTGCATCTAAAATCACAGGCCAACCCTGTTGAGCTAGCGTTAATCCTAAGGAACACAGACGACGATAGGTGTTTTCAGTCATCTCTGGGGTGTAGAGGGCCGACTCTCCAGTTGCCTGCAACGGGATCCTAGCTAGATGTTTCCGCACAGCATCTGATCGGATATGAATAAGCCCGGCCTGTTGAGCCAATAATCTTGCGTGTGTTGATTTTCCTGATCCAGAGACTCCAGACATGAGGATCAGTTGACCCGTACGCGGTTGAGTATAGCGCCAAGCCAGATCATAGTAATGTGAAGCTAACATTTGGGCGTGGTGGTGTTCTTCAAGATCTATAACTGGATCTATACTCATCAATGAATGAACCTTAGCTCGGACATACGCCTGGCGACAAAGATATAAAGGCAACACTTGTAAACCTGCCCAATCTCCAGTGTGCTCCAAGTAAGTATTTAAAAAGACAGCTTTCAATACTGGGCAATGTTGAGCTTCTAGATCCATGATTGTGAAAGCGATGTCGTACATTAGATCAACATAGCGGAATGAATCGTTAAATTCGATGCAATCAAACAAAGTGGGATGGTCATGCCATAGGCAGATATTCCCCAGATGCAAGTCACCATGGCAATCACGGATAAACCCTTGATATTGTCTAGATTCTAAAACATTAACCTGGGTTAAAAAGAACTGGTCCGTGAAGTCTTGAATATCTTGATAGCATGGCAAGGACTGCAGCTTTCCAACGAAGGGCTGAGTTTGGACATAATTATCATCAATGGCTTGTTTGATTTGATCTGGAGCGCCAAAGGATTGAATTCTCTCATTGGTGATTGCACGACTATGGAAACTCGCAACAGTTTGGCCCAGTTCATGCATATGGTTTAATTGAAGCTTCCCTTGTTTAACCATTGAACTAAAAAGTTGGGTTTGGGGAAACTGACACATTTGAACTGCATAATCGACAATCTCGCCCTGGCCCTGTAGTGAAAATCCTGATCCAGACTGAGTTATAGCCACTACACCTAGATACAGATCAGGTGCCGTTCGACGATTTAATTGGACTTCAAGCTGGCAATAATGACGGCGCTTTGCCAAGGTTGAATAGTCTAGAAAACCTAAATCGATTGGCTTTTTCAGTTTGTAAACATACTCTCCAGTCAAGATCAAGTATGAGGCATGAGTTTGGATAACTTGAATGGGTGCCTCAACGCTATGCGGATAAAAGGTAGGAGCCAGCATAGCTTGAATGTGAATGGGGAGAGTTGTCGGAGCCATAATCCCCTCCCAAGCAGCATACTTTACTCTTTGATTTTAACTCACTATCATCGAGATTTCAATTTTGAGTAGTCCACTTCAAAAAGTAGACTCAATTTGCTAAGCCTGAAAACAGTGAAAACTAAAGTTCCATGAGCAAATTCTGGATGCTGCCATTAAGAGACATCAATGAGGACAGATTGAATCGAGCAGACTAGGTCAAACCGGTAAGCTTTCAATTGCACAGGGTAACATTAGGCACATATTTAGCCACTGGACTTGCTCTGCACGAGTTCCGGCTAAACGCAGTTCCACTTGATAGACCGCAGCTCGATCTGAGGATCCGTGATGGCCTAAACGAATCAGAGCTTTGAGTTGATCGGGAGTTGATCGGACTGATACCCCTAAACGCCATAAAGCTCGGGTTGCTGCTTCAAGGTCAGTTATAGGGATGGAAACAACTCGATTTTCCAGTGGGACACCGTAAGACATAGGACCTATCCTGGAATCTTAATTATGATTTAATAATCCCTCAAAAAGGTCATTCTGGCTAGCTATTATTGAGGAATGTAACTGTTGAGTGTTTGCTAGACTTCAATCCCAGTATGGCTGAGACATCTTGTAAAAAGTCTTTACATCGCGAGACTGTAACTAAAACTAAGCTATTGAGCTAGCGAACTAACCAGAGGTTCCCCTGCACTGCTAGGGACTGGTGCCAGAGGTTGTCAAAATAGTTCGGACTGTTTGACCTAGATCCACGCCTGCAGTTGGGATCTTAGTGACATACCAGCGGACTTTCCAGGATAGAGAGGTTGTGGGTAAGAGAGAGGTGTAGGGGCCTTGTTGCTCCATTTCAATATAGGTTTTAGCACCATTGACAAAAATCTCAATTTCACCTTCGCCGGGGGCAGCTGCCGCTAGGGGAATATCTTCAAACGTTTTAAGGAGTAGATAAGTTCCATCCCAATGGGCAATCCAACCTTCTGTGCCATCAGCAAACAATTTCTGGTTAGTTTGAATGATGTCTGGATCGTAGTCAAACCAAGTTAACCCATCTCGAACTTGAGTGATCAAATCTTCAAAGGGGCTAGGGTTAAATTGTCTGAATCCCGTTGGGTAAAAGAGTGTACCACGAGGGTGGATGCGTGTGACTTCCCAGGGAGCTACAGACAGGCTATGAGATGAGCCATTAGTAATGGTATAAGTCACTGCCAAGCTAGACCCCTCTATTGTAAAGGTTTTGGTAACTTGCAGAGGTAATTGAGAACTCACTGGGCTGGTAAGTTGTAATGTGGAGTCGCTGACTTCTATCTGGTAAGGATCAGAATCGATTTCAGGTAAGGGTGGCCATCCCCAGAGACGTTGAGGACTGGGCCAAAAAGTAGAGCCGTAGTTCACTGGATCCACCGACGACTCAGAGAGTAAATTCTCACCCTCTATTCGAGCTGCAACAATGCGGCCGCCATGGCTAGGATCCACCTCCAACTCCCACTGATCTAGTTGGAAACGATAGGGTTCTGGGATTGGAGGGTGTTGAACAGCAGGTACGTGAATAGTGCTAGGGGTCAGCAAGCTCAAACTGAAGACGATAAGAGCCACTACTAGAGATTTCATGGTACTACTCCAGGATCACCAGTTGCTCTCAAGACTGTTCTGGTCCTGATTGAATGCCGAATAGAGTCTTGAGTTCGCGTAACCAAAGGGGATGATGCCTATTGGAGCGGGGCTGGGTTAACAACCCTTGCTTAGGGCTAAATAAAAAGGCTAGACCAAACAATCCCGAGACAACCATTACAATAGTAGGCCCCGACGGTAAATTTAAGTAATAGCTCAAGTACATCCCTGACAGGCTAGAGATCATACCAATGATTGATCCAACTATCATGACTTGGTGCAGCCGTGAAACCAAGAGGTAAGCTGTAGCTCCAGGGGTGATCATCAAAGCCAGCACCAGAATGACACCCACAGCTTTCATACTAGCTACTAGAGTTAGCGCAATTAACATCATGAGCACTACATTCAGACTATGCACAGGTAACCCTGCTGCCTGGGCCCCCACTGGATCAAAACTGTAAAACAATAGCTCTTTGAAAAATAAAGCCACGATGACTAAGACCCCGATGGTGATCCCGACTGTGGTATAAACTTCTGTTTGAGTTACGCCCAACACATTCCCAAAGAGAAAATGGTTAAGATCAATCTTGGCTTCTTTTTGAATCAACGTAATCAAGATAATACCTAAGGCAAAAAAAGCTGAGAAGACGATCCCCATAGCTGCATCTTCTTTAATTGACGTCCGACTTCGGATCCAATTGATTAATACTGTGCTTAACAAACCCGCCACAAACGCACCTACGAAGATGTTGATCCCGAGTTTGAACGCAATGGCCAAACCAGGCAACAGAGAATGGCTAATGGCATCCCCTAAAAGCGCCATCCGCTGCACTAGCAAATAACTCCCTACCACCGCACAGATAATGCCTACAGCAGTCGCTACCACCACCGATCGTTGCATAAAGGCATAGGTTAAAGGTTCAAGTAAAAGATTGAGGATCAAGCGGCAGCTCCACCATAAAACATGACCTGGCCCCCATAGGCTTGCTGCATATAATGAGGCTGTAAAACCTCTGGTACAGGTCCTGATTGAATCACCTCACGATTGAGGAGCAGTAATCGATCAAAGTGGTGAATCGACTCCCCCAAATCATGATTAACCACCATCACAATTTTGCAAGCTTGCACTAGGTCCTGAAAGATCTCGAATAAGATAGTCTCAGTTTTTTGATCAATTCCTACAAAAGGTTCGTCAAAACAATAGATTTGAGCCTCACTGGCTAACGAGCGAGCCAGAAAAACTCGTTGTTGTTGCCCACCGGAGAGCTCACCAATCGGTCGCTGCAAATAATCCAGCATGCCCACCCGGCCTAGAGCTTCTAAGGCCAACGCTTTACTCTGGGTAGCAAAAGGACGAAACCAGCCTGTTTTTTTGATCCGCCCCATCATGACTACATCCCAAACCGTAGCTGGATAAGTCCAATCAATCATGGATCGTTGGGGAACATAGGCCACTTGATCCAGTTGGCGATAGAGGGGAACCCCTTGATAAGTAGCTTGACCCTGAGTGATCGGAATCAAGCCCAGCATGGCTTTAAGCAACGTACTTTTACCTGCTCCATTGGGACCAATGATACCCAACAACTGACCTGGCTCAATCTCAACGTTAATGGCCTTTAAAGCTAGTCGCTGGCGGTAATGGACAGTGAGATTTTGAATCGAAATAGCAGCTTGACTAACACAGGCTATGGGGGAAGCCGAATTAAACCTTATTGTTGGTGACATTGTTGGTGACATCGCTGGTGACATCGTTGATGACATAGGTTTCATTATTGTTTCACTTTCTGTGTGCTAATCTATCACACAACCTCTAAAATGAAATGATTATGAAAGCGCTTTTTGTGCTCTGGCACTTAGTCTATGATCCCTGAATCTGAAGAGGTGGTGCCTGTGTAGGGGGATCTGCTATTGCGGATGATGAGTAGGGAAAAGTAGGGGGGTTGGAAGGTTTTTAAGTGTTCTAATGTGGGCCAAATCTGTTCATGGTCCTGACCCACTGCAATGATTAAGCTAGCCTGTTGCAATCGTTGAGTTTGAGCTAAGTAGTGCCAGATCTGGGGAAAAACAGAAGCGACTTTCATCAGGACCACTTGATCGGCCCACTGCAAGATTTGATCCAGCTCACTGACACAGTACATAGCGGGTAAGATAGCAATTTTTTCTGCCCCTGTAGCTAAAGGTTGCCCTAAACAAGCTGTGGCAGCTAGGGGAGAACAAACACCAGGAACCGCTCGGATCTCGTGGGTAGCATCGCTCTGGTGAAGAGTCTTGGCTAAGTAGGTAAAGGTGCTGTAGAGGCTGATATCTCCCTCTGAAATAAAGGCAACATTTAGACCTGATTGCAGATACTTCAGAACTTGATCGGTAGCGCGTTGCCAGGCTGCCGTTAAGATCTCAGGCTCGTTTACAAAAGGTAACTCTAGAGATACGACTTGCTGATGAGGCAAGAGATGCTGAGCCACAATTTTGTAGGCTAGACCCGGTTGCCCCTGACGATTTTGAGGACAAGCAATGATCGGGACAGATTGCAAAACCGATAAGCCTTGGAGGGTCAACCAATCAGGATGGCCTGGACCCACGCCAATCCCCCAAAAGATAGCCATAGCTTCACATGCAAAAAACTACACGGAACTCTACCGTTCTTAAGACTCTTCGGGTGTGTGGTTGTCTGGAACTGGAGCCGTCTCGGGAGTATCGGCAGGAAGATTAGCTAAAGCCTCATCCAGAGATTGCCTCAAGGACAAAAACTTTTCTAGGCGAACAAGCTTGACAGTCTGAGTGACGCGAGCGTTGCTAACCACTTGCAGGGATCCAGAATGGCCTTGAATTTGCTTAGCAATTTGGACTAGAGCCCCCACCCCAGAACTATCGACAAAATCGATACCTGCCAAATCCAGGATGATGTTGTGAGGACCTTCGTCGATCCAGGCCCCAATTACCTTACGAAAAACAGGCTCTGAGAATGCATCGAGTAATCCTGTTAATTTGAATACCCGACAGTTATTGATTACTTCTTGACTACCGCGTAAGCTGACGGTTAGTGAGAGTGGTTCTGGAATGGCTCTACTCCTTACACGTGACGATCCGACATTTATGCTATCTATGAGCCTCGGCTCAAGGATCTAGTGTAGTGCTCAACATTGCATCTCTGACAACAGTCTTCACGCAACTATAGTCAGATAATGTGGAGTTAGCATAGCATTCTGAGTCGTGATTTTCACGTTGTTTTCAGAAGCCTTTTTATCCCTATCAGGTGCTTTGGTGTGGTGAGGACTCCCAATAAACGCAACAATCGGTTGGTTACCCAGGATTCTGGAGTTAAGTCCAGTTCACACAACCTCTACTTGGATCAAGGTGATCAAGTGGAGTCAGCTGATCAGCATAAGCAAAACGGGCATGATCAAAATGGACGTCATGACCAACAGGTTATTAATCAACCCACACGGCAACCCATACGGTCGGACTCTAGCTGGCACAGCAATCCAACTCAACCTCTCGAAATTCCAGTAGATGGCTCTGCGCCGCAACCTAATGCTAAGGCCATTCCCCCTGTTAAAGAGACTGATCTAACCGAAGCTGAAGCTGATGATCCGATAGATGAGGCCCATTTAACGCCTGGACAACCCAAATCAGCCTTGTGGTCACGCTTATGGCTCATGACTCGCCTGAGCTTAACGTTGGTCTGCACTGGAGTAGCAGGTGCCTTTGGAGTGGCTTGGGGGACTCGCCATTATATTGAAAGTCATCTAGTTCCAACGATTGAGGATCAGCTTGAAACTAGACTTAATCGTACTGTTGATCTTGGTGATATTACTTATATTGGTCCCTGGCAAGTTACGCTAAGTCAAAGTGAGATAGATGGACTGATTGAAGTACAGTCTCTCACAGTGTCTGCCGATGTTTGGCAATGGCTTCAGACGCGTGAACTGAAACTTGATCTGAAACTGAATCAACCTACAGCTACGCTACGAGAAGCCGCTGATGGTGATTGGTCTCCTCTGCCTTTGGATCAGCTTAAGGAGGCTGGTTCAACTGAGGGGCTACCCATCCCCCTTTCATCAGTCTCGATCAAAGTGGTTAATGGTGGCTTAACAGCGATTCCTCTTGTGGGTGAGTCCCGAGTTTTCAATAGCTTACAAGGCCAAGCTCGGCTGAATTTAAAAGCAGCAACTTCAGCTAGTCAGGCTGCTGAGTTTCAACTACGAGCTGAGCTAGATCAACACCCTGTTCGGGTGGAGGGGACGGCTAGTCTTCAAGATCCTCAGATAGCTCTACAAGTTGATGCAGAACAACTCCCTCTTGATCTGCTACCTAGTGTTGTGCCTAAAATCCCTTTGAATCAATTGAGTGGGGTAGCGGATTTAGTTTTAGACTTAGGGTGGCAGCCGGCTCAACCCTTGCAACTTCAGCTTGAGGCTCAAGTGGCTGATGCTGCTTTTGAAATCGATCGAGTGCCCAACCGCTTTTCAGGTGTGAATGGCTCCGTCACCTTGGATGGCCAAACTTTAGGTCTTCAGGCTGCGACTGGCCAATTCGGTGATCTCGATCTGACAGCTACCGGCCAGATTCAACTGGGTCCTGATGGATTCTATGATTTGAAGGGTCAGACCTCCCAAGTTCAGATTGCTGATTTGCAAAACACGTTTAACTTTGGTCTACCTACTGAGGTTGAAGGCACAGTAGACAGTACCTTTTTCTTGACAGGAGCCTTGAACCAGCCTGTGATTGAAGGGGAGGCCTACTCAGTTAATGCAGGGCGTGTGGATCAAATCGTGGTGCCAACTTATCAGACAGCCTTTGCTTTACAAGGATCAACGCTGAGTTTCGATGCTATCCAAGGTACGCTGGCTAATGGCACTGTTGAGGGGTCTGGAACCGTTCAACTCGGCTCTGGAGTTACTGCTGACTTTCAAGCAACGATGACTGGAATTAATTCAGCTCAAGTTGCCTCAGCTTACGAGATATCTTTGCCGAAAACGGTGGGTCAAGTCAACGGACAGGTTCAGTTTCAGTGGTCTCAAGAACTTCAACCCATCATTACAGCTAATCTGATAGCACAAGGTGGGGAGATCACTGGCACAGCTCAGCTGAATTATAGCGACAGTATTCTCACTGTACCTAATGCAGATTTAGCCTTAGCTGGTGGTCGTGTGGCGGTAAGTGGCCAACTCGATCAAGGTCAAATTACCGGAACACTCACACCCTCGAATATCAACTTAGCCTTTTTTAATCCTGTCTTAGATGAGAAATTATCAGGACAACTTAAACTTCAAGCTCAGACTGAAGCGCTCACGTTGGCAGCTATTGAAGTCAATGGTCAGGTTGTTTTACCCGAAGGAGTGGGTCCTGTTACACAACCTATTACAGCAGAAGTGGTTTGGACGGGATCAACACTACAGATTATAGATGGCCAAATCGAGACATTGGCTTCGGTACAGGGTGAGATTCCATTCAATCCCCAAACCTCTGAAGTGGGTGATTTAAATTTAAGGCTACAAGCGCAGCAGGTTCCCTTACAATCGCTGCCTCAACTACCCGAACAACTCCAGATCCAGGGCTTAGCGTCACTCACCGGTCAACTCACTGGACCTCTAAATGAGTTAGCGTTTGCGGGCGATCTAATCTTAGATAACTCTCAGGTGGTGGGGCTAGCTTTCCAGACCTTACAGGGTCCGATCTCGTGGTCTGCTGATACCGGTACAGAGCTTGCGCTTCAAGGCCCTAACGATCAACTTAGGATTGCTTTAGACCCTACTTTCCAACCTGAAACATTTACTGTTAAACAGGGTTCTATTGAAGCAACAGGAGCTAAGGTTGGAGATGAGATCACTTTAGAGCTTCAAAGTGTACCTTTGACTACTATTGCTAGCCTACTTCCTGGTGCAACCCTGGAGAGCTTGGGTGGAACCATTCAGGGTGATCTAACCTTTAATTGGGTTGATCAATCAGCTCAAGGTACCGCTCTAATTGAGTCACTTACCTTTGCCGATCTTGAGGCTGATCAGATCGAAGTCGCTTTTGACTTTAAAGATAATCAATTACAGATTCCGCAAGCTAATTTGCAGCTGTTTAATAGTGCTTATGAACTTAGCGGTGACATCACGTTACCTACCGAGACCCGTGAAGCCTCAATCCATTTGAGCGTGGGTACCACTCAAGCCACTCTTCAAGATGTGATTTCAACTTTTCAGTGGCAAACCTGGGATGATGTTCGCAACCGGGGTCTCAGGCTACCGGCTCTGGGTCCAGCTGCAGCTGTAGTCACCGAACCAGTGCAGGGCAGTCGTTTAACTCTTCTTGATCAATTGGCCTTGTATGAACAAACGGTTAGGCAGTTGCGGCAAGAACAATCCCAGGAAGCTGATCAACCAATACCCCAACCTCCTGACCTGCAAGGGGATCTACAAGCCACTGTCACGATAGCGGGGTCTTTGACAGAACCTGAGTTGCAATTTGAACTTGAGGGTCAACAGTGGTCTGCACAAGACTTTCAGCTAGAGACGGTTTCAGCCGCTGGCTCGCTTTCACTGGCGGACACGATTGCCTCGTTAGATAAGCTAGAACTCAGCTATCAAGATCGGGTAGGCTTGTTTTCAGGTCAAGTGGGACCCCAACACCTAGCTGGTAACCTCCAAATTGAACAATTACCTCTGAAGCAATTTCAACGATTTGTACCTGCTTATCTCAATGTTGAGGGGGATCTGAACGCAAGTATTAACCTCTCAGGTTCACTATCGAATCCAGCTGCTTCGGGCCAGATCAGTCTGCTCACAGCTCAGCTTAATCAAATTCCGATTCAAACTAGTCAAATTGATTTTAGCTATGATCGGGGCTTGCTTAATGTCAATAGTACCTCAACGATTGAAGATGAACCCATCACAATCTCTGGTACTGTCCCCTACACTCTGCCCTTTGCCAGTATCCAAGCTCCCAGTCAACAAATTGATCTGAGTTTGGATGTGCCCAGTGAGGGTTTAAAGCTCATGAATCTTGTGTCCGATCAAGTCACCTGGGAAGGAGGAGATAGCCAGTTACAGCTAGTTATGAGGGGAACGGTACAAGAACCCATCATTCAAGGTGAGTTATCGGTTAATCAAGGCATTTTACAGATCAAAGCGTTGCCTGAACCTATCACCGATATTGTAGGTCGCGTGACTTTTGATTTTAATCACTTAGAGGTTGAACAACTCCAAGGGCAGTACGGACAGGGACACCTTACTGCTGCAGGTGTGTTGCCAATCAATTCCCAAGGGGCTCAAACCATTGAAGATGACTTGCCCCCATTAACCTTACAACTGGATCAGCTCAATGTTGATCTACCCCAAGGGTACAACGGTGACATCAATGGAGAACTCTTAGTCAAGGGTGTCTTGTTACGGCCTATCCTGGCGGGTCAATTAATGTTATCGAATGGGATCTTTGATATTACACCGAAGGGAACCCCCACGAATACTGGTAAAGAGTCCAATCTTACTGGATCTGAGAGTCCCTTCACAATTATTGACAATATCCCAGATGGCGTTGCTAGTGGTTCGAGGTCGATTGAGCCAGCTAGAGCTGAAACATCCTCAGGCTTTTTTAATCTCGATGCTCTTAGAATTAGCCTAGGCAACAACGTTGATGTTACGAGACGACAGCTCTTCAATTTCACGACAACCGGTAATCTTCAAATTTTTGGGACGTTAGAGGAACCGCAACTCACAGGCACCCTGAAGCTAGAACAGGGTCGGATCACCCTCCCAGTTGCTGAGTTCAGATTAGATCGCTCACGACGTAACACGATTAAGTTTGATCTCAATCGGGGTTTGGATCCTGCTTTAGATGTCTACCTCAGAACACAGGTCGCTGAAGTCTATCCTCCTTCTCAACCTGTTGCTGTGGTGGATGGGGGGACTCCCTTCGTTGGATTTCAAAATACAATCGATGTGATGGCCCGGGTTCGAGGTCCTGCTAGTCAGTTGATTACGGAAAACCCCAGAGCTGGCATTGTTGATATTCGCAGTACCCCCTCCCGATCAGAATCTGAAATTTTTGCCCTTTTGGGTGGGAATCTTGTGGCTAGTCTTGGATCGGGTGCAGGTGTGGCTAGTTTGGCAGGTCAGGGCCTCATTAATACAATTGGTGAATCGTTAGGGCTTGATGAAGTTCGCTTAGGTCCCATCCCTCAGGTCAGTACCTCTGCTCCCAACCGGGCTTCTGTTGGTCTAGGCTTGGAAGTTGCTAAAGATTTGGGATCTACCATTTCGATTTCTGGTCAGCAAAACTTGACAGATGGCTTTCAACCCACTCGCTACAGTACTCGTTATCGTCTGAATCAAGAAACACTACTGAGATTGAGTACTGATTTTGAAGGTAACTCCATTACCTCGATTGAATTTGATACCCGTTTCTAGCCCAAGACAGTCAGCTCTATCTGATGGCCACTCTCAAACAGGCCATCCATAGTTTGGGTTGAGCTTAGCTATGATTCGATCAAGATACTGCCACCTGCACAATTGGCTGTAGTGAGCCTAAGCTTGTCATTTGTCTAAAGTTTTGTTAACTTTGATGACAACTCTTGCATTGGAATCTTGCATTATGATGGCAATTAGACAACTTTCTTTATCTCTACTTCGTTCTGACTCTATACCCAAAGTTTGGTCACAGGTCGCCTGGACTCTGCTCCGTGTTGTAGCTGGGGCTGTCATGATCCATAATGGCCAAGATAAGCTGGCTGATATTGAAGGGTTTGCAGAAGCTTATGTTGAAGTGATTGGCCTACCTTTCCCCATTTTCTTTGCCTACTGTGCTGCTTTTGCCGAATTAATAGGTGCGCCGTTGCTGGCACTTGGGCTTCTAACTCGTCCAGCGGCTCTAACCTTGTTTGGGACTATGGCTGTTGCAATCTATCACCACATTTTGGTTGCTGGGTTCAGCATTCCTTATCTGGAGCTATCAACGTTGTACGCGGCGACTTTCTTATGTTTTGCTGTGAATGGAGCGGGTCAGTTTTCAATTGATCAAGGGCTAGCTAACCTGTTGCAGGCTACTCAGCGTGAGCAGCAAATCGAGTCACTCAAGGCATCCTACCAAGCTACAGAAAAGATTACTCAAGTTAATGAGCAAGATGCTACTGCTTCAATCAAGTAGTGTTTTAAGGCTAACTCAATCTTTCAAATAGTGTTTGACGGTTGGCTCTGACCAGTAGAAAGGGGTTTCATAGTCTACTTGGGCTTGCTTGAGTAGACTCTTCACTTTTGATAGGTGCTAGTGTTCACTCTAGACACTTGAGAACGAGTAAAGTAACGTCATCTGTTAACCGATCTCTGGCAGTTTCTATTTCTAAAACCGAGGTAATCTGGCGAACAACATCCTGTGCTTGTTGACAAGTAGCTATCGTTTTAATCAAGGTCTCTAGATCTAAATTCAAGTCAGGACGAGCATCCCACAACCCGTCACTGTAGATCAAGAGGGTATCTCCAGGCTTCAATTGCACTTGTTTTTGAAAGTAGGGAGCTAGTCGAATTCCCCCAATAGGAGCACCAGTGGTGATCAGCGATTCAATTTTAGAACCGTCTCGCAACATGACTCGATGACTATGACCCGCATCGACATAAGTTAGCAACCGTTGTTGTATCTGCAGTTGGGCATAGAATAGCGTCACAAAACTTTGAGAACGGATGAGATCAGGTTCTAAAGCTTTTACAACTTGTTGAATCACCTCTAACGGTGATCCTAAGTGCGCAGTGGCTCTTAGAGTGGCTCGGGCTGTAGCCATCAGTAAAGCAGCTGGCATCCCCTTACCCATAACATCACCTAGCACAAAGCTGATTGAATCAGGAGACATTTGGATCCAGTCATAAAAGTCCCCCCCGACATCATGAGCAGGAACACACAAAGCGGCCAGATCGAAAGCTTTTAATTGAGGTAATGCTGCTGGCAACAGATCGGCTTGAATTTGACCCGCTCGGGCTAGCTCCAGTTCTAATAGCTGATTCTTCTCACGCAATTGTTGCTGCAACCGCAAGATTGTGAGATGAGTTTGGATTCGAGCTAATACTTCCTCTAATTGAAATGGCTTTGTAATATAGTCAACACCACCCACTTTAAACGCTTGGACCTTATCCATCACTTCATAGAGTGCACTCAAAAAAATGATGGGAATATCTTGGGTTTGGGGATCTTGTTTTAACTGACGACAAACGTCGTACCCATTCATCTGCGGCATATTAATGTCCAACAAGATCAAGTCTGGGCGCTCAGCTCGAATTCCCATTAGAGCAGCTGAACCACTGATGACACAGCGGACATCATAGCCAGCTTTAACCAGCACAGATGACAGCAACTTCAAATTCTGAGGTGTATCATCAACTACTAAGATGCTACCGTTGGAGTGGGGAGACTCGGATGTCATAGGGCTCAAGCAGGAATCCAAAGTGAAAATTGAGTCAGGCCACCTTGGCTATTGACACTGATGACGCCATCGAGAGCTTCGATCATACGCTTGACCAAGCCTAACCCCAACCCTGTGCCACTTGTCCTCCAGCGATCTGAGGTTGTGACTTGTCGAAATGTTTCAAAAACATGGGGTAGCTCGGTGGCAGGTATCTGAGACTGATTGGTGATCGTAATACAAATGCCTACTCGAGTGTGTGGTGTCCCGTTACCTGATCCTAACAGCAGCAGTTGCCCCACTTGCACTAGAACGGTTTGGGGATTACTGGTGTGTTTGTAGGCATTAGTTAGCAATTCAGTGATGATCCGCCCCAGGTAAAAGGTATCAGTTTCGACACACAGAGCCTCTTCCCCCTCAATTTGCAGTTTTGGTTCACAAGCATCTGGAGGCTGGATATTTTGGATGATCCTAGGTAGCCACTGTCGTAAATCAACAGATTCTAACGATAGAGTATGAGTAGCTGATTCAAAGCTACGCAAGTTGAGGAGGTCATCAACCAGTTGAATTTCTCGTTCACATTCTTCAGCTATTATCGCTAGATAATCCTGGGTCTTTTCTAGGGTTGGCATTTGTCGAGACATCCGTAAGGCCATTCGCATGTTGCTTAAAGGGGTTCGGAGTTCATGGGAGATCCGACTGATAAAATCATCACGAAGCTCATTAAATTTCTCCAGTTCACGCTGCCGAATACTCATAGCAACTAACTCTTTGCGTTGTCGATCCAGTGTCAAATGGGTATTAATCCGAGCTAATACTTCAACTACTTGAAACGGTTTAGTAATGTAGTCAACTCCGCCCACTGTGAAAGCTCTCACTTTATCCCAAGCATCGTCCAAAGCACTAATGAAGATGACCGGGATATCTCGAGTCCGTTCATGCATTTTTAATTGTTGGCAAATTTGATACCCATCGATCTCTGGTAGCATAATATCCAACAGGATGAGATCAGGAGGTTCAGCCTGAATACCCATCAATGCTGCGGTACCACTGATGACACAACGTACTTCGTAGCCCTCATTAGTCAGCATTGCTGATAACAGCCGCAAGTTATCGGGCACATCATCCACAACCAGAATGGATCCTCGACTAGACTCTTGAGGAGAGGTATCATCTTGGGCTATTTGCGTCATGGTTTAAGATCCCTACCGTAGATCATGAGGTCAGACGAAGTGAGCAACCACCGTTAGGTCTTAATCGCTTCTAGCATTCAATCAGACTCCATCAGACGATCTGAACTAGATTCTGAACTAGATTTAGATTCAGCATAGCAGCACTTCACACCTCAAGATCAGCAATAGAAACTGATAGAACTCCAAGGTTAATAGGGTCTCAAGAGTTCAAATCAAGTCTAGCTTTGATTCTAATGACTCACAGGTGGTAGTGCTTGAAAACATGACTTCTAATCTATGCAAGCAGTTTCAAGGAGGACGGTTTCTCTTTAAGATAGCTTGCGTGTATACAAGATTTTGGTGGCAATAATGACCATAAACAGGGCCAGTGTGACTGTATTAGCTAGAATAATGGGCAAATCATTTTTCAGTAAGCCATAAACGTCCCAGGCTGTCACACCCGTCCCAAACATGCACAGATAGGGCCAAGAAAAATCATGGGCACTGCGAGACTGCCAGGTTTTTATGGCTTGTGGTAAAAAGCTAAAGGTTGTTAAGCAAGCTGCCAGCACACCGACCAGATCTGTGTAAGACATTTCCGCTCCTCATGAGGACTTGATCGCTACTCAACTTAACCCATGTCTTGTTTGATGACTTGAGGGGAGTTCACCCGTTTAGAGTGTATTTCTTAATCAGATTTCTAGATTTATTCCCGATTCAGGGGCTGGCACGTTAAGATGTGTAACAAGTCTTGAGATAGTCCTCATGAGTTCAACTGCAACGGCCCCGATTCCCTCTACTGCAACCCGAGAGCAGACACCCCACAAGCAAGTAAATGGTGTCCCCCTCCAAAGTGTCTCTACTTACTACCCCGAAACTCTGCGGGTTAGTGCAGTTGAACCTGATCACCTTAAACCGTCCACACCAGCTCTTCGTTACGATCCAGATGCTCTGAAGCAGGATTATCAGCATCAGTTGGGTAAGGTTTTTAACCGGATTATTGAGGTGATTGGTCCCTTTATCAGCCTGTTGATCTGGTTAGGTTGGGATCGGCTCTGGCAGCGGGATACCGCCAATAGGCACCAGTATGCTGTCCGGTTACGCGAGATTCTGACTGATCTAGGACCTACTTTTATCAAGATCGGCCAAGCTTTATCCACACGCCCTGATTTAGTCTCTCCGGTCTTTCTAGAGGAGCTAACAAAGCTGCAGGATAAATTGCCTCCCTTTCCCAATGAGTTGGCTTTTAGCTTGATCCGGGAACAATTAGGCCAAGATCCACAAGATATTTACCAAGAGATCTCAGCTACCCCTATTGCAGCAGCAAGCTTAGGTCAGGTTTATCAAGGCTATTTAAAAACGGGTGAACAAGTAGCGATCAAAGTCCAGCGGCCCAACTTGCTCTCCCGGATTTCATTAGATATGTACATTCTGCGGCAACTGGCACTATGGGCCAAAAAGCGCTTTCCGATTCGAAGTGAATTAGTGGGTATTGTGGATGAATTTGCCAGCAAACTCTATGAGGAAATGGACTATACCCAAGAGGGACGTAATGCTGAACGCTTCCAGCGCCTTTATTTGACCCCAGAGATTCATGTGCCCAAGATTCACTGGGACTATACTAATCGCAAAGTATTGACCATGGAATGGATTGATGGCATCAAGCTAACTCACTTGGATCGAATTGCTTCGGCTGGACTTGATGGCCGCAAACTAATTGAAATTGGCGTGAACTGTTCTTTACGGCAGCTTCTGGAGAATGGGTTCTTTCATGCTGATCCGCACCCTGGTAATTTGTTGGCCATGTACGATGGACGCTTGGCCTATATCGACTTTGGCATGATGAGTACGGTGAAACCTCACCAACGTTACGGCTTACTCAATGCCATTGTCCACTTAGTCAATCGTGATTTTCCTGGCTTGGCTAATGACTATGTGGCTCTAGGCTTTTTATCCGATGATACGGATCTAACCCCCATTATCCCAGCACTCTCTCAAGTGTTTGCAGAAGCCATGGGTGCTAGTGTCTCCGAACTCAATTTTAAGAGCATCACTGACAAGCTATCTGCTGTAATGTATGACTATCCGTTTCGAGTACCTGCTTACTATGCCTTGATTATTCGCTCACTAGTGACTCTAGAGGGTATTGCTATTGGTTTGGATCCCAACTTTAAGGTTTTGAGTGTGGCTTATCCCTACGTTGCTGGTCGCTTATTATCTGATCCAGCGCCTGAGTTGCGTACCTCGCTAAAAGATCTGCTCTTTAATCAAGGTGAATTTCGGTGGCATCGCTTAGAAAATTTACTTCGTAATGCCTCTAATAGTGATGACTTTGATCTGAAAACATCGTTGGAAAAAGCTCTAGACTTTGTGTTTTCTGAGAGAGGCGAGTTTCTGAGACACCGCATGGTGGATATGATCTTCAACAAAAATGCTCAAGGAGCCTCAGGCATCAATAATGTTCAGAGACTTTGGGATCTCTTGCAGGAAAATCCCTCATTTGCACCTTTGGAGTTATTACCCGCCGTCATGCAAGTTGCTGCCAAGCCGGAAACCCAAGAATTAGGTCGTCAGCTCGCCTCTCGATGGTTAGAGCGTGAAGCTGCCCAATTCATTCGTCGCCTATTGGTGCCAGAGGAACCTCAACTTTTAGTCAGAGCCGGACAACAGCCTAAACTATCCTAAATAGAGGTAGCTTGCTGAGCTAAAGAGATCTAGTATCCATGTAGACTAGAGAACTAACTGATGAAATACACCAGAGTCTCTTTGCACCAGCTGGAACAAGTCCACCCCTACTTGCCTGAAGCTTATAAGCATTTGCAACAAGGATCCCTGACTCGTAGAGAGTTTGTGAGATGGGCTACCCTTCTGGGTGTATCAGCTGGTGCCGCTCTGGGTTGTACATCTCAGTCTCAGACTGGATCCTCTCAGATTATCCAGCGAGGGGGTATCCTCAGAATTGGGTCACAACTAGAGCCTCTAGATCATCCAGCTCGTCTGGATTGGGTGGCTAGTTCAAATGTTGTGCGTCAAGTCAATGAATATCTGACTGAAACTGGACCTGATAATATTACGCGTCCTCACTTGCTGAAGAATTGGACTGTCAGTGAAGATGTCAAAACTTGGACTCTAGTCCTACGACAAGGTATTCGATTCAATAATGGTGATGTCTTAACAGCCACTGATGTCTTATTTACGATTAACCAGTGGTTTGATCCGAGCCTCAATAGTTCCATGCGAGATCTTTTGGCAGCTCTGGGAGGACCCAATAATGTTGAGGTCTTAGATGATTACACGTTACGTTTCCATCTCAAGTATCCAAGTATTGCTCTACCAGAACATCTGTTTCACTTTCAAGCTGTAATTTTACATCGGAGTTTTACTGGCGATTTCTTCAAACAACCGATTGGTACCGGTGCCTTTCTGTTAGCTGATCGTAGCTCTGAGCGAGTCAGTTTGAGGCGACGGTCTGATTATTGGCGACTTGGTAAAGATGCTAGACCGTTACCCTATCTCGATGAAGTGGCTTATATTCAAATGGATCGAGATACCGCTGTCCAGAAACTAAAAGGTAGAGCTAGTGATCGAGATGCCATTGACATGTTTTTTCAGCCACGAGCTCAAGATTGGCAGCAGTTGAAAGATCGATCTACCCTCAAGACTTATGCCGTTCAATCGTCTGGGGCTTGGATTGTGCGGATGCGAGTAGACCAAGATCCTTGGACTGATGTGCGGGTTCGTCAAGCCTTAAAGCTATGTCAAGATCGTGAACAAATTTTCAAGCTAGCTTATTTAGGCGCGGGAGAGTTATCTATAGATGCCCATGTGGCCCCCATTCATGTTAGTTACGTTGATCAACGCCTTCCCCGTTATGATCCTGAACAAGCCAAGGCGCTCCTGACAGCTGCTGGGTATCCTGACGGGATTCAAGTCACGTTGACAACCAAAAATGACGAAGCAGAACCTGCCATTGCCAGAGCCTTGCAAAGGATGGCCCAGCCTGCTGGCATAGATATCCAACTCAACATTGTTGATCCTGAGCACTATTGGTCAGAATGGAAAGACGTTAATCTCGGTATCACCGCTTGGCATCATCGGCCCCTGGCTACCATAGTCTTGGCTTTAGGGTATACAGCTGATGCTGAAGGGACGCCTGCAGCTTGGAACGAAACTCGTTGGGTTGATCCTGAGTTTTCGAGCATCCTCACGCAAGCCCAATCGACGCTAGATCTTTTGCAGCGGCGCCATTACATGGAACAACTACAGACTATTATGCAAGAACGCGGACCTATGGGGAATAGTTTTTGGCGAATGAATTGGTTAATGATTCGATCAGAGTTTGAGAATGCGTCGGCCCACCCCAATGGCTTTGACATGGTTTATGAGGTTTGGAAACGGGCGTAAGCTAGTAGGACTGTATTGATCGGTTCGTCTCCATCTCAACGACACATTAACTAAACACTCAATAAACAAAAAAACTAAACGCCTTGCGCAGGACTCGAACCTGCAACCTACGACTTAGAAGGTCGGTGCTCTATCCATTGAGCTAGCAAGGCAATGAGCTAGCAAGGCAAGTCAGGCTGCCTAAACGTCTTAGGCTGATTGAAACAGTACCTCCCCAATTATAGTCAACCTTGGTCGTTTCAGGCCGAACTGTTCAGAGGGATTTAGCCTGAGATTGATTCAAGATCAGAGTAGGTCAGCTGTTCGACCTAGAAATATGCGCGATCTGTCTGAAGAGTTTAATAACTGCAAGTGGGACACTAGATTTGTAATCCTCAACAACCTGGTAATGAAAGTGACAGTTAAAGACATTGCCCATGAGGCTCTACGCACCGGTAGGCTTAATCAATTTCAGGAAAACTTACTTTACATTCTATTTGAAGGCGAACCTGACCCTGATGATTTAAAGGCTGCTGATCAGCTAATCCATGGTTTACTAGATGGCTACATTCAGCGAGTCTGGCGCTCACCGATTGATCCTATCAGCTGTCTAAACTTTGGCACTGATCAGTAACAGAGCCTCGTTGCTTCTACGCGTGAACCACTCAACGGCTGAAATGATGTTAGTTGATATATTGCATAGTCTTCCCTGGTTATATTCTCATCTCAAGTTTGTTTCAGTAAAGCTACGATTAAGTTTGAGATCAGGATTAAAGCTAAAGTTAAGTAGTCGCATGGCTCCTAGGGTGGAATCAGAGTTCAAGTCGATATCCTAGTGGCTGCCCCTTAAGATGCTTCGTGAATAGGTAGGTCACCTAAGGTTACTGGTAGAGGGTAAGCCAAGGTTGCGGCTCAATTGACTGTAGCTAGAGATTGTGATCCGCCCTCGGTTTTGGCTTTTAAGCCTAAGTTCATTTTTTCAAGCCATTGAATTAAGTTTTCCAGTTGTTTGGTAGGGGGTAACTGACCCAAACCACGAACTACAACTTTACTGGTTTTTCCTGATTGATAGACAAACCTTGACTGGAGATGAGGGGGTAAGGCGTCCTTGAGTCGTATCCAGGCAGGTTCGGCCATGGGGGTTTCTAAGGCGATATGTTCTTTAGCTGGCTTGACACGTGAAAACCCTAACGTCCGAGCCATTAATTTCAATTCCATGATCCGAAAGAGTTCTTCGGTGGGTTTGGGTAACGGACCATAGCGTTCAACCCATTCGGCTGAAATCTGGTAGAGTTCCACCCGAGAATTGGCAGAGGCCACTTGGCGGTAGGCTATCATCTTCTGCTCACCATCTGGAATGTAAGTTTGAGGGATCATCGCAGTTACATTTAAATCAATTTGGGTGTCATCTACAGCTGGGATCTCTTGACCTCGAATCTCGCTGATCGCATCTTGCAGCATATCCATGTACAGATCAAAGCCAACTGTATTCACTTGACCGGATTGTTCAGTCCCTAACAAGTTCCCCACACCGCGAATCTCCATATCTCGCATAGCTAGCTGATAGCCTGATCCGAGTTGAGTAAATTCTTGGATAGCTCGAAGGCGTTTACGAGCATCGTCACTGAGCTTAGACTGCTGATCGTAAAACAACCAGGCATGAGCTTGAATTCCTGATCGGCCCACGCGGCCCCGTAGTTGATACAGTTGCGATAGACCAAAGTTCTCGGCATTTTCAACCAAAATGGTATTGACCCTCGGGATATCTAAACCAGATTCGATAATAGTGGTACAGACTAAAATATCGGCATCTCCATTATTAAATGTCAACATGACGGGTTCTAATTCCCCTTCTCCCATTTGGCCATGAGCAATGGCAATGCGAGATCCTGGGATCATTTCACGGAGTTTTCCAGCTACTTCTTCAATGCCTTCAACTCGTCTGACCACATAGAAAACTTGACCTCCTCGATCTAGCTCTTGCCGAATGGCACTATGGACAACTTCAGGATTGTAGGGAGATAAATGGGTTTTGATAGGACGACGGGAAGGGGGGGGGGGGGTATAAAGCCGTATTACCCGAAACCCCGAATGGGCAATTTAAAGGTTAGGGCTATGGTG
>CAYSWV010000025.1:0-54536 GCA_964434865.1 uncultured bacterium
ATTGAAAACTTAAAGCAAACGACCCTACTCTATCAAATTATTGATACTTTACCGAATTTGATTGTAATCCGAGACAGCTCCCATAAGGCTTATTTAATGAACCGTGCTTATGAAGATTTCTACTACAAAAATGGGAGTCGGCAAACCCTCATTGGACTTGATGAGTCTGACCATTTTGGTGACTACTGGTGGCAGATTGTTTCACAAGATAACCAGGTTATGGAAACCAGTGAGCAATTAACCTTACCTCCCTCAATACAGGTTAATGTGGAAGGTGAAGAACGTTGGATTGAGCAGACTAAATTGCCCTTGCTACTTCCATCCAATAATATTTGGGAATGGGGGGTGATGGTTGTTGCAACCGATATTACTGATCTAAAGCTAGCTCGCGATGAAGCTGAAGCTGCCAATAAAGCAAAAAGTACCTTTTTAGCTAACATGAGCCATGAGCTGCGTACTCCACTTAACGCTATCATTGGTTTTAGCCAGATACTATGCCGAGATGAGCATTTGACGACAAAACATCAGGAGTATGTAACCACTATTCATCGCAGTGGGGAACATCTTTTAGATTTGATCAATAGTGTATTGGATATGGCCAAAATTGAAGCTGGTAAAATCATATTGCAGGAGCAACCTTTTGATCTACATGATACCCTGACCACACTACAACGGATGTTAGAAAGCCGAGCTAAGTCTAAAGGGCTAGATTTTACTCTGCAATTAGATCCAGACCTACCTCAAATTGTGATTGCTGATCAGAAGAAACTACGTCAAGTCTTAATCAATTTGATTGGAAATGCCATTAAGTTTACTGAAAAAGGGGGGATATCTGTCTTTGTTAGAGTAGTTCCAAACACAGATCCGATCCAGCTTGAATTCACGATTAATGATACAGGCATTGGGATGACCTCAATTGAGTTAGATCTCTTATTTCAACCTTTTTCACAAACAGATAGCAGCAAGAGAGTCAGTGAGGGGACTGGGCTTGGTCTCACCATCAGCCGCCAATTTATTCAACTTATGGGTGCAGATATTTCAGTTAAGAGCAAGAAAAATGTTGGATCCAGTTTCTGGTTTACGATTCCAGTCAAGCTGGCAGATGTTACAGTGCTTCAGAAAGATCAAGACCATCAAACGGTGATAGGTTTAGTTCCTGGGCAACCGTCCTACCGGTTACTCATTGTAGATGATAGGCCTGACAATCGTGCTGTGCTAAACCAGTTACTGGTCAGAGTTGGATTCACAGTCAAAGAAGCGACTAATGGGCAAGAAGCCATTCAAATGTGGCAAGATTGGCATCCCCATCTAATCTGGATGGATCTGCGCATGCCTACCTTAGATGGATTTGAGGCAACAAAATATATTAAGTCGCAGCCAAAAGGGCAGCAAACTAAGGTAATTGCGATTTCAGCAAGTGGCTTTCAAGAAGAAGCACGCATAAGAACTTGTGGCCTTGATGATTTTGTGCTCAAGCCTTTTAGAGAAGAGACCATTTTTAAGATCTTAGAAACTCAACTCGGAGTAAAGTTCCTATATCAATCGAGTTCAGTCGGTGAGGATGTTATAGAATTGGAACCTCTGACGTCTGAGAGCCTGAGTATAATGCCTGTGGATTGGATCCAAGCCTTTCATCAAGCTGCTACTAGCCTTAATAATCGGCAAATGCAACATTTGATCGCTCAGATTCCAGAAGACTGTACCCCTTTAGGATCTACGCTAGCAACCATGGTCAAAAAGGTTCAAATTGACCAGATTTTAGAGGTGACTAACACTTTGCTAGACACACTTTGAGCAAAATACGTGAGTTATAGTCAGCATGAACTGAACTGTAATGATCATTGAGAGAGAAAAAATGTCGGCGTTACTGAGATAAGGGATGATTGGAGATAACTCAAGAGCTGATTCTCTACCCTGCAAACGCATGGAATGTCCAACATGTAACTTCCACACATTTGCAAGAATGGCATCTGACACGGCAAACCAAACCACCGCTGCCTACAGTTTGGACCATAGAAATGCCCCATTGTAAGGATCGCTGAACTCCTGATCAGAAGGACAGATCAGTTATTTATTACAGGGATGGAGGTTAGGAGACTCGAACTCCTGACATCCTGCGTGCAAAGCAGGCACTCTACCAACTGAGTTAAACCCCCGTATTTTTTGGATGAACAGCACCCAATTGAGCTTGAGGTAGTTATTTACAGTCAATCCTTGGCTGTATTGTGTCTTTAGACATTATCAGCCTTTAGACATTATAATCTTCAAACATCGCATCTAATCAACTGCAAACTCCAGTGCCACCATAGTCAATTATTATTTTGTGACAGTTTTCTGATTATAGCATCTTAAGTAGGAAAATGGAATGATGAGCTATTATATTTCCACATTTTACAAGTTTGTTAGACTTCCTGATTACCAAGATTTAAGGGAACCCTTACTCTACACGTGTTGTAGTTATCGGATCAAAGGCACTATCCTGTTAGCGTCTGAAGGGATCAACGCTACTATTGCTGGCACCCAACAGGATGTTACCGCTGTTTTAGCTTATCTGAGAGCTGATCGGAGACTAGCTGACTTGGAGACAAAAGACTCTCAGGCTCAAAAGATGCCCTTTGACCGCATGCGGGTCAGACTTAAACAAGAAATAGTCTCGTTTGGAGAAGACACTGATCCATCACAGCAGGTGGGTACCTATATAGATCCTCAATCCTGGAACGCATTGCTCCTAGATCCAGAAGTGATGGTGATCGATACTCGTAACACCTATGAAGTCGAGGTGGGTACTTTTAAAGGAGCTGTTGATCCCCAAACGGCCTCCTTTCGAGACTTTCCTGATTATGTTCGCAATCACCTAGATACCACGAAGCACAAAAAAATAGCCATGTTTTGTACGGGTGGCATTCGCTGTGAAAAAGCAACATCTTATCTTCTGCAAAAGGGATTCGAAGAAGTCTATCACTTAAAAGGTGGAATTTTAAAATATCTTGAAGAGATTGATCCTCAGGATAGCTTGTGGGAAGGTGAATGCTTTGTCTTTGACCAGCGGGTTACTGTACAGCATGGAGTTGAAGAAGGTCATTACCATTTGTGTTTTGGTTGCGGTAACCCGATTTCTGTTGAGGAAATGAAGTCTGATCAGTATGAAGCAGGTGTGTCATGTCCCCATTGCTTTGAAAGCTTAACATCTGACAAACAATCTCGGTTAAGAGCAAAACAAAGGGGACGCAAAGTACAGGCTCAGTCAACTTAAAGGTAACTCTAGCTTGCGCCTTTGACCGGTTTCAAGGAGTTAATAGTTTCCAGGTTGATCGGATCTGGCTGCTGCATTGTGCCTAAGATCCGCTCTGCGATCCCAGCACTGTTGAGCTGAATGCTGGCTAAAGCCTCAGCTGGACTGGCATGATCAATCAACTTGTCAGGAACCCCAATCCGAGTCAGAGGTACCCTGATGTCAGCATCTAATAGAGCCTCAGCTACTGCAGATCCGAAACCACCCATCAAACAGCCTTCTTCAACCGTGACCACCCGACTCACTTGCTGAGCTAGAGGGAAAATCAGATCCGTATCAAGGGGTTTTACAAAGCGGGCATTGACAACACAGGCACTGATCCCATGCTCCTTAAGAATCTCAGCGGCTTGTAGCGAAGGATACACCATACTGCCATAGGCTAAGACTAAGACATCATCTCCTGAGCGGACGACTTCACCTTTACCAATGGGGATGGCTTCCCAACCCTCTTCGGCTAGTGGGACTCCAATACCTTCACCCCTAGGATAACGAACGGCTATAGGTCCCTCTGTGTGTTGAATTCCTGTAACGATCATGCTTTGCAATTCAGCTTCGTCCTTGGGAGCCATAACCACTAGATTGGGAATACAACGAAGATAAGCAATGTCGTACAGTCCTTGATGAGTCGGACCATCTGCACCCACAATCCCAGCTCGATCTAGGCAGAAAAAGACAGGTAGATTCTGGATACAGACATCGTGAACGATCTGGTCAAAAGCGCGTTGTAAAAAGGTGGAATAGATAGCACAAACGGGACGCATGCCCTCACAAGCCATACCTGCCGCTAGCGTGACAGCATGTTGCTCTGCAATCCCCACATCCATAAACTGATCAGGTACTTTTTCTTGTAGTTTCGTCAGGCCAGTCCCCGTTGACATGGCAGCTGTAATCCCAACAATGCGAGGATCATTTTCGGCCAAGCGTGTCAAAGTATGACCAAAGACTTTGGAATAGCTGGGTGGCTTAGGTTTACTAGAGGGTAACGGTTTACCTGTGGCAATATTAAACTTAGATTGTGCATGATAGCCCACTCGATCCTCTTCTGCCGGCGTGTAACCTTTGCCCTTGACTGTAGCTACATGCACCAACACAGGCCCCTGAATACCATGGGCAATATTAAAGGATTCGAGAAGCTCACTGAAGCTATGCCCATCAACTGGTCCTACATAAGTAAATCCAAGTTCTTCAAATACAATGCCAACTTTGTTGTTCTGGACCGCCGTGATCAGTTTCATGCTCTCCTTCATGCGATCAATTTCTGGCGTTAGGCTTGATCCCACAAGGGGTAGATTCTTCAACTGCTCTTCTAAACTATCGGCAATAAACTGAACCGGAGGGCTTAACCGAATTCGATTTAAATAACGTTGAATGGCACCTACGTTAGGTGAAATCGACATGCCATTATCATTCAAGATCACCATAAACCGGGTTTTAGGTAAATGCCCAGCATGATTGATAGCCTCATAAGCCATGCCTCCTGTCAAAGCCCCATCCCCGATGATAGAGACAACTTTGAAGTCTTCACCCTTAGCATCCCGAGCCAAAGCCATCCCTAACCCAGCTGAGATACTGGTTGAGGCATGACCTGCTCCAAAATGATCAAATGAACTCTCACACCGCTTGAGATAGCCCGCTATCCCATCTTTCTGCCGCAACGTATGGAACTGGTCATATCGCCCTGTCAACATCTTGTGGGCGTAAGCCTGATGACCCACATCCCAGATCACTCGATCTCGATCAAGATCTAGAGTTTTGTAGAGCGCTAATGTCAGATCGACAACCCCTAACCCAGGACCCAAGTGCCCTCCACTTGTTGCAACCGTTTGAAGGTGCTTTTCCCGAATTTGTCGAGCCAGGCTCCGAAGTTGGGGAATGGTCAAATCATGAAGTTGGTTGGGATGAGTGATGTCACTCAATTGCATAAGATACTCGCCTATCTTCAAAGGTGCAGTGATATCAGACCCAATGCGGCCTTAGCAACAGCTGCTATCACCCAGGGGTTAGGCCATACAGATAGAAACAGCTTTGCTATCTGCCAAACCTATGCCTACGCAAAACAGCCTAAGATAATTCAGTTTACCGCTAGAATCCCCTTTGGACCTGAGATTTTTACGAAACAAACGAATTTGTCAAGTTTTATATCTTTTTGTGGATTTCATTCTAACAGACAGTGGAGAGTGTTGAAAAGTTTCAGGTTGGCCCCAACAGTAGTGCTGTAGCTCCTGAACTTCTGGGGGGGTTAGTTCACGCCATTGGCCAACAGACAATCCCTCTAATTTCAAGGGACCGATTTGGATCCGCACTAAACGAAGTGTGGGTAAACCTACAGCAGCTGTCATGCGGCGCACTTGACGGTTTCGGCCCTCGGTTAGAGTCAGCTCCAGCCAACTTGTGGGAATTGATCGGCGCTCCCGAATAGGGGGATTACGGGGAGGCAACTCAGGTTCAAAAGAGAGAGAAGTGACCTGAGCAGGACGCGTTTGACGATGTTGGATCACCACACCTTGCCTTAGTTGATCCAGAGCCTGTGAGGTGGGGACGCCCTCCACTTGAACCCAGTAGGTCCGCTCATGGCCAAATTTGGGATCGATTAAGCGAGCATTGAGGGAACCATCGTTTGTCAGAAATAGTAAGCCTTCACTATCTCGGTCAAGGCGACCCACGGCATAAATCCCAGGAACAGGAATGAACGGTTTTAAGGTCAAGCGATTTTGAGCATCACTAAATTGAGTCAAGACAGCATAAGGCTTATAAAATAAGACATACTTGAATGGAGATTGGGCTTGACCCGATTTTGCCATCATCCAGTAGCCTCTATGCGAGTAGCCCGAATAAATGAGATGACACCATAGCTGAGGTATCGATCCATATGTAGACCTATGGCTGCTAATTCTTGTCGTAATTTAGCTTCTGAAAAAAACTGTAGCCCAGTTAACTGGAGGAATGATTGGATCCAGTCAGTTAACCCTTCACCAGGCTGAGTTTGCATGGATACAAAGACCCCTCCAGGTTTGAGAACTCGTGCAACTTCTTGCAAGCAAGGCTTTAAGGGTAATTCGTTGAGAGAGGCGCCCGAGATCACAGCACTCATACTGCCAGATATCAGGGGAAGGTCTTCAGCTCTGGCTTTGATTAAGCTATAGTGAGTCCACTCTGATAGAGCTTGTCGGGCAGCCTCAACTAGGACTTCTGAGGCTTGATCTAAGCCTATCACTGTAGTTATCGGTCGTTTGTTTAAGATTAACCGGCTCCAGTAGCCACTGGCTGTTGCTAAATCCAAGATAGGATCTGCATCTCCCAATAGATCATCTAGGAGGGCGGCTTCACGCTCAGTTGAAAAGGCTTCACCTGAGAGGAAACTCAAAGCCCACGGTCGCCAGATCCGATCATATCCCCAGGCAAAGGTGGAGGTTGCGGCAATTGATTGAGCCCATGTGAGTGATGCACGGGTTGAACTCACAGACATAAAGTCAAGAATTCGGTCATCAGAGATGGGGTAAATCTGTCCACATTGAGGACAATAGACTCGATCTGCAGCACCAGCTAGGCCCTCATGGGCACACACCAGGCACTGAAGTAGATGGAGGGGAAATCGGGACATGGCCTCAGATTAAGTTGAAGCTGTCATTATCGTAACTCGGATCTCCCTCAGCCTCTAGGAGAAACACTTGATCTGTTGCCATTCTCCTTGTTGGTCACGACAGTAGTAGCATCCATCCCACCAAGTACACACGTCGTACGATAACAAGTGGCTAGCATCACCAAGCTGCTCGATCACAGTATCTTTCTCATTGCGAGCAGTATGGTCAGCCAGCCAATTCAGACGTTGTTCTAATTCTGTTGAAATAAGTGATGTATTTGAGGACGTCACGGCTTTGCTCCAGGTAGCAACAAGGGTTACATAAGGATGTGAACAGATGTTACAAACATAACAGGTGCTCCTGATGATTATCATAGCTAATGGAGACTGATCGCAGCCTTAAGGTTTTCTGGAGACATCAGACAGGCTTTGAAGATCATCTTAGGAATTTCAACCCATGGCTAAGTTTTGGACCTGTTAATCCTGATCTCTCGTCATGGCACAATCCTTACTCTTGATGTCAAGAACTCTAAGAGCATTAGATAGGTGCTGAATTCAAGGTACCCAGATCCCATCAAAAGGTCTAGGATAAGATGCAGCTTCCAGGTGAGGATGATTATGAAGAATTTTGGGTTTTGGCTAGCCGCTGTGATCGGTGTGATTTTGGACCAACTATCAAAACGATGGGCTGTTGAGCACCTACTCAGACGCGAATCTGGTGAAATCCAACTTTGGCCTGGGATTTTTCATCTAACCTATACGGAAAACACTGGAGCCGCCTTTAGTTTATTTGCTGATTCTGGCTATTTTCTCCGCTATGTTTCTCTGATTGTGTCCCTGGCCTTGATGGCCTTTGCGATCTGGGGACCCCGAATGACCCGGTGGGAACAAGCGGGCTATGGCCTGATCCTAGCAGGAGCCATTGGCAATGGGATTGATCGGTTTATGCAAGGCTATGTTGTCGATCTCTTTAATTTTATTTTGATTGAGTTTCCGGTTTTTAACATTGCAGATGTTGCGATCAATATCGGAGTCGGTTGCCTCATTGTGGGTACTTTTTTACAGCGATCTCAAGAACCTGAAGCCCCTCAGGCCTCGGACACCTCAGATAGTCAGATGACAGAGTCTGGCGAATAGAGTCCTGATAAGGATCTGTTTGTCGAGTTTTTCAAATAGATCTCTCAGTCTTAGAGAGTCGAAACAGGGATCCAATCGCTATGAATAGATTTAGCAATCATTTCAGCTGTGTCTATACCCACTAGTTCAGCGACTAATTGCAACCCAAAATCAAGCGCGGTACCGGCTCCTCGACTGGTAATCAGTTTACCATCTACAACAACTCGATCGGTTTTATAACTGGCGATAGGACCGATTTCAAGATTTAAAGGTTCAGAGCCAATCAGAGCTCTTTGAACAGCATCAGGCGAGTAAAAGCTAGTGATTGACTTGGTCTCTAAAATCCCTTGCTTCGCTAAAACCATAGGGGCAGCACAAATAGCAGCGATCCAGCGTTCCTGTCGTGAGAATAGTTGAATTAGCTCGCTAATTCTGGGATCCTGCTGCAAGAGTTTAGCGGCGGGGCCTCCAGGTAAAACGAGGGCATCAAACTGAGAGACTAAATTGGCAGAATTAGCCTCAGCTACCAGGGTTTCTAGCGTCGTATCTGCTCTAACAACAACTTGATGACTGCCGGTAATCAGATCACCTTCGAGACCAGCCGTAACTACACCAACTTCAGCCCGCCGCAGAATATCTATAGTGGTAATGGCTTCAATCTCTTCAAATCCATTACCCAGTGGTATCAGTACTCGTGCCATCTAGTCTCCATCCTACATTGAGTTTAGAGCCGTTTTAATCTGTATCCACCCTAGCAGATAACACCTGATTATGCTTGGATCTAGACCCATGATTACCTATGATTGATGAAAGGCTAGCTGGCTATAGAGTTGGATAACAGTTAGGTGACAACAGAGCAGCATCTCTGGATAGAGATCCTAGACCTCTGGAGCTAAGTCAGCCTATTCAAGTCTGGCTGGTTTGATGAAGAAGAATCAGGTTGTGATTTGGTGATCATTCTCCGCCGTTTTGCTTCAGACAACTCTATTGAACTGGATCTACTCCCTCATGGCTTTAACTGTTTACAACACATTATCCCGTCAAAAAGAGACTTTTGAACCTCTTTCCCTTCCTAATGAACACGGAATTATCCCTGTTAAAATGTATGTTTGTGGAGTTACTGTCTATGATCTATGCCATTTAGGGCATGCTCGCACTTATGTCGTTTGGGATACAGTCCGTCGCTTTTTAAACTGGTCAGGTTATCAAGTTACATATGTACAAAACTTCACAGATGTTGATGATAAGATCTTAAAGCGGGCCACGGAACGGGGTGAGTCTATGCTTGAGTTATCCCAGCGATTTATTGAAACATATTTTGAAGATATGGATCACTTGAATATTGCCAGAGCTGATCACTACCCCAAGGTCACAGAATCGTTATCAGCTATTATTGAATTTATTGAATCTTTAGAATTAAAAGGCTTTGCCTATCGGGTTCGATCTCACCAAGATGATGTATATTATGCTGTCCGTAAATTCAAAGACTATGGGCAGTTATCCGGTCGTAATCTTGAGGATATGCAAGCGGGGGCTAGTGGTCGAGTGGGCGAAGAAGAAGCCATGAAACACGATCCTGTTGATTTTGCTCTATGGAAATCAGCTCCCGAATCTGAACCTGGTTTTGAATCACCCTGGGGGCGGGGCCGACCTGGATGGCATATTGAATGTTCGGCCATGATCCGACAAACGTTAGGGGATCATATTGATATTCATGCGGGTGGAGCTGATTTGATCTTTCCTCATCATGAAAATGAAATTGCTCAATCTGAACCGATTACTGGTAAACCGTTTGCGAAGTACTGGTTTCACAATGGGTTCTTGAATATTAACGGGATTAAAATGGCCAAATCTTTGGGAAATTTTACCACTTTACGAGACGCTCTCAAGGTTTGGGATCCGATGGCTCTACGGTTATTTTTTCTGCAAACGCATTATCGTAGTCCGATTGATCTAACAGACGATAGCCTCACTGCAGCCGCAAATGGTTGGGGTACTTTGAGTAAAGGTATTCAAGCTGCTTATTTCTTTTTACCTGACACGTTAGAAGCTATTGATCCAGAAACTGAGGCGTTAGCTTCTTTTCAAACGGCTATGGAGGATGATTTTGGTACCCCTGCCGCTGTAGCTATGGCCTTTGAATTAGCCAGAGAACTAAATCGAGAGCGCAATGTGGCTATTCATCAAGGCCAACCGGATAGGGATCCAACTGTGCTCCACCGCAAAAGTAAAGCCTTGCTCATAATAACCGAGACCCTAGGGTTTAAAGTTGATCTTGAAGCAGAGTCCCCCACTTCTCAAGGAGACTTATCGGAGGCTGAAATTGAGATCTTGGTTAAAGAGCGTCAATCCGCTAAACAAGCTAAACGCTATCAAGATGCTGATCAAATTCGAGACAAGCTAAAGACCAAGGGGATCACACTTATTGATCAACCTGGTGGTATAACCCGTTGGATCAGAGACTAGATTTGATATTGATTACTACCACGACATGAGGACACTTAGATACTTATCTGAAATGGATCGGCTAATCGGCTAGTAGTTCTTGCAACTCCAGTATCCTCTGATGCATAGAAGAATATCCCTCTTTGATGATTGCATCTGCTTGATGAAAATCGAAGATACTGTAATCACGAAGAGCTGGCTCAATCAAAATATCTGGCGGGCAGGATTCCAGTTTACTTCTGGTTACTTGCTGCTCCATTACATTTAAAGAAGCACCGATCACATCAAAAATATTCATCTCTTGCTTCTGTTCAGGCATCCATTTTTCCCACTTTTCTTGGAATTGATCTTGAATAGCTTCATATCTCTGCTTTATCCGATGAACTAGTGATCCCTTGCAACTTTTACCCTCAGAATGCTCTAGTGTGGCAGAATGCTCAAGTGTGGCATGTAAATCATTGCCTTGATGTTTTATTTGGGTTGGTGATTCTCCCTTATTGTCCACAGTGGATTGTACAGACTCCTTCTTGGATACTGCCTCTGCCCCCACCTCGGAATTTAAATTGACAGCGATAGTTACATCGGCTCCCATATCTTGCATAGCATCCAAGGGTAATGGATTAATGATTCCACCATCTCCTAGCCATTGTCCCTCTTTTTGAAAAGGAGAGAATATACCAGGAATTGAAATACTTGCCCGAACAGCATCAACCATAGGGCCTGTCTGCAATCTCACTTCTTGACCGTTAAGAAGATCAGTTGCCACACAGCAAAACTGGATATTTGACTCTTCAATCTGCATTTCCTGTAAATGATCAGAGAGCAATTCATAGACTCGATTGCCATCTAATAGTCCGCTGGCGGGAAAGACCACATCAAAAAAAGACAATACTCCTTTCCAGTCAAGTGATCGGACCAATTCCTCCAGTTCATCTAGTTCGTCAGCTGCATAAATGGCTCCAACCAAAGCACCAATACTTGCTCCAGCAATGTAATGAATGGGAATCTCAGCAGCTTCAAGAGCCCGAATCACGCCTATGTGAGCCCATCCTCTCGCCCCCCCACTGCCTAAAACTAATCCTACGGTTTTCAAGAACTACTCCAGGTCCAGAAACAAACTCATCATAATACCTATGGTGAAATAATAGCAGTATCTGTAGAGAGATTGATTATTGTCCCATTGTACAATTAGATATGACTCTTCACTCCACTTGTAGTTGGAATTTTATCTAGCCAGACATTAAAAAACCAGACATTAAAAAAACTTGGATCAAGCCTTACCCAACTTAACCCAAGCCACCCTGTCGCTAAAGATGTCACTAAAGATTAATCGATAGCAGACTTAGCCTTATCCTTCAGGTTTTCAACAGCCTGTGAAGATTCAGCCTCTGTCTGCTTTTCCTGGCCTTCAGCTTGCTGTTGAGGATCACCAACGATCTCACCGAAAGCTTCTTGCACCTTGCCTTCAACATTCTTAGCCGCAGCTTTCACTCTATCCTCAGTACTCATGGTATCTCCTAAAATGTAAACTGATTTGATCCTAAGCATAGGTGTACAGTCATGAAAAACTTGTGAATAATACAGAATATTGAATCGGTGCTACATTCACCAGTTATTCACAGTTTCTTCTCTAAGTTTGTTTTGAGTTTAATTGGAGGTATGGGTTATGGATGGAGTTAGGATCATTGCAGCTATCTTGGTACCGCCGTTGGGGGTCTTTCTACAAGTTGGCTTTGGTGTTGACTTCTGGATCAATATTCTACTTACACTGCTTGGCTACATACCAGGCATTATCCACGCTGTTTGGATCATCGCCAAAAAATAGCTGAACTGCATTGTGATTGAAAAGGTGCATTAATGCGTGTAAGGCTTATCTCAAGTAGGGCATTGTGTTCTCTTGAGATTATTTTAGTTTCAGCTAAGCAGGAAAACCATGCAAAAAGCCACGAGCCAGATTATCATTTGCTTGATGATTCTTTCTTGTATCAAGCTGATAGTGAGCTTCAGACTCTCTGTAAGCAACATCTGTGAATTAATCTTGAATATCAATAGCCTTAACATAGGTTAATCGCCTTTCGATTCACAACTTTTTCATCTTTTTTGAATATTCTCAGGTTTAACGATTAGGAGATATTTAATGTTGGTTCGGATCATTACTTTGACAATGGGTCTTGCTGCCTCTTCCTTGAGCTTGACATTACCAGCCATAGCCCAACAGCAGTTCCGGCTTGAATCTACACAATTGCAGGCTGGAGCAGTCATTCCAGTGTCACTGCCAGATGTTGCCGGTACAAAATATTACTATCCAGACACAGCCTATGAGGTTAGCTTGACGGTAGATCAGGATGTTTACAACAGTTTAGGTCAAATTGTTATCCCAGTAGGGAGTACAGTAAAGGGCACTATGCAACCAGCACAAGGCGGATCACAGTTTGTCGCTGATTCATTGCAAATTCAAGGAGCGACGTACTTCCTACAAGCTTCATCTAAGGTTCTGACAGATGTTAAAGACCCACGTCAAACCTCTGATGAATCGATTGCAGAAGATGCTGCTATTGGAGCTGCAGCCGGAGCCGTCATCGGAGCCATTGCAGGTGATGTCAATGCTGGTACTGTTCTAGGTGGAGCTGGAGCTGGCGTTGGGATTGGTAATGTAACCGCACCCCGAGTTGTTGTACTAGACCCTGATCAATCAGTTCAAGTATTTTTACAAAATCCACTAGTTCTATAAATTACAGAATGAAAGATCAGGAATGACATAGGAGAAACAAATGACCCAACAAAATTAGACTTTGAGCAACAGCTATGATAGAGGGATTGCACCTTCAGAGGTTATCGCTCGGATGGATCGTGAAGGAGATCATTACAAACAACTTCCAGTTCGAGAGGGTGGGATTGATACCACTAGTGGCTACACTGTAGATCAGGAAGGACTGATCAATAACTACGCCATTGAACCTGAGATGTATATCAATGAACCAGGTGACTTGCGAGCAGAAGAATCCAAACGAGCTGGGAACTAATGGGAACTAAGCTTGAGAGCTATATGACATCTCTTAGGCGGCTCTAACAGATAATTTTATTAAATAATGCTTGGCGGGAAAACCTAAGGTGCTTCCTGCCTTTTTAAATTTTTAATTTTTTAACCAATACTTTAATACTTATTGTTATTTTGTCGATATAAATCAATGGGGAATAAATCAATGGGGATCTTCTCAGATCAGCATCAAGTATACCGTTGAATAAGTATGCACAAGTATGAAATTGAAATTGCTTGCTCGATCCCTAGAGTCCGATATTTAAGATCTTACAAGTCAAATTTATTGCCATCCCAATGTTTCCATGACCTGATTTGCTAAATCAGTTGCATCAAACGGCTTAGCAATAGTGCTAGCTACCTTCAAGTTTTGGAAATAGCGACTGGCTCGCATGATACCTGCTTTAGCTGTGAGAAAAATAACAGGAATAGGTCGAGTTTTGGGATCAACCTGCAAGTTTCTGAAAGTGGCTGGACCATCCATCCCAGGCATCATGACATCAAGTAGAATCACATCAGGTATTAGATTGGAAGCTAACTGATTCCTTCAGGACCTGAAGCCGCTACATGAGCTTCCCACCCAGCTATGATTTCAAGACTGAGCTGCACAACTTCTCTGATGTCATCTTCGTCATCAATGATTAAAACACGTGGCACAGGTTGGACAGTATTAACCATTCTTACTAACCTCGATCCTCAAAAACAACTTTCGTTACTCTATACTGAATCTCCAATGTGAATTAGGCATGAACGATAGCAAATTTTATACTTTGTTAATAGTTCGAGCCTCCAGTCAGCCCATCCAGCAATACTGCTACTTCTATATAATATTTTGAAGAATGCCGATCAATCAGATGGCATGACTCAGCTCATCAACTTTTGGCTGAACTAGGTCAGGAAATGACGAGTTATTCAGGTCATAGCTAGGTATTACTCTTAAACGTAGACTGACAGGAATATTTAGCCTTTCCTCAACTTCAGAAGCTATTTGTTCAACATCTGCATTAGTCACAATACCTTCAGGGGCTACTATTTCAGCAAATATATTCATATGATCTGGCTGTGGATCCACATCAATTCTGCGAATGTCAGCTAACTGATTGGTGTACTGTTGATAAACAATTGATCTAATGGCGTGATTGGCTTGCTCATTGATCAAGAGTTGCCGAAATGAAAACCCTAATGGAATCCCAAGTAGGCAGAGTATAGCGATTGAAATGATTAGATGGCTTTTGGCGCGCCCGATAGATCCATACCCTTCCAGGAGAAAAACCAAGGAGCCACATAGAATAATGCCGCACAGATTAGCTAGAAATAACAGCAGTGCTCCCCAAGCAATCTCTTGATCGCCTAGTGAAAACCCGATCCCGGTCACACTAATGGGAGGCAGCAAAGCGACTGAAATAGCAACTCCTGGTAGTGCACTGCCAACCCTAACCCGAGAAGTGGCAAAAGCTCCAGCTACTCCCGATGCCATGGCAACACCTAAGTCCAGCAAGGTGGGTTGAGAGCGCTGTAAAATCTCAGAAGAAAGATTTTGGAGACCTACCAAATTACAAACAATTATCGAGGTAACCATAGCTACAAAGAAGCCAGTTACCAACGTCAATCCAGCTCGCTTAAATAACCTACGGTTTCCCACCGATAAGCTAAACGCTATACCAATAGTTGGGTTCAGCAAAGGTGTGATGATCATGGCCCCAATGATGACTGCAGTACTATCGCCTAATAAACCCAAAGTACAGATCAGGCTTGATAGCAGCAAAAGCAAATAAAAATTTAACGAGGGTACGGCATCTCTCCAAAGGGCCTTATTCAATGCGACTAGAGGCCTAGATGATTTTCCTAACCATTGCCAGGTTCCACTATTACTGTTCCAAACTAGATGGACGATATGATCTGTACATTGCTTAGTAACTCGAAGTAATCTTGCTAGATAGTGATTCATACCTTCCTGTGGACTTTAAAAATGATACTTAGTTTGATAGATGGTTGTGAATTAACTGTGAACCATGCTTTCGATGGCCAATGAAGAAGGGTATGGATGCAGAATTAGATAAATTCACACTATGTTCACGATTCTTGAATTAACTATAGACAGTTACCCTTGCACTGCTATTAGAAACTTGAAGGTTATAACCAGTTTTTCTTGTTGATGCCTACCTCCGATCTCAGTGAGAAGCTAAGTGTTGACAACCACAAGCGGCCTTAACCCCTCAGCTTTTTGGTAGCAGTCTCATCAGGAGATCACCTCAGGTATGACAACTACTGATCCATCTATGCAGACCCGTGGACAGATTGAGAGAACTCTGTCGCAAAGGATTCAGAATCTCTATAAGGAGCAGTTAGATCACCAAACGGGGAAAGTCACTTGTCAACTCTTCGCAGATAAGTTGGCCATTATTGTAGAGAATTCATTCACTCAGCCTGAGCAGTTATTGGCTCAAACTGGCCAAAATGAGTTAGTTAAAAACATCCGTGAAGATTTGGATGAAGCAATTCGACCTCATGTAAAAGATCTCATTGAAGCGATCTTGCGAGTACAGGTGCTAGACATTATGAGTGATGCCACCTTAGAAACAGGGCGAACTGGGATCATAGCTGTCTTAGACCAGACTCCGACTGTGCGCAACCCATCTGCCATTCCTAAAGTGAAGGTGAAAGACTCAAGAGGACAGGATGAGCAAGTTAATCCATAATCAGGCAACCAAGATAGAGGCTTTGTTATCCGCAAAAATTGAAGCTCTACATCGAACGATACTCCGGTATGAAGTTGGTGATATTACGTGCCATTTTTTGAGTTCAAATGAATTGGCTGTGATTATTGAAGACTCCATGACTCCTACTGAGCAAGTGCTCTGGCAACATGGGTATCGGCATCTGGCCCGGCAGGTTAGAGAGAGCTTTGTCAACCTGATCCAACCTCAGCTCAAAGCCATTGCTGAACAAGCAACGCAGTCAGTTATCCTTGATTATCTTTGTGATGTCAATATGGAAACGGGTCGGTCTAGTATTGTGATTATATTTCAATCAGATGGCCTTCAACCAGACGGCTCAGCGATCTAGAAATCTGCACTACTTGCCAGATAAACAACGCACAGCTAAAATAAGTGCACTTAGTGATCACCACGCGACCTTAGATAGCTTGCGTGAGATGTATTCAAATTGGTTGATCTACATCTGTACTGTCCCATCAATAGCTACAGCCATTTGTACATCGCCTATCGATACAACCTCTTGATATCTAAGGAGCTAAGTATAGTGACTAGTTCTGCTTCAAAGCCGTACTCAATCCTGATCATCAATGAACAGCTAGATCCTATTAATTACAGGCAGACTCTGAAGCAACATGGCATTAATGTTTTCTCCTTCATTGAAGCCAGTTCTTGTGCCCAGGGACTGAACCTTTGGGAAGCCTTCCGACCTCATTTGATCTTGCTAGATAGTCCTGAGTGGTCTATCTTCATTGAGCAATCTAAGCTTTATTCAAACAACAGTTATCTGCCTATCATCACAATCGTAGAGGCTAGCGAGGTTGATCGCGCTATCAAAGTCAAGGAGGAAGGGGTTTTAAATTACGTTGTGAAACAAGGTAATGTGGTTAAAGAGCTAGCTAATTGTGTTCATGAAGCACTTAGGCTCATTAAGCTGCAGGATCAATTGCGACATGGCGACTACACCCAGACTCCAGTCAACACATGGATCAAGCGATACATGAGTCTGCGTGACAGCTACGGTTTCATCACTGGGTTTCAAGTTGAAAGCATTCATCAACCTACTAGTTTATCAACCTGGCAGCGGCAGTTGGATGTCATCGCGACTTATTTTGAAAAGAAGCTATTTTCAGAGTATTGCAATGTTGTAGAGACAGGGGAACCCTTGACAAGAGAGATCACTCTTAACAACAGTTATCCATCTACCTGTGAAGTGACCTGCACAAAATCGAATGATGGTCTTGTGGCGGTATGGAGAGCGTTAGAAAAGACTCCCAACGGGATGTTAGAGCTAGTAACTGCCCATACCAGAGATGCCATGGTAGTCACTAAAGCCTATCCCCTCCAAGATCCTGGCCCTGAGATCATCTATATCAATGATGCCTTTACTCACTTAACTGGCTACCAACAAGATGATGTTCTGGGAGTTTCACCTCGGCTGCTTCAGGGCGAGAAAACAGATCCAGCGGCCAAGTTTGAAATTCGCACCGCTCTCCAGCACCAAAAACCGCTAACCATTGAGTTGATTAACTATCACAAAAATGGCTCCGAGTACTGGGCAGAACTCAGTCTCTCTCCTGTTTTTAGCCCAGATGGAACTTGCACCCACTTTGTGGCCCTTCAACGAGATATTACAACCCGCAAGCAAGCCGAACTTCAACAGACTCAACAACTGGCCCTAACCCAAGCAGCCTTAGAAGAGGCAGAAGCAGTTAATAAAGCTAAAGATGATTTCTTAACTATCGTCTCGCATGATCTCCGATCTCCACTGACCTCTATCTTAGCCAGTATTCAATTATTGCGCACAGACAGCATTACTCAAAATCAGAAAAACCATTTGCTAAGTATCATTGAACGGAACAGTCACAACCAATCCAAATTATTGGAAGATTTACTGGATTACTCCCGCATTGCTCAAAGTCAACTGCCTATCAATAAAGAATGGATCCAACTAGCTGAAGAACTCCAGACTATAGTCCAAACATTGAAACTCCAAGCTCATCAAAAGGGGATTAAACTCGAACTGGTCATGAGTGATGATATCAAGAGGCTCAAGATACTCGTTGATCCAGCACGGCTATGGCAAGTCATGGATAACCTGCTATCTAATGCTATTAAGTTTACCCCTGCCCAAGGATTCATCAAAGTCAATGCCCATTGTAATCAGGGCTATGTGATCATGGCTGTCCAAGATACAGGCCGAGGGATCGCCTCAAAGCATCTACCCCATATATTTGAACCGTTCTACCAAAGTAAGCATCAGAAAACTAAGTCGAAAGGGATTGGGCTAGGATTATCTATCGTTAACCAGATTGTGCAGCTTCATGGAGGGACGATTGCAGTTGAAAGCCCTGGTGTTGGATATGGTGCAACTTTTACAGTTAAACTGCCTTTGACAAATTATTGACTTTAAGCGAAATCTAGAGATAAGGTTAAGCGAAATCTAGAGATAAGGTCTAGATTAGGTCTAACTAGTTATTATGCAGCAGCCTCAAATCTTGTAACTTGGGATCAATAGACATTTTGCGGTTCTGAATTGGGGGATGAATCTTGGCGGGAGTTTTTTGAAAAGAATCGAGATCAGTGGTTATACAAGGTGATGAGCCACCTAGTTATCACTTCATGTGGAGTTTGCCTTATGGCTGGGATCCTGAGGTGACCTGTGAGCCGATTCAAGCCTGGTTATTAGAAGCCATGGGGGGTATGAAGATCGTGTTCAGGTTTTGAGGGCTTTATCCAAACTTAGCCACCCATTTACTTCAGCATATCCAAGCTTATCAATTTGATCAGATTTTACATCTTTGCCAAGACTAAATAGCCTTAAAGATCTTTAATCCAATCAATTAAATTGCTGCCCCCATAGTAAATAGCATAAAGAACAGATAGGGATACTGCACTCGCTAACAGACAAACCAGCAACCCTGCTAAACTAATCAAGCCATCATCTTCAAGTAAACCAAACCCACAGACAAAAATGCCTATAGCGGGTAGTGTATTCGTCCCTGGTATAGGAATTAACATCGAGGTTGCCATTAGGGTTATACAACTCCCAATAACGATCCGACCCACCATGCTGGTACAAACAGTGGCTAATCGAGGTTGAGTAAAAAATTCAATTCTTCTTAACCAAGGGATACCATTTTTGAGAATTGCTTGAGCTCTAGGCAGAGCAACAGCAGCTTTTAGTACTCGTGAGGGTAGCCAGGGTGTGGTTTTGCCCAAGATTAACTGGATCGATAAGATCAAAATAACTATAGCAAAGGGAGTCGAGTAACCAGGAGCTGGAACAGGTAGTGCAGAAGGCAACGATAACATAATAAAAAAAAGTCCAAATGTCCGTTCACCAGACAAGGTGAGGATATCGGCTAATGTGACCGGTTCCACTCGATCAGGAGATAAAAAGGCGGCCTCTAACTCTTGAGATAACCTAGCCATTGATCCTCATATGATCCTCACAATCCAGGCATCAACAAATTTTATGGAATTACTTTTGTAGCAGCCTACCCTAACTATTAAATCATGGGAGCATGGGATCTAGAGATCTGTTCCATCACAAAAAGCGGAGCTTCTAGATTGCACCATGGACACCGATCATTTAACCCCTGTAATACCTTTGCCTCAGTACCATCAACCTCAGGCCAGGCAGCGCTCAGTCAAGTTGCAAGTGTCTGGGGTCCAGGCCTCTGACGGTGCGGGTGTGAGTCTAACTCGAATCATTGGGACAGCCGCCCTGCCCATGCTAGATCCGTTTCTCCTGCTTGATATGTTTTATTCGGATCGCCCTGCAGAGTACCTGGCTGGATTCCCTGATCATCCCCATCGAGGTTTTGAAACAGTAACTTACCTTGTGGCTGGTAGCGTCCGACATGCTGACAATCAAGGGCATAAAGGCGTGATTCAGGCTGGTGGGGTCCAGTGGATGACGGCAGGTCGGGGGATTATTCACTCTGAAATGCCTGAACAGACAGACGGTTTGTTGTGGGGCTTTCAACTGTGGATCAATCTACCTGCCACCCAAAAGATGACAGTTCCTTGCTATCAAGACTTTACAGCTGCCGAAATACCTGTTGAACATTGGAATAATGGCACACAAATTCGAGTCATTGCTGGAACCACCCGCCAAGGCATAACAGGACCTACTCAAGCTAGATTTACAGCCCCCTACTACTGGGATGTCACTATGCTAGCTAAGAGCCAATGGATGGATAGCTTACCCTCAACCCACCATGCTTTGATTTTTGTTTACAACGGAGAGATTAACGTTGTCGGAGGCTCCTCTCAACCCCAGAGAGTCATGGCAGGATCATTAGCTGTCTTGAGTGAAGGGGACTCCATTCAGATTGAAACTGATAGTCAACCCAGCCAGTTTTTGCTAATTGCGGGGCAACCCTTACATGAACCCATAGCTCATGGGGGTCCTTTTGTGATGAATACTCGGGCTGAAGTTCTGCAGGCTTACCAAGATTATGTCTCAGGCTGCTTTTAAACTGCTAACTGTGGATTCGTAAGGACATACCAACTTATGGGATTATTAATTGATGGTGTCTGGCATGATCAGTGGTATGACACTGCTAGCACTGGTGGACGATTTCAACGCCAAGCTTCTCAATTTCGCCATTGGGTCACCGCTGATGGTGGTCCAGGACCGACGGGTCAAGGTGGCTTTAAAGCGGAACCAGGGCGGTATCACCTCTATGTGTCTTATGCGTGTCCCTGGGCTCATCGAACGCTAATCTTCCGGCTCCTCAAAGGGGTAGATGCCATGATCTCAGTGTCAGTGGTGCACTGGTATATGGGTGAGCAGGGTTGGACGTTTGCACCTGGCGAAGGGGTTGTCCCTGATCCCATCTTTAAGGCAGACTACCTGCATCAAGTTTATACTCGGGCGCAGGCTTCCTATACCGGTAGAGTGACCGTACCCGTGCTTTGGGATCGGGAGACACAGACAATTGTGAATAATGAATCTGCTGATATTATTCGGATGTTCAACAGTGCCTTTGATCACATTGGCGCTAAACCTGGAGATTATTATCCTCAAGACCTGAGAGAGAGTATCCATAGTTTGAATGAGCGAATCTATAACACGGTCAATAATGGCGTTTATAAGTGTGGATTTGCCACCACTCAAGCTGCTTATGAAGAAGCTCTTACCCCGTTATTTGAAACCTTAGATTGGCTAGATCAACGACTCTCAACCCAACGCTATCTTACTGGTGCTCAACTCACAGAGGCTGATTGGCGACTCTTTACAACCTTGGTACGGTTTGATCCGGTTTATGTGGGACATTTCAAATGTAATCGTCGTCGCATTACAGACTATCCTCACCTGTGGGCCTATGTTCGAGATCTGTATCAAACCGCCCATGTGGCCTCAACGGTGAACTTTGCCCACATCAAGCAGCACTACTACCAGAGTCATAAAACTATCAATCCGACTGGCATAGTGCCCGTTGGTCCTGAACTTGATTTTAAAGCCCCCCATGATCGCGATAGATAATGCTATAACTACCCAGAGGAGATTTCTATGAATTTCAAAACTGCTCTGATTGTGGGAGCTGGTTATGGTTTGAGTGCCTCCCTAGCTCGACTTTTCATTCAAGCTGGCCTCAAAGTGGCCTTAGCAGCCCGGCAGCATGATAAGTTGCAACCCTTGTGTGATGAACTGGGTGCCGCTGCTTTTGCCTGTGATGTCTCAGATCGAAAGGCTGTCTGGCAATTATTTGATGATGTGGATGCACAGTTGGGACCCCCTGATGTGGTGATCTGTAACCCAAGCTACCGCACTCGTGGCTCAATCGTAGATCTTGATGCGGCAGACGTGGAAAAGGCTCTAATGGTTACGGCTTACGGTGGTTTTTTAGTGGGTCAACAAGCGGCCAAGCGCATGCTCGCTAAGGGGTACGGAGCCATCGTATTCACAGGGGCCTCAGCCAGTGTCAAAGGCTATCCCCAGTCTGCACCGTTTGCAATGGGTAAATTTGCATTGAGAGGGCTTGTTCAAAGTATGGCCCGAGAATTGGCCCCCCAAAATATCCATGTTGCTCATGTTGTGATTGATGGAGCCATATTACCGCCGGGGCAGTCTCAACCTGCCAATCAACCGGATAGTTTGCTTGATCCGGATGAAATTGCTCAAAGCTATTGGTATCTGATTCAGCAGCATCGATCAACGTGGACCTGGGAAGTGGAATTAAGGCCTTGGGTTGAGCGCTTTTAAGAACACCTTAACGTCTGTTGTCCTATCCCTTGCAGGTTTATCCCGCCACCTAACGATGAAGACCCTATTTTGAAGTTGCTTTGGAGGTATCTTCTGGATCCAGATAGCTTAGAGATATCTAGTCACCCTGCTGTTGCTGTTCAGGCATAGAGGCTAAAACCTGTTCTCGGGCATCAAGCGCTTTTCGATCCAGAGGGGGCAGTTGTTGATTAAACCACCAAGATTGCTCATCAATCTCTAAATTGCGCAACCATTTTTCACCGGCTTGAATAGCCATCAGACCCAACAGAATGGGGCCAGTTGCAACACCCACAGCTAGATCTAAGGCGTAGTCCTGTACAGATTTGAGGTGGTTTTGAGGATCGGTCATAAGTGATGCAATGAACTGTTGACTTGTGTTTTTCTATTTTGACCAAGATCCTAACCCAAAACCAACTAAAATAAGTAAGCCAGTGCATTGAGACTGAATGGCTATGCTGAGTTTCCAAGGATTGATCCTGACATTGCATCAATTTTGGGGCGACCAAGGATGCCTGATTGTCCAACCTCATGATATTGAAAAAGGGGCTGGCACCATGAACCCTCACACCTTTCTTCGCTCTCTCGGCCCCGAACCTTGGCGTGTAGCTTATGTTGAACCTTGCCGTCGCCCGACAGATGGTCGATATGGTGAAAACCCCAACCGGTTACAACAGTACTATCAATATCAGGTACTCATTAAGCCTTCTATCGATAACATCCTGGATCTCTATCTCGATAGCTTAAAAGTATTAGGCATTGATCCAAACGATCATGATGTCCGGTTTGTTGAAGATGATTGGGAATCTCCAACACTAGGGGCCTGGGGCGTTGGCTGGGAGGTCTGGCTAGACGGGATGGAAGTCACCCAATTCACCTATTTCCAACAAGCCGGAGGTATCGATTGTCGCCCTGTCTCAGTTGAGATCACTTATGGCTTGGAACGCCTGGCTATGTATATGCAGGGCATAGAATCTATTTTTGAGATTTGCTGGAATAATCATCCTGCCCTGGGTGCTATTTCCTATGGTCAGGTTCATCATCAGGGAGAAGTTGAACATTCTCGCTACAATTTTGAACTTTCAGATGCAGATATGTTATTTAATCTATTCACCTATTTTGAATCCGAAGCAAAAAGATTACTCATTGAAACTGAAACTCAGAAGACAAATGTAACGATCTTGCCTGCCTATGATTATGTTTTAAAATGCTCACACACCTTTAATTTACTAGATGCTCGAGGGGTCATTGCTGTTACTGAACGAACTCGATATATTGCTCGCATTCGATCACTGGCTAGGCAAGTGGCTGAACGCTATGTGACTCAGCGAGAGAGTCAGGGGTTTCCTCTATTAACCAACTCAGAAGCAGTACTTTAGTGAAATAACTCCATATTGTAACATGCAATCATCATAATATGCATGTATACTCGTTTACGAAAATTCAAGAAAAGGAGTAGCGCTTGGCCCTGAATAATTCGTACAATATAAGGCTAATGACTATCAGTTGCTGATAATCTAGTGTTCTAATCTCATTATTAGGTTAATTCACTACCAAAACTACTCTCATACATACTCACAAAAAAGGTCTTTAAGTTATGCATCCATGCCCGGTAAATCGGGTTTCCATTTTCATCGATGGGAACAATATGTTTTATGCTCAACAAAAGAACGGTTGGTTTTTTGATCCACGCCGAGTACTAGACTATTTCACTCGAGTTAGACCCTCGGTTGAGCTCATAAATGCATTTTGGTACACCGGCATCAAGGATCCCCATGATCAAAGAGCCTTTAGAGATGCGTTGATTAGCTTAGGCTTTACAGTAAGGACTAAACTCTTAAAGGAATATCGTGATGAAGATTCAGGTCGGTATTCGCAAAAAGCAAATCTTGATATCGAAATTGTGGTAGATATGTTCAATACCGTAGATCAGTACAACCAAATGGTGCTGTTTAGCGGTGACGGTGACTTTGAGCGAGCAATTGAATTGCTAAGGTCTAAAAACACCTTGATTACAGTAGTTTCCACTGAGGGAATGATAGCACGTGAGTTGCGCAATGTTACCGATCGCTATATTGATCTTAATGACATTCGTGACCATATTGAAAAAGCTGGATCTATGGAGCTTCAGATCTAGTCGGTGAGTTCAACATAGCTTTCGTCCAGATGCTCAATTGGGAGTTATCGAGTCTGCTGAGCTTGAGGGAGTTATCTCAGCAGATGGTTAACCCCTAACGGAGATAGGTGTATGACAGTAGCATGCCTTCAAAATGAGACTGAAGTAAGCGAGCTTCACTCAATGAGATCCGGCGCTGCTGTAAAGCTGTTTCAGTAGCATGGTGAATACTTTCAATTAGATCTTCACTGTCATACTGAACATACTTCAATACTTCACTCACTGTATCACCCTTGATCACCTGTGTCACCCGATATCCCCCGTCTTGCAGTTGTATGTGAACAGCATTAGTATCTCCAAAGAGATTGTGTAAATCACCCAAGATTTCTTGGTAAGCTCCTCCCAGAAAAATACCCAAGAGATAGGGCTGATCATTGGGTTCATGTAGGGGTAAGACCGAGGCAATTTTGCCCTCATCATCAAAGAAACGATTGATCTTGCCATCGCTGTCACATGTCAGATCTGCCAGGGTTCCCCAGAAACGAGGTTCTTCCAGATGACGATGAATAGGCATCACAGGAAAAACCTGATCAATAGCCCAGCTATCTGGCACTGACTGGAATAGGGAAAAGTTGCAGTAGTAGGTGCTGGCTAGAAGCTCATCTAAATCAGCCAAACCAATATGATCACGACCGGTAACCTGCATTTGCTCGTAGGCTAAGTTGCAAATTTTGTCACAACAGTTCCAGTAGAGACGCTCCACTTGAGCACGTTCCTGCAAACTGAGGTGACCATCTGTAAACAATCTCAAGGCCTGATCTTTCAAGTCATGAGCTTGTCGATAATTTGCAATTAAGGTGTCTGGGTCAATTTCAAAATATAGGTTATTGAGATGATGAACAACAGGAGCATCGACATCTGAAACTGTGGGTAGTGATCCTAGAGTATTGGTCGCAGAACTGAGCACATCCATCACTAGTACTGACTGGTGAGACATGATGGCTCGCCCACTTTCTGTCACCAGGACCGGTGGAGCAACATTGTAGTCTTTGCAGGTGGTAAATACTGTTTGAACTACCGTTGCAGCATAGTCTTCTAAACTGTAAGCCTGTGATGTGTGAGCCGTTGATTGAGAGCCATCATAGTCAATCCCCAATCCACCCCCAATATCGAGATATCCCATGGGAGCTCCTAGGCGAGACAGTTCTACATAGAGCTGACTAGCTTCACGGACGGCTCGACCATGTACACTAACTGTTGAAATCTGGGAGCCAATGTGATAATGCAATAACTGCAGACAATCTAACATCTCAGCATTTTGCAACAGGGTAATGGCTTCTAAAATTTGATTGGCCGTTAATCCAAATTTGGCTTTATCGCCTGTAGAAGTGCCCCAACGCCCCATACCTTGTGAGGCTAGCTTGGCTCTGATCCCCAGGATAGGTGCAATCCCCAATTGTTTGGCAATCTGGATCACTAGAGTCAATTCATGGATCTGTTCAACCACAATGATGGGTGTTTGACCTAATCGCTGAGCTAGCAGAGCGGTTTCGATATACTCCCGATCTTTGTAACCATTACAAATCAGTAGGGCACCCGGTGTATTCAGGTTGGCCAGACAAACAAGTAATTCAGGTTTTGAACCTGCTTCTAACCCAAAGTGATACGGACGACCATGGGCCACCACTTCTTCAACTAGATGGCGTTGCTGATTCACTTTGACTGGGTAAACCCCACGATAAACACTAGGGTACCCAAACTGTTCAATGGCTTGATTGAAACTTTCACAAACTAATCGGATCCGATCAGCAACAATATCAGGAAACCGAATTAGCAAGGGTAGCTGCAGGCCTCGGGCTTGAAGATCGGCAACCAGATGGTACAAGTCGATTCCTGCTAGCGATGAATCTAGTGACTTCAATTGTTGACCAAGTGGTGTTACTTCAACATGCCCTGCAGCATTGATATGAAAGTAAGAAGCACCCCAACCCGTGATCCGATAGAGTGTTTCACTATCTTGCACAGTCCAGGGAGAACGAGTTAACGTCGGCATAGGACACCCCCAGATGATACGGATAGGCGCGGGGTACGGCCCGCAGGTTACACGCACAGATTAAATAATCTACAATCCCTCTTAGGTGAATGTCAAGATTTACTCATCACATTAACACTCTGATAGCCAAGTATCCAAAGCAAGTATCCAACATCAATTGAGGAGGTAAAATCCCACTGTAGTTACTTTATCAGGGTACCATCTTCTGAAAGCAAAATCCCCCAGATCGGCTCCTTTTCGACCTTACTCAATCTCAAGCTACTTCTAAAGTCCACGATATCCTACAGTCTGGACGACGTCTTTCACACCATTTGAGTACTAAAACAAACAGCTGTGACTGCTTTTGATTAAGGTCGAATTCTAACTTTCAACAGACGTGCCCTTACTGTACCGGAGTACATAGCTCTACTAGCGTTCCATCTGGACATCTAAGATAGGAGACAACTTGCCCCCAAGGTTTAGAGGTTGGCTTTTGAAGCTCGCTAGCACCTGCCTCTATTGCTCTTTGATGATCCTGATCTACTGAATGCGTGACTAAGGCTATTTCAATACCTAGTGGCTGATCTGTTTTGTCTCCTGCAATATAACCCCCTCCTAAATTAGTGGATCCTAGAGAATGAGCAGCAAAGGCCAACGTGGTCTCACCGGTCTCTAGTTCGCCATAGAGGCCAGACTCGTGAACAAATTTTCGTGTCAATCCAAATGCTTCTTCAAAAAAACTAAGCGAATTATTCACATCTGATACATAAATAATGGTGTAGCCAAATTTCATCTGATTTCACCTATTGATGTCACCTACTGAGTAGTTCATTAAAGATGCCTGGTATTTCCAGTGAAATGTCCCACTACAGCACCTCTTCAAAAATGGTTGTGTACTGTCGCTCAGATCCACAGTATAAGCATTTCGACTGGCGTTTATTCAAGGTTCTACCACATTGTTGACATTTGAAAACACGGGTTTGAATTTTACCATCAGCCTGACCATCAATCAAGTCTAACTCCCGAACACGAGCGATTAGATCTTCCTCGGTTTTACCAGTAGTCTCTTGAATAAAGGACCAAAGGGCCATGTTAATCAGTACGAGCCGATCTAGCTTGAGCCTTAGCTCATCAACTTGAGATCCTGTCTCAAGACCGGTTTGACGCAGACCCCGATCATCAGATCGATTCTGGTGCAGGTTATGATTACCCAACATAAGCAACTAGTCTAAAACTCATCAACTAGTTAACTTTACCACTTCTGAATTAGGCTGAGTCTTGATCCGTTACTGATGCTACCGGTTCGGGTGTTTCAAGTTCAGTAGATAGTGGCGGATACTTCGCGATACCTAAGATCCAGAGTGTATGAAGACCTAAGCTGAGGCCCCACCATCCTAACATTGGGATCAGCCAGGACCACTCAGCCCGAAAAAGTAGATAGAAGAATGTTAACCCTGTCGACGTCGTTAGATAGACGGCAATGTGAAAAGCCAGAGAGTAGCGGTCATCAAGCTTACGAAATTCTGGATCTTGGCGGGTAGGTTTACGGGGCCAGCGAGGAGGCATACAGTCATCAACCAAACGACTGCAACAGTCTATCGAATTACATTGCAAATGTCACAAAACTTGATATTAAGGTAGATGCTGAGATGCGGTCAAGGGTGCTGTTGAATCTCTATATCTCAACTCTATTTTTACCGTTTCGTTTGGCCTTGTACAAGGCTGCATCAGCTTGGATAATTAAGCATCTGGAGGTATTGGTAGACTGATCAACTTGACTGACACCAATGCTAACGGTTACTGAAAAGGGGTCAAACTGGAGTTGGGCAATTGTTTGACGTATGCGCTCAGCAACTTTAACTGCGAGTTGGAGCGGAGTCTGAGGCATAATGATCACCAATTCTTCCCCACCATAGCGAGCCACAAAATCCATTTCTCGGACGGTGTGGTTAAGTGTACTACCAATTTGCTTCAAGACCTGATCACCTATGGTGTGTCCAAACGTATCATTAATCGTCTTGAAATTATCAAGATCGATCATCAGAAGGCACAGCGGGGTCTGGTTACGGTTTGCTACTTCTATTTCTTTTTTTAGGACTACGTCAAATACTTCTCTGGTATAAAGCCCCGTTAACTCGTCTCGGATCGTTGTTTGGGCAATAAAGGCACTTTTGCGTTCTTCAATAATCTTAGGATCAGACAACTTGGGATTGATATTGGAGAGATAGTCTAGGGTAGCTACTGAGATGCCCACATCACGTTTGAGACTGTGTTTTAGGTGTTTTAAATGAAGGAGAATTTCATGCCATAACTCCCTAGCTTCTGTTTCTTCGTAGATTTCATGCGTTAAAGACAACAGGATTCTGGTATGGAGATGGTCTGGAAACTTACCTTCATAGCATTTTTTGACTTCAGGATCACTAATAATAGATTTAATGATTGATAATGAGAGTGAGCTATCATCAAGCTCCACCATATCTTCAATTTGATGCTCATTGTCTTGCTGCAAGTTCTCTTTCCAGGCCATCTTTGAGGATGAATCATGAATAATAATCGATGTTTAGATTATAACTTACTTAGAAGTTAGTGAAAGCTTGTTTTAATTCTTGTAACTTGCTGCTTAAAGTGATGGCAGGGATTTAAAGCCGTTCTATCCCCTCTATAAGATATGTCAATATGAAGCAGAAAGTAGATCTTCAAAGGGGCTGAAGTCAAAGGAGTTTCTCTGGAGGGCAGCGCTGAAAAGATTCATCGGTATCTTTCAGTATAACCTGCTTAACCTTTGAACTTTTGCCCTACTGATGGATAGTGATAGAATTGCTTGAGAAGGGCATTGCTTGACCAGTTGGTTTAGCGCTTACAAGCAGAATAGCCGTGACAGAGCGATTTAGAGGTAAGGTTGGAGGTTAAGGTGCAAGCTAAGTCATCACCTGCACCCTAAGTCCTGAAGCTGCTACTGTTGACCTCCTAAAATGGCTTTACAGCGAATATAGGGACCTCCTGCATCAACTTTAGCGGGCTGGCCTTTACCACAATGCCCTGATCCAAGATCCCAAACGAAATCACGGGATACCGCATCCACTGTCTGCAATACATCAAAGGCATTCCCGGTAATTGTAACTCCCCGAACTAAGTCGGCTATTTTCCCATCTTTGATTCGATAAGCCCGCTCGACGGCAAACATAAATTCGCCTGTGGCATCAGCTTGACCGTTGCGTGCTCCATCTAGGAAAAACCCATTGGGAGTGGTGGCAATAATTTCTTCAAGTGATAACTCACCGGGTTCAAGATAAGTATTGCGCATCCGAATTAGGGGTTGATCGGCATACTCCCAAGCTCGGGCGTTACCTGTGGGAGTCACACCAAAGTGAGCGGCTGTTTCTCGATTGTGCAGATAGTTCTTGAGAATACCATTTTGAATAATGGTCGTTTTTTGGGTTGGAACACCTTCATCATCCACAGGAATAGAACCGCCAGCTCCACCATGAAACTCTGAATACCCAGAATCACATAGAGTGACCCGATCACTAGCAACCCGATGCCCTAGCTTCCCCGCAGCAATGGATCCAGCTAAGACAAAATCAGCTTCAACTGTATGTCCAATGGCTTCATGCACCAATAGTCCTACAATTGAAGGCGATAAGATCACCGTACTACGTCCACCTTCAGGGTAACTAGCGGTTAGTAAATCAATAGCTGTACTCGATGCTTTAGCTGCCATCTGTTTTGGATCGAGTCTGAAGAGGCAATTCCACCCGCCTGTGACACCAATGGACTCTGAACCTGAGCTGAGCTGACCCGCTTGTTCAGCAATGGAATGGATTCGAAGTTCAGGCCGTACCAGTTTAAAGCCAACATTGGCACCATCTGTCGTTACAATAGCCTTTTCTTCATAAATCTCATTGTAAGTACAGGTGGCTGATGTGATTTGTGGAGAGGCGGCTCGTGCCTGAGCTTCTGTATCCAGGGTGAGTTGAATTTTTTCTTCAAGTGTACGATTAAGAACCTCTTCAACACCGGGCTCTGAAAAATCTCCACTGGCCAGATCAACATTTGGCAAGGTGTCTATCTTATGATGGCGATGAGAGGCACTAGCTAACGCTGCTTGGCGAGCATCTGCAATTCCACGTCGGATCGCATCAGGTGAGTCACTGCCTGTTGAGGCAAAGCCCCAGGTCCCTCCTTCCAAAACCCGAATGCCAATGCCACTACGCCGCCGCACACTCGATCGCTCAATTTTGCCCTTTTCGGCTGTGATGCTGCGGAAAACTTTGCCATGGTAGCGTAATTCCACAAAGCCATCATAATTTTGAATGATATCCTGTAGCAGTTGTCGCATAGTCAAGTCTGCATCTTAGTGTTGTTCTTCTAGGGTAACCGAAGATCTTGTTTGTCATAAATCATGGCTTTTAAATCAAGGCTTTATGGTTAAGTCAAGGCTTTATAGGTCTATCTCTGGGTGAGTGCTAATGCTAACTGGAACTGATCTCATTGATCCGAACCCTGTACTGATTGCAAGCTTACTGGGATGGGTTCTCTTGAGCTTAACCCTTTTGTCTATTGTGGCTAACTCAGATTAGTGATGAACTAATTGTAATGGTTTTGGGTAATGGCTTAGGGGAGGTCATGAATCATCTCAAACAGATCGCAAGTTTCTTGAGGCAACGCAGCCGAAATACAGCATTCTTGGAATCTCTGGAATGGTTTGAAGGGTTTATTTCAAAAATCTTATCCATTGCCATGATCATTCTGATCATAGCCATCCTGATTGATCTGATTCAGTTTTTGATCCATGGTTTATGGTCAGGGTCCAATTTTCTGGGTGCAACCCTAACTGAAATGTTTGGGGCCTTTCTCAGTGTGTTAATTGCTTTAGAACTATTGGAAAATATTACAGCCTATTTGCAAAAGCAATACTTTCAGATTGAACTCGTCATTGTGACGTCTCTGATTGCCGTGGCCCGAAAACTGGTTATTTTAGAACTGGATAAAGTGGAAGGTATTGAACTGATTGGCTTGTCCCTATCCATCTTGGCATTATCCATAAGCTACTGGATTGTACGTAAAACCAATGACCTCAACGATACTCCACTTGATAAATAAACTTGTTCCACTTGCATGATTAGGATTCTCTAGCATGGCTGTTTCTAACTCTGCGGATTCCACCGTCATTCTTTGGCATCGTCGAGATCTACGATTACATGACAATGCTGCTCTGCAAGATGCTGTTGCACGAAAAGCGTGTGTTGTCCCTATTTTTATTATCGATCCTCTGATTCTCTCTCGTGAGGATACGGCCCCTGCTCGTGTCAGCTACTTGCTGGAGGCGCTCAGGGTATTACAAGAACGCTATGCTCAAGTCGGAGGATCCCTCATTATTCGCCAGGGCAATCCGGTCACGGTTTTACCTCAGTTAGCGCAAGAAACACAGGCCAGCTTAGTTGTATGGAATCAAGATATTGAACCTTATGCGAGCCAACGGGATCAAGCCGTAGAAGCAGCTTTAGTTGAAGTGGGGATATCAGTTTTAACGTATCAAGATATGTTGTTGCATAGACCCGGGGAAATCTTGACTCAAAATGGCGATATTTACTCGGTCTACACTCCGTTTTGGCGTAACTGGAGCACAATGACGAAGCCAGCTCCTTTTGAAACTCCAACGCAAGTCCAAGCTCCTGATTCATCTATTGACTCATTGCCTATCCCCACCCTAGAAGACTTAAATTTCAGTTGTGATCAGGCGTTACCGGCAGCTGGCGAACAAGTGGCTTTAGACCTCCTTGATCACTTTTGTGCGGGTCAAGCGATCTTTGAGTATTCAGAACAACGCAACTTCCCAGCTCAACCTGGAACCTCCCAACTGAGTCCGCATTTACGATGGGGTACTTTGGGGATCCGGCAGGTGTGGCAGGCTACCTTAGAGGCCGAGGCGCAAGTTCGCAGTGATGAAGCGGCTGACAGTTTAACGACTTGGCGGCAGGAAATTGCTTGGCGGGAGTTTTATAAACATGTCTTGGCTGCCTGGCCACGCTTAGAAACTCAGGCTTATCGTTCCAAGTATGATGATCTAGAATGGGATAACAACCCTGATCATTTTGAAGCTTGGTGTGCTGGCCTTACTGGCTACCCGATTGTAGATGCGGCTATGCGACAGTTAAACCAGACTGGTTGGATGCACAATCGCTGTCGGATGATCGTGGCTAGCTTTTTAACCAAAGATCTGTTGATTGACTGGCGTTGGGGTGAACGCTACTTTATGCAAAAACTGGTTGATGGTGATCTGGCTGCCAATAATGGTGGGTGGCAATGGAGTGCAGGTGTTGGTACCGATCCTAAGCCTTTGCGTATTTTCAATCCTTCCACTCAAGCTGCCAAATTTGATCCTGAAGGAGAGTATATTCGCACTTATGTTCCTGAGCTTTCAGGTGTAGATACCCCTGCTTTACTCGATGTCAGCACTTCAAAATCTGGAAAATGGGCCTTGGCTGAGCGGAAATCCTGTGGCTATCCAGCCCCGATTGTTGATCATAAGCAGCAACAAAATGAGTTCAAACAACGTTATCAAGCTTGTCAATAATTCGATAGACTAGTTCGTAATTCTTCTAGTGATTAGTATGCATATACGGATTAGACTACGAAGATCTTAGTGAACCTGATCATCAACAGATGAGTTTAGAAGAAGCACAAGAGATACTAACGTCTTGTCAGCCTAAAACATTAAAACAGTAACTACTCAATCTGAAGCTGAAGCAGTTAAACAGTTACTAGAAGATGTTGAGGTTCAGGTTATCATTTGGCGATCCTAGTCTTAAACCTCGCTTGATCCAAGTTATGGTGCGAATCAGTTATAGTGCAGATAAGTCAATTGTATTCCTAATAGTGTGACTCATTGCTCTATCGTTTCCCATGGGTATCTATGTCTTTAAAGTCAGCTATTTTATTTAATGGTGCTGCTGCCCACATTGCTCAAGAAGTTGGGATGTTAGATCTCTTGCTTGGTCATGTTCCAGGTGTTCCAGGTGTAGGCCTCAATATTCAGGAAGATGTCCAGTTTATTGGGGGGCTGAGTTCGGGAGCACTCATGACTTTTGTCGTCAATGCAGCTTTTTGTGAAGATCCTATTTTGTCATGGGATGAATTCAAAGATACTATCCTTTTTCCTTTAACAACAGAACAGGTTTATACAGGGGAAACTTTACCGCTCGATACAACACCGCTTGAGGCTCTCCTAACAGAAATCACAAAAAAAGTTAATTATCATACCCTTCAAGATTTGCCTTTTGATAGTGCTATTTTGACATTAGCAATACGAAATACTAGAACTGTCTGGCTTACGAATATTGCAAGAGTTGCTGATAAACTTCCCAGAACTATACTTCATGTTTATGAGAGTATTAGAAAACATCAGCTCAATCTGGAGTTGGTCTCTGCCCTGATGTCTTCTACAGCTATTCCAATCGTCTTCCCACCCCACAAACTCTTCTATAGAGAAAGCAGGGCTAGTCATCCTATTAGACGAATCAACCACCAACCTGCCTATTTTTGGGACGGGGGAACCTTAGGAGTCTTCAATCGCTTCCAAGAGTTTTTCAAGGTATATAATCAAAAATTTGATAAGATTTTCTTTATTTCTCCAAACTTTACGAGCAGCGAAGAAGAGGCCTATAAACTGATTGATGAAAAACACCCAATATTTGAAACTGAAACTATTGACTCTCAATTCATTGTATACCAACCTACACAGGAATTTCTTCAGCAACTCAAAGAATATAATGCAGATGGCCATCTAGCTAATGAGATTTTTGTCAGTAGGCCAGATGTTACTGGTTATAATCCGCTCGACTTTGATCAAGAGAAAGATCAGTATGATGACACCATTCGTTGGGGACAAAACCACTCCAATCAGATCGCAATCAACCTTAACAATATTGATGATCTTGATTAATGACCTAAGGGTTTGAAGCCAAAAGGATCTAGCTCCTAGTAGCGACTCCCATCAGGATTGGATGGAGTGGGTTCGGATAGACTGAATGCATAGCCTGCCGTCATTAAAGTTAAGACTCCTGTGATCCACAAAGGTGCTTTGTAACCTAATTCTACTAAGAGTCCAGCAACAGCAGGTCCAAAAGCATTAGCTATGCTCAAATAGGAGGCATTAATACCTAAAACTTCCCCTTGTTGGTGTTTGCGGCTTTTTAGGGAAATGAGAGCGTTGATCAAAGGTAATGGAAATGAATTCACGACACCAAACACACCCATGATCAGGGTAAAGGCCCACAGATTAGGAAAGGTAGGTAACAGTAAAAATAAGATCCCGCGCAGCATAATTGATGTGGCTAAGATCATCACTAGGCTGAAGTGCTTTTTAAGCTGTTTAAACCCAAATACCTGGGAGAGAAATCCCAAAATCCCAATCAGGGCAAAGTAAATAGCTAGGGTTTTAGCATCTTGGTTTAGAACGTTTAGAAAAAAGGGTTGAAAGGCAAAGGTAAAGATTGTAAAGGTAAACCCACTTAGGAAGGTAAGGCCATACAACCTACCATAGAGAGGATCTCCAATAGCTTTAATTGTTTTTGAAATCCCTAGCTCTGGTTTTGAAGTTGATGAGGAATCCATCTCAGGACTTGAGTTAGTATGGGTTTCAGGTACAGCAATGATGGTCAGACCTGTAGCTAGTAACGCAATTCCCGCTGAGACCAAAAAGCTCATCCCTAACGATGAAATGCCAGGAATAGGAGGTAACGTTTGAGCCAAAAAACTGAGCGCGGGCCCCACTACAAACCCGAGACGAAACGTTGCATCAAAAATGCCAAAGGCGACTGGACGTTGATCTGAATCTGTCATATCACTGATGATGGCTCGGGCAATTGAAGTATTACCCCCAGTTAATCCATCAAAGATCCGAGCTACATACAACAACCAGGCAAACGGTGTGAGGGCAGCCAGACTATTGGAAGCAACAGTCCCTAATAGACTCAAAATTAGTACAGGTTTGCGACCTAGCTGGTCAGAGAAGCGCCCCAGTACTGGCGTACCCATAAATTGAGAGGCTGCGTATGACGTTGTCAGTAGACTGGCTTGAAAATCAGACAAGTTAAAGGCCTGAGCATAGGGATAGAGGATCGGAATAATAATCGTGAAGCTAACAGCATTTATAAAACCAACAGAGGCAATGATCCAAAATTTCAAGGGAAGCTGCGAGTTAGATAGCATGCAGTGAACCAATTTTACTTTTACATCGATAGTGCCAGTATATTGGGTCTAATGGATTGGGTAACTCACCCATCGATGGGCTTGGATTAGGTCTACTAGCGCAAAGGTACGCGGATCATCATTCGGACAGTAGCCCAAGCAACTCTGGCAAAGCGGGTCAGTAAGGTATCAGAATGATAGGGCTAGCGTCCCTGTTGATTTTTACGAGGTTTTGACCAAGTTTTTAAGGCAAGAGCGTTGAGAAGTGCACTCATACCTCCCATCATCATTGACAACCAAAGGGGGCCTTGCAGTAATCTAACTATCCAGAAACCCAGAAGTGAACTCCCTGCAAAGGTGCCTAAACCAACACACAAACCTACCAAAGTCTTGAAGTGGATAGAAAACCACCACTCTATAGGCCTTGAGCGGGATCGGTCTGGTAAGGTGGGGATCTGATGCTCACCCGTAGTCATGCGTTTTTGATCTAATTTTTGATTTAAAGGATGGCGTTTGACCATTTTAGGTAAGATTGATGCCCCACTAGTATCCACTTGCCAGCGAGGTATTGAAGGTTCTATCAAAGGGGAGGGTAGGGCTAATTTAGGTTCACACAAAGCTTTCAAAACTTCATGGGCAGTGCTATAGCGATCTTCTAAGTTAACACTCAGCATTTTGAGTAAAATCAATTCAAATTCAGCAGAAAGCTGAAGCTGGTGACTCCAAGTCCAAATCTTCAAGTCAGGATCATAGTAAGTTGTGGGTGACTTGCCAGTGAGTAGATACAGACTGGTGGCGCCTAAGGCATAAATATCACTGGCCGGTCCGCTCGTTTGTCCAGCCATTTGCTCAGGTGGCGAATAACCAACAGAACGAATGGGAGGTTCACAAGTTAGATTGGAGCCAGATCGAAATTCAGTCACAGCCCCAAAATCAATCAGGACTAGTCGTTGATCTGATTGACGACGAATGAGATTGGTCGGTTTGATATCTCGATGAACCGTGTGATGGCTATGAACATAATTTAAAATGAGCAGAATATCTTGCAGGACTTGTTTCACCTCTGTTTCAGTCATAGGACCCTTGAGCTGCAATTCTTGAGCTAGAGTCTCGCCCTCAATAAACTCCTGAACAAGGTAGTAGCGATTGGCCTCTTGAAAGTGGGCAAATAAAGTCGGGATTTGAGAGTGTTGCCCCAGTTTTTCTAATACTTTGGCCTCTCGATTAAAGAGATTAAGTGAAAATTGGGCAATTCGGGGAGACGCGACAGGAGGTTGCAACTGCTTGATCACGCACCAAGGATGTGAAGGTAAATCTTGATCTTTGACCAAAAAAGTTGCTCCAAATCCCCCCTGACCAATGCGTTTAAAGGCTCGATAACGATCTCTGACCAATAATGATGCACCGCATGATTTACATTTTAAGGCCTTAGCCAGGTTTAGAGGTTGAGGACATCTTGGGTTTAAACAATAACACTGGATTCGCTCTTGCATAGCTTTTCCTTTGTTAGCCTGATGCTTTAGCTATCGTTATATCAATCGTTATATCAACCGTTATATCAATTGAGACGGGATTGAGGTGCTCACAGATCACAACTATGAGGTGATCGAATCGCTGAGCTGAAAATCTAGTTGAGGGATCATTGCTCTGCTGAATGTACAGTGCTGAATGTACTGGCTAAGTCTTTAGAAGCATCTGAGAATAGCTAGAGAAACTTTAACATCACTCAGAGAAAATAAAGTAGGTCAGATGGCAATCATCATGTTGTGTTTGACTAATTCTAAATTACTGATAGTATTTGATATCTGAGAATGGTGACCTTAGCTCATGTAGTCAGATTAATGACCTTACTTGCCACCGTTGGCGATAAGCTTCAAATAGTAAGAGAGCTCCGGTAACACCCACATTTAAGGACTCGACACCTGTAGCCATAGGAATGTGAATAGTACCATTAGCTTGCTGAATCATGGGTTGACTTAACCCGGCACCTTCATTGCCCAAGATAAAGACCGTGGGTTTACACAAGTCATAGTCCCACATAGCAGTTCTAGCCTCTGTTCTTTGAGGTAAGGTAGCCGCTAAAACTTGAATCTGATGTTGCTGGCATCGGGTTAGCCATTGGGGCAGGTCTTGAACCACCTGGGGAGATAGGCGGAACCATTGACCTGCTGAAGCTCGAAGCACTTTAGGATGTTCAGGATCAACACTATCGGAGGTTACCCAGATGGCATCAGCTCCAGCCGCAGCCCCTGAACGAATCAATGAACCTAAGTTTCCTGGATCTTGTAAGGTTTCTACAGCTAGGGCCAACTGGCATTGGGGTACCGCAGGTTGCTCCAGGTGATGGCCTACAGCAATGACACCATCTGGGGTCTCTGTCGTAGCTAATGATATTAATACAGCTTCAGTAACCGGTTGAATCCGCACCTGCCGTGGGACTGGATCGAGTAGTCCAGGATGATGCTCTAGCCAGGTGGGGGTGTGGCAAATGGCTGATAACGGCCACTGATTGGCTAAAGCTTCTTGAACTAAGTGAGTTCCTTCAATAAGAAAAGCAGACTGTTCCCTACGGCCCTTGGTCTGATGTAAGCGACGTAATTGTCGAATCCAGTCATTCTTAGAACTCGTGAGGAGCATCAAGATCTCAAACTAATGAACGTGAACAGCTGAAACGCCAGCTAGATCAAGAATATCTGGGATCCGTTCCTCTGTTTTAATAGCCATCAGATGTACACCTTGACAAATCTGTTGTGCTTGTTGAACTTGTTCAGCGGCAATGCGAATACCTTCTTCCAAAGGATGGGGGGCTTCATCTAATCGCTGAATAATGGCATCTGGAATTTTGACTCCAGGGAGATGCTTGTTAATAAATTGGGCAGCTTTGGCTGACTTGAGCAGAAAAATACCAGCCAGGATAGGTTTTCCCGCCTCATGGCCTAATTCATCCATAAACCAAGCCATCCGATCAAAGTCTGTGATCAACTGAGTCTGAAAAAACTTGGCTCCCATGGTTACCTTTTTTTGAAAGCGCCGCTTGAGACCTGACACACTGGGACACTGGGGATCTACAGCTGCTCCAACAAAAAGCTGAGTTTTTTGATCAGGTAACTTTTTACCGTTGCAATCCTGTCCCTGGTTTAAATTTCGAGTGAGCTGTAGTAGTCGTACACTTTCATATTCAAAAACGGACTTAGCATCAGCACAATCTCCAGCCTTAAGGGGATCCCCTGTTAGAACCAGTACATTTTTAATACCTAGAGCAGAAGCCCCCATCAGATCGCCTTGAAGGGCGAGGCGGTTACGATCTCGACAGGCTAATTGAAAAACAGGTTCGATTCCGACTTGCATGAGTAAAACAGCCGCCGCTAGCGGGCTCATGCGGGCCACAGCTCGATTAGAATCAGTGACGTTAACAGCATGGACTCGTCCTTTCAGAGCCTCAGCTTGGACCAACATATGGCTCGGATCTCCCCCTTTGGGCGGTGTCACCTCAGCTGTGATCAGAAAATCACCTCGATGAACTGCCGTTTCGAAGGCTGATGCTCCAGGGCAGGTAGAGGTTGGTAAGGTGGTGGACAGGTTGGAAGACCGAGTCAATGTAGTTTGAATAGTCACGATTCTTAACAATAGTTATGTTAGCTGTTGTACTATTAATATCATGTGATGGGTCGAAGGTCTAATGCCCCTGTTGTTGCTAGCTCTGGTTAACTCCAGGTAGCTAATCTAACTATCGCTTTACTAGTCCAGACGATCTCTAGTTCAAACTGATCCAACTATCAAGTAACTCAACTGTAAACAATTGAGCTTCAGTTTCAACTACGATCTTGTCGACTACCTTGAGGCTAATCCCTCATGCGAGCTTCTCTCGTTGATCTGGCCCTGGGTTGACCCTGTTATGGGTCTGAGAAGGCTACAGCCTGGCCATCGTTTAGTTTCACTTGTGAGTAGCAGTATCTAGAGACGGGTTACTCAAGGTGGTTTCAGCTGGTGGAGCTGGAGCGGTCTCAGATGCCGATAACGGGATCTCGCTAATATCAGGTAACTGCTCTAAGGTTAGCCGCACTGGATCACTGCCTGACAGTTGACGCATCAAGCGAGATTTAGGACTCTTAATCAAACAGATGATCCGATCATCAGGTCCCCAGCTTTGCCCGGCTCGGACAATATAAAACTGCTTTTGGCGCTCAAAGATCAAGGGGAGGAGCTTGCCAGTATCGATCAGGGCTTGTAAGTAAGTCTGTTGATATTCAAATCCAGGCTCAGTTAGATGTGTTTCAAATAATTTGACATCTTGATTATTCAGTGAGTCATTCCAGTCTTTCAAAGGTAAATCATTAATTAAAGCCTGACGAATTTTACTAGGTTGGGCTGATGGTTTGGCTTGAGGAAATAAAGCTAAGACTCGAGGTGGATCAAATTCTTCAACAGCGCGCTCAGCTAAAACAGAGTTGACCTCGCTATTGGTGGTAATAGCCAGAAATGTTCCAATTGAGTCTAGGCCAGCTTCCTCAAGGGTTTCAGTTTTCATGGCACTACTCCAGATAGCTGGAAGGTTTTCTTTTTCTGCAGCTTTAATGGCTTCAGGGTTAGTATCAATCAAAATGGCATGTTGTTCCCTCTCTTTTAGGAGTCTAGCGATCAGCCGAGCTAACGGATTGGATCCCACAATGACAGCTCCACTGACTTGATCGGCGGTTACCCCCAAAGCATTGGCTATCCATTGGGCCGTTAAACCCTGGATAATCACAGTAAAGATGATCGTTAAGAACACAAGAGCTTTCACAGCCTCACCATCAATACCAACATTGCCTAACAAAATGGCAAAGAGTGAGGCCACTGAAGCTGAGACAATGCCTTTAGGTCCAATCCAACTAATAAACAGTTTTTGCTGCCAGCTCAGATCACTACCCCAAGTACAGACCCAAATGTTTAAAGGTCGGACGATGAACATCAAACTCAACACCGTAAAGACCCCACCCCATCCCAGAGCAAATAAGCTCTCAAGTGATAAATCAGCCGCCAGCAGAATAAACAATACTGACACTGACAATATGGTTAACTGACCCTGAAACCGCTTTAATAACCGTATGCCCTCAATCGAACTGGTATTAAGGACAACACCTGCCACCACAACGGCCATTAAACCTGATTCGCCTTCAACATATTGAGCTAGGCTAAATAAGATCCATACACTTGATAAAACAATTAAATTTTTCAAATCGGCTGATAAGATCGTTGCCCGATTGATAAACCAGCCCAGTAACCACCCGCCTGTTCCACCCAGAGCTACGCCGATACTGAGTCGGGTAATGAGTTCAACTAAGATCTGATTCAGCTCAAAGTCACTACTTAGCACCAAGCTCAACACGATCACAGCCACAATGGCTCCGACTGGATCAATCAGTACGCCTTCACCTTCAAGAATGGTGGTGATGCGTCGATCGACGGCAACCTGTTTAAGGAGAGGACCAATGACGGTCGGTCCAGTAACCGTAACTAAGGAGGCAAACAAAAAAGCGGCTTGCCAGGAAAAGCCTGCAATGAGATGAGCTGCTGTTGCCCCCACAACTAGAGTGATTGCCGTCCCTATCGTCACTAGGTTACGTAGGCTTCCTGATGTTTTTGAAAGTTCTCGAACTTGGAGATTGAGACCCCCTTCAAATAAGATCAAGGCCACTAGTAGCGAGACTAAAGATTCTAGGCCTCTACCCAATAATTCTGGATTGACCAAAGCTAGACCATCGGGTCCTAAGGCAATACCTAATAGGAGTAGAAAGACAATACTCGGTATTTTCAGGTATGCCCCCATAACTTGGGCTGTAATCCCTGCAAATGCTGTGAGTGCGATCAACACCGTTATCTGGAATGATTCACTCATCGTGTCTCCTCCTGTTCAGCAATGATTGAGGTTGATAGCAGGCCTTAAGTCCCATAGTTAATCTACGGTCATCTTGAACCTGCCCACAACCGGGAGCAGCATTTCCGTAGAGGCTATGAATGCCCTGGATCTAACCCGCTTTAGATGTAAAGATGAGTAAACTCTATTGAGCCATCTTAATAATGAACAAAGCTTTTTACAAAATCAACCGATCTTATTGCCTAAGCGAACTGGAGGATAGTACACCTATTCGAGGCTGTTTCAGAGTATAACTACAGGATCTACACTTCTGTATCGACCCAGGAGCAAGTTGTGGAAGCCATTAAATTGTTCGTGTTGTGGAATTCTCCGGTCAATCAGTGGTGGCTTAACAGTCTATTGGGTCAAGTCTCTGGGTTTTTACAGTCCTGGGGCTATTCCAGTTGGCTAATACAGTGGCTTGATGTGATCGGATTGGGGCTAGCAACCCTCTATTTGAGCTTTGCTACGCAATCAAATACAACACCCTTGGGGCTATTGCTTTTAGCTATGGTACCTATCTTGGGTTTGCAATGGGGCTTTCGTTCTCTACCGATCAGCCCTATTCACCTAGCAGTAGGTCTTTGGTGGATCATTGCTGTGGTGGCTACTGTTTTCTCGCCGGTGCCTTATGAAGCCCTATCCGGGTTAATTAAATTTACGCTGTATCTGTTAGGGTTTTGCTTGTGGCATCAAAGTTTACAAAAGCCAGCCTATCGCTCCTGGGTAGTGGGGGCTGTTCTCTTAGGTAGTCTTTGGATGGGGATCTACGGACTCAGGCAATATTTTTATGGGGCAGAAGAATTAGCCACCTGGGTTGATCCAGAGTCGGGGTTATCAGGAACAACTCGAATCTATAGCTATCACCTCAATCCCAATTTATACGGGGGCTACTTAGTGTCTGTGATTCCTTTAGGCCTGGTGGCAGCCTGGTACTGGCAGACTTGGGGTTTGAAGATGTTAGCCTTATTTATCTCTGGTGTTAACTTACTCTGCCTGCTGCTGACCTACAGTCGCGGTGCTTGGATTGGAGGGGTAGCGGCTTTAAGCGTCGTGAGTCTTTTACTTGTTCAATGGGTGAATATTTTTTTGCCCGTGCGATGGCGCCGCTGGTCTCTACCGGCTTTGATCGTAGGGGGTTTACTGGTTTTTGGTTTGGGAATGTTGACTTTAGAACCCCTCCGCTTGAGGGTCTTAAGTATATTTGTGGGCCGGGGTGATACTAGTAATAACTTCCGGATTAATGTTTGGCAAGCGGTTATCGATATGATTCAGGCGTTCCCAGTGCTGGGGATTGGTCCTGGCAACGACGCCTTTAACCGAGTCTATCCCTTATTTCAACGGCCTAACTACAGTGCTTTAAGTGCTTATTCAATTGTGTTGGAGGTGGCAGTTGAAACTGGTTTCGTTGGATTGGCTGCTTTTCTTTGGTCTCTGGTTCTGTTGAGTGTTCATGGATTGAAGCATTGGTTAGTTTTGGCTAAGGCTCGTCATGCAGAAGGGTTGTGGCTGGTGGCTGGGTTAGGAACCTGTGCAGGGATTATGGCCCATGGACTGGTGGATACAGTTTGGTACCGACCGCAGATCCAGATGCAATGGTGGTTAGGTGTGGCTCTGGTAAGCTCAGTGATTGCTTCCTATCCATTACATCTGCCCGATGAGCCAAAAGATGGCAACCCAAAATAGTATATAATGCGTACCGAATTAAGCTTCTGTTAAGGCGTTATCTGTCTTGAGGAAGCTAGATCACGATCGGTTACCGTTGTCGTCTGAGAGGAATCCATGTTTTCAGTGAAATTTTTAGCCACTAGCTTGAAAGCTATCTTAATTGCTTTGATGGTAACAGTGGGCCTATGTATGGCTATGCCTACTGCTGAAGCCGCAACTTACAAGATCCTGATGGGATCTGACAAAGGTGAACTCAAATTTGAACCCTCTGAACTCACTATTAGCGTTGGTGACACTGTAGAGTGGGTTAACAAAAAGGTTTAACCCCACAACGTTGTATTAGACAAAGTAACTGGTGGCGATTCTAGCCTAGCTAAACAGCAGTCTTATAAGCGACTAATGACTAAGCCTGGCCAGGTTGTTGAAGATACCTTTGAGGTTCCTGGTGAATACTCCTACTACTGCACACCTCACCGGGGTGCTCAAATGGTTGGCAAGATCACTGTAGAAGGTTGAGCTTTGGAGTTGTCTTCGATCTTTGGACCCTCTCTTTGGGAGGGTTTTTTCGATCTCATTTTTGGTTTGACTGGTATGATTTTTGTTTTACTAGTAAAAGTCACATTATTACAAGCAGTGGTTTTCTTATGAATACTGGGATCAAGAGCAATTTACTCCTCGCTGGCGCCTGCATTACCGCCATTGCTACCGTCGGATCCATTTTTGAACTGGCTTCGGGCGAACCTGACTTAGGTCCTGGTTTGACAGGTGGCATTCTAGTGGCCTGTGTCCCTCTCACTGTCTGGTTTTTTCTTTCGGCTGTCAGTGCAGCTAGAGCTAACCAGAAGTAGATCTTCAGACCTCCCTCGGTTTACGTTGCAATTCAGTCATCATATCAATGCCAAAGGAGGTACCCAGCCGACTCGCCCCAGCTCTCAACATCTCTAAGGCTTGCTCAACCGTACGGATCCCCCCAGAGGCTTTGACTCCAATTTTACCTTGTGTTAGTTCCCACAACATTTTAACGTCGTTTACTGTTGCTCCTTGAGTCCAACCTGTGGATGTTTTCAAAAAGGCGACTCCAGCATCAATACAGATCTCACTAAGGAGCTTCTTTTCAGCATCCGTGAGCAAAGCCGTTTCTAAAATAGCTTTAATTGGTACATGAGTTTCTTCAACAATGTGAGCTATCTCAGCATGTAGGGCATCGGTATCTCTATCTTTGAGCAAGGTTAGATTGAGTTTAACATCGAGTTCAGCTGCACCGTGATCAACTGCTGCCATGGCTTCATAGAGTTTAGTCTCAGCTGTCGAGGTACCTAAGGGAAACCCAACGACTGTAGTAACCTTGACTCGGCTGTGATACAAACGTTCGACAGCTCGTTTGACATGACAAGGATGCACACAGACTGAGTAAAAATGATAGGATTCAGCCGAAGCACACCATTGATCAACTTGTTCCATAGTAGCTGTTGGAATCAACAGTGTATGATCAATAGCAGGGGCAATATCGACCTCAGAAATTTCAAATCTAGCCATAAAAGCATCCTTTAAACTGAGTTCTTAAGCATTACAGATCAAGATGTTGAAGACCCACAGATTTAGGATCAAAATCTACAGCAAACTGAGTGTTGTGGTTATAATAAGCACCTTTAAGGTTAGCCCCTCTAAGCCGGGTTGTTGTTAAGTCAGCATCACTTAAAATTGCTCGTTGAAGATCAGAATGGGTCAAATCGGCTTGAGATAAATCTGCAAAACTAAGGTCAACATCGGCTAAATTAGCCCGTCGCAGATCAGCTTTCACAAAATTTGCACCTGTTAGGTCAGCCCGTTGAAGATCAGAATAGCTCAAGTCTGCCTCTGATAAAGAAGCATCGGTTAAGTTGGCATAACTCAGATCCACTCCAATCATTCGTGTTCGCACCAGATTGGCTCCTTCTAAATCAGCCCCGCCTAAATCAGCCCCCCCTAAATTAGCATGACTTAGATCTGTTCCCAATAAGACACCTTCAGCCAATGAGGATCCCCCTAAATCAGCCCCTCGTAAATTGGCTCCGGTTAAATTGGCCATTTCTAAATTGGCTCCAGCAAGTTTAGCCTCTGCCATATTGGCCCTAACTAGAGAAGCCCCCAATAAATTAGCTCGACCCAAGTTAGCTAGCCACAGATTAACCGCCCCTAAATCAGCTCGACGCAAATCGGCTCTTTGAAAATTAGTTCGCTGCAAACTTGATTGTTTGAGATTTGCTTCTCTTAAATCAGCCCCTCGTAAATTCGCAAATGAGAGAGTAGCTCCACTTAAATTGGCTCGACGCAGGTTCAATCCTTGAAGATCAGACTCAAAGAAATTCCGCTCCCCCTTTGCGTATAACCTTAATAACTCATCGATGTAGAATACAGCTGGCATAGGACTGATAATCTGATTGAAGCAAACATCCGTGCCTTAGTTTACCAGTCTATCGTCCGTTTGTTTCTGATCCCTGCTATCAAAAAATAGGCTGTTTTGTAAGTGTTAACTCGCTTGCCACTTTTGAAGGGATCAGCTGATGGTGATCTCTTTTTGAGGATCTGATAGAGGATTCATGGCGAAACTCAGAGATTTAGTTGATGGATGTAAAGAAACTGTAAAGCTGCTGATAAAAATAAGGTTCTGCCAATAAAACCAACTCATTAGATCTAGTTAGAGCCCCAAGTATTTAGTAGTTGAAGCTAAAGGTTTTTGGGAGTTGAGAGGCTGAAAACAAATCAAACTCGGCTTTAATTTGAAGCTTTGTCATCAGATAATCAGGTTTTTCGATTCAAGGGTCTAAGAATGAGTGCCAACAGTGAAACCTACCTTTACCTGTGTTGGGTCCCCACTTTGATCAAGCTTAAATGGCCAAGGCCTGAGTTCCAACCTTAACCGGACCCAGATACCGTATGCTGAGCAAAATAGTTTTTGAGGCTCAAGATATGACAACGAAAGTGGCATTAGACCTAAATCGTCGGACCTTAGCTCGACAAATGGCTCAACAAGTTGATGGCTTGACGCTCCAGCTAGCCGCAGCGGCCATTGATGCTTTTATTGATGGTGTGACTACATCTTTAGTGTCAGGGGGTAAGGTCAGGCTGGCTGGGTTTGGATCTTTTTCGGTCAGATATCGTAAAGCTCGACAAACACGGCACCCTCGCACGCATCAGCCTGTGGATATCCCAGCTGCCTACATTCCTACCTTTACCCCTGGATCAGATCTACGACAGCAAGTTCAGTATGCCTTAATGACAGCTTCTGATTCTCATGATCTGACTAAGGAGGACTCGGAAGCAGAGATCAACTAAGTACCACTCGGATATACTGGGGCTTTGCAAGGTTAGCGATTGCATGTCTCGCATTATTATCTGGTACCGCACTGATCTCAGACTTCATGACCATGAACCTCTAGATCAAGTGTGTCGACAGCAAGCCGCTGTGATCCCAGTTTATTGTTTTGATCCCAGACAGTTTGGCTTAACTTCTTATGGCTTTGCTAAAACAGGTTCATTTCGCACCCAGTTTCTCCTTGAGAGCATCCTACAGTTAAGACAATCGCTTCAAAATATAGGGTGTGATTTGGTGATCCGCAGGGGCTATCCCGAACAGGTGATACCCAAGTTAGCCCAAGATTTTCAATGTAAGGCTGTTTACTTTCATGAGGAGGCTGCAACTGAAGAAAAAACTGTTGAAGCAGCATTGATCACTCAGTTAGACCAGCAGGGGACCTCGTGGACCCGTTTTTGGGGCCATACGTTATTTGATCCAGGTGATCTGCCCTTTGAGATCAATCGTCTACCAGAACTCTTCACCCGTTTTCGCAAGCAGGTTGAACAAACCTGTCACCCGCGGCCCCTGATCCAAACTCCTCAATCCCTATCGGGGCTTCCCAAGGATTTGATCCCAGGTGATCTACCTAGCTTCAGTGATCTAAATGTTGATCCCCCTCAATTCGATGATCGAGCTTTGTTCCACTGCAAAGGTGGTGAGTTATCGGGTCAAGCTCGACTTCAAGACTACATCTGGATTCAAGATCGACTCAAAGTTTATAAAGAAACGCGTAATGGCATGCTCAACCCAAACGATGCCTCTAGGTTATCACCATGGCTGGCCTTGGGGTGCTTGTCACCACGCTTTGTTTATGGGCAAGTTCAACAGTATGAGCAAGAGCGAATTCAAAATGACTCCACTTACTGGTTGATCTTTGAACTGTTGTGGCGGGATTACTTTCGGTTGATCACACTTAAACATGGGCACCGCTTGTTTCAAGCCACTGGGCTTCAAGGTGTTCCTATACCCTGGAAAGAAGATTGGGATCGCTTTGATCAATGGTGTCGGGGCCAGACTGGATTTCCCCTTGTGGATGCCAATATGCAAGAGCTAGCTGCTACAGGGTTTATGTCAAATCGAGGCCGACAAAATGTAGCCAGCTTTCTAACCAAAAACCTGGGGATTCATTGGCATATGGGCGCTGAATGGTTCGAGTCGGTACTGATTGACTATGATCCTTGTAGCAATTGGGGCAACTGGAACTATACAGCAGGAGTCGGTAATGATGCTCGTGGATTTCGCTACTTCAACATCCCCAAGCAATCTAGGGATTATGATCCCCAAGGTGATTATGTTAAACATTGGTTGCCTGTGTTGAAGCTGATTCCAGGTGCTAAAGTCCATGAACCCTATCGTTTAACTGCAGCCGAGCAATCCCAGTACCAGGTTCGCCTTGGAGTTGATTATCCCAACCCTATTGTTGATCTGGTTAAATCAGTTCGAGTCAATGAAAAGATCTACAATGAAGCCTTAGCTTACTCATAGACACTTAGCTTTGGGAATTAGCTTTGGAACATTACTCAGGTTCCTGGTAGGTCTGTTGGACTTGATCGGGAGCTAGATCGTAACTGATAGCTTGAGCAGAAAAAGAGCCACTCATGCCATAGGTACTCCATTCTGCCACTTGATCTCCTTTGCTGTAGCGCACTACTCGACCCCTTAATGGGATCACCGAAATTACCTCTTCTGTAAAATCTGCGTACTCACCCAAATAATCTAGGGGGTCAGGGGCGGCTTGAGCAGTGCTACGAATCTGGATCGCAAAAACCTGATTATCCTCATTCATCATGGCTGTAATCGAATCAGGACCCACTGTCTCTTGAATAGCATTGTAGGTTTGATCAGCTTGCCTCACTTGCAACGAAACAGCCTCAGGCTCAACATAGTCACCTAATTTGATGGCCCAAGCAGGGGAACCGAAGCCAAACTGGACCGCTAAGATAGGCATAGTGAGTGCTCCAACGAGCATCCATTTTGAAGATTTTAAAAACATGGATTTGATCCAAGTCAGTACATACTTAAATTAAGTATCGCATAGATCCCTTATCGAGGTCTGAGGACTAGCGTGTTCATGATTACTCTTAGTTCTCGTCATCATTACGGAGACTCCAACCTCAAGTCAGGATAGTGATGATTAACTAGATCCCTGATCAGACCATTCTAAAATTTTGAGAGCCCGTTGACGAAAGATCTCATACATGGAAATCCCAGCTGCAACGGATGCGTTCAAACTTTCTGTCCGACCGATCAATGGAATTGAAATGAGATAATCGCAATGTTGTTGAGTGAGTAAACTAATACCATCGCCTTCAGATCCAATCACTAAAACTACAGGCCCTTCAAACTCAATCGTATGAATAGGTTGGTTACCCCGACTATCTGTACCATAGACCCAAAACTGCTTTTCTTTTAGGTAAGATAGGGCTCGATTAAGATTAACAACTCGGGCTATGGGCAATGTGGTTAAAGCACCAGCCGCAACTTTTAGTACAGTAGAGGTGACCCCTACAGCTCGGCGTTGGGGGATAATGATCCCTTGAATCCCAAAGGCTTCTGCTGTGCGGGCAATAGCTCCCAAATTGTGTGGATCTTGAACACCATCTAGCACTATCAAGACAGGTTTCACTGTTTGCTGAAAGGCCTCATCAATTAATGTTTCTAATTCAATGTAGTTGTAGGCTGTACCTTGAGCAGCAATGCCTTGATGATTTCCACCCTCTGTCAAGTGCTTTAATCGTTGAGGTGACACTTCATCAATGACAGCTCCACGTTGTTTAGCCTCTTGGAGCAAGGGTAAGAACTTGGAGTTGTAGCGTAATTGAGGGATTATCCAAATTTTATTAAGTGTTCGCTGAGCTTCTAGAGCCGCGAGGACTGCTTGACGGCCAAAAATCAAATCTTGATCAGGATCTAGTTCAGGCCCTGGGCCAAGAGATAAAGGGTCTGGATGGGGGGGATCAGAGGGTGTTTGTCTTAGTACAGGTTTGGGTAGAGGCCGCTTGGGTTTGAGAGGCGCACCTTTCGAAACACTACCACCACGGGAGGTCTGATTAGGATTACGCGAATTGGATTTAGAGCCTCGATCTTTTTTATGAGGTGCTTTTTTAGGTTTGGAGGAACCTGAGGGGGGCCGTGGCATGGTGAGGATCCGTAAATCAGACTAGAGATGCTAGTATAGCGGCAATGCTTGAGACCATGCTGCTACTATGGCTCTTTCTTCAGGCTTGACTCAGAGGTTTTATGTCATCCATTCAACACATTACCCTGCCTGATTTGGCCCCTGTGGCGCCCTATTCTCACGCGGTTAAAGCAGGCGACTTCTTATTTGTCACGGGTCAGTTGGCTCAAGATCCGATTACTGGTGATATTCAACGGGGTCCGATTGCGGACCAAACTCGACAGGTTATGGCCAATTTGCAACGTGTGCTTGAGCAGGCCCAAACTAGCTTTGATCAGGTCGTTATGGCTCGGATCTTTTTGACCGATTTTCGAGACTATGACATTGTTAATCCCATTTATGCCTCTTATTTTCCGCCCGATCGTCTACCCTGTCGGACGACAGTTGGTGTGATCAGTTTGGCTGGGTTGGGTGATATTGAAATTGACCTCATCGCTTATGTGGGTTCTTGATCAGAGCTGAAGACGATTGGCGATCGTAGCTGAAGTTGTCTTAGTGCTTCAAACAAGGCGACAGCTACGGCGTTAGAAAGATTTAACCCCCGGACAGGACCTGATAGAGGTATGCGGGCTGAAGGATACTCAGAGAGGATCTCAGGAGGTAGTCCTTGAGTTTCGCTGCCAAAGATTAGCCAATCCTGAGGTTGGTACTGAATCTGAGTGTAGACTTCAGTTCCTCGAACGCTAAAACACCAGACCTGCTGATGAGAGCTGGAACCCATTAAATGAGACTTGACAAAAGCCTCCCAAGATGGATGTCGGTGTAAATCAACGGCGTTCCAATAATCTAGGCCCGCACGTTTCATATACCGATCGCTTAAGCGAAACCCTAAAGGTTCAACCAGGTGTAATGGTGTTAAAGTTGCAGCACAGGTTCGAGCAATGTTTCCAGTATTTGCAGGAATTTCAGGTGTTACTAAAACGATCTGAACCATTTTTCTCTTGAGTATTTTCTCTTTGAGTATCATATCCTTTGGGCTACCGTGAGATCAGGTTTAGAGAGCTAGTTACTGGATCCAATCAGCTACTCTACCCTGATCCAATCCAGGGCGAGCCAAATCATTAGGGGTAGACTCCTTAAAAGCTGCCATAGCCGAAGGTTACGTTAAAAGCACGGCACCAAATTGAGACTGACTTGAAGTTTGCTAGATCAACATCAGCAGGAATCTCATAACGCTGAGCGCCGTTGAATTTTTGTACGCGGCCTAAATTAACGAAATTCTCTTTGCTATAGTCTTCTGGTACATCTTGCGTGTGGAGTAGAACAAAGACATCAGGACCCCGACCTGTGGTAAAAGATTCATCTAACTCTAGATAACGCTTACCCGCTTCTTCAATTATTTGAATAGATCCTTCTGTTTTTTTAGCATCTGTGATCAGTGTTGATTTAGAACCGACTTCAGCAGCAGCCTGAGCAACCGGAGTCAAGCTAGCTAGGCCTGAAAATGAGAGAAGGGCTACAGTTGCTACTAAGCTCAAGGTAGACTTTAGTTGATGTGTCATGGAAATCTCCGTGGATTGATTCAAAAGGCTTCATGATTTAAGTAAACCTGTTGAATCTAAGCTCCTCCTCAAAGCAATCTAGACATTTCCTGAGAGATCTGAGTAGATCTTCAGCGAATAGTGCTTTATTGAAACTTATACTTCTATCTACGACCTGTTGGGCCATAGCCTACTGGGGTTCAAGTAGGTTATACTTCGTTGCTCAACTGGCTCACGTCTAATGGCTAGGATTTAGCTAGCAAAATCGCTCCAGCCCCAACCATCACAGTTCCAGCAGCTTGATTCATGGTCTTGCGAGCAGGTGCACTCTTAAAGGTCTGTCTAGCCTTTGCAGCTGTAAACGCATAAGACATCATGACAGCTCCTAAAACACTGGAGACAATACCAGTAACCCAGATCACATCCAACAGAGATAACTGCTCTAAATCAAGAAAGGTAGGTAAAAATCCTATATAAAACAGAATGACTTTAGGATTGCTCAGGGTAATGAAGAGACCTCCCATTAGACTCAAGTGATTGGGCTGAGGCTCAAGCTCAATATCGTCAAAGACTTGGGGTGTTGTTCTCCAGGCCTTAACCCCTAACCAGATCAAGTAACCTCCTCCCAGATATTTGATGGTAGTCAATAAGGCTCCAAACGTTTCAGCAATCGTTGACAACCCTCCTAAGGCCAATAATAAGAAGATCAAATCACCTAGAATAATGCCTGCTACCACGGGTAAAGTCTGTTTAAATCCTGAGGCTAAGGCTTTTGACACAACTGCTAAAACCCCAGGTCCAGGCGTAATAGCAAGAATGAACATAGCTGAGATTAATCCAAGGGCACTGAATAGAGTCATGAGGCTACTGATCCTAATATGGCTACTGATCCTAAAATGGCTACTGATTTTAAGCCAGAAGACTCTAAAAATCAACGGACCGTCTTCAACTTAATGCCCAGATATAGCCTTGCTTCTTCTGATTACGTTCTGAGCTAGACCTGATGCCTCTAAGACTTGGATCACCCACCACGTCATGTCAATTTCCCACCTCTTGATTCCAGCTTTGGCTACACGAGGTTGAGCATGATGGTTATTGTGCCAGCCTTCCCCGTAGGTTATCAGAGCCGCCCACCACAAGTTACGAGACTCATTATCAGTTTCAAAGTTGCGATATCCCTTTAGATGAGTGAATGAATTGATTAGCCAGGTACTATGCCAGAGCACTACAGAACGGACAAAGATTCCATAAATGACGAACGACCATCCGCCCCCTATAAAGAGCACTATCCCTAGAAGTGCTTGTGGAATTAAGAAGTAACGATCTAACCAACGATAGTATGGATCTCGATCGATATCGCGGGCATAGCGCTTGTATTGAGCGTAGTCGAAAAAAGTAGGTCGCTTGAAAAATAACCAGACTATATGACTCCACCAAAAACCTTGAGCTGACGAATGCGGATCTTGATCTGGATCTTCGGTATAGGCATGATGCCGACGATGCCCTGATACCCAAAAGATAGGTCCGCCCTGTAAAGCTAATGCCCCAAGGGTTACTAGCAAACGTTCTAATCCCTTAGGGACTTTTAGGCTGCGATGGGACAACAAACGATGGTATCCCAAGCAAATCCCTAGACTGCCTATTAACCAATGTAATCCAATCGTAAGGGCTAGTGCGGACCAAGAGAAAAACCAGGGTGCCAATAGAGCTAACCCATGAAATCCAAGGATAAAAGTAACTGATCCCCAAGAAATGCCATAGTGATCTGGAACTGCTTTTGCAGCTCGCATCGTTTGAGTGTTCATGATCAACCCGTTTTAGTTGCTATAGTAGAATTGATTTGCAAGTAAAACTTGCGATATGTCCACACTATATCAACAGATAGACCAACTTGCAAGTGATACTTGCGATTCCTATGGCTTCTTCTCAGTCTCCAACCCAAAAACGTCTGATCCATGCAGCCTTTCATCTGTTTACATCTCAGGGATTTAATCAAACTCCTACTAAGCAAATAGCTGAGCTAGCGGATGTTAATGAGGCTACTTTATTTCGCAACTTTCGCAGCAAGCATGACTTGTTATTAGCTGTGATTCAAAACGCTGGAGTTTTCGTTGAATTAAGAGGATCATTTGAGGAAGCCATAGCCCAAACCTATTCCTTTGCTGATGCGGTCAGACACTATGCAAGGGATTGCCTCAATACTCTGGATCCGATCTCTGAGTTGATCCGAGCTTTAGTGGGAGAGGCTGGTCAGTACTCAGCCCAAAATCGACAAACGCTGGGTCAAGGGTTATCGCAAGTGACACACGCAGTAGCTCAGTACCTTGTTACCTGTAAGCAACGGGATCAAGTCCAACTACAGGTTTCACCAGAAAAACTGGCAGGAGTGCTCAATAGCGTGCTGCTGGGTTATCTACTGACTGACCTATCCAGCGAGTCTGATGACCTTTGGATTGATCGAGACGACTTTCTTGATCACTTAGTTAGAATATGCCTTGAGGGTGCCGCGCTTCCTCCCCACCCATCTCTCGCTGAACAACCTCCCCCTTCTGAAATACAAGTTAGAGATCTACCGGCAGATTGGGTCCGTACCCTGTTTCAACAAGCTAAAAAACAAGGCCCCCAGCCGTATGCTATTGTCTATGTACTCTTTGGGGCGGGGTTATTACCTCAAGAACTGTTAGATCTAGAACGTACTCATCATTTTTCGAGTTCACAGCAGCATTGGGTGCAAATCAATCAAGGATTGAGCCGGCAAGTTCCTATTAATCAATGGATTTTGGGCAAACGATATGGATCCTACAGTAACAATCCTCTGACTCAATGGCTGAAGCGCCGCCATGATACTGAAACGGCTCTATTTCTGGGAGATCAAGGTCAAGCTTTGACGAAACTGGAACTCTTTAAGCTTTGGCAAGATGTTGTAGCTGAGTTACCGATCCCTGAACAAGTGGCACCTTGTATGGAACAAGCTCGTCAGACCTGGTGTGTAGACATGTTAATGAGAGGTATCAGCCCGGATGACTTGAGCCTATTGAGTGGGTTGACTCTAGATCAATTACAACCCTACATTCAAAGAGCGAAAGAAAAAGCGGCCTTAGAGCGGGCTATGCAACTTGATCAGTCTCCTTCCTAGTCATGCCTAGTTTGCTGAGAACCTGTGCTTATGTCTAATCAATCTCAGATATTCAATAATCCTGAATGGGTGGCCAAAGGC
>CAYSWV010000025.1:54636-68474 GCA_964434865.1 uncultured bacterium
GGCAGGTCCTAGTCAGTTGTGGTCTCGGGGGCAGGCTCGCTCCATTACGCTTTGTGATCAACGTATTGTGATCTTTAGGGGGGACGATCATCAGGTCCGAGCTTTAGAGGCTTACTGCCCTCATTTGGGGACTGATCTGGGGATTGGACGGGTAAGAGGCAACCAGATCCAGTGTTTGTTTCATCATTGGACCTTTGATCAATCGGGTCAGTGTCAGTCGATTCCTTGTCAAGCGGATATTCCACCTGGGGCCCGAGTCAAGGCTTATGCCACTACTGAAAAGTACGGGTTTGTTTGGATCTACCCAGAGGCTATAGCCCCCACGTCTCTTGCCGAGTTTGATGAGCTAAAGGGTAAATCTCTGATGTGCCAAGCTGAAAAGCCGCTGCAGCGTCGGTGTCATCACCACATCTGTATGATGAATGGCATTGATGCTCAACATTTGCGGACTGTGCATGGGTTGGATATTAATATGTCTCTTTCCGTTCAGACCCATGATGTTCAAACTTGGATCGACTTTACACTGTCTGGTGAAATCCCTGAGTCTACTCAACGAGAACGACTAGCTCGGCTGATCTTGGGTTCAACTTACAGCTATTCCATGCGCTACGCAGATGGGTGTCTGGGTCTGCTGACCATGATGAAATCTGTACGTTGGTGCCCCCCCTTACACCTGATCTATGCTTATACTCCCCTTGCCTCTGGGGGAACCCATATTCAACCCATCTATGTGACTGAGAAGCGATCGGGTTTGTGGGGTTGGTTGGTGAGCCACGTTTTGCTCCTTTTAACTCGATTGGCTTATTATGCTTTGCGTCATGAAGATGGTTTGATCTATGACAATATTCAGTTTGAACCTAAGACATTGCTTAATATTGATGCCCCGCTGGCCCGCTATATGAGCTATGTCAATCGGCTGCAACCGTCGCAATGGTCTAGATCTCAATCAGGTCTGGACGTTCTGGATGCTACTGTCAACGGAAGCGCCGTCGGACCATAAAAGTCAGGAGTACACCCAGAAAGGCTCCTCCCAGTGCTGTGCCTGTGCTCATGACAAGTGTGAGCCGTCGCGTTGTCTGTAAGACAGGATTATCAAATAAGTTGGCTGAAAAATGAAGGGACTGTAGAAGCCATTGATCGCCGTCTTTTTGAACAACTGATGACCAACGTAATTGCATATCCCGCTCTGGGCCATTGCGAAAATAAAAGGTAGAGCTAGCCGCACCGTGATTCACTCCAACTTGATCGGAGAGAAAGAGGGTATCTCCATCGGGTTGTAGACTGAGTTCAATGCGCTCAATGGGGCCAGCTAGTTGTTGCTCCCAGTAGGCCTCAAACTGATCAGCGGTCTGAAAGATCTGATTATCTACAGTGGTAATGGTGAATTGGGGATGCAAAAAAGGTTCAATTTTATCAAAGTCTTGGTTATTTAAAGCTTCTAAGGCTGTCTGACGTAATCCTGAAATGGCTTCTAAGTCCTGTTGTTGATCTTGGGCCCAGGCGATTGTGGTGCAGGTTAAGGTGATCCATCCACTCAAGACCAGAGACTTTAAGCTAAGACTGTGAGTTAACCTTGAGAGCATATCTCCCTCGTAAACAAATATTGGTTCTGTCTTACCTGAAACTATAGTGAATTGCCCTAGAATCTTTACAATCTGATCCATAGTCTAGATATATTCTCGTTAGGCTTGTGATCCTATGCCATACCTAGTTGATAGGACTCGATTAAGCTGGGATCAAGTTCAGTTGCTTGCTGAAAGGATCACAATAGGAGCTAGCAAATGTCAAAAACCAGGAAAACTCCTATCCTTTTAAAGGTCGTTGGATGTGGCTGTGCGGGAGCAACACTAGCTTTTATTGGTCTGGCTACGGCTATTGTATTCGGTATATTCGCCCTACTTAAAAATTCCGCTCCTTATGAGACTGCTGTGGAGACCGCCGCTGATGATCTGAGAGTGATTGAACAATTAGGAACCCCTATCCAAACAGGTTGGTGGGTGGCGGGTAATTTAGAACTCAATAATAATGATGGGACAGCTGATCTAAGAATTCCAGTCAGAGGTCCAGAGGGGAGCGGTGAAGTCTTAATTAAAGGGATCAAGGAAAATGGAGAATGGATATACCAAAGGTTGTTCTTCCAGTTTGAAGGCCAACGCGTCAACTTGCTAGATGAATGAGTAACCAATCGTTGCTTTAAGAGAATTCCTCTACTAAATCACAAACTTCCTGATTTGAGCGGCCATAGCTAACAATGGCTACCTCTAGATCCCAGTCTTGAAAAATCTCTAAAGCCCGTTTGATCCCACTGATGATCCAGTCTGTTTGATTACCAAATACGCCACCACCTAGTCGTGTCAGAAATACCTGGTATTACCTGTGTTGATGGCATTTAAGATGGTGCTATAGAGAGTTGCTTCGTATGCAGCTTCTAGGACAAGTTGGGCAAAAGGGGCCCAGAGTTCAGCTGCATGATCAGAATAGGCGATAGGTAAAGCAGAGCAATAAGCTTGGGTAACGGTGTGCGTGGACTCATGAAGGGTAACCTTGATGTGCTGCCGTACTTGACTAGGGGACCGCTCACTAAAGCCCATCAACTTTTCAAACCAGGTCATCGAAGAACTCCAGATCTTGCAGTATTACCCACACTAACTCTCTAACCTTTGAGGAGACTACCTTGATCGTCTGAGTGCTGCTCACGTATAGTCCAGATAATTTTTCTCCAAGAAAAGCAAGAGTTATACACCATTTAGAGAGATTTACCATATTATCCATGGAGATAGTCCAGATAATTCTGCGTGACAGAGTGGGCTTTGTAAAATATGGACACTAGCTTCTGGAGTTAGCTGCAGCCTCATGTTAGAACTCAATAGTCCAGATAATTTTATAAGGTTGGACGAATAGGGATCAAGCTACAGGGGAATGAGATTAAAAGGGAAAGAGAAGTTAGCCGATCTGCTCTGATAATTTAGTTCCAGAGGTGACTGCCATCTCTAACATTCCAGAGTACCGGAAACAGATCAATGAGGGAAGCATCGATCCAGCTGGGTGTAATCCGGTGCAGTATCAGTTAGGTGTTGTCTAAGTTCTATCAGTTAATACGTTAGCTATCACTTAAGGGGCTTAGTATAAACCAGTTTGTCGTCACCTAATTCGAAAAAGTCCTTTATCCTAGCCTCTTGTGTGAATCCGGCTTTGTGGTAAAAGGTGCGAGCGGTCTCAAATGCAGGCAGTCCAGAGGTTTCCACAATCAGCAGTCGACCTCCCCGATCAACCAATGCTTTTTCAACTTGAGTGATGAGGGCAGAACCATGACCTTGTCCTTGTTTTCCCTGCTTAATCCAGAGCATCAGTAAATTCCAGGTTCCAACCGTTACTGGTTCTGGGGCACAGTAAGCTACACCCACAGGCTCATCATCATAGGCAGTGAACCAAAGCGCATCACTTCCCTGATTGAGATGATCCTCTAGAGTTTGAGTCACATAAGCCATGCTTGCTTCATCAAACTGGCCGCTTTCCTGAACTATTGCCAGAAGTGCATCCTTATCATCAGGGAGTGTTTCTCGAATCATGGGTTGGATCTTATCAATGGCTCAGATATGAGTGGCTAGGGATCTTATTGAATGAGTATAAGGCTTCTAATCCGCCTCTGGCCAGTATTTCAGGGACTTCACTCTCTATATACTCCAGATAAGTATCAATTATCTGTACTATCAGGGCCTCGTACGATCAAAAGCTAGACTAAGACGGATCGATCATATGAATCCCTGTTGGAGCTGTTTGGAGATGAGATGATCAGCCAGGTTTTCGCCTGAACTACCTTAGCGGCACGCTGGAGATCTCGATGCCAGGACAGCAACCCGAACGACTGAAAAAGATCCTGGCTCGTCTCCTTGAAGATTAAGACTAAACCAGACAGATCATTTGAACTACTTTTCTATCTCACTTCCCAGGACTTTAGTAAATTATCTGGACTATTGTCGAATTAACTGATCTGAGAAAACTAGTATGCGGAATTGCAAGAATGTCCTGGGTGTAGAGATACTCCAGATAATTTATTGCTTAGCTAGTAGAGACTCAACTAACTTATAATTGGTTTACTGACGAAGGACTGAGCTGGCTAGAGATATCCTCTATAAATTCCAGAATGAATTGTGCAGTAATATCAGGTTGTTCCAGATGGGGAACATGGCCACATTGGGAAATCCAGCGGAGTTGGCTGCCAGGGATCGCCTTCTGTAAAGTGGTTGCATCCTGAGTCCCTAAGATCTGATCCTGTTCACCCCACAAAATTAACGTCGGTACCGATAGCTGCTTCAGTTTTGCCAAAAATGATGGGTACCCACCACTACGTGTGAAGGAAATAAGAGCCTCTCGCCATCGTGGGCAGTCTAGATGAAGGGCACCACATAGTTGAGCGTCAGTATTGGAGTACTTGGGATCAAAGTAAGCATTACAGCTAATTTGCTGGCGTATATAAGAATTGCGGAGAAACTCAGTTGCCAGAAACCCTAATGGTGGAAACAAAAATCGGCCTAAAGCAGGCCCCGCAGTAGCACCTGCACTATCAATGAGAATCAGTTGTTGAACTAGGTCAGGATAAGTTAGAGCAAAGTCCAAAGCAACAGCCCCTCCCATAGAAACACCGACCAAGCTAACAGGTTGATCAATAAGGGTTTGCCAACTGCAATAGAGATGAGTCCTGATAGTATCAGGATTAATGCTAATTGGTGCAGGTCGCTCAGTGAAGCCAAAACCCAAGAGATCGATCACCCAAACTGATTGTGTTGTAGCTAGTCTGGGGACTAAACGACGAAACTCCAAAAATGAACTATCAAAACCATGCAGAAGTAGCAGTGGGGACCTATCCCCTTCTAGGGATCCATGTTGACTATACGTTGTTGTGATCGGTTCGGGTCTCAGTGGAGTTTGAATAGGTTGATACTGCAGCTGCTGCACCAGAGCAATAGAAGTCGCTTCACTCAGAGAGGTATGTTTTGCCGGCAAGATCGAAGAAATCATGGGTGCTTAGAAAATAGATCCATACGAACAGTAGCAACACCCTCTGATTGATCAAGCCTAACCCTATCAAGACCTAACAATGTAACGATCAAGATCCGACAGCTTGTAAACCATAGTCCTGAAAAATCCTAATGGCTTGGCTGACATCTTCAGGGGAGGCAGGAGGGGTGTCTGTCAGCTTGAAATCATAACCTAACTGCTTCCATTTGTACTCTCCCATCTTGTGAAAGGGTAAGACCTCGATCTTCTCAACATTATTCAACGTAGACACAAAAGTAGCCAAACCTTCAATATTACGGCAATCATCACTTAACCCTGGCACTAAAACAAACCGAATCCAGGTGGGCTTCTGAATAGCTTGCAAATGTTTAGCAAAATTTAAGGTTGGTTGAATCGATACACTTGTGATCTCTTGATAGAGATCGGGCAAAAACGATTTAATATCTAGAAGTACCAGATCAGTATAGTCAAGGACGGGAGCAGCTGACGGGAGCAGAGTATAACCGCTTGTATCTAACGCTGTGTGTATCCCTTCTTCATGGCATCGGCGCATAATTTCAGCCACAAACTCCGGCTGCATCAGGGGTTCGCCTCCACTAACCGTCACACCACCTGGATGGCTAGGACTATTGATATAGGATTTGTATTGATTGATCTCATCAATTAACTCATCCACCGTCACGTAACGGCCCTCTTCAAGGTGGCGGCAATCAGGATTATGGCAGTATAGACAACGCAGAGGACACCCTTGTGTAAAAATGACAAATCGAATTCCAGGTCCATCAACGGTGCCACAGGTTTCAACAGAGTGAATCTGTCCATGAATGGGCATAACGATTCCTTTGACGATGAATGAAAAGCTCAAAAATAAAGGAGGTACTTAGATCCTGAACAGATCAGTGGCCTGTACCTCCCTCAACAACACTGGATTAGATGCGGCTATGGAATGTGCGATTGATCACATCTAACTGTTGTTCCCGGGTCAACTTGATAAAGTTAACGGCATAACCAGACACACGAATAGTGAGCTGAGGATACTGTTCGGGATGTTCCATCGCATCCATCAGGGTCTCACGATTCAACACATTAATATTAATATGGTGCCCAGTACTCCTGAAGTAACCATCCAGTAAACCTACCAGGTTGTGTTGACGATCAATCTGGGTTTTACCTAATGCTCCAGGTACGATTGAAAACGTGTAGGAAATACCATCCTGCGCATGATCGTAGGGCAGCTTAGCAACGGACTCCAGCGCAGCAACAGCTCCTTTAGTATCACGGCCATGCATTGGATTTGCACCAGGGGCAAAAGGCTCACCGGCTTTGCGACCATCAGGTGTATTGCCTGTTTTCTTCCCATACACAACATTGGATGTAATTGTCAGAATCGACTGTGTGGGTATCGTGTCACGATAGGTATGGTGCCGGCGGAGTTTGTTCATAAATTGTTCAATCAGTTGACACGCTAACTGATCAACTCGCTCATCATTATTGCCATAAGCGGGATATTCTCCATCAATTTCATAATCAACAGCCAGGCCATCAGCATTACGGATCACCTTCACGTTGGCATATTTAATTGCCGACAATGCATCTGCTACAACTGATAAACCTGCCACACCACAAGCCATAGTTCGATGCACATCCCGATCGTGCAACGCCATCTCTAGGCGCTCATAACAGTACTTGTCGTGCATGTAATGGATGACATTAAGAGCATTGATATAGGTCTTAGCCAGCCAATCCATCATCAGATCAAGCTTAGTGGTCACTTCATCAAGGGTTAAAACATCAGCTGTGATCGGAGCAAATTCAGGTGCAATCTGTTCACCAGACTTTTCATCTTTACCTCCATTAATGGCATAGAGTAAAGCTTTGGCTAAGTTGGCCCGAGCTCCAAAAAACTGCATCTGTTTGCCAATCCGCATCCCTGACACACAACAAGCAATGCCGTAGTCATCCCCGTAGTAGTGACGCATCAGATCATCATTCTCGTACTGAATCGAGCTGGTTTCGATTGAAACGGTAGCACAGAAAGTTTTGAAAGCAGCAGGCAAGCGCTCAGACCATAAGATCGTGAGGTTAGGTTCGGGAGCCGGGCCTAAGTTCAACAGTGTTTGTAAAAATCGATAACTGGTCTTAGTCACTAAGGTCCGACCATCTTCTCCCATTCCCCCAATAGATTCAGTAACCCAAGTGGGATCACCAGAGAAAAGCTCATTGTACTCAGGTGTTCGTAAGAAGCGAACCATACGCAACTTCATCACAAAATGATCAACCAACTCCTGCAAGTCAGCCTCAGTCATTAGTCCCTGTTTGAGATCTCGTTCAAAGTAAATATCTAAAAACGTCGAGACTCGACCTAAAGACATTGCTGCCCCATTTTGCTCTTTGACAGCACCTAAATACCCAAAGTAGGTCCACTGGACAGCTTCCTGAGCATTCGCAGCAGGTTGACCCAGATCAAAACCATACTGAGCTGCCATTTCCTTTAATTCAGACAGCGCTTTAATTTGCTCAGAGATTTCTTCCCGTAAACGAATGATATCCTCACTGAGAGTATCCATTTCAAGTGAACGCTGCTGGTCCTGTTTGTCAGCGATTAGACGATCGATACCGTACAGAGCCACACGACGGTAATCGCCTATGATTCGCCCCCGACCATAAGCATCAGGCAGTCCAGTGATAATCCCAGTCCGTCTGGCTAGGCGCATATCATGGGTATAGGCATCAAACACCCCATCATTATGAGTCTTGCGGTAACGAGTAAAGATAGCTTCGGTATCTGGATCAAGTTGATAACCATAAGCTTCCAGAGATTTCCGGACAACTCGGATCCCGCCCAAGGGCATGATGGCACGCTTCAAAGGTTGATCAGTTTGTAAGCCTACGATTTGTTCTAAGGCTGGATCAATATAACCAGGTGCATGGGCTGTGATTGAGGTGGGCACCTTAGTATCAGCATCCAAGACACCCTGTTCTCGCTCTTTGGCCATTAAGGTCTTCACCTGATCCCAAAGGTTTTGTGTTCGTTCAGTAGGACCTGCGAGAAAACAGTCATCGTCTAGATAGGGTGTGTAATTAGTTTGAATAAAATCCCTTACGTTGATGGATTCAGCCCAAGGTCCGTGGTTAAAACCGTGCCACGGCTCCAATGCTGGAGTATCCACTTGTTCTAGGGCAATCGGCTTACGATCAACAGTAGCAACCATAGTCATCTCCAATGAAAATCCTGGTTTTTTGCATCCGTCCAGGGGTCGGCTGAGGCGTTATTGTGTCAATAATTACAATTGAAGGGCAGATCGTTTCTGGCCTCGAGATCCCATAATAAGAAACAATTGAATCGAGAAACGTGCTTGTCATTACCAACACATAACCTCTTGGCCTGTTCCAATCTAAAAAATAGACTTTGTGAGCTGGCCTAACCTGATACGAATGTTTGCAAAAAACGACCTTCTGAAATATTAAAAAAAACATGATTATTAAAGTCAGTGACCCAAGTCGACTATCCGTTGAGGAAGACACCCATAAATCCAGCTCAAGTACTTTACCTTTGGGTATAGCTTTGGGTATAGATCGGGTTACGGATCGACTATTGTTATGATTGGGTTATGATCGGGTTATGAATCGATAGACATTAGTCGTTCATAGAGCCTTGTTGGTTTTGTTAATTCATTCTGAACTTCAGCAAAGTCCTGAAGGTATAAAAGCTCAATAAAAGCATTTCGGAAGAAAAACCTACGATTAGCAGTGCCTTGTCCAGGATGTCTGTTTGCTGAACCTTCAGTTAAACCAAATCTTTTGAGAACCTCGGCTTCATGGGCACCGTGCTCTACACAGATGAAAACATGATCGACTTCCACAACAACGCCACCCCAACAGAATGGCTAAGGACAGATAAACTGTTCAAGTATAAATCAGCAACACTCAGATCTTATGAATCACTCCATTGGTCACTACATAGGCATAGGTCTATTAGGTCTGGTTCTCTATCCAGATACGGCCCAACCTCGATCCATAGCGCCTAATGTTAGGATGCAACCTATAGTGGAAACAACTACACCACTAGACCTTCAAACAATCATTGCTACTTCTGAGGAAGATATTTGGTCAAAGCTACAACAAGCAGAGACTCACTATTACGTGTTAATGCGTCATGCTCTGGCACCAGGGACCGGAGATCCAGCTAATTTTCAACTGGATGACTGTTCTACACAGCGCAACTTATCCGAACAAGGGCGAGCCCAGGCCCAACGCACAGGGGCAGTATTTAGGGAAAAGAATGTGGCCGTTGAGCAGGTACTCTCGAGTGAATGGTGTCGCTGCCTTGATACAGCAGAGTTACTAGATCTTGGCCCCGTTGAACGGCTTCCTGCATTAAATTCCTTTTTTCAAGATCGATCCCAGGGCTCGGAACGTACCCAGCAACTACAAGACTTTATGGTCAACAATCGTGATAATTCAGGAGTAACCATCCTAGTCACTCACTTCGTTAATATCTCAGCTATTGCCGGCAGTGGGGTATCATCTGGGGAAATGGTAGTCATGCAGATCAACGACCAAAATGAGCCTGAGATAGTTGGTCAAGTCGAGCCACTCTAACAGGAGTTCTGTCAATCTGCTATAAAACCTATCGATTTGATTAGGTAGAAGTGTTGACGAATTGACTTTCGACTGACGGTTCAGTGACCCACTCAGCCAACCCTCACCTAACCACTAGATCTAACCATTTTGTAGCTTCAACTACAGGCATCAGTTTGAGAAACCCACTATCGTGCCATCAGGACAGCCTAAATGTAGGTGCAATGGTAGGGTTAGCCATGAAAGAGCATTATTCAGTAGTGATTGTAGGCGGAGGCCAAGCGGGCTTATCCCTGAGCTATTGCCTCAAAGAGCAAGGCCTTGATCACATCATTTTTGAAAAACATACGATTGCCCATGCTTGGCGCCATCAACGATGGGATTCCTTTTGTTTGGTTACCCCTAACTGGCAATGTCGTCTCCCTGGCTTTACCTACTCAGGCCCTGATCCGAATGGCTTCATGCTCCGAGACCAAATTGTTGAATTTATTGAAGCTTATGCCGTTCACTTTCAGCCACCGATCAAGACAGGAGTAGAAGTGTTGCGGGTTCATCAATTAGATCCAACTACATTTGAAATCAAAACATCGATAGGCACCTGTACTGCGAATCAAGTTGCCATCGCAACTGGAGGGTATCATCAGCCTAAGATCCCTTCATTTGCTGATCAGATTCCGACCACCATTGCGCAATATCACTCCTCTCAGTATAAAAATCCACAACTATTACCAGAGGGTGAAGTCTTGGTCATTGGCACCGGTCAATCAGGCTGCCAAATCGCTGAAGATCTACATTTAGCGGGTCGACAAGTCCATCTTTGTGTGGGTCAAGCCCCTAAATCACCACGAGTTTACCGGGGTCTTGATGTGGTGGAATGGTTAGAGCGGATGGGTTACTATGATTTGCCGATTGATCAGCATCCCCAAAAAGAATCGATTCGGGAGCGCACCAATCACTACGTCACGGGTCGCAATGGGGGGCATGAAATTGATCTACGCCAGTTTGCAGTTGAGGGTATGAAGCTCTATGGTCGGCTCCAGTCAATTCAGCAAGCTCAACTTGTATTTGAAGACAACCTACAACAAAATCTTGATCGAGCCGATGAAGTAGCCGAAAGCATTAAGCGTAGTATTGATCAGTTTATTGCGGATCATCACATCGAAGCTCCGACTGATCCCCCTTATCAACCCGTATGGCAGCCTGATACTTTTGTCCCCACTCTGCTGCTCAATGACTCTCAAATCTGCTCTGTAATCTGGTGTACAGGGTATCGGATGAACTACCAGTGGATTGACATGCCGGTTTTGGATCATCAAGGCTATCCTCAGCATCAGCGAGGGATAACACCCATCCCAGGCCTTTACTTTTTAGGCTTACCCTGGCTACACACCTGGGGATCCGGGCGGTTTTCAGGTATAGCCAAAGATGCCCAATTTCTAGCTCATCATATTGCTGCTAACCAAAACACATTTCAAATTAAGCTATCTGTTGAAGCCATTCAGGGAGAACGTTGTGGGTAAAGAGCCGAGGCCACTAGCTCAGAGCTATCGCTAGAACCCAGATCAAGTCTTACTGGGTTAATTGTCTCTTTTGACGATGTCTGTAGATCTTGCTAGGTTAACAACAGTTCAAACTCAAGGAGCCAAATCATGGAAGCTCTCATCAATACAATAGGGAAAAATGTAGTTGTTTGGACTCGAAGAACCTTAGTTCAGATTCAGGATAATCGACCTGAGATCAAAGAGTTAAGTGAAACAACCACGTTATGGCTTAATCGCACCCGTGTGATCTTAGGCGACAATTTGACAGCTATGGGCCAAGCGATTCAGTCTCGATTGGGTAACTAGATAAAACAACAGGCGCTACACTGGAGAAACCCCAGACTCCTGATGTCGCAGTACAGTTCCATGTCACTGATCTCGCTAGTTCGTAGCCTTCGTCAGACTCCCGTCGTGGAGGATCTGATCTCAAAAGTTGAGCACCAATCCTTAGATATAAGGGGACTAAGTCGACTACCTAAAGGCTTACTAGTCTCAGCCATAGCCCAAGCTCGTGAGCAGTCGTTAGTAGTGATCACGGCCACGTTAGAGGAAGCTGGGCGTTGGTCTTCTCAGTTAGAAGCAATGGGATGGCCAGTTGTTCATTTTTATCCAACCTCAGAAGCATCCCCTTATGAATCGTTTGATCCCGAAACTGAGATTACCTGGGGTCAATTTCAGGTTCTCTCCGATTTAGTTAAAGGTCATACTAGCTTAGCGATTGTGGCCACTGAACGAGCTTTGCAACCGCATCTACCCCCACCAGACGTTTTTCAAACGTTTTGCCCCGTTTTAGAACCTGGTCAGCAACGCCAACTTAAAGATCTAGGAACCTTACTCAGTCAGCTAGGCTATAATCGAGTAGACTTAGTTGAAGCTGAAGGGCAATGGAGTCAACGTGGGGATATTGTTGACATTTTTCCAGTCGCCTCCGAATGGCCTGTCCGCTTAGAGTGGTTTGGGGATGAACTTGAAAAGATCCGTGAATTTGATCCCAATACCCAACGCTCTCAAGATACGCTCTCTACTCTAGTTCTAACCCCTACCCACTACGGAGCTATGGTAATACCAGCTCTGCTGGACAAGCTTGATCAACTACCAGAATCCTTAGCTGAAGAGTTATTGCAGGAAACGCCCATCGATGGGATTCGCCGCTATTTAGGGCTGGCTTTTGAGCAACCAGTTGGACTAGCAGCCTATTTACCAGATACTGCTTTAGTTGTCATTGATGAGCGAGATCAATGCCAAGCCCATAGTCAGCAATGGTTGCACCATGTCGAGGATCATTGGTCACAAGTTACCGCTGAATGTCCTGATCTCGTGGCCCACCATACGTCTTTTGAAACAGGATTGACATCCCTAACGGCTCAGTCGTTTGCGCGGATCGATGTTTCGGAATTGGCTACTGTGGCTCATTACGATCTAGATTGTAAAACTCGCTCGGTAACCGTTCCCCCTCATCAATACGGCACTTTGGCTAAAACTATTCGAGATCAACGTAAACAAAACTTTCAAATTTGGATTGCTTCAGCTCAACCATCAAGAGCAGTAGCTTTGTTACAAGAGCATGATTGCCCAGCTCAGTATGTTCCTAATCCTAAAGATTTTCCAGCTATTGATAAATTGACGGATTCCAAAACACCCGTAGCTCTAAAGTATTCCGGCTTAGCTGAACTAGAAGGCTTTATCTTTCCAGTGGCGGGTTTGATCTTAATTACCGATCGGGAATTTTTTGGTCAACGGACTCTAGCCACACCAACTTATATCCGCAAACGTAAACGAGCAGCCTCCAAGCAGGTTGATCCCAATTTACTGAAGCCAGGAGACTATGTTGTTCACAAGTCGCATGGGATTGGTCGCTTTGAAACGATGGAAACCCTCTCAGACATTGGTGGGAGTCGAGAGTATCTCAAAATTCAATATCAAGATGGTGTTTTACGAGTGGCTGCCGATCAATTAAATGCCCTCTCCCGATATCGTTCCACCTCTGATCGTCCCCCTACCCTAAACAAACTAGACGGCAAATCCTGGGAAAAAACTAAGAGTAAAGTCCAAAAAGCGATTAAAAAAGTTGCCTTTGATCTATTAGATCTCTATGCTAAGCGAGCCGAACAACGAGGATTTGCCTTCCCCTTAGATGCTCCCTGGCAACAAGAAATGGAAGACTCATTTCCTTACCAACCCACTCCTGATCAACTCAAAAGTATTCAAGACGTTAAACAAGATATGGAAACCGATCGACCCATGGATCGCTTGGTCTGTGGAGATGTTGGATTTGGTAAAACTGAAGTGGCAATCCGGGCTATTTTTAAAGCAGTAGTCTCAGGTAAACAAGTTGCTTTTTTAGCACCAACCACTATTTTAACCCAACAACACTATCACACCCTGAAAGAGCGGTACGCCCCCTATCCAATCCGAGTGGGTCTACTGAATCGCTTCCGATCTGCTGAAGAACGTAAAGAGATCCTTTCACGACTGGCAATAGGTGATCTCGATGTTGTGGTAGGAACACATCAGTTACTAGGTAAAGAAGTAAAATTTAAAGACCTGGGGTTATTGGTTATTGATGAAGAACAACGCTTTGGCGTCAACCAAAAAGAGAAGATCAAAACCTTAAAAACCCAAGTGGATGTATTAACCTTATCTGCGACACCCATTCCCCGAACCCTCTATATGGCCCTGTCTGGCTTGCGGGAAATG
>CAYSWV010000026.1:0-53953 GCA_964434865.1 uncultured bacterium
CAGTCCCTTTAGCGGGTGAAGCCACCTTTGAACTGAGATCTGATTTAACAGACTCTCAAAAGTTAGAATTAGGATGGATATCGTACTCTTTATTGAGTCTAACGCCGGCACGAAGCTTGGTGGTTTGGTGGCAGCATCAAGTTATTCTTAAACGCGGCCTCTTTCCAACTACTGCTTATCATTTTGAACCTGGGAACCTGACTCAGCGAGTTTTAACTACTCATAAACCGGTCTACCTTGTTGATCTAAAGTTATTTCCTGCTAAAGCTGAATTTACCCAGTATTTTCCAGACAATAGTCAATCTATCCTCTGCCAGCCTCTAGGATCAGAGGGTGTCATGATCTTAGCCACAGATACACCTCGAAATATAACACCCCGTGATCAGGCCTGGATTGAAGCCCTAGCTCAAAAACTACTTTATGAGTTGCAACTAGATCCAGAAGGATTAGCTGAGTTGAACTAGGACTACTCCCACAACCGTTTAATGGGTGCTTGGTGAAGACGATCATGAGTATCACGCAGGAGTTGCGGAATGTCTAATTGTTCTGGACACCGAGGTAAGCAGTCACCACAATCTGTACAGTAATTAGCTTTACGGCCAGGAAACCAATGCCCCGCTTGCCCTAACATGTTATAGCGATACTGACCATACTGTTTCATCTCATAGGCTAAAGTTAAGTTCCTTAATCGCAAAATGTCAGGAATGGGAATCGATTCAGGGCAGGGGAGGCAGGCATAGCATTGAGAGCATCGCTCAGGGCCTAGTGTTTGGTCAAGAGTGGCTTTTAAACGCTGAAGTAGAGTGGGTCCATGGACTTGCCACAGATCTATTGTCTTGAAAACCTCTAAGGCCCCTGCCAATTCGGCTGGAGTTTCAGCACCGAGGCTCAGGGTGTGAACTCGTGGATCAGCGATCAAAACATGGTAGCCCAAGGCTAAAGGTGAAAAAGGCTGACATAAGGCCTGTAACTGTTGAGGGGGTCGATATAGGAGTCCACCTTTATCAGCAGGTGAAATAACAAAAACACCCATATCTTGCTGGGTAGCAGCAGTAAGAGCAGGTTCGTTCCGTTGATTGAAATAGTAGTAGTGTAGAAAGATAAACTCAAAAGCTTGAGTCTGAATTGTTTTTAAAATTAAGTCGAGGGGACCATGAGTAGAAAAGCCAATGTGCCGGATCAAACCTTCCGTTTGAAGTTTGCGTAATTCTGGTAAGCCATGCGTTAGGACCTGATCTAGATGTTCAGGGAGATTAATGCCATGTAGAGCCAGATTATCAAGATAGGTTAATTGCAGACGCTCCAAGGATTGTTCTACATGCTGTCGCCACTGATCTCGCTGAGTTAAAGGGGATAGTTTAGTTGTCAAATAGAGTTGAGCGCGTGTCTTCGAAGTTTGAAACAAGTCAGCTAAGATCTGACCCACTTGAGATTCACTCGAGCCATAAGCCTGTGCTGTTTCAATATGATTGATGCCTGCGTTTAGGGCGGCTTCGATCACACGTTTGGCCACGACATGAGAATAGCGTTCTAGCCGCATCGTGCCTAAGCTAAACAATGACATCTGTTGTTGAGTTTGGCCAAATCGTCGATACAACATCGGTTGCTAGATTTAGGGTTGTAAAATGCCAGACCAATCTTGACGGCTCGGATCCCAAAAAGGTGAACTCGATTCGCCAACTACATTAGGACCCCAGTAGCGACGAGACCCATCCAATGAAAAGGCCAGTGTGATATCGCCTGGCTTGAGCTGTAACGGCTCAGTTCCTGTACTAAGGGGTAGTCCTTCTGCCCCCCCTTCACCTGGAGCAAAATCCCAATGAATAATTTGAGGATCAGATCCCCGCAGCATCACAACAAATCTAACGGGATGAGTGGTTCGATTGCCAGCGCGAAAAAAACCAATTTGATCGGCAAGCGGTAAAGATGTTGAAGGATCCCGTTGAGAGGGGGCTGGCCTAGTAATAATCTGCTCATGAGTCGCTAAAAAATCAGGTGGAAAAGATAAAACCCAGAGTTGCTGCTGCGGATCCCAGCCGGGATAGGTTGATTCACCCACAACCATGGGTCCCCAGTATCGACCCGTTCCATCAAGGGTAAAAGCCATCAGTACATCCTGAGGACCGATTTGCAAGGGAGTCGATCCCAGGCTCAGCAATAGACCCGCTTCACCTCCTTCACCAGGTGCAAAATCCCAATAAACTTGTCGAGGGGCCTCAGAACGCAAAAGCACTACTACTCTGAGCGGAGCCGGGGTACGATTACCTATTCTTAGTAAGCCAGACTGGACGGAGTAGTCTCTGATCTCAACTAGATCACTAGCATCTATCGCTCCTGTCTCCAGCACCCAGCCTAAACCGATGCCCAACAAACCTAGGATACTAAGTTTTTTCATCATCTTCTTAACATGGAGCGCCCAGCAGGAAAGAGCCATAGCGTTAGTATTTCCTTACTATTACTCTCAAGTCTATTTGAGGCTAGCATGTCTAGTTTGAACTATCAGATATTGTTTAGAGATCGCCGCGGCAAACATTCAAATTAAGTGGCAGGCAATCCGATACTTGTTTAGATAAGGTGCAGCCACCTGACTAAGCTAGGATTCACGTTGTAGTGCACTCTCATGCCAGTGGCGCAGTAGGAGATTAGACAAAGCAGAGGTTCCAACAAAAATGGCAATGCCTAAGCCGCTAGTCAGAGCTAACGCCGCAAACATCCGAGGCACCTGTAGATTGAAACTTGAAATCAAGATCTGATAGGCAATTCCAGCTTTTTGGCCACCTGTGCCAGCCACAAACTCAGCTACTACAGCACCTATTAAAGACAACCCCCCACTAATCCGGAGTGCTCCTAAAAAATAAGGCATTGCACTAGGCAGCCGCAGATAGAGTAAGGTTTGCCACCAAGATGCCTTGTAAAGTTTAAACAAGTTAAGTAAATTACGATCTACACTATTTAAGCCTAAGGTTGTATTTGAAATAATAGGAAAAAAAGCAACAAGCCAAGCACAGATCACCATAGCAGCCAACGTATTATTACGTAACCAAATAATAATTAAAGGGGCTATGGCCACAATGGGAGTAGTTTGTAAAACGACAGCATAGGGGAAAAAGCTACGTTCAATCCACTTGTTTTGAGCAAACAAAATGGCAATGAATAAGCCAGAAACAACAGCTGTAATAAAAGCAATAGTCGTAATCTGAAGGGTGATCACCAAAGAAGAAAATAGATCATCCCACTCTGCAATCAAAGTTTTCAAAACTAGCCAAGGACCTGGCAGAATATAAGGAGGTATTTGACCGATCCGAACCAGGGCATCCCAAAGGATGAGAACAATACCCCCTACAATCACAGGTGCAATTACCTCCCATGAGGCTAACTTTTTAAAAATAACAGAGCTAGACAAGCGCATGATCAAATCCTAATCGAGAGACTTTACTGAGAGACGTTACCTAGCTGAGAGACTAGAGCTTAGAATTAACAGTCATAGCGTTTGCTAAACACTGTGAAACCGTTCGGCAATAGGATATGTACGCAGTGGAGGTTCTGAACTCATCAGTCCGAGGGTAAGGGGCATCAATAGTAATATCGGCAACAACCCGTCCAGGTCGAGCTGCCATCACCACCACTCGATTAGATAGATAGACAGCCTCATAGATATTATGCGTGACAAAAACTACCGTCCACTGCTTTTGCTGCCATAACTCTAGGAGATCGCTATTGAGTTTGCTCCGTGTAATTTCATCTAGAGCTCCAAAAGGTTCATCCATCAAGAGCATGTGGGGTTTAGTCACCAGTGCTCTAGCAATAGAAACTCGCATGCGCATACCCCCTGATAATTCACGAGGATAGCTCTGTTCAAACCCAGATAGGTGCACCAAATCGAGGGCTTCATCAACCAATGGATCTGATTCATGTTTGGGAACCCCTGCCAACTTTAAGGGTAATCGCGTATTTTCCATAACAGTGGCCCAGGGCATCAAAGCAGGTTCTTGAAAAACATAAGCTAAGCGACCTTGAACCCATTGACAACTCGGATCCCCCCACTCGATTTGTCCTGATGTCAGGGGTCCTAAGCCTGAAATGATCTTGAGAACGGTGCTCTTACCACAGCCAGAGGGTCCCACCAAACTAACAAACTGAGCTGATCCAATGCTCAAATTCATATCCTGGAGGGCGAGGGTGCCATTGCCATAAAGCTTGTGAACGTGGCTAAGGACAATAGCTGGTTGTGTACTCATAGGAGCTAATCCTGAATGCTAAGTCTTGATTTAGGCCAGTAGGTAGTTGCCAATGACAGTATAACCACGACATTTCACCGACTCCCAATAAACACCAGACTCGACCTAGGTTCCATCAGTTTGATCGAAGCCACTTTGACTTTGTTCTTGCCAATACCGGCTTTTTTTGTCTTTAGTAGATTAGTAGAATAAAAGTTAAAGAGCAGATCTATGCAGCAGGGGTTACTTTGGTTACCTCTCTTGGCAGTATTTGCTATCCTAACCTGGTTAGGGTGGCTGGAATCTCAGAAGGTAACGGCTTATCGACAATGGGCCGCTCAATTTGACCGGTCTAAATATGATGTCCTAGCTGTATTAGGCTGGATTGATCAAACCTTGATTTGGGGCCGACCTGCTCGTCGAGGTCCGACTCAACTCCAATCGATCCAATTGGATCAGCTGTGCGCAATTCAACTGAGTGTAGACGGCCATACCCTAGACTGGCCTGCTGCTGCTATTCCTGAGGGAAAATTGATTAAGTTGGTTTTACTGCCCCACACGGGCCTAGCTTATGAGATCCCCTTCACGGAACGATCACTAGCTATTGCGTGGTGGAACCAGTTAAATCAGGCAATTAGCTCTTGAATCCTCTGGCTAACCTTGATTTAATTTAGCTGATCCAGCTTAATTCATGAGAACTTTATTCAATCGAGTAAAGCAACTTGATGATTTTGGCACATTGTATGGAAGCTCTTACCGGTAAACACATAGGACAATATCAAATATTAGAACCCTTAGGACAAGGCGGTATGGCAGTTGTCTACCGAGCCTATCAATCACGAATGGAACGATATGTAGCCTTAAAAATACTACCCCGCTTTTTTGCCAGCGATCCTAAATTTGTAAGCCGGTTTAATCAAGAAGCCAAGATTGTAGCTCAACTCCAGCATCCTCACATTGTGCCAACCTATGACTACGGTGAACAAGATGGCTACATCTATATTGTGATGCCCTTCATTCCGGGAGGTACCGTAGCAGAACGCTTGCGCTCCCGCTTGCTGACACTGGATATGATCGTAAAGTCTATGGTACAGGTGGGAGATGCTCTCGATTATGCTCATTCTCGTGGTGTTTTGCATCGGGACGTCAAGCCTAGTAATGTCCTGATAGATGAGCGGGGGAACTGCCTTCTCACCGACTTTGGTATTGCCAAAATTCTGGAAGGAACGACTCACTTAACTCAAAGTGGCAGCATTGTTGGTACCCCCCTCTACATGTCTCCAGAACAGGGCCTGGGGCAACCTGTCGATCAGCGTAGCGATATCTATTCACTAGGGGTGATGCTGTATCAACTGGTGACCAGCCGACCTCCTTTTCAATCTTCAACGCCGATGGCGATTCTAGTCAAACACATTAATGAGCCATTACCCTCACCTCGCCGCTTTAATCCCCATTTATCCACTGAAATCGAACAGGTTATTTTAAAGTCACTTCAAAAACATCCAGATGATCGATATTCAACTGTTATTGCTTTTGTCAATGCCTTACGCCAAGCTGTCCAAGTTACCTCTCCTCAAGCTATCCAAGCTATTTATGCTAGTGCCGAGTGGGAAGCCCCTCCAACTCACAGCCATATAACCTCTGTTCGATCTGTGAAGAAAACAGGTCGTATACGCAATCGGGCAGAAAATCTCACTAAACCAACACTGGCACTAGCCAATCATCGTTCGGAGCAGCCTTCTGCGCAATGGTTTTCTTTGATTATGATAGGTCTAGGGTTGGGGGTTATTGCAGGGCTGGGGTGGGGGGGGTTTCAGTATTATCGGAGCCAACCTGATCCAGCAACATCTATTGTTAAACTCTTTTCAAGACTGAGCCTCACTCCAGAAGCTAGCCCTACAGCCCCAGCCCCTACTCCAATAACCTCTCCAGCTACACCAACTCTTGTCACAACGCCAACCAGGCAGCCAGTTGCCACACCGATTCCCACACCAGTCCCAACTCCTACGCCAATCCCTACCCCAGAGCCTACCCCTACAGCAACCCCAGAGCCTACCCCCACAGCAATCCTAGAACCCACACCAGAGCCTACCCCTACCTCTGATCCGGTTTCAACACCTACGGTTCAGCCAACACCCCAGGCTACTCCAACATTACCATCTAGCCCAGCCCCCCAACCGACTTCAGAGCCTCCAACTTCAGAGACATCTCCAGCTATTGTTGCCGAATCAGATCAACCTATAGAGGCACTACTTTATCCAACCCCTTTTCCACCACTATCGCCAGTCGCAACACCAGAGCCTCAGAGTATCAATGAAGTGATCGGTCGATCAACCATTCAGCTCTATTACAGTCATATTGCTAACCAAAACTGGAATGCTGCAATTGACCTGTTCGGACCCAGACTGGCTGAATCCTTTGATCCTGAATTTTTCAGTCAGTTTGAACAAGTGACAGTTGAGAATTTGCAAGTCACCGCTCAAACGGAGTCTGAGTTGACATTTGTCGGAGAAAATACTTACTACTACCCTGATGGTAAAACGCAACGGGAATCGCGCTCTTACACTGTAGCTAATGTTGATGGGGAGGCCAAGATCACAGCGTCTGAATTTCAACAAGTTCTTGACTATAGGTAAACCCTCATCCGCTAAAATGGCATAGAACTATTGCCTATCTCCCGCTATGACTCACCCCTCCTTGGTGTATCCCACAACTGCCACTGTAGATCAAATCGATAACTATCATGGTATTCAGATTGCTGATCCCTATCGCTGGCTTGAAGATGCTAATTCTGAGGCTACCAAGGAGTGGGTTGAGGCTCAAAATCAGGTTACATTCAACTATCTAGCTGGGATCCCCGGTCGCCAACAGATTCAAAACCGGTTATCACAACTATTTAACTATGAGCGGTATAGTGCCCCATACAAACAGGGCAATCGGTATTTCTTTGCTAAAAATGATGGCCTTCAAAATCAAGATGTTATTTATACTTTAAAACAACTCAATGATGATCCTCAGATTTTACTAGATCCTAATACCTTATCATCTGATGGCACGGTTGCACTGACAGGCTTTGTTGTCAATGAGACAGGGACTCAAGTTGCTTATGGTCTCTCAACAGCTGGATCAGATTGGCAAGAATGGCATGTTCGAGAAGTTGATACGGGTGCCGATCTTGAGGATCATTTAAAGTGGATTAAATTTTCTAGTGTGAGTTGGACTCTAGATGGCCAAGGCTTTTTCTATAGCCGGTTTGATGAACCTAATGAATCAACTCAGTTTGAAGATATCAACTATTTTCAGAAGCTCTACTTTCACCAACTCGGTACGCCTCAATCTCAAGATCAGCTCGTTTATCATCGGCCCGATCAAAAAGAATGGGCCTTTAGTGGCAGTGTGACTGAGGATGGCCGTTACCTGATTATTTCTGTCTGGAAAGGGACTGATCCTAAAAATATGATCTTCTACAAAGATCTGCACCAACCTGAAGCTGAAGTCATGGAGTTAATCAATAGCTTTGAAGCCCTGTATAGCTTTATTGGTAATGATGGCTCAGTTTTCTGGTTTTTAACTGATCTTGATGCATCTCGACGGCGAGTCATTGCGATTGATACCCAGAAGCCTACCTTAATAAATTGGCAAAACACTATTCCAGAGGCTACGGAGACCCTGCAATCGGTTTCTTTGATCAATAACCAATTGGTTGCATTTTATTTAAAAGATGCTCATACTCAGATTAAAATTTTTAGCTTAGCTGGCCAGGTTGTGGGTGAAATTCCGTTACCAGGCTTGGGATCAGCTGGTGGGCTGAGTGGTAAGCGATATGACACTGAATCATTTTATACTTTTACAAGTTTTACTGTCCCCCCTAGAATCTATCGATATGACTTTACGACTCAAACTAGCACGTTATTTCGGCAACCCAAAGTAGATTTTAATCCTGAGGATTATGCTGTTAAACAAGTGTTTTATCCCAGTCGAGATGGCACCTCCATTCCCATGTTTATTGTTCACAAACAAGGGTTGAAATTAGATCGTTCTCATCCAACTTATCTCTATGGCTACGGCGGATTTGGCATCTCCCTCACACCCAGTTTTTCAGTGAGCCGTCTAGTTTGGTTGGAGCTAGGGGGGATCTTAGCTATTCCTAATCTACGAGGTGGGGGTGAATATGGTGAACAGTGGCATCAAGCAGGTACCAAATTAAAGAAGCAAACTGTTTTTGATGATTTTATTGCTGCAGCTGAATGGTTGATCTCCAATCAATATACCTCATCTCAAAAGTTGGCTATTGGTGGGGGGAGTAATGGAGGGTTGCTAGTGGGCGCTTGCATGACCCAACGACCTGATCTATTTGCAGCAGCTCTACCAGCGGTTGGTGTTTTAGATATGTTGCGTTTTCAACATTTTACCATTGGGTGGGCCTGGGTATCTGAATATGGGTCATCAGCCGATCCCGACGAGTTTAAAGCTTTAAAGGCCTATTCTCCTTTACACCAACTCAAGCCAGGTACAGCCTATCCAGCCACCCTCATTACAACTGCAGATCATGATGATCGAGTGGTTCCAGCCCACAGCTTCAAATTTGCGGCAGCCCTGCAAGCAGCCCATGGCGGAGAGGCACCTGTTTTGATTCGAATTGAGACTCGAGCCGGTCATGGAGCTGGTAAACCCATTACTAAAGTCATTGAAGAGCAAGCTGATCGTTGGAGTTTTTTGGTTCAAACTTTAGATATTCAGAATTGGTGATTTCAGTCTGATCTGAGTCAGTTTGAGTGTTGATATTTGATCATAAACATGTCAGTATGTCCTAAAAAGGTCCATCTGTAGTTTGAGGTGGTACTACAGGATAAGCTAGATAATAACGAGAAAAACTTTGCTTGGCTCGACGGATTAGATCTGTTTTGTAGGCTGTTTCATATTGAATGTCGATGGGATAGCATTTTAACTTGAAGTGAGTTCCCCAAGGCTTTTCTTCTAGCCTGACCTCAACAGGGCGCTTGAGTTGGGTGTATTTACTACTGTAAGCTGCTCGATATAGGATTTGAATAATCAGATCAACATCAACCGCATGGCCAAAGTAAAAATCTGTAACAACCTGGGCTTCCAACGATCCATCATTGGCATTGGATACTGAATCAGACCAGATACGATTGTGGGGAACAGTAACAATATTGTCTTCTAAAGTGCGTAATTTAATTCCTCTAAGACCATAATTGATGACTTCCCCATAGTGGTCTCCGATTTGAATTCGATCACCCATACGATATGGTGTTTCAAACAAAGCAACGACTCCAGCAATGATAGAACTTACATAATCTTTAAAAGCAAAGCCCAAGGCCACAGCCAATGTGCCAGTCAAAGCCAAAATATTATTAGGAGATAGCTTGATAAAAAGATTTAAAATAAAGACACCGGTACAAAATAAGGTCGTGGCTTTGGCTAAAGGCACAGATTGCCGCGTTATCTGGCGGAAGCGACTAGGTATATGAGTCACAATCCAGTTATGACTTTGGTCAATCGCTGCTAACAAACCATAAGCAAGAGCCACAGCTAGGATCCCCTGTAAGACTTTACCGGGCGTCACTGTTTCCCAAAGTGTTGAGGGGAGGTCTTGGTCATTTAGCCCTAATTGAGCCAGGAAACTTAATACAGGGGTCCAGATCAATAACTCTAGTTGCATCATGCCTGTGGAACCAGAAAGTTGTTATTTTGCAGTACCGTTTTGATTTGAATATAGTAACTGGGATAAATCTCAAGATAACTCTGATGGCGATGTAGTAGGCCTTTCTGGAGTAATTCCTTCACTTGTGCCTGGACTCGACCGACTGACTCTCCTAAACTTAGGGCCAAGTCTTGACTGGTAATTTGGTTATGTAAAAGTAAGGTGTACAGCAAAAAATGATCCTCTGTTGTCAAACTAGGGAGATCTGGTAAAACCACAGGCTTGACTCGTAATGTAACTTCAGACAGGGATTGAGCTTCATCCTGCTGCTTTGGATAGCGTAGTGATTTGAGCCAAAGTTGGGTTGCTACTTGACTTAAACCCCAAGACAAATTAGCTAACCGATCAAAGTAGGGGTGGTCCGTTGGGGTCGTTGTTGTTTCACCACCCCAGTCTAAGGTTAAGGTTTCTAACAGATTAGATAGCCAGTTATAGATCTGTTGACCAGTAAGGCTAGGTAAGGGGGCGATCTCATCGAAATAAGCCCCAATTTGGCAGACAGAGTCTAGATAAGTCCAAGTCCAATGATTACATCCTATGAGCCAATAACAAGCAGGTGTCGAGGTTAGCTTTTCAATCAAGTGTTCGATAGTTTCCAAACCCTGAATTGATCGGAAAAAGTAAGCATCTAGGCTGGGGAGCAAAATCAAAGTGTCCTGGGTCGATGATGATAGATTCAAGTTGGCCAATTGATCCACCAGGAGATGTCTAGTCTGATCAGGCACCAATAAATAAGACGGTGCCGGTAGGTTAGAGTGGGCCATGTTAGATAAAATTTGAAAAAGGGGTTCTGTAGGATGGGAAAGTACCACATAGCAATTGGAAGCTGTACCTTGTTGCCACTGCTGCCATGATTCCTCTAACGCTGCTTTGAGAGTTGAGAGATAAGTAGGATGGTGAGGGAGTAACTGAAGTTGCTGCTGTAAGTAGTCAACATCTGGTTGTGGTAGATCAGTTGTTTCCTGGTCAATGCCAATTGTTTGGGCCTTAGAGAACCAGTTTTTCAGCGTTTGGGTTACCATTTGCTTGAATCCCTCAACGGTATTACTTTTAGCGCGATCCTTTTCATTAGGGTGAAACTCGGGGCTGCTAATGGAATCCCCAGCTTTAGTTTGCTGTGCCAATCAAGCTTCCACACTTAAATAAGTCTGTTGATCTACTAGGGCCTAAAGGGTCTCACTCGTAATTCTGTATCAGAAGGCACAAAAATGTCTAACAGCCCTCTTTAGGATGTGTTGAGCAAAAAAGCGTCCTGGCTGACACCTCACTGAAGCAGTGGACAAGGGACTCATCAGACACCGGTAAAGGAGAGCAGAATGGCATCGACCCCTCAAGATGTAATGAAGATGATCAAAGACAACGATGTCCAGATCATTGATTTAAAATTTATTGACTTACCTGGCATTTGGCAGCATTGCTCCTACTATGTTTCCGAGTTTAGTGAAGAAACCTTTGAACAGGGCATGCCGTTTGACGGATCCAGTATCCGCGGTTGGAAAAGCATCAATGAATCTGACATGTTAATGGTGCCTGACCCTGCCACAGCTTTTCTTGAGCCCTTTACCCAACACTCTACCCTTAGCTTAACTTGCAGTATTAAAGAACCCCGGACCAACGAGCCTTATGATCGGTGCCCCCGCAGTCTGGCAACTCGCGCCATGGCCTATCTTAATCAAACCGGCATTGCAGACACTGCTTATTTTGGCCCTGAAGCTGAATTCTTTATCTTTGATGATGTTCGCTTTGATCAGACTCAAAATAGTGCCTATCATTTTGTTGATTCGGTTGAGGGTCGTTGGAATTCAGGCCGCGAAGAGGCTGGTGGTAACTTAGGTTACAAACCTCGCTATAAAGAAGGCTATTTTCCGGTACCTCCTACCGACAGCTATCAAGACATCCGAACTGAGATGCTCCTCACGATGAACGCCTGTGGTGTACCCATCGAGAAACATCACCATGAAGTAGCTACTGGTGGACAAGCTGAATTGGGGTTCCGCTTCGATAAACTGGTGAGCTGTGCTGACTTCCTCATGATTTACAAGTATGTGATCAAAAATGTGGGTCGCAAGCATGGTAAAGCCGTTACGTTTATGCCTAAGCCCTTGTTTAATGACAACGGTACCGGCATGCATACCCACCAATCTCTATGGAAAGGGGGGCAGCCCCTGTTCTACGGTGATGGCTATGCCAACCTCAGTAAACTGGCCCTGAACTATATTGGGGGGCTTTTGAAGCATGCCCCAGCTATTTTGGCGTTTACCAATCCCACCACCAACTCTTACAAGCGCCTAGTGCCTGGATTTGAAGCCCCTGTTAACTTGGCTTACTCTCAAGGCAATCGATCAGCGTCTGTCCGAATTCCTGTCACTGGAACCAATCCCAAAGCTAAGCGGTTGGAATTCCGCTGTCCCGATGCAACTTGTAATCCTTATCTAGCCTTTTCGGCCATGTTGATGGCAGGGTTAGATGGGATTAAAAATGAAATTGATCCAGGGTCTTCACTAGATGTTGATATCTACGATTTGTCTCCAGAAGAACTAGCTAAGATCCCCTCCACTCCTGGATCATTGTTAGAAGCTTTAGAAAACTTGCGTAAAGATCATCAATTCTTACTTGAGGGTGGTGTCTTCTCTGAAGATCTGATTGAAACTTGGATTGAGTACAAGATTGACAATGAGATCAACCCTATGCGGTTACGGCCTCATCCTTACGAATTTGCTCTCTACTTTGACGCTTAATTGACTCCCTAAGTTATAGGTTTGGATCCCTACCTAAGATGTGGGGATCTTTTCCGGTTTGAGGCTTAGAGAATTTAAGGTCTGGAGGAAGCCGCAGGTTTGTTGACAGATAGACTGACCTGCAACGGACCTGAAGTGTAAATGTTGCGCTGGGTCACCACACTCACTTCCACAGGGCTAGTACTGGCTTTAAGGTGCTCTAGGGTCTCGAGTAATTGGACTTGTGATAACTCACCCACACTACCTGTTAATGGATTAGCCAATAAACCAGCTTCCTGAGAACGAATATTAGCCAATGATAGTAACTCGATCAAATGCTGTTCCAGTTCAGCTTGCTGATCATCCGGTTGAACTAATGAAGTTGCTAAAATCTCCCCTTCTGCGAAGATCAGCTCATTGGCATTAACCGCTACTACCACAGGCACCGATTCTCCTCGGAGTCGATTACTGCTTGAAATAATCCGAACCACCCACTCCTGAGGTTGAGCCAATTGGTTCAAGATCGCTTCCACATCATCACGGCGGATTTGAATAGCATTTTGAAGAGGAGGAGTTGGTCGGGCCCCCAAGTCAATGGCTCTTTGTTCAGCTACAGCTAGGATTTGATCGAGTCGAGTTTGTCGCTCTGGGGCGGACAGTATAGAGGCGTTCACCACATCAGTTGCTAAGATCTCGCCCGCTAAAATGTTGAGTTCCCCCCGGCGAAAGTTGTGGGCGGCCTGTTGTAAGACTTCAATATCAGTTTCTAGGGCTGCTTTTTGCTCATTAAGAGCTGATAAAGTAGTTTGAGCTGCTGTTAGGGAACGTTCAAGTTGGTCTCGATCTAGCTTTAAGGCTTGTTGGGCAGCTTCAAGATCCTCAAGTTGCTGGGTTAGACTCAAGACTTGCCTTTGAACAGTAGTGGCATCCGATTCCAGGATTTCAAGTTTAGCTTCAGCGTTCTCAAGCTGGGCGCGGGTCACTTCAAGATCTTGAGTGGCGGCTACCAATTTAGTGTTAGCTTCATCCCGTTGGTCTAAAAGTTCAGCTAGGCGCTCTTGAGCATCACTACGCTGAATAATCTGTTGATCAAGGTTAGATTTGAGGGAATCAAGCGTGGCCTGCTGGCTTTCAACTTGTTGATTCAGGTTGTCAAGAAACAACTGATTAGTATTAATGATCTGTTGATAATTAAACAATGCTTCGGTCAGGGAGCGATTAAGCAACAATAGGGTTGCTAACGTTAAAGCTGAGATCGTTATTCCGGTCAGAACCGCAACCAGGACAGCCGTATGCCGGGGGCGCAGATTGAACCAACTTAACCGCTTTTTCCCAATGCGATAGCCTACCCGATCTCCGACAACTGCGATCAGACCACTGACAACCAAGATATAGAGGATGAGTAGCAGTCCTTGCATAGCCAACTCACACAACCAAGCAAATCTTAGCAATGTTTCGATTAACTGACCTGAGCAGTAAGGCGACCTCAGGACTAACTCTCGGATCTGGAGTCAAGAATTAAGCATCGTTACAATCTAGAACACTTGGCAATCAATGGATAAGAATCTGGTATCGTTTGCTGTAAGTTTGTCTCTGGGGATTAGAGTATGACCGCTGCTTATTTACAACCTTACATGGTCCTGACTGTGGGCTGGGTTCTTCCCGCTTTTGCCATCATGGTTCTGTTCTTATGGATTGAGAAAGGTGAGCCCTCTGAAGACTAAGGCTCTAAAGATTAGGGGTCTGCAGACTAAGATCCTACGCTAGTGAAGCATCCGTTAAGTCAGATTGTGTCCTAGCTTAAGTTGACAAGTTTAAGTGAACAAAAGTGAACCGCCTAGATCGCTATCGATGATCCAGGCGGTTTTAATAAACTGTCATTGATGGACTGTGAGACGTCTTAAAGGCTGGAGCCTACACCCACATAAGCTCCATAAAAGAATAGGCCCAGAATAGTAACAACCCCAAGGCCTGCAACCACGGCCACAATCCATAAGGGAATACGAGCTTGACTCATACCAGATCCTCCTTGACTCAATTTAAGAAGTAGCTAGAAAACAACAGCCCTACTACAAAAACCAACAACATACCCAAGAAGAAAGAGGTTCGGTTTAGCTCCACTGGCTGGGTATTCGGATTTTTTTCAGGTTGCTCAACCATAACTGTCACCGTTGAATAAACTGCATTGCCGCAATGGCTCCCAAAAAGAAAATAGTGGGAACGCCAAGGGTGTGAATCGCTAACCAGCGAACTGTGAAGACAGGATAAAACACAGGTTCATCAGCGTTAGTATTAGATGTGTCTGCCATAGCTCAGTACTAAAACCTAATCAAAACAACAAATGCTGAACATAGTCATCACTGATGCCGTTGTCTTGGCCCAGTGATAACTCAGGGTTGATCTTATCGATTCAAGCTTTCTAATTCTTGATCGAAACGGTCTAGAACAATCGGTAGCTCCTGGCGATCAACTGTAAAATACTCATCAGGCCGAGGCGTACCAAAGGCATCATAAGCTAAGCCTGTGCTGACGAATAACCAGCCAGCAATGAACAAAATCGGAATCGTGAGACTATGGATCACCCAGTACCTCACGCTAGTGATAATATCGGCAAATGGGCGTTCCCCAGTACTACCTGACATCGATAAGCCTCCAATACCATCGGAAATGTTTAACTTTCTTATACATTATGATAGAAGCACCGTTTTTACAGCACAAGTTACACAAGTTAATTCCCGTTATGGACTGTTACATAGTGTTACACGAACTAGTCTGTTCTGGGACCATGGGATCGACTACAGGTTTATGACATTAACCTCACCACACTTTTGAAGTACGCGACAGCTTGTGGGGGGTTACGAGTTTAACCCTTGAATGCCTTGCGGTCGAACGCTAAGCTGTGCTCGGTTGGGCCAATTTCGGTAGTCAACCTTCTGACCCATTATCTGACCCATTAATAGAAACACAACAATTACAGCACAATCAAGCACAATCAACAGGATAAGGAATAACTCAGTGAAACAGCGACTATTTAACAGGGCCTTAGTTGCTTCTCTACTTAAGTATTGTCCAGGATCAGTGGGTTAATTGAGCCATGCGTCTAATTTATTCTGCCACTCTGGTACTTGTCCTTTCTACCTTTGGGATTGGGTTGAGTCCATCAACACCTTCAGCTCTAGCTCAGGATAATGCTGCCGATCCCCTAGCTTGGAGCCAGTCTTACGCTCAATCCATCGAAAGTCAGACTGATCTGGTTGTAACTGGACAGGCGTTATCGGCTACTCTGACACGGATTGAACTGGCTCAGTGGATCACCGAGCTGTTTGGCTATCTACCTGATCGGAGTCAAGCAGTCCCAATAGCTGATATGGAAGTGGATTCTCCAGATTATTGGATAGCTCAGGCTGTCGTCCAGTCAGGCTCTATGAGATTATTCAATAGTAATGAGTTTCGCCCCAGTGGTGACATTACTAAGCTAGAAGCCTTAGCGATCCTGGTTCGAGCCTTAGAGATTCCCCCCCCCACCCAAGAAGAGGTTGATCAGTGGTTAGGCCTTTATAGCGATGCTTCCGATGTGCCTGAGGTTGGACAACCTTTTATTGCTATGGCTGGCCAAGCCGGTTTATTAGTCAATTATCCAGATGCAGCTCAATTGCAACCCAACTTGATCTTACGACGAGGTGAGGGTGTCGTCTTACTGCATCAAACCTTGGTGGCAACCCAACGGCTAGATCCGATTAGGCCGCCCGTAGCCCAGCTATTACCGCCAAACCCAACAACGCCTCCTATTCAAGTGGGTGTAACCCCCCCACCTACCTCTACGATCCCCTCTCAGCCTGAAATTATCTCCTCTGCTGAAAAACCCCAGATCTATGCGGTGAGAATTGAGCCTGAATCTGGTGTTGTTCCACCTGGAGAGACCTTAACGATTGAGATTCAAGGTACACCCAGTGGGATTGCTGCCGTTGATATTGGATCCACCATTCGTGGTATTCAAATGCGCGAGATTCAAGACGGGATCTATAGGGCCGTTTACCAACCTACAACAACAGATGTGGTGCTCAGTCCCGATATCAGCGTTCAGCTATTGGTGAATGGAGAAACCACTCGACTACTGCAGCGCCAGCCTCAGTTAGCTTTAGGCAATGCAGCTCCTGAACCTGTGCTTCCCACCACATTCCCCAACAATGGCACCGGATCACCTCCTGTGTTTTTACCCCCTGAACAAGCCTTTAATCCCCAAACCAACCCTAATCCGGCTCCACCTCAACCTGGAGTTAACCCACCCCCTAGTCATACCCAATCTGCCTTTCCACCTTCACAACAAGCTGTCAACTCCACCGATTATCCAGATTTCAAAGGTATTAGAATCAGCCCTCAACGGAATTTACAGGAAGGGGATATTCTCACGATCAATGCCTGGGGAGAGTCCGGTGCTTTAGTGGCATTTGATTTAGGTGATTTGGCTAGCAATCAGCCCATGCGCGAGGTAAAGCCTAACTTTTATGAAGGGACTTATGTTGTTCAAGCTACTGATAAAGCCGTCACGCCACCCTTGAAGGTTTTGTTTACTAAGGGCAATCAAACGCAGCAGCATTTAGAGCTTTTTCTATTTACGATTGACGGATCCGTCGGAACGCGCTCCACAATTCAACCCCCAACCACAGTTGCTGACACTGGGCCCCCTCAAATCGAATCCATTACCACTAACACAACTGTTGGTCAAATCTTACGGACTAACGATACCTTACAAGTCACCATGCGAGGTGATCAAGGCGGCCAGGCCACGTTTCGGATCGTAAATGTAACGCCTGAGATTGAGATGCAGGAGGTGGCCCCCGGTCTTTATGAGGGGTTAGTTCGAATTCCTGCTAACATGCCTATGATTCCAAGTGGGATCCTGGAAGTAACTCTACGCCGCAACGGCCAACAAACCATTAAGCCCAGTATCACACCGATTCAAATCAACCCTTAGTTAACGCATCCTGTGTTAGTTCATCCAGTAAAACCAACCCAATAACTCATGGGAACCCTTACTCTGACTCCAACGATGTTGCCTCCTGAGTCCTTACAGTTGGACCACCATCAGATTCATATTTGGTCAGTTGATCTGGAACAGTCAGCTGCGGTAACCCAGAGATATAGTCAACTGTTATCGCCAGATGAGCACCATCGATCTCAACGCTTTTATTTCGAGCGAGATCGGCGACGATTTACCTTAGCTCGGGGATCTCTACGACAAATCTTGGGACGATACTTGAACCAAGATCCTGCTAGCGTCAGGTTTCAATATGGCTCTTACGGAAAGCCAGCGTTGCTGAATTCAACTCATCAAGCCCACCCATTGAGTTTTAATGTGTCTCACTCTCATGAATTGAGTCTGATCGGATTAACCTGGAACCGTCAGATTGGTGTCGATGTAGAGTACCTGCGCCCTTTATCCGACCCGCTGCAATTAGCAGAACGATTTTTTAGCCATCAGGAGTACCAGTTCTTAAAATCGCAGCCTATTGCCCAGCATCAATTGATTTTTCTTCAATTATGGACAGCCAAAGAAGCTTGTTTGAAGGCAACAGGCAAAGGACTCAGTGGTCTTGAGTATGTTGAATTAGCTGTATCAACTGAAGGCCCCCTATCTCCTCTGGCCATTCAACCTGAGGAGGACATCACTCAATGGTCACTCAAGCAGTGGGTTCCTAGGGACTATTACCTGGCTGCTCTAGCCGTAAAGGGGTTAAATCTTGAGATCTCTTGCTATCAGATGGATATAGCTATAGCTCAGCCTTGAATGGGTGAATTGGACTTCTGTTTCAGATCCATTCAGGTAGTAGCAATGAGTTGACTAAGTGGTTAATAGGAGTGAATAGTTAAGACGTCTGGCTTCAGATCCGGTTACCATAGATAGGGTTAGGTTTCAGGTAACTCTGGAATCATAATCAATCTGATGAACTCAATCTGATGAACTCAAGTAGGAGGCGTTACTTGTCCAAACAAGATTCAATTGAGATGGAAGGGGTTGTGACGGAATCTCTTCCGAATGCTATGTTCCGTGTGGATCTGGACAATGGATTTAATGTTCTAGCTCATATCTCGGGAAAAATTCGCCGTAACTATATCAAGATCCTACCGGGGGATCGGGTCAAGGTTGAACTCACTCCCTATGATCTCACCAAAGGGCGAATTACTTATCGTCTGCGGAAAAAATAGTGGTGAGGAAAAAATAGTGGGTCTTAATCCTCTCATTAGCCTAATAATTATGAAAAAGAGGTTGAGTATCATCCCCCGTTAGGGGGCATCTCTGGTTAGGATAAGTTTAGCTATTCTTTTCTTTTTTTTAATCCTTTGTGTTAAGAGTTTTTTGATTTCATGCATCCAGACGCAACGCTCAACCAGCTGCGATCGGCTCTAGCGAGTGGCCAGTTGCCAGCTAGTTTTGGAGTTTATCTGAAAAACACCCTAGTAGCTCTCTGTCACGCTCTAGAAGATCATGTACTCCAGTCTGATCAGGGTAACCCGCTACTGCTGGTCACGTTTCAAGAAGGAAAATGGTACCTCCAAGAAGCTGATCGCTACACTGACATTGCCCAGCGATCTCATCATGTGGTCATTGCAGCAGTACCCGATAGTGGGTTTATCAGCCATCGTACAGGTGGTCTCGACAATGTTTCCCTAGTTCATTTGAATCCTGAGGACCCCTTGGTGCAGGAGTGGAATTTGGTGATTTTGGACCAAGGGTATGCAGCTATGGTGTTGTGCTATGAGCTGCACGAAGAAGATTACACCTCCCATGGACGCCCCCACCGAGATATTGAGCGCAAATTTTATGGTTTATGGACGTTTGATCGAGAGCAAGTAGCTCAAACAGCAGCTATTTTGATCGAACGCATGGCTCCTTACAATCCTGAATTAGCGGTTCGTTTACGAGGGGAGATGAACCAAATTGAAGCCGACAAGACCTATCCACAACAGGATTTATCGAATGTGGTCACTCGAATTGTCGAATACCTCCAAACCAGTCAACAGCAACTGGTCACACTCCAACGGCAAACTCGAGAATTTTGGGAGTTAGAGAGCCAGGCTCTTCGGTTAAGTCGTAATCTCAATGCCAATAAACTCCAAGCCTTTCTCCGGATGGCTCAGCGAGTAGACAGCCAAGATCCAGATAATCCGGTGGCATCCTTCCAAGTTGCGGCGTTGTCTGAAACATTAGGGCAACTACTAGATTTGCCGACCTTACCCCTTCGCCGCTTACGATTAGCTGGACTGCTCTTTCGGATCGGGTTGGCCCAAGCCCCGATGGACATCTTTACCCACCCCAACCGGCATGTTGATCCAAAAAGCCAGGTTTTATGGCCTGAGAAAGCTTCCATTGGTAGTCAATTATTGATGGCGATCCCTGAGTTGCAACCTGTTGCTCAAATTGTGGCTCAACACCTAGAACATTGGGATGGCAGTGGGTACCCTGATGGATTGCGCGGAGAGCAAATTCTGTTAGAAGCTAGAATTCTAGGCCTGGTAACCTATTTTCAAAGTTTGACTCAACCCCGTGGCAATCGACCAGCAAAATCTCTCGCAGAAGCGCTGGAGGAATGCCATCGCTACGAAGGCAGTCGATTTGATCCTAAGTTACTGGAAACCCTCTCAACGGTGATCCGACTGACAGAAATGGGTATGATGCAGATGCCTGAACGACCTAGTCACGTCCCTGCCATCTGGTTAGAAGAGTCTCAAGAGTCCAAACCGGCATCCACCGTAGCCCCCACACCTTGAGATCATTTGTGAGGTAATGTGATGGATGTACATGTAGAGTTTGACTTAGAAGCCCTTCGTCTGGGCCACATCAAACAGTTAGTGGGTGTTGATTTAGCCGGAGCTGACTTAGCTGGAGCTCACTTAGGCTATGTCGATTTCAACCAAGCCAATTTATCGGGTGCGAATTTGGCTGGTGCTGACTTGACAGGAGCCATTTTGCGTTCTGTTTTGCGCGGGGCCGATCTTTCAGGTGCCCGTCTTGATCAAGCTGACTGTCGTAATGCTGATCTAAGAGGATGTACTTTAACTGAAGCCACCTTGAGCAACGCTAGCTTTGCTGGAGCGTTTTTAGCTGGAACGGCTTTAAGCCAACTTAATCTAGCTGGGATGGATCTGAGAGGAGCTGATTTACGAGGAGCCAATCTAACGAAGTCCAACCTTCAGCAAGCTGATCTAACCAATGCGAATCTGGCCGGGGCTGATCTATCAGAAGCTGATTTAGAAGAAGCCAACCTTGACGGGGCCATCTTGAGAGGAACCAATTTTACTAGTGCTAACTTATTGTGTGCTCAATTGCCTACCACTCAACTAGAAGGCATTATCCTAGTAGGGGCCTGCTTAGATGGTACTCTTCTAGATCCACAGATAGATCCACAGACGTGAGTTCACTAAGCTACTTAGCGTTACAGAACAAAACCAAGATTAAGATACAAGCTGGTACAACGTAAGCCCAGTTTCGCCATAGACTCGACACTCTAACTGAGTTAACGACCCAATTAAGGGCTGCAGAGGCTCCGAGCGTCGATGTTCAGCCATGATCAAACTTGATGAGTGCACCAATGGCTCCATCAACAACAAACATTGCTCGTACCACTCAGACTCATAAGGTGGATCTAAATAGACATAGTCAAAGACCTGCTGGACTAAGCCACGTTTTAGCGCTCGCCGAGCTTCACTTTGAATCACTTGATAGGTTTGATCGAATGTTGCAACTTTACGCCAATTTGCCTGAATAACTCGGCAAGCTGCCCTGGATTGCTCAATACCTACAACCAGACTCGCGCCACGACAGAGGGCTTCAGCACCAATAGTACCCGCTCCTGCACATAAATCCAGCCAGCGAGAGCCACTAACTTGATCGTGTAAACTATTGAAGACAGCTGTTCGAACCCGAGATGAAGTGGGGCGTGTAACTAAACCTGGGAGTGTTTGAAGTAAGCGGTTACCGTAAATTCGAATGCCCATAATTTTAGTGTAAGAGAGCAGGGATCAGTGAGCAAACTCAGGATAATTGACTACACTCAGTAGAGAACATGGAGGTGAGGATCCGTGGCCTAGCTGATGATAAGTAGTTAGTCTTGAATTATCAAGTTGAAGTCTAAATTGGATGTGAGTCAACCCAATCAAAAAATTAACCCAACCAAAAGATTAACCCAATCAAAAGATTAACCCAATCAAAAGATTAAATCGAGAATGGAGATAGTAATGAACTGGTACTGCAGCCAAAACGCATTAAACTCTCATCTGATTCAAGTTACTATCTATACCGAATCTGGGCCTTTGTCTTACTGTGAGGTTTTGCAATTCTGGCAGCATGAGCCTAGCTTTCGTCAGTTTTTTACTCAGTTGTTAAGCAATACCCCTTTTACAGCTTTCCGCTGGGAAACACCGCCAGTGATGACAGATACAGTAAAACAACCGTTTGAGTTTGTTCTGTGGGATAGTCCTGCCTTGAATCGGTTTCCTGATGCTGTTACCTTCTCGGACTACTTCAAATCCAACGCTGCTGTTGTAGAATTCTTCAATCTAGGTCGAGATGCGTATCTGATCGTGCCATGTCCTCAAGGGGATCACTCAGCCTACACTCATCTAGGAGCGTTTGTGCGCCAAGCACCTGATTCTCAATGCCATGCTTTATGGACAGCTATTAGCTCAGCATTGCAACAACGGCTTACTGATCATCCGATTTGGTTGAGTACAGCGGGTGCTGGTGTAGCCTGGTTACATGTACGACTAGATGATCAGCCTAAGTACTATAGCTATCAACCTTACTGCCGAAGTTTCAGACGTTAGGACTTCTCAGATCACCTCAAGCAGACTAAAATCAGGCTTTAACGTAGTTAATGGTTGACTAGCCACGAGGTCTGTGAAGATGGGAGATTTAATTACACCCGCTGTGAGTGATCGCATTTGTCAACATATGAATGATGATCATGCTGATGCTGTGGCCCTCTATGCCAAAGTGTTCGGTCAGTTGGCTGATACCATTCAGGCGGAAATGCGCTCCATTGATAACGATGGGATGACGTTACAGGTGCAACGACCCTCAGAGACTGTCGATATTCGGATCCAGTTTGATCACAGCCTACAGGACTCTGAAGATGCCCATCATACGTTAATTGCAATGGTTAAGCAGGCACGCACCCAAACTGAGTCAGGAGCTGGATGAAGCTGGCTGTAATGTCTGACAAGAGCTAACAGGTTTAGCCTTAAGGCTTCGAACGGGAACGGTTTGAGTGTATCGCTGTAAGTGTTCAAATGGGAGTTGCCGGATGTAATAGTTTGCTTTAGCACTGGCCCCAAAGTGAATGATATCGCCATCTTTCAATACATGGGTATAACACCACTGCCCCTGCACTTTAATCCCATTCAGGCTTCGTTTCCCGTCAGCACTACCATCAACAATCTGATATCGACAATCAGATCCATAAGGAAATCGAACCAGTAGAGCATGTTTCCGAGAGACATCTCGTTCGTCTAATTGAATCGCATTGACCGGATCTCGACCAATGGAATAAGAAGTACCAGCCAAATGAATTGCTCGATGGCCACGGCTGTCTTCAATAACTAAGATATGCTGATAAGTATCCATGGGATGCCAACTCACTTCACCAGGATAGAAGGATCTTGAACGGTTCTCGAGCTAATCTGCTTAAACTATAGATCTGAGGTTACAGCTTGAGTCTGTTAGAGATCACGTTGGCCAGGTGAGATCGATCACCCGTTGCTAACCTTAAGGTTTCTCAAGTTAGGTAGAGTAGAGTAGGTCAGGTCTACAGGATTAATAGGATGTCGGCTCTAACATTTGACCAGGCTTACCAGCAAGCTCGTCATCATCTCCAACTTTGGCAGTTTGACCAAGCTGCAAGGTTGCTGCAGTCATATATCGAATCTGAGCCTACCGATAGTCAGGGCTACTGGTACTTGGGCTTGATCCAACTCTTGCAAAACCAGTCCTTCCAGGCCCAACTCACGTGGCATCTGGGCTTAGAAACCCAAACCAATGCCGAGTTAGCTATTCAACAATTGCATAGACTTTTAAAACAGGAGGCACAATGGATACACCAGCAAGGTCATCCTACGCTCGCTGAAATTCTGTACAAACACTGCCTTGAATTTGATTTAAAGGATTGGGATTGCCTGAGAGCTTTAGCCCAGATTCTAGTTGAGTTTGAAGACTATGAAGATGGTATAGCGATTTTTCGAACTGTTGTTGAGCAATCCCCTGCTTCAGCTGAAGCACATTTCTATCTGGGCCTGATGCTAGGTAAAATGGCTTACATCTCAGAAGCGATCCAAGAATTTCAACAAGCTCTCAAACTGCATAGTGGCTGGGATCAGCTATGGTATGAGTTCGGCATCTGTCTAGCCTGTCAACATGACTTACAGCATGCTATTCATTGTTTTGAAAAAGTCTTAACTCTAACTTCAGAGCCTGTTATTGTCTATGACAAACTGATTGACTTGCAACTACGGTTAGGCCAACTTAATGAGGCTATCTTAAGCTTATCTCAGGTGATCGAGGCTAATGCACCTTTTTTCCAAGTTTACCGCAGGTATGTGAGTGGCCCTTCAAAAGTGTTGGGGCTGATTGATCGACTGATGACAGATCCTCACTCCCAAGCAACTTATGGTGGTTTGAGTCAAATCTTGCAAAACCATGACTCCTATCAATTAGCAGCCCAACAAGCCAAGCAACAGGTATCTGAAGCAACCTTAGATCCTCTGCCAACCCGCTCTCAGATGCAATCACATCCACCAGAGTTACAACCTATTGCAGCAATTTATCCTTTAACCTGGTCCAATGCTGCCATTAGTCCATTTAATGATCGATATGCAGCTGATGATCGCTCCGCAGCTACCGTGCCATCTCCATCTACGCAAGGGTTTGCTCAAAAACGCTCACTTGAAGCTCAAGAAGAACTTTTCCCAGTAGCAGGCTTTCAAACTTCTCAAGAGTGGATTTCGATCTCTAATTTCGGTCATTATCAGCTGATTGAGCCAGAGCATTGGATCTGTTTAGAACCATCTGTAACCACATCCCCTCTACTCCAGTCACGATTACGACGCTGTCAATTTCGCTCACCTGAGACGTTTGTTGTGACTCTCCGACAGGGTCGGGCTCATTACGGGAGTTATAAAACACTCTATGCCAGTTACGCTAGCGCTGCGATCACCGCTGATCGTTACTTACTAGCTGATGTATCGCTCATGCTACCTCCACCCGAACATCTTGATCGACCGTTAAGATCTTATACCCATCGCAAATTAGAACAGCATCCTATCCTGGCTCTTGAAAGCTTACCTCCAGTTCACTATATTCCTGGTAAAGTTGTCATGCTGCCACTAGGGGCTGTGAACTATTTTCACTGGTTTACAGATGTACTACCTGCCTTGCACCACTTAATCAAAACTCAGATTAATTTTGAGGATATTGACTACTTTTTAATTCATGGGTTGAAAGATTGTGAATATCAACACCGAGGGTTAGAGCTACTGGGTATTCCTCTCACCAAGGTTATTAATACTTTAGATGTTACTTGTTCTCACATCCAAGCTGATTCACTCATTATTCCTTCACTGGCAGGTCATTTTAGCTGGTTAACTCAGCCGGCTGGACACTTTTTACAAGAGCTATTTTGGTCTAGTTATTCAGCCGACTCTTTGGATCAACCTATTTCACGTCTTTACATTAGTCGTCAAAAAGCACGCTGGCGTCGTGTTGTGAATGAAGTGGAGTTGATTCAATATTTAGATCGTTTAGGCTTTCAATTTGCTTACTTTGAGGATCTACCCATTGCTCAGCAAGTTAGCTTAATGGCGGTAGCTGATGTTGTGATTTCTCCCCACGGCGCTGGTTTGACAAACCTCATCTTTTGTCGCCCTGGCACCAAAGTGATCGAAATACTCCCTCCTAATAGTATTCTCTCTGCCTATTGGGCCATCAGCCAGCAATTAGGGTTAGAGCACTACAGTCTATTAGGGCAAGTGATGAGCAGCCCTCATTTATGTCGATTACTCCAAGATCCAGCTTTGGATTACCAAGATATGGTGGTTGATCTGAAGGAGCTTGATCAGCTCTTCCAATTAGCAGGTATCGTTTCCTGAACCATCTTTTGTTACCCTGCTAATACATTAATTGTTGGTAATATTGGTTATCATCGTGGCGTTGCCTCCTACACGTTATCAAGTTCTTACAGAGTTGTTACTAAGAATTGGTTTTGAGGATTTAACTCAAATTAATTGGGAGTTGATGGATCTGGCTCTAACTCATCCCTCGTTAGACCGAAATCTCAATAATGACCGGTTGGAGTTCTTTGGCGACTCTGTCTTACGTATGGCCGTTACCGCTTTTTTATATGAAACCTACCCTGATTTGAGTGTGGGATCTCTATCTACGATTCGGTCTGATCTGATTAGTGATGCTCATCTAGTTGAGTTGGCCGAGGTCTATGATCTAGAAGCGGCCCTGGCCATGAGTCCGAATGCTCAACATGATAGAGGAGGACGGACTCGCCGGTTAGCAGACGCATTTGAAGCTTTGTTAGGAGCTTTGTATCTAAGCTGGTCAGAGCAAGCTATCCCCTATCTGAGAGTATGGCTGGACCCATTTTTGCAAGACCGAGCGATTCAAGTGATTGAAGATCCAACTCACCATAATGCTAAGGCGGCCCTGCAAGAATTAACCCAACGAGTATGGGGATGTTTACCTGATTATCAATTGGTGGGATCCCAAGAGCACCCTCCCTGGTTTCAGATGGAGGTTTGGTCACAGGGGCAATGTTGGGGATTTGGGGAAGGTCGATCTAAAAAAGTTGCTGAAGTGGCTGCAGCTGGCATAGCGTTTAAAGCCATTCGGCAGTGCCTCGGTGAAGAGGTATCCCACTCCAACTCTGCCAATATTTCTTACTCGACAACCTTAAATCATAGCTCTTGAATCACAGCTAATCATTACAACTCATCCATCCAAAGGCTAACCTAAAGTCATAAACTAGCCTGGGTTAGCAGTGATCTCAATCCCCGATCCCTCAACTTTGAAATCCACGGGGCTGACTGGACTTACAGAGACGATTGGACAGACTGTTCAGACTGTTCAGCCAGAATTTGAGGGATGAGGACATCAATAGCGGCAGCATACTGCGGATCTTTTAAGGTTGCCACAGATTCACGATCTTCGGTGAGTTGGGCAATATCATCTTCACTCAATTCAATCTCAATATCAGGAGTAATTCCTTTCAAGTTGATATCAATCCCACTGGGTGTCCGATAATGAGCAATGGTCACTGCTAACCCAGAACCATCTGAAAGAGAATGCACTGACTGGACAAGGCCTTTACCAAAGGTTTTAGTCCCCACAATCGTAGCGCGATGATTATCCTGAAGAGCCCCTGAGAGAATTTCACTAGCACTAGCCGATCCACCATCCACCAAGACAGCTAACGGCTTCAACGTCAATGCGCGGTGATTAGCAGTAATTCGATCTTGCTCACCTTGCCGATTAACGGTCGAAACAATTGATCCATCGTCTAACCACATCCTGGCGATCTCAGCACTGGAGTAGAGTAATCCACCGGGATTTTGCCGCAAATCTAAGACATAGCCATCAACATTTTGCTTTTCTAGCTCTCGAATGGCTCCTCGCATTTTATCAGCTGCATTGGCTGAAAATTGAGTTAAACGAATGTATCCAATATTACGGTTCTCATGTTGATGAAGTTCATGTTTGACTGTAGCTAGCTCAATCTTGTCACGTGTGATTTCAAAATCAATCGTTTCTGACTCATCTCGTAAAATTGTCAGCGTTACTTTGGTTCCTGGCCTGCCTCGAATTAAGCTAACGGCCCCATTAGTATCCATACCTTCGGTAGACTGCCCATCAATCCCAACAATCACATCTTTAGATTTAATTCCGGCTTGGTCAGCGGGTGAGCCTTCAATCGGTGAAACAACAATCAGGCGGTCAGTTTCTTCGTCCATACCCAAGGTAATACCCACACCCGTTAACTCACCTGATGTATCAATTTGCATACTGGCAAACTGGTCAGGATCTAGAAAGCGAGTGTAGGGATCATCTAATTCTTCTAAGGTTTCGCGAATAGCTTCGTAAGCTTCTTCAGCATTGGCATAATTCTTAGCTAAAAGTTGGCGCCGCCTAGATTCCCAGTCAATCTCATTAAAGTCAGAATCCACATATTCACGGTTGACTATTTGCCAAACCTCATCGACAACCTCTTTTGGATCACTGCGGAACCCTGCCCACCCCGGACTTGAGAGCTGAACCCCAACTAATGCGACGGCTGTCATCACAGCTGCTGTTGCACTTACTACGAAGCCGCGTTTTCTCATATTGGTTTGATCTCCTGCGAGGGTATGACGTGAGTAGAGTTCGGACCGCTACATCGTGAACCAGATCAGTTTCCTTACTAACTTAGAATGAAACCCAAGTCCACAGCAAGCAACACAAGCGCAATAAACACAGTTCTATTAAGGTGTTAACACATAATTCTGATCGAGTAAGTGTCTTAACTCTCTATACTTATGCATACATCATTACATTGGCACAGCCTTGATCCTGTGAAAGCTAACTTTGTGCTGCAAATTTGTGCTGCAAAAGATACCCATGATGGATATTATCGAATGTTGTCAAATTGTAGACTCATCATAAAGCAATGAGACCCATGTTGTCTGGTCTTAGTCTAAGATCAAAATCCTTGATAAATGTTAAGGGAATGGCCATTAAAGAACCCTGTAGAGGAGAATCTTAAAACTATTCTAGATTGCTCTCAACTTAAGCTGGTGTAGTTAAAACCCTGGATATCCTCTCTATGATGACACGATGACATTAATGATGACACGATGACATTTATAGGTAGCTATCGAGAGCAAAAACTGGCTTAAGAGAGCAGGTTACCTTAAAGGTCCAGGGTTGCTAGTTTGCGGAGATTGAATGAATGGTCACTTCTCACTTGAGTGCTACCTTAAGCCAGGCAGTCCACTCTAGCCGTCTGGCCTCAACCCAGTTAGCTCAAATGTCGGCAGAGATCAAACGACAAGCCCTACAGACCCTAGCAATTGAGATCAGCCAGAGCATAGACCCTATTTTGGAAGCCAACCAACGGGATCTGGATACAGCAGCTGCTATGGTCACCGCTGGTGAGCTAACAGAATCAGCCTACGCCCGATTGAGACTAAACCCAAACAAGCTGAAAACGATGGTAGATAGTATAGAAGATGTTGCTAACCTACCTGATCCTATTGGCCAGTCTGTTTGGGTGCGAGAACTTGATCAGGGCCTCATTTTAGAGAAACGGACCTGTCCTGTAGGGGTTTTGGGCGTTATTTTTGAATCGAGACCTGATGCTGTAACTCAAATTGCATCGTTAGCTCTCAAAACTGGCAATAGTGTCTTGTTGAAAGGAGGATCAGAGGCATTCTATTCTTGTCATCAATTGGTTCAAGTGATCCATCAAGCTTTAGCAACTATTCCCGATTTTCCACTTGCGGCTGTTCAACTTCTAACTTCTCGTGAAGAAATTCAAGCCTTATTGGATCTTGAGAAGTCAGTTGATTTGATTATTCCTCGAGGATCGCAAGCTTTCGTCAGGTACATTCAATCCAACACCCGTATCCCAGTATTGGGACATGCTGATGGCATTTGTCATCTCTTTGTTGATGCTCAGGCTGATCTTGACATGGCTGTTCAGATTACAGTAGATGCCAAAGTCCAATACCCAGCTGCTTGCAATGCTATTGAAACGCTATTAGTCCATGAGGCCATAGCCCCTCAGTTTTTGCCTCTGGTTTCTGAAGCACTCAGGACAGAACAGGTTGAGCTACGCGGCTGTGAGCAGACCCGTCAATGGATCCAGATACAACCAGCAATAGAAACAGATTGGTCTACAGAATATGGCGATCGGATTCTGGCCATTAAAACAGTGCCATCTCTACAACAGGCCCTGCAACATATTCAAACCTATGGATCTAGGCATACAGAAGCCATTGTGACCGAGCATTCTCAAACAGCTCAACTCTTTTTGGAGCAGGTGGATGCAGCTGGTGTATTCCATAATGCTTCAACTCGATTTGCAGATGGGTATCGGTATGGCTTTGGAGCTGAGGTTGGTATCAGTACCCAGAAAATCCCACCTCGAGGTCCAGTGGGCATTGATGGCCTAGTAACCTACAAATACCACCTACGAGGCCAAGGTCATTGTGTTAAAGACTATACAGGTCCTACAGCTCGTAGTTTTACCCACAAAGATCTGACTGCAGACAGATAATTTAGCAGCAACACAGTAGTTGAATGACGCGAAAAATGTGCTAGACTGTAGAGTCTGTAAGTAGCTATAAATTATAACTCGATCAGCAGGTATTCAAGTACTAGACCTCAAGGAGTTCTCAGGTTGATGAGGGACGGCAGTCTGAGTCGACGGCAGTGTGTCATTAGAGTTGACAAGAACTCTGCAAATGTGCCTAGTATAATGTGGGTAGATTCATAGTTGTAGCAGATTGCATACGAATCAGCTATATGAAAACTGGGCCACTAGTGTACTCCTTTGATTGATGATTCAATTTAGTAATGACTCAATGAGATGATGTTTAAGGATTCAAATGAGTTGTAAACCTAGATTTTGTCGTCTGGTGTGGTATTCCACTGCATGGTTCCCAAACATCTAAATCTATACCCTCATACCTTATGATCAAGTTAATGACTGATCAAACGACGGTAAACCCTAATGACGGTAAAACCCTGAGCGGATTTGTGAGATCATCGACCTTGAGACTACTGCTTGAGAGAGTCATTCTGCTCACTAAGTTTGATTGCTACTGCTTGTTCTTTACTTTCGTACCTTCAACCAGGAGCCCCTTATGACTGTTCGTCTCTACATTGGAAATCTACCTGAAGAGGTTGATCGCCAAGGATTGGAAGATCTCTTCACATCAGCTGGGGAAGTCGTCTCCACCAAAATCATCCGAGATCGCAAAACAGGCAAATGTCGTGGCTTTGGATTTTTGACTGTCAACACTCAAGAGCAGGCAGATCAGTACATTGAAAAATTCAATGGTCAAACGTTTGGTGAAACAACTCTCAAGATTGAGCTAGCTCAGCCCCGGAATAAAGGCAATGCCAGTGCTGGTTCGACTACTCTTGAATCTGGAGAAGAGTCAGAGACCCAAGATGTTGAAAAATCATCCCCATCTTCAACACCCAAACCAACTCCAGCTGGGCAAAAGAAGAAGCGAAACCGCAGCAAGTCATCTCAAAATCGCGAAGTGGTTGCTTCAAATCCAGCAGGCCCCGATCCACGTTGGGCTAGTCAATTGCAGCGAATTAAAGAGCAACTGCAAGCAGCCAATCAATAAGCCAGCGGTCTAGCTCGTTAGAGTTAAGTTGACACTCCATATCTACTGCCATAAGCTTACTGCCACAAGCCAAATGTGACAGATGTAATAGCTGATGTAATAGCTAACGACTTAACTTCAGATATTCAACATCTAGATTAAAAGTCCAATTCAATCTAGATATTATCGAGATAGATCCTTGGAATTGACAAGCCCTTGGAATTGATAAGATAGATCCATTAACGATCTAGAGTTGGACCTCAATCTAGTTACAACATAAGTTGAGCGAAGCCACAAACACAGGTTATTATCAATAATAGATCTTGTTGATAGTCAATCCTGGTTCTTCTATGGTTTATACCGAAGATTCGTTTCGAGCCGAACTCCATGCTAAAGGATGGCGATGTACACCTCAACGCGAGGTTATTCTCCAAACCTTTCAAAATTTACCTGAAGGCGAACATTTAAGTGCTGAAGACCTGCAAGAGTACCTCAACGAACAGGGCCACCCTATTAGCCTATCAACCATTTACCGAACTCTCAAAATGATGACCCGTTTAGGGATTCTGAGAGAATTGGAGCTCAAGGAAGGTCACAAGCACTATGAAATTAATCAACCAGGGCCTCGTCATCACCATCATCTTGTGTGTGTTAAAACTAATGAAGTCATCGAATTCAAAGACGCCAAAATCTTAGGTATTGTCCAAAAAGTAGCTGAAAAATATGGCTACAAAGTCTTGGATTGCCAGTTAACGATCATTGGGATTAGCCCAGAAGGACAACGTTCAATTGTTTGAGTGAGAGGTCTCTCAGCAGCCCTAAAAAGATCACAATAGCATTTGTCGTGGCCTGGTAAAATAGGAGGGCATTATGTACATGCTTGAGAGTATTCCGTAGCGATCAGAGAGGCTGTTGTGGATCTAGGCGAAATTGAAACGTTGATGCAGAAAGCTGTCGATGCGACACAGCGAAACTTTAATACTATTCGGACAGGTCGGGCCAGTGCCAGCTTACTGGATCGAATCCAAGTGGAGTACTACGGGGTGCTTACAGGTCTCCGAGCCATGGCAAATGTCTCAACACCAGACTCAACCACCATCTTGATCCAACCTTTTGATCCCTCAACATTGGCCTCAATTGAGCGAGCGATTTCAATGTCAGATCTAGGTTTAAACCCCAATAACGACGGCAAGGTGATTCGGCTCAACATTCCCCCTCTAACCGAGGAACGCCGTAAAGAGCTGACAAAATCAGCAGCTAAATTGGCCGAAGAGGGTCGTGTTTCTATCCGCAATATTCGCCGGGACGGCATTGATAGTGTTCGGAAACAAGAGAAGAACTCTGAGATTTCGGAAGATGAATCCAATGGCCTCCAAGCTGATATCCAAAAGCTGACCGATCGATATACTAAAAAGGTTGATGACCTTCTAGCCGAAAAAGACAAGGAAATTACCACAGTTTAGGCTATTAGATTAGAACTATACCTAGTGACCTCAACCCATCGTGATCCTGATCACTACCTCAAACGAGGAATCCGTTAATTTAAGGTTAAGCAGCTGAATGCTTGACAGTATATTAACTAAATTGATAAGGGGGTTATGATGGCTTGGTTAGATTGGCTGATCAGGTTTCCTTGCCCAATCTGTGATAAACCATCTAGCGGGGGTATGGGTTGTTTTTGCCAGAGTTGTAGTTCTAAACTTCAAAAACTGCGATACGATCCTTGGTGGACTGAAGAATTAGAGCACAATGTCAAGTTATATGCATGGGGAGTTCACCAGGGATCCCTACGACGAGCCTTACATCGACTCAAATATGATAAGAAAGCCCAAGTGGCTGACAGTTTAGGAGATTGGATGGGAAAAGCCTGGAACCAAAATCAGGCCCAGGAGAGAGCCAAGGCTAAGCGCAAAAGGACTTACACCGTTGTACCCATCCCAGTGCATCCCAGTCGACAACAAGAGCGAGGATTTAACCAAGCTGAACTCATGGGAACAGCTTTTTGTCATGCTTCTGGTTTAAACCATCAACCTGGTTTACTGAAACGAATCCGTCAAACTCAACCTCAATATCGCTTAAGCTCTAGAGAGCGGCGTCAAAATCTGAAACATGCTTTTCAAGTTGCCCAAACCACAGTACATCCCATTCTGTTGATCGATGATATTTACACGACCGGCTCAACCATTGCAGCTGCTCAAGAAGTCCTAGAAACAGCAGGCATGGTGGTGGCAGGTGTGGTGGTAGCCGCTCGGGCACTGTAGGTTGAGTTGAGGTGGAATCAGGCTGTGCCCTGCTGGTGCTGACGATAGTGCTCCCGAATTTGAGTAATGGTGAAAACGGATTGGAAAGGTAGCGGCATAGGTGGCCCTGGAGCTTCTTCTCGATCAACTAAGGCCAAAATGCCCTCAACCTGATAGCCAGCAGCCTGAACTCGCTCAGCCGCTTGCAAGGCCGACCCACCCGTTGTCACAACATCCTCCAGGATCCAGATCCGGGTTTGTGGATCTAGAGTCAAGCCTTCCAGCCAAGCCTGAGTACCATGGCCTTTGGGTTGTTTGCGAACAATGAGTGCTGGCAAATTCTGGAGGTGAGTGGGGGGTCTTTGGTAAACCGAGGCTAAACTGACCGAGGTTACGATTGGATCGGCCCCCAAGGTTAACCCAGCTACAGCTTGAGTGGTGGGTGGTAGTAAGGCTAGCATTTGTTGCCCCACCAGATAAGCCCCCTGAGGATGCAATAACACAGGCTTGCAATTAATGTAGTAGTCACTCTGACGCCCTGATGTCAAAGTAAAAGATCCCTCTTTGTAAGCCAAGGTACAGATCAAGTCAAGGAGAGCGGTCCTTTGCTCAGCTGCCGATAATTCAAAGGGGAATCGGTCTAACAGTATCACTGAGATCTCCTCAATAAGGTCATCTTTCAAAGCGAACTGGAGTAAAGTTGAATGGTCTGACTGAAGGCATGATAGAACAGTACTGTTGCCTTTGCGAGTCTGTGGTGTCATCTATACCTGTGGGTCCTCCCAGACCTCTCCTGTTGTATTTGAGATTGATTGAATCTGACTTTATTCGGGGTGCCTATCGGCAAACTCTAGATCGAATTCAGGAAGCTTTGGTCGTTTATCCCCAGTCAGCTGATTTAAAACTATGGAAAGCCATCACTCTAGAAGCGTTAGGAAACACCTCAGAGGCTTTAGTTCAGGCTCGACCCTTAGCCCGACATCCTGATGTTGAAACGGCCAAACAAGCTAAGTACTTGATCTCGATTTGGGAGGCGCCCCGACTCCAACGGCCTCAAACCCTAATCACACAGATTCCTGATCTGAGTCAACTTTCCGAGGATAGTTGGAATTTAACGTCATTAGCACCCAGCTCAGCCCTCTCTAAATCACCCCCACCACCTCAATCCCCTTCTTATCAAGCCAATCAGTCTTCGGGCTGGTTTGAATCTAAAAGAATTTGGGTCACTTTAAGTTTAGGTCTCGGCATCACGCTAATGTGGCTACTACACTCTGTTGTCAGCTAAGGATCCGCACTTGTGAAAGATCGTACCCATGTTAGCGTTCCTGCCACTACAGCAAATCTTGGACCTGGATTTGATTGCCTGGGTGCTGCTCTTGATCTGCACAATCACTTTCGCTTCCGGGTCATTAAGGAAGGGTTGAGGGTCCGTTATCGCGGAACTGATCATGTCAGCGTCGGAAGAGAAAATCTAGTTTATCGAGCTTTTAGTCGAGCTTTTGAAGTTGTAAGCCAGTCAGTTCCTGGTGTCGAAATTGAAATTGAACTGAATGTGCCCTTATCTCGGGGGTTAGGTAGCTCAGCTACTGCTATTGTCGGGGGCTTACTGGGTGCCAACGCATTAGGTGAGTTAAATCTGATGCCAGATACCCTATTACAACTGGCGATTGCCTTAGAAGGCCATCCTGACAATGTAGTTCCAGCCATGAAAGGTAGTTGTCAGTTATGTGTACAAGGTCAGCAGGGGCGTTGGATCTTTTGCCCAGTCGAGTGGCATGAGACTATCCATTTTGTGGTTGTGGTCCCTAATTTTAAATTGCCCACTCAAACAGCTCGTAATGTTCTACCTAAGACAGTAAGTTTATCCAATGCTGTCTTTACAGCAGGGCATTTAGGTTTACTCATCCGGGCGCTAGAAACCGGCGCTCAAGATTGGTTAGAAATTGCTCTCCAAGATCGATTACATCAGCCTGCCCGCTTAGAATTAATTACTGGCTTTAAGGCTGTACAAGCGGCGGCTCAAGCAGCTGGAGCCTATGGTGTGGTGATTAGTGGAGCTGGCCCTAGTTTATTAGGGTTTTGTCAACAGCAGGATCGGCAAACTGTAGGAGCAGCTATGGTGGCAGCCTGGAAACAACTGGATATTGAAGCTGAAGCCCTACTGCTGGCTTTAGATCGACAAGGAGGGTATGTCATTCAGGACACTTGAGGAGCAGGACTGGGGTCTAAAAAGGGTAATCGTTGGACTAACCAATCAGACTGCTGGAGTAACCCCTCTCGAAAGACTTGAGCAGCCCGGGACTGATAATGGTCTGGGTTGTAAACCAACCACAACGAGCGTTTAACTTGAAGATGGCTCACATGCAAACGTTTTAGCACCTCTTGTTCAAGATCTAAGCCTACTGCAATTTGTGATAAAAACGCGACCCCTAGCCCGACTCGGACAGCGGCTTTAATTGCTTCAATCGAGCTCAATTCAATTTGAACTGAAAGCATGGAGGGATCAATCCCTGATTCTCCTAATGCCTGATCTAAAGTCTGACGCGTGGTTGAATTAGAGTCCAGCATAATAAATTGCAGCCGTTTTAGGTCGGACTTTTTCAGAGATCGAGTCGCTGGCGGCGGCTGATTTAACCAAATGCCTTCTGGATAGGTTCCTGAAGTCACCAAAATAAACTCATCTTGAGCATAGGGTAGGATCTTTAAATGCGGGTGCAGCTCTGGGGGGATTTCACCACCTACAATGGCCAGATCCAAATCCCCATCTACCAACTTAGCTGTGGTTCTACGAGTTGACTGAACCATAAGCCGCACGGAAATATAAGGGTACTTACGAGAGAATTGACCAATAAGCTGAGGCATGATGTATGTTCCCACCGTTTGGCTAGCTCCCAACTTTAATGATCCTTTCTTAAGTCCCTGTAAATCAGCTAGTACCCCTGTAGCCTCATCACAGAGATTGAGAATTTGTTCAGCATAGGTAATAAAGATTTCTCCCGGTTCGGTGAGATGGACCCGTCGCCCCTTACGATTGAACAAAGTAACACCCAGTTGACGCTCTAAATTTTGAATCTGGAGACTCACAGCGGGTTGAGACAGATATAAATGATCAGCAGCTTTCCGAAAACTACCATGGTGAGCAATAGCCAAAACCACTTGAATTTGATCTAGAGTAAATCCAATATCCTGCTCAGCCATTCATCCCTCATAGTGCTATACCTAGGCTTAGTATATCAAAACACCATTGCTTGAAGTCTAGTATCCTCAGTTTAGCTACCTGAGTTAGAACTCAGCGCATTGACTAGATCTATAGACTAGATCTATAGAATACTCGCAACTCTTCTGTGCCCCCCAATCTGGCGAGAATTCATTGGACATCATCTCAAGCCATTGAACAAAACTTGAAATTTGTGCTGCCTTGGGATGATCTTTGAGATAGACGGCGGAAAAACTAAATCCCTCTAGGACAATATCAAAAGGTTGGACAAGTAGTCCTCGCCTTAAGTCATCAGCCACATGAACACTACTGCATAATGCAATGCCTTGACCATTAATGGCAGCTTGGATTGCTAGGCTTTCTCCAGTAAATTTAGGGCCTCTAAACGGGTCTACAGCAGTGATACAAGCCATCTGCAGCCACCGTTGCCAACTCGGCTGGTTAGGACCGTCATAGTTCATCCACTCGCAATGGAGTAAGGTATGCTGAGCTATATCTTGCAAAGTTTGTAGAGGTGGATCCCCTTGAAGTAACTGCGGACTACAAACCGGCACAAATACATCTGAAAACAGCTTTTTGACTTCTAGTCCAGGGTAGTGGCCCTGCCCATATCGGATAGCCATGTCTACCATACGTGATTTTAAATCAACCACAACGACTGACGTTTGTAGCCGTAGATTAATATCAGGATAAGCTTTCTGAAACTTGGGTAGCCGGGGGAGCAACCACTTTGAGGCAAAGTCATTAATCGAGGTGACAATTAATTCGGTTGAGCCTTGAGGCTGTTTCAACTGGGCAATTGTACTCGCCAACTGATCAAAGTTATCCCGTAGAACCGGGTAGAGGTGGTGTCCAGCCTCAGTTAGCGCCAAGGGCCGGGGCTTATGTCGGATAAAAAGTTTTAGGCCTAGGTTATCTTCCAGGCTTCTGATGTGGTGACTAATGGCTGTGGGAGTCACCTCTAATTCCTCAGCAGCTCGTTGAAAACTCAAATGTCGGGCCGCAGCTTCAAAGGCTCGCAATGCATTTAAAGGGGGTAGATCACGCATAATGACTAACTGAATTTTTTTCATGTTGATCCTGAGAAAATTGATTTTGCCAACAGACCGGGGTTCTCTTTAAACTAAGAACAAGAACATTCACAGCCACCCTGTTACTTCTCAGATCTTCTCAGGTCAAGATCTGGTGATTGATCAAGGTCTGTCTGAAACTGGGCTGAAGTCCAGCAGAAACTGGTTGGCTTACTTGAAAGTTAACATGAGATGAGGTTGATCATGCTAAAACCATGGAAACAGTTTATTGGCATCATAGTTGTAGCCTGTTGGGTGCCTCTAGTTGCTGTCAGGGCTGACATAAAAGGCGTTAAGTTAGGAGGATCCAATCTAGAGAGTATTCTAGTTAATGAACCCGCTCTCTACCCAGAAGGTCTTGAATTTGATCAGACCCAGAACCGATTTTTACTCAGCTCTGTTCGAAAGGGTACTGTTTATGAAGTTTTAGAAACTGGTCAGGTGCAACCATTTATTCAAGATGAGCGATTGGTGTCGACAACCGGAATTCATATTGATCCAGACCGTAATCGGTTGTTAGTACCCAATTCAGACTATGGAGTTAGTTTACAAACTACACCTGATACTCTAGATCAGCTTGCCGCACTTGGGATCTATGATCTGACAACCGGAGAACCGATCACCTATGTTGAGTTAGACCGTCTCCGCCCAGGTCCCCATTTTGCTAATGACGTTGCTGTTGATGATCAAGGTAACGCCTATGTGACCAATAGTTTATCGCCGATTTTATACAAGGTAACCCCCGAAGGTGAACCCTCTATTTTTCTGGAATCAGATCGATTTGTGGGTAATGGCTTTAATTTGAATGGAATTGTCTACCATCCTGATGGCTATCTGATTATGGCTAAAAAAAGTGAGGGTGTCTTGTTTAAAGTCCCGTTGAATAATCCTGAGGCATTTAGGGAAATTCAAGCTGAACGTCAGTTTATTGGTACCGATGGCCTGATTTTAGCTGAGTCCCAAAACCTACTTGTGATCACGAATCGGGCTGGTGAAACGGTTTCTAATGAGATTTTTAGCTTAAGCAGTGAAGATGATTGGCAATCGGCGACGGTTACAGATTCCTATACATCTGATGATGATTACCCCAGTACTGGTACCATTCGAGATCAACAAATTTTTGTAATCAAGGGCCAATTACATAATTACACAGCTGAAACAACGGATCTAGTCCAGCAGTTTGAGATTGAACAGATTGGTACTCTTTTTTAGTAAGAGCCTTTTTAGTTAAGAGCCTGGCAGCAGCAGAATCATTGAAAGCTTCATGACACCTCTAATGAGAACGATGGAGGCACCATTAGGCCAAGGTTACCACTTGTTCTGCTAATTCCACCAGCTGGTGTTGACTATTTCTGACCGCTTCACCAGCTTGAGGCTGTCTTTGAATGTACGATCCATCAGGTTGCAAGTCCCAAGCCAAACGATTGTCAGTTAACATAATATCTAGAATCTTATGAATAGTTTTCACTAGGCGGGGATCTCGAACTGGGGTCACAGCTTCGACACGTCGATCAAGATTTCGGGTCATCCAATCGGCACTGCCAAAGTATAACTCTTCATTGCCGCCATTTTGAAAGTAGAAGATCCGTGAGTGTTCTAGCAACCGACCAATAATACTAGAGACTCGAATAGTCTCACTAAGTCCCAGAAGTCCAGGACGCAGACAGCAGGTCCCTCTCACAATCAGATCAATGTCAACACCAGCACGCCCAGCCTCATAGAGTAAACTAATTATTTTAGGATCCACGAGAGAATTCACTTTCACAATCATGCGACCCCCGCGACCCTGACGTTGATGGTCAATTTCTCGCTGGATCATCTCATGCATGCTGGCTCGTAAGGTGGTGGGGGCCACTAACAATTGACGAAACTGGCGTTGTCGAGAAAATCCGGTCAGTAAATTGAATAATTCTGTAATGTCAGCTGTCAACTCAGGATCACAGGTGAGTAAGCTTAGATCAGTGTATAACTTAGCAGTTTTGGGATTGTAATTTCCGGTCCCAATGTGAACATAACGTCGAACTCCATCCCCCTCACGCCGGACCACGAGGGCCAACTTAGTATGAATTTTGAGACCCGGTAAGCCATAGGCCACATGGACACCAGCACTGACTAATCGCTCAGCCCACAGAATATTATTTTCTTCATCAAAACGGGCTTTTAGTTCAACTAAAACGGCTACTTGTTTTCCATTTTCAGCGGCTCGGATCAAGGATTTCACCACGGGTGAATCACCTGAAGTGCGATACAAAGTTTGCTTGATAGTTAAAACATTGGGATCGTTAGAAGCCTCTTCTAAAAATCGTAAGACACTCGATGAAAAAGACTCATAGGGATGATGCAATAAGATATCCCCTGAACGAATTTCACTGAAAATATCGGGTTGCTCCTCGGTACTGAGGCTGGGTTGCAAGCGTGCATGAGTGGCAAAATTCCACTGAGGATCTTTCAAGCTAGGTTTATCAATGGCTAAAAATGCAAACAAATCTTTTAGGTTTAAGAGACCAGGTAGTGTGTAAACATGTTGAGGTTGTAGATCCAGTTCAGCTTGTAATCGTTTTTGAATGCGCTCAGGAGTATGACTCACCATTTCCATGCGAACAACCGATCCAAACCGCCGCTTGCGCAGTTCTTCTTGAATGGCAGCTAAAAGATCATCAGCTTCATCTTCTTGGATCTCAATATCAGCATCTCGAGTAATGCGAAAGGGATAGTATTCTAAAATCGTCATACCTACAAAGAGGCTTTCTAAGTTATGAGCAATGACCTGTTCTAACGGGACATAGTCTAATGTGGAGTCGGACTCAAGTTGAATAAACCGGGGCAGTACATCGGGTACCTTAACTCGTGCAAAGTGTTCCGCTTGAGACCGTGGATCTTGAACCACAACAGCTAAGCTCAAGCTCAGATTTGAAATGTAAGGGAAAGGATGGGCTGGATCAATGGCTAGGGGTGTCAAAACCGGAAAAATCTGGGCTTCAAAGTAGTGCTTGAGAAAATCAGTCTGCTCCACGTTAAGATCTCGATAGTCTAAGATCCGGATACCCTGCTCAACCAAAGTGGGGCGCATCGTTGTCTCAAAATATTCATGTTGTGCTTGAACTAAGGGATGCAAATGATCATAGATTGCATGGAGTTGTTGTTGGGGGGTCAACCCATCGGGTGTGAGAATACTGATCTGGGCCTCTTTTTGACGCTTAATGACCGCCACCCGAACCATAAAAAATTCATCGAGATTGCTAGAGAAGATCGCTAAGAATTTCAGCTTCTCCAGCAGCGGGGTCCGCTCATCCATAGCTTCTCGCAAGACCCGAGCATTAAATTGGATCCAACTCAGCTCTCGGTTGAAGTACTGTTCCGGAGACACAAAGTCGGATTGAATCGGAGCACTCAAGTGAGGAGGCAGAGCTGGATCGGTCAGTGGAATCGATTGGCCTTGACTCAGTAACGTAATTAGCTCCGATTGAGTCAGTGAGTTAATGGCTGGAGAAGGGGGAGAAAGCGTCATAATCAAGTCCAAAAACCATCAATAAACAGCTCAGACTTATCGTACCCTCTGAGCTACAGAATCAAGATTGGCTCAAGGTTAAGAAACACAGACCTGTAGTTGAAGCTCCCACAAGCCGTTGATAGCTAGCTAAGTTTCTTCGTATCGCAGTTTTTCTAGTGATTGTAGATCAGGAATAGGGATATCAACTGACTCTGAGCCAGGCAGTGCAGCAGGGCTAGTGGATTCTCCCATCAGTTGAGACAGCCGGCGCGACACCTCATCATCTAGCATCATCTGATCGAGGTCAGCTTCTAGTTGGGCCGTCGGATCTTGAGCTAATTCACCCATAGCCTGAACTTTCAATTGCCGCCGTTCAACAGCACTCTTAGCTTCCTCAAATTGGGATTTAGCCGAGTCAATGTTGTAGCTGTTATTGACTCGAGTCATCTGCTCTAAAGCACGATTAACTTCCTGCACATCTTTCATATTACTGAGTTCGCTACGCCGGGCGGCTAGTGCTTCTTTTTCGTGAGCTAACTTTTGCTTGGCTACTGTCACATATTGCTCAGCCATTTCTACATTTTGCTTCAGTGCACCCAATACCTTCTCCACCTCAATCGCTCGTGACATTGCCAATCGAGCGGCCTCGGCATTCCCCTGTTGAGCTGCTAGCTTAGCTTTATTTTCAAGAGATTGATACTCTTTGACCTTAAGCAGATACTTCTGTTCAGCTCGCTGATAGGCTGCGACTTGAGTCGCCACAGCTTCGGTTAACTTCTGGACAGATTCTTCCATGGTCCGTAAGGACTCTTCGGCAACTCTGACTGCAGACGCCCCTCCTTGTTCAACAGGCAAGCCAAAGAGCCAATTCCAGCTACCCACAATGACACTACCTGCTCGCTGGCCAAAGATACCATAGATCACCTTTCGAACCATGAGTCGTTTGCCTCCTGCAGCTATATCTCAGTATTATAGTCATCCTTACCGATTAGGCCTCGATGATCCACTAATTACAAGCTCTAACTTCTGCTACTTTAGCAAGTTGGAGCCAAACTTCGAGTCCAAACCTTTGAGCTAAAAACAAATGAGCCACCGATATGCAGTAGGCCAACTAATGTTACACTTAGTAACAGAGCTTGGGAATCAGGTCCAACCTGCTCTCAGGGCACCCTAGCTTCTAGAGAATTAGCCTTGAAGCATTTGTGTGTTTAAAAGTTATCACTAGAATCAGGTTTTGGGGAATGGGGATCAGGTGGAATCAGGATAAGGTTATTTGTGAGATGATTAATAGGCAAAACTTTTCTAGATTTGAGACAGATCAGTCTTCGAGATCCTGACTCTGAGACTAATTTGAAGGGTTGAACTGAATGATTGAAAGCCACCCCCAGTTAAAGGCTAGAGCGGTAGAGTAACACCCAGCACAGGCAATCTAAGGCCGCCTCTAGAGCTGACTGGTTTTGACAAAAAGCTTGGTCGAATAGACTAGGAACTTTACAGATTGGACCCTACTGCTAAGGGCAACCCTGGGTTTTTTCTGTTCACACCGTTTACAAAGTGAAGGAATCATCTGACCATGACCATTGCTCAATATGGCCCTAACTACTCGCTCAACGATAAGAATGGCTTGGGATCGCCCAATCTTGCAAGTTTGGCTACCTCATCCATTGCCTTAGACGAGCAGAGCTGCAACGGGGTCAGTCCAGACATGGTGGCTGCTGTTGAAACCTTAATCAAGGGCATTGGTGAAGATCCAACCCGTGAGGGTTTGGTGAAGACCCCCAAGCGAGTTGCTGAGGCGCTTAAGTTTCTCACAAGCGGCTATGAGCAGTCTCTTGAAGATTTGATCAATGGCGCGATCTTTGATGAGGGCCACGATGAAATGGTCCTGCTCAGAGACATTACCTTTTTCAGTATGTGTGAACACCACATGTTGCCTTTTTTGGGCCGAGCCCATGTTGCTTACATTCCTAATCAAAAAGTAGTGGGGCTAAGTAAAGTGGCCCGTATTGTTGATATGTATTCCCGCCGTTTGCAAGTGCAAGAACGATTAACTCGCCAAATCGCAGAAGCATTAATGCAAGCGTTGGAACCTCATGGTGTAGCCGTCGTGATGGAAGCTAGCCACATGTGTATGGTGATGCGAGGTGTCCAAAAACCAGGATCTTGGACAGTGACTAGCTCCATGGTGGGCCTCTTCCAAGAAGACTCTAAAACTCGGGAAGAATTTCTCAACTTAATCCGGCACCAACCCAACTTCTAGAGATACCTAGAAGCCAGCTGGCTTTAACTAAGCTTGCATTAAACTGAGAAATATAACTTGGTTTTGACCTACATACTCACTGTCCACCTATCGAGGTACCCACAATGGAACTAACCAATACCAATGTCGAAAAGGTTCTAGATCAACTCCGACCCTATTTGATGGCTGATGGCGGCAATGTTGAACTTGTAGAATTAGACGGGCCTGTAGTCAAACTACGTTTACAAGGAGCCTGTGGCGCTTGTCCTAGTTCAACCATGACCCTAAGGATGGGGATTGAGCGTAAGCTCCGAGAGGAGATTCCTGACATTCTTGAGGTTGAACAAGTGTTCTAAAGCCTCGAGCGACTTTGATGTCTGTTACTTTGATATCTGTTAACGATCTCAACAGCAACTCATTAGTTGGGGATCGCTAACAGTATGCCAGCTCACCTTGTGATCAAAGCAGGTGAGTAGTATCTTAAATTTACCTGTCAACCTTAGTTTGGATCAAAACTGCATCACCTATGTTCGTCTTAGCTTCAATTGGGATTTTAGCCTTACTCATTATGGTGCATGAAGCGGGTCACTTTGCAGCTGCCAAGTTGCAGGGTATTCATGTCAACCGGTTTTCTCTGGGATTTGGTCCCTCACTTTACAAGGTTCAGGGTGAAGAGACTGAATATGCCATTCGATTATTACCTTTGGGTGGATTTGTAGGCTTCCCTGATGATGATGACGATTGTCCCTACGCCGTTGATGATCCCGATCTATTACGCAACCGACCTGTTTTAGACCGCTTGGTTGTGATGGGAGCTGGTGTGCTGGCTAATTTAGTCTTTGCCTATTTCGTATTAGTTCTCATGTGTGGAACGATCGGTATCCCGATGGAAGGTGCTTACCAACCAGGTATTTTTATTCCACAGGTACTGCCAACCAGTCCAGCACAAACGGCTGGTCTTAAACCGGGGGACGTGATCTTACAAGCTCAGGAGCAGGCATTTGAACAAGTTGAAACTCAAGCTGAAGTTGAAGCCGTTATTGAGGACTTTCAAACTCTAATTCGGGATAGCAACAACCAGCCGATTGACCTCCAAGTTCAACGCTTAGGCCAATCTCAGCCCCTGAATCTAACTGTTATTCCCCATCCTCGTGAATCTGATGGTATTCCAGCCATTGGAGTTACCCTAGCTCCCAACCAACGTGATGCGTACCGACCTGCTAGGGGGCTGCCTGAGATTGTTACAGAAGCTTCCCATGAGTACCAGCGGATCTTTATGCTCAATATTCAAAGTTTCAAGCAACTGATCCAGAACTTTGAATCGACCGCCAGTCAGGTATCTGGACCCGTGGGGATTGTCAAAATTGGGGCTGATCTAGCTGAATCTAGCTCCACTAGTTTATTTAATTTTGCTGCGCTGATTAGTATGAACCTGGCAATTTTGAACTTACTACCATTACCAGCCTTAGATGGGGGCCACATTGCATTCTTAATTCTAGAGGCCATTCGGGGTAAGCGCTTACCTCACCAGATCGAGGAGCGAGTGATGCAAACGGGACTGGTCTTACTATTGGGGTTAGGTGTCGTGTTGATCTTCAAAGATACGATTGCTATTGTCCATGGAGCTGGCTAAATGGCTGGCCCAGGTCAGCTTAAGCGTCGAGCTTTAGAGGTGCTGGCTCGGTTAAAACAGCATTATCCTGACTCAACCTGTGCCCTGCAATATGAAACCCCTTTACAGCTATTAGTAGCCACCATCTTGTCGGCTCAATGCACTGATCAACGTGTGAATAAGGTCACACCTGACTTGTTTCGGCGCTTTCCTGATGCTAATGCTTTTGCCCAAGCCGATCGAGAAGAGATCGAAACCTTAATCCACTCGACTGGGTTTTATCGCAATAAAGCCAAACATATCCAAGGGGCGGCTCAAAAAATTGTTCAAGACTTTGAGGGGCAGGTCCCTCAGACCATGTCAGAGTTGCTCCAGCTACCGGGTGTCGCTCGTAAAACAGCTAATGTGGTGCTGGCTCATGCCTTCGGGATCAATGCTGGTGTTACTGTAGATACTCACGTGAAGCGTTTGAGTTATCGCTTGGGATTAACTCACCATAGTGATCCCGTCCGCATCGAACACGATCTAATGCAATTACTCCCCCAACCAGATTGGGAAAACTGGTCAATTCGGCTGATTGATCATGGTCGAGCTATTTGTGACGCCCGTAAACCTTTATGTGAACAGTGCTTTTTGGCCGATCTATGCCCTAGTGTTTCAGGATCTCAACCTTTAAAGTAGCTAAGCGTTTAAGCATCCCAGTGTTTGACTAAGATACTCGCTCAGGTAAGTCTGCGGATAAGAGTACTGAGACTACCCCAGACTAAGATAAGCTAGCTGTCGGGATTTATAGAGTGTGTCAGATCACAGCATCTAGGATGGATCAAGCTATCCTCTATAGAGTGTCTGGCTCTACCTAGTTTTCTCCAAGCTATTTAGATCACCACCCTAAGATTGCAGATCTCAACTTAGAGACCTCAACTTAGAGACCATTTATATTGATATCCTCACCAAAACAGCTGGATTTAGAGTATGCGTGTTCTCAACTCCAACCTGGTCATTGCTCTACTGGGTGGTTCTGTCTTGGCAGGCCTTGTCATCTGGGCTTTATTTTGGCGGGTGGAAGAAGTTGAGATTGTAGAAACTGAAGAAAAACCGCCTGTGGTCAGTCGCTCTGTTGATCTGATTGGGCGTCAAAATGGGCAAGAGCGGTGGCGGTTACGGTCAGAAGAAGTGCGGCTCCTCAATGGCCAGCAGCATTTTGATCAAGGGGCTCATGGCTTGTTTTATGGCAACGTTGCAAATAGCGAAGATGATCCTTTCTTTGAGAACCAAGACCAAATGGAGTGGCAGGCGGGGCAAGCTCGTTATGATGCCAACTCAGAACAACTCGTCTTGAAGGAGGATGTTGAGGTTCGAGATCCAGATGGTAGCCAATTGCTAACGAGTGAATTATGGGTGACCCCTGAACAACTGATGGATGTACCTACACCCTTTACTCTAGCTTCTGATGATATGGTGCTCTCAGGGCAAACCGGGTCATTCAATTTTCAATTTGCCTTAATGATTGCTAGTGAGGGCAAGCTAGTAGCCTTACCAGAGCCCAAGATTAAAACGGTACCCCAGGCTGGTTTATTTGATGCAGCTTATGCAGCGGGGATTGTTGATCAAGCAGAAGCCGATCCTGATTCAACTACCATCACAGCAGACAACCTCACCTATGACCGCAACACCAAAATTGCTAGAGGGGAAGGAAATCTAGTCATTGCTGAAAGAGGCGTCAACATTGAAGCTCCTCAGGGGAACTTTGATCGAACCTTAGGTCTAAGTAGCCTAACAGGAGGTGTGATCCTAACGGAATTAGCAGGTGGATCTGAGGGAACATTGTTAGCTGATTTGTCTTTACCCCAAACAAATCCAGAAGACAGTCCCTCTCGTGAGGAACAACCGGTCACCATTACAGCGGATCGTCTCGATTATGATCGGGACAATCAAATTGCTCAAGGTGAGGGCAGCCTAGAACTTCAACAAGGGGATACCATCATTGAAGCGCCCCGAGGCACCTACCGCCGCCGAGAATCTCAGAGTATTTTGGTGGAGGGGGTAACCCTACGTGAACCGAGTCGAACCCTAAGCTCAGACCGGTTAGAAGGGAATCACAAAGATAAAGTCTTTTTATTTGAAGATGATGTCTCTTTCTCGCAATTGCCAGAGCCTGATGATGAATCTCAATCAACTATAGAAGTTCAATCTCTCCGACTTGTGTATGATTCTCAAGCTGAAGTATCAGAATTCACTGATCAGGTTAGGTTCATTCAAACCCCCCAGTCAACCAGTTCGACTGAAGCCGGCCAACCTCTAGCTAGCCAAATTCGACAGCAACGGACAGAAGTGACAGCTGCCCGCCTAATCCATAACTCCCAAACTGAGACCTCAGAATTTTCAGAGAATGTGGAACTGATTCAAGAGGATCGAGTAGCTAAAGCTGACCAAGTCAGAATCACCCCTCAAACTATATTCTTAGTGGGTAATGTTGAAATCCAACAAATTGATGGTGATGCATTTGCTCAAGAGTTTGAGGATCCTGATGTTCAACAAGATATTGCCCGACCCACGTTAGTATTTGCCGATCGCGTTGAAATTGACCAGGCTACCAATGATGCCCAATTTTTTGATAATGTCGTTATTGTTCAGTCCAATCGGGCTGCCGAAGGTGATACCGCAACTTACCTAGATGAGCAGCAGATCTTCAAGTTATCCGCAACCACGAGTGCCCCTGTCTTATTGTGCGATCGGGAAAATGACATTGAGGGAGCGGTTCCTAATAGTATTGAAGGGCTGCCAGGTCGGAATGCTTTAGATGTGATGTGTCGGGGAGCCGATAAAATCAGCTCTCAACTTATTACATTAGATATGGAAAATGACAAATATGAGGCCTCCGAGAATGCTCGACTAGAATTTAAAGTTTCCAATGATGAAGTGGTTCCTTGATCAGATAGTAAATCTAGGATGATGCTCAGTCACTTTAGGAGTCGATAGTAGTTCATAATCGGTGCGCCATGACAGCTCAACGCCCTCCCCTACCCCGATCCTCTCCGTGGAACCAATTGGTTAGGTTTGTGGGTTCACTATTGTTAGGTGGCTTTTTCCTAGAGCGCTATCTACTCAAAGAAATGATCCGCCCCTTCTTTATTGGTGTGGCAGGAGGAACCACCTTGCTCTTGGGCAATCAGCTGTTTTTATATGCTGAACTCTTAGTCCAAAAAGGGGCACCGCCCTTCACCGTGTTACAAATTCTCGTATTAAATTTACCTGCTATTTTGGTGGTTACTTTTCCTATTGCGGGCCTATTTGCCACACTCTTAACCCTAGGCAAGATGGGAGCTGACAGTGAAATTACGGCGTTGCGGGCAGCCGGTGTTCCATATCGCAATCTGTTTCTACCTGTGCTCTTGATCGGATTGATCGTTAGCTTAGTTGCTTTTTCAATGAATGATTATATTGTCCCGATTACGAATCAGAAAGTAAGAACTCTTAATCATAATCTTTTTATTACTCAAGATGCTGTGCTGTTTGATTCAGGGGAAATGTTCAAGGTTGATGATGATCTCTGGTTTTACATTGGGGATATTGATCCTCAAACGAATACCATGTACGACGTGATTGTTCTGGATCGGAAATCTGAGACGGAACCTTTGCGCTATCCACAAGTCATCACAGCTCAATCTGCTCAACAAGATGGCCAAACCTGGCAACTTCGAGACGCAACCGTACGTCGTTACAAGCCAGAAGGGGATACCTACTATGAAGGCCAAGTGGGAGTCATGGAATTGAACATTGTCAATGAATTGGTCAATTTGGTCAAAGGTGAGAAGGTACCCCAAGAGCAATCTTCAGATGAACTCTGGCAAAAGATACAATCCCTCAAAGAAAGGGGCGATAATCCTCAAGAGGTGACCCGTTTAGAAACGGAGTGGCATCTTAAGTTTGTGATTCCTTTTGCTAGCTTCTTTGCCATTATGATTGCGGCACCCCTAGGGTTACAAGCCGTGCGACAAACAGGCCGCTATGGTGGAGTAGCTGTAGCTATTGTTTTGGTGTTTATTTACTATGTATTGTTAAGCTTAGGCAGGGTTTGGGGTCGCGTCGGCACACTAGATCCTTGGTTGGCAGCGTGGCTACCGAATATTGCATTTGGTGGCATTGGGTCCTTGTTGTTATGGCGATATCTACGGTGAGGCAAGCAATGGTTTCTGCTCGTTCTATCTGGTTCCATGTCTGCTATGGCGGATCTACAGCTGCAATCCTCCTATATGGGGGTGCGGCAGGCGCTCAACCCCTTCCCCTAGACCCAGATCATTCAGCATTACTTCAAGATCTTGCACCCCAAGCAACACGTGTTGAAGCCTCCCCCTCAAGCCCAGAAATCCAGCCCCCGCCTGTTCAGGAACCACCCCCTTTAGTGGCTTTATCTAATCAAGGACTCGATTTATCTCCAGATACGACTGAGCAGGATCGCTTACAACGCTTACTGGCAGATGGTCAAGCTGCTTATGAACAAACTCAAGCTTTAGAATCGGCACCCATCCCTGTTCTTGAAACCAATCTAACCGAACTCGATGATGCAGCTGCTGTTGCTGAAATTACTTTTAAGAAACCAGACCCAATCTTAGTCTCAGACCTTGGTCAGGATCTCCAAGTTAATCCACAACGCTTAGACACAGCCGATGAGTCACTTCTAGTGGCTTCTGAAAACCAAAGTGAAAGTCTAAGCTCAGGCAATACCTCTCCAATTGCACAACCACCACCATTGACCCCTGAAGCCTTGGATCAACAACGCCTAGATCAACTGTTGCAAGATGGAGCGGCTGCTATTGCTCAGACCGATAACCTTGACTCAATTCAGGATTCAGACTCTCCAGCGATCGAAACCACATCTTCTGTAATGCTAGCTAGCGAATTAAATGTTGGTAGTTCACAGGCAACTGAACCGTTGTCTTCTGAGATCCTAGCGTCAGATTTAGACTTAGTGAATTCAACCGAACCAGCACCTGAACCTATTTCAAATTCAAGTCTTACCCCTGAACCTTCTGATCTTGGTTCTGATCCGATAGAGTCAGGCGGTCAGACTGTCACAGCTGATTCTTTGAAATCAGAAACGGGAAGTACTGAAGCAGCCACTTTACTCAACGGCTCGGCTCCCATTGAATCAGATTCGGTCCTTGAGTTAATTGCACCTGCTATTTTAGCGACCCAAGATCAACAGCTTCAACCTCAACTAGATCCTGTCAGAACTTATTCAGACCAAGCTGTGTCTAATAGTTTGCTGTCTCAATCCGTACCTGGATTACTCTCACCTGACTATGCTCCATCCCTATTACAGCAATTTCCATTACTTCAACCAGGCTCCGAGGCTGCGGTAGAGTCACCATCAACAGCTGATCAACCTCCCATCCAAACTGATGATGGCGTTCTAGAATCAGGACTTAAAGAAGAAACAACACGGCCCTACATCCCGCCTGAAACTGCTGCATTTGACGGCCTAGCCCCCCAACTATTGGAGAAGTTTCCCTTATTTAATCCAACGGTTACTCAATTTGCTTCTGAGGAGCCGGTTGTGGCAGAGAATCCCTATGATATCCGGCTTTTGGAGAAGTTTCCTGTTCTCCTGCAACCCAGTGGCTCTCTCGCAGATGATCCGATTGCAACAACCCCTGATATAGCCCCTACACCTGAAACAACGATCTCAAGAGCACGACAGGAATTGAGTGTAACGGCCCAACGCGAACTCCCGCTTGATCCCGATCAACTCAATGTTACTGGTGATAATCTAAGTTACGATGCTGACCGCAATATTGGTGTGGCCGAAGGCAATGCGGTGATCAAACTCTCAGATGGTACCAGTATTTCTGGAGATCGCCTACTCTACTACCAACGTGAAAAACGCCTCCGAAGTGAAGGTCCCTTCTTGTTAGTGCAACCTCGAGGACGGTCTAACAATGGAGAACGACAAATTAGGGGCCAAAACCTTGACTTTGATATCCGCACTCGTTCAGCTCAATTTGAAAGTTCATTGGTGATCTTGCCAGGTGAGGAAGAGGGCACCAGAATCTTTGTCAGAAGTGATGAGACTACGGCTTTAGTAGGTGATCAGATTTTCTTTGAAAATGCCACAGCCACTACATCCCCTGAGCCTCCCATTACCCACTATGTTAAAGGTGATCGGATTGAAGTTTTTCCAGATGACCGATTATTTGTGTATGATGCCAGAGTTTTCGGGGGTGGTCGCCAGGATGACCAAGGTGATCTCTACGGCGGGACCCAGTTAGCTTACTTCCCAGTGTTTGTCTTTAGTTTGAAAGATCACCAATGGGTTTTGCCAGGCCAGAGCGATGTTGAAGGGATTTACGTGAAGTCCAGCTGGGCTTATCAATTTAACAAGTACAATTTTGGGGGCATTAGAGTTGATGCAATCGAGAAAAAGGGCATTGGCTTAGGGATCGTTCACGACTATATCCTTCCCATCACTGATTCTGAAAACTACGGTCGCGCCCAGTTCTATCTGGTAACTGAAGCTGATGAAAACCGAATGTCGAGTCGGTTTCGAGTTGATCACTCCTTTAATTTCTATGCTGCTAATATTTTGGGCAACTACGGCGAATTTCAAGGCGACTTAAATATCAACCTTGACAACACGTACCGTCCTGAAGGTGGCCGCAATGACAATTCAGATGTTCGATTTAATGGATCCTTTAGAGCTGACTTGTCCACGACCTCATTGAGAATTGAGCGGACAGGGTCACCCACTCGTGGATCTTATTCCTTCCCGATCAGTGTGACGCACCAACAGCGATATGGGGATGTGAAATGGTTACAATCTGACTTGAACCTAAGATACACCCAACGGTTATCAGCTCGAGATGAGCGTGACTTTTCAGATACGTCCTTTGACATTGGGGTCTCTGCAACCCCGCCAGGAGCGTTGGGTAACTATCGTGTGAGATACCGGGCCAAAAGTAGCTCTAATGGCGATACGGATAACCGGAGAAACTTCGAATTTAGCTTTGATCCTAAAGAGATTCGACTCTCCCAAGATGTTTCTTTCAAGACTAGTTTGCTGATGACACAAGAACAGCAACGTGAAAGCGGCACCGATGGTCTCAACTTCTTCAATCGCTATGAAGCCAGCTCCAGGCTCAACTTTGGCCAGTTTAAACCTGCAAAATGGGTGACGGTTATTCCTGGATCGGTTAATTATCTGCAAACCTTATACTCAACTGACGATCAAGAATCCAGGGTTGAACTCAGGCCTCAAGTCAAACTTAATCCCAGCCGCTGGAATTCAATTGATGTCAGCTTTCTCCGAACTTTCTTTGGGGATAATACCCGACCATTCCAGGACAACCCGGTACGAGGTGCCGAAACCCATGAGCTGAGAGCTGATGTTCGCTTCTTTACACCCAAAGGAAGACTTCCTAATGTTCCTCCAGGCTACATTGCTTTCCAAGATGACTTACCTGGTGATCTCCCGATTCCCCTAACTTTCCCAGATGACACCCAAGAAGATCTGGACCTGATCGCTAGTCAAAATCAGGAGCAACTGGAGGCTGATGTCAGCAGTTCCTTCAACTTTGATCTGACCAATATTGGCTTCAACTATACCTCTAACCGATGGAATCGAATTAATGCCAACTTTGGTTGGACAACTACGCCTAACTTGTACCGAGTCCAGTTAAACACAGCCTATGATCCCAATGAGGGTGAAATTGATCCTATTAATCTGACCTTTACAGGTAAAACCTCAACCACCTTTGTGCGTGGCCGTCGGTCAGGGTTAGATCAATACGAACCTGGGCTAGATTATCGACTACAGGCTACCTACGATCCTGAGAATGGAGAATTATCCAGTTACAACGTAGGCCTTGATGCAACGCTTGGAACCACCTGGCAAAATCACTGGCGCTTAAGGCTTGATTTGAACCAAGAAGGTATCCGCAATATTGAAGTCCGTCGAGACTTACGTGATTTTGAAGTGCGGTTAACCTATGATCCTCGCTCTGAGTTACTGCGCCTAGAAGGTATCTTAGTGGCCTTCCCCAGCCGTCCTGCGGGTATCACCCAAGAAAGTGGATCCTTCTCTTTATCAACACCTATAGATTCAGTTAATTCACGAGGCTTGCTTGATTAATCATTCTGGACATTAGACCTACCAGACATTAGACCTACCAGACATTAGACCTACCAGACATTAGACCTACCAGACATTAGGCCCCTAGGCGAAGGATATCAATATGTTACAACCCCTCAGATGGCTAACTATGGCTCACTCAGTCTTGCCTCAACTTGCCTGGCGTAGAATTTTACTTCTGGGATCGCTAATGGCTCTAATGCCGGCAACAGCCTGGGCTAGAGTGTTTTTGGATGTGACGATGACATTGGGACTCTCAGTCAGTCCAGACTACTGGTACATTATTGCGATCAGCCGCGATGGGAGTTTGGGACCTACTGCTAATTTAACGGATCCGAATATAGCGCTGGGTGTCGATGACGTTGCCTTTGTGGAAAACTGGGATTATCTGATTCGGATTAAACCTGCCGGAGAAGACGTTGTCTTAGATGCCACAATACAAGAGCCTGGGGGTGTTGAAGATAACTTTATCTCAGGCTTTAATTCACTGGATCTCATCGATGAATTCCGCGGTCGAGACACTATTCAGGTCAGTATTGATTTAGAAGAATTGGATAATTTAGATGCCGTTGATCAAGATATTCAAGTTGCTTTGCTGACTATTGATTCCCCTTTTTTGCTAGAACCTGATGAAACCAATTTAGCTCTGGATGCGACTCGAGGAGATGTTCCCCATTATTACCGTCTCAGCCTGAGTGAAACTAGAGAGATTAGGGTTGATGATCCTCAGCGACAAGAAACCATACTTCGTAGTCGGCAACTCCTCACTGAACGAGATCTGGATATTGGTCTGTCTGACAGTATTGAAGCTACCTCTTTGGGTATTTTAGCAGCCAACCTTTTAACGTTCTCACTTAGAATTGACGATCGCTAAAGTGATTGCACTAACGAGGAGATATACGACTCAACTGTGGGATCTCCTG
>CAYSWV010000026.1:54053-60074 GCA_964434865.1 uncultured bacterium
CTCCTGAGTATTGATCTGGATCTTAGGACAAGCATGATACTAAAATCGTTGAATCTGCAATTCAGTAATCAAATAGGCATCGAGTTGCACAGATCGACCAGCTTCAGGAGGTAATTGATCAAAGAAACCAGAGGCAAGGGTTCGCCAGGTAGATTGGCAAATACTATAGTATATCTGTCGGCCTTCTCTGCGGGTGGAAACGAGCTCAGCTAATCGGAGAAGCCCTAGATGGTGACTCACCGTACTTTGGGGAAGATCCAGGAGATCACATAGCTCAGAGACATTGGCTTCTCCTTGAGCTAAGCACAATACAATTTGGAGCCGAGTCTCTTCACCCAACAATTGCAAAAGGCGTGAGAGCTTCTGGATGTAATCACCAGCGAATCGAATCCGTTCTGGATGGGGATCTGTCATAGGTTAACCTCAGCTATCTCCACCAGTAGACAGGAAAAATACATAGGACTAGTCCAGTAGTTTCACAACATCAGTGTCCTGACAAAACTCCAGCCACCATCGGTTGGCCGCAGCAAACCCTTGAGGCTGACCTGCATCAAAAATGATCCCATCAATGAGCGATCCTAGAAGCTGTCCTGATTGAGTTAAGTGCTGCCAAATGAGGATATCGTCAAATTCAGGTTTTTGTTGAGATAAGGGACGGAGTTGGTTAAGTAATCGAATAAAAGTTGCATCAACAACCCCAATACCAACACCCTTTAGCGTTCCTGAGCCTGATACAGGGAAAGGATCCGGTTTTTTGTCTAGTAGTTTTGTGATCCGGTAGGTTTTATCATCAAGCGCTTCAGTTTCAAGCCGACCGGTGCCTTTGAAGTAAGCAGCCCACTCAGGAGTTAGCCAGGTTAACGCCAAAACCGATTGCCGATACTGTTCATAGGCCTCACAAAGTTGAGCAATGGGGGACGTGGGGCAAAAGCAGACCTCATCTGGCATATATATAACAAACGGATCACCTGCTAAAAACGGTTCGGCCAAAGCAATTGCATTCGCAGTCCCAGTAGGTTCGGCCTGGATCAGAAGCTCTAACTGACAATCCAGCCCCTCCGTAATCTCAGCAAAGTAGTCCCAAACTGAGGCTTTCGCAGGGCTAATGATCACAGCAATTTGATGAATGCCCCCTCGAACTAACTCCATCACCGCCCGATGGATCATCGGCGTGTTACCGATGGGGAGTAGCTCTTTAGGAAGCAACTTTGTGGCTGGCCGAAGCCGAGTTCCTCGACCTGCTGCTGGGATCACAGCTTTCTGAACCCTAGATACTGTCACGTTTATAACCAACCCATCAACAAAATTGAACTATGGCTACCATAATCTGCAAACTTAGAGTATAGCCTGATAACTCCCTTAAGAATTACTGGGTATTCAAGATAAATTCTGAGTTGAACCCAGACTTACTACTGATCTAGTAAACCCGACCCAGATAATCTGTTAAGGGCGACATGTTAAGAGTAGAGTTGATCTCGCAAGGACTCCACATCGGTTTTGGCTTGAGTAAGTTCAATAACAAGTTGATCATACTTTGATTGCAACTGATCAAACGCTTGCTGTAGCGACTGATACCCTTCCAACTGATCTTCAAGTACATCAATCTGTTGCAGGTAGTCTTGAGCTAGTGCTTCTAACTCAGCTTGATGTTTAGAGCGGCTCTCTGACAGATCAGCCTGTAACCGAGTTAGGTGCTGTTGGTAGTGAGAATTAGTCTCTGCAGTTTGGGTAAGGCGATGTCGTTGTTGTTCAAGCTGGGTTTCAAAATTATCGATTTGAGCCTGATACTGATCAGCGAGAGCTTGTTGTAGTTGCCTGTGTTCAGTTTGCTGTACTTTCAACTTAGCCTTAAGAGCATCAATTTCGGCTTGGTAGGGAGAGGGCTCACTCTCATCAATTCCAAATTCAGCTAACTTCTGGCGACTACGACGCAATTCTCCTTCCAGAAGACCAATTCGCTGTTGATACTGAGTTTGGAATATCAAGATCTGCTGATTCATTTCATCAGCTTGCCGATCCCACTCTTTCTGCTGCAACTCTAGCTGAAGTTCTAACGATGCAATCTTGTGTTCATATTGAGGGGGAACGGTGCCTTCAGATGATGGTAATGTTTTTGAAATCTGTGGCGGCTCCACAGAAAATCGAAGATGAGCAGGAATACCTAACGTAGTTGACTCTAGATCCCTATTCACCGAGGTGGGGAGTGAGGCCGTGGGTTGTGGATCAATCTTAAGATTCATTTCAGATTTGGGCCGATTTTGAGTGGCCTGATTGGGGGTACCCTCTACCCATTCATCATCATCAATAGGTTCTAGCAACTGAGGCTGATCTAGGAAGACCCCCTGCAGAGCCTGCCAGGCATTCAGTGATGATCGTTTTCTGATATGACGCTGTTCCTGGAGAACATCTGTAAGTTGCTCTTTAGTGATCCAGCCTTTCCACATCAACACTTCTCCAATTCGGCGGGCAAAGCGTTGTTGCTGGGCTAGGGTAATGCGTAGTTGGTCAAACCCGATCAACCCTCGTGCCACTAGGATTTCGCCTAAACCTAGAGAATAGGCTGACGTGAACTGGTAAAAGTCTTGTGGGGTCAACCAGTGATGCTCAAGGCATACTTCACCGAATCGCATAGAGGTCTGACGTTGTTCTCGTAGAGCTTGAGCTAACTGAGCATGAGTAATCAGTCCAGCCCGCAGTAGCCGCTGCCCTAGCGGAATTGACTCATCAAGGTAGGTAGTGGCAGATGATGGATCTGGAATAGGAAATGACTCTCGATTCATGTCAGATCTCCTAGATAAGTGCTGGTCATTAGAAGCCAATCAAAGCACACAAAAAAGCTTGGGATCCAGAGCAATGGATAAAGCTGAAAATGCATACCCATTGGCAACCTCAAATATACTTAGATTCTAAGCTAGCTTAGAGACCTAGAATCTAGCCTCCAATGCTTAGTGGAGAGCAACAACAAACTAGTAGTCAGCCATGGTACTAAGGTCGTTGGCCCAACCCTTTACTTTTTGAAGATTGATGTAAGCAGGCTTCTAATTGCTTACGTAGCTTTTTCGGGTCCAGATCTTTACCAATCAACACAATTTGATTTTTGGGAGTACTTGGCCATTGATCACTATCAATCGTGTAGCGACGACCACTTAAATGAAAAATGTGACGTTCTGGACTTTCATCAAACCAAAGTAGACCCTTAGCTCTAAAGATGGATTCAGGTAATTCATTTAAAAATGTTTGAAATTTATCTAAACTGAACGGCTGATCACTCTCAAAAGAGGTAGAGCTAAATCCTTCAATACTGTGGTCGTGATGGTGGTCGTGATGGTCATGATGGTCATGGTCATGATGGTCATGGTCATGATGGTCATGGTCATGATGGTCATGGTCGTGAGTATGATCTGAGGGTAAGGTACTCGGTTGAAATAAAGCCGTATCAAGAATAAGCTCTAGAGGAACTGCACTTTTCTGAGTATGCAAAATCCGCGCATCCGCCTTAATATCTCGAATACGTTGCTCTAAGCGCTCAACTTCGGAGGCTGCCACTAAATCTGTTTTGTTGAGTAAAATAACGTCGCCATAGGCAATTTGGCTGTAAGCAATTTCACTTTGAAACAAATCAGGAGCAAAGTTAGTAGCATCAACTAACGTAACGATAGAATCCAGGCGAGTTAAGTCTCGAAGCTCGGGTCCTAAGAAAGTTAAAGCAATCGGGAGAGGATCAGCTAAGCCTGTAGTTTCAACGACCAAATAATCAATATGCTCACGTCGTTGCATTAACTCAATTACCGTTGTTGCAATATCGTCTCGTACTGTGCAGCACATACAACCATTACTAAGTTCCACCATATCTTCATCGCTAGAGACAATTAAGGTGGAATCAATATTGATCTCACCGAATTCATTGACCAGAATAGCGGTACGCATACCAGCCTGATTGGACAAAATGTGGTTGAGTAAGGTGGTTTTGCCACTGCCTAAGAAACCAGTAATGATACTAACGGGTAACCCACGTGTGGGCGTCTCAACAGATGGTGTCATAACAAGGAGCTAATCAGAACTTCTTCACTCTAGCCTTAGTCTGATTGACTCACTAGCCCAAAGCGTTACAAGATATTTACAGGTTTTTGGGAATGAATTGGATATACTTGTGGTCGAGATGACCTTATCAGTTAAGGCACTGAGCTGTGTTCCCTAACAACTATATTGGTTACCCCATTGAGATAAGTCTATGAACAATCCCTTGAATCCTCAACTAGAAAATCAAATGGAGCGTGCTGTTTTTGAGATCATTAATGAAATCCTGTTGATGGAGACTCAAGATCGCTTTTGTCAGTGTGAAAAGTTTCGCTCAGATGTAGCTGCTTTAACACTGAACCATATTGCACCACGCTATGCAACCAGTTTTCAGGGATCTTTATTTACACTGGACTCAATCCAAGCCGATCAAGACTTGCAAGTGGCACTCCGCAAAGAAGTGTTGCATGCTTTAGACACCGTTTCTCAAGATCCCCGGTGTGATGAACCTGAATGTCCCTTAAAATTGCGCTAATCGGGAACACAGTGAAACACCCTAAAATTGAAGCTTTAGGTTGAAGCTTAAGATTGAAGCTTAAGGTTGAAGCAACATGACATCTATTTTGGCAGCACCACCCCTATTACAACCCGAACAGGGGATTGCTCATCTGGGACCAGCAGGAACTTATGCGGAGGCTGCTGCCCTCAAGTTTAAACAGATCCAAGCCTGGGATCCTGACACTTCATTGATTCCTTGTCCAACCATCGCTAATGTGCTAGAGGCTGTTGCGGAGGGATCAGTTGAATGGGGTGTCGTCCCTGTTGAGAATTCTGTTGAAGGGGGGGTCTCGATGACACTTGATACCCTTTGGCAACTGGAGAAACTCCAGATCCATCAAGCCTTGATTCTACCCATACGACATACTCTCATCAGTAGTGCCCATCAGTTAAAAGATATTGAAGTGGTTTACTCCCACCCCCAAGCCCTAGCTCAATGTCGCCAATGGTTGAAAACTCACTTACCTCAGGTTCAACAAGTAACCTCACGATCCACCACTGATGAACTTTGGCGAATTCCAGATTATCCCAACAAGGCCGTCATTGCCTCAGAGCGAGCAGCTGAATTGTACCAACTCCCGATCAAAGCTTGCCCTATTAACGACCATCCAGAGAATTCAACCCGGTTTTGGCTGGTGGGATCACAGCTATCTGAAGTTGGCGATCATACCTCGTTAGCCTTTAGCCTGCCTGAAAATGTTCCGGGTGCCTTATTAAAACCCTTACAAATCTTGGCCGATCGCAATTTAAATATGTCCAGAATTGAGTCACGACCCACCAAAATATCAGCAGGCACCTATGTGTTTTTTATTGATATTGAACATCCTCATCAACCCTCCTTACCCTCTAGTTTAATTCAAGACTTTCAAGCTAATACAGAGATCTTAAAGTTGTTAGGAACCTATCCTCTACTTCTGACTCATTAACTATCTCATGATCAAATTTCTAAGCAGTTAATAGATTAATCTTAGTTTTTGTTGTATGATCTTTCACGTATATGCTTAAATGTTTGACTACTATGCGTACAAATCCCATATATTCCATTATCTTGGTTATCTTTTTCTCTGTTTTGATTATGGGGTGTCATTCTCCTGTTCAGGAAAGTTTGAATATCCCGCCAATTGATAACAACTTAAATCCTAATTCAATGATCCTATCATCAACTAGTCCAGCAGGATTAATCAAGCTAGTGGTGACTGATCTAGAACCTTTACCAGAACGGATTAATATCGACAACTTGCTATTTGTGGCAGAACCAGGAGGTAGCCCTACAAAACGCATTTATGTGGCAAGTTTGGGTGATGCTTTTCGAGAGCTTAATCTGGAACAAATTACACTACTTGATCGGCCTCAAGCTAACATCTCAGTCGTCTCTCAAGACCAGGTCAATCTAATCTATCAAAATGATTTTCCTACCGTTACATTTGATGATGTGGTCTTAACTTT
>CAYSWV010000027.1:0-28440 GCA_964434865.1 uncultured bacterium
AACGTCAACGAGCGTCTCAAGCCGAACAGGAACGAGATCAACTCCGGGAGCGACTTCGAGCCTTGGGCCTTGATCCAGATACCCTCTAGACCGTTCTCTTACTCCTCATTTCTACAACAGTGAAATCCTGTACAAGGAGCGGTAGATAAAGCCATTAACTTGGGAGCAAAGAGAGAGTAATTGGGAGTTAGTATAGCAACGAGTGGTTGTCGAACCTGTGATTCGGAGCCTAAAGATCTGGCGGATATTGTCAGAGAGGTATCGGAACCGGTGATGGCAGCATGGGTTGAGAGTCTTTAGCACTGCGCCAGAATTTGTGGCCTAAATCACTGACATGAGTAACCATGACTTTGTTCAGGGCTAGATTGGGACGCTGTTCACTCTAAATTTCAGGGGCTTTGGGCGACGATAAAGACATCGAGATTCAGGAAAACCATGATGCCTTCTGCAAAAGCTCTCACTCTATCTGTAACTGTTCTAATATCTGCATTATGTCTCTCTGCTCCTGCTTATGCTGGGGGTCGCTTCCGGGCCAGTGGTTATAACCCTGAGACTGGCAATGCTGCGACAACCGGTGGGGGTTACCATGCGGACAGTGGATCTCGTTGGGGCCAGTCTAGTTACTATGATGCCTCAACCCAAACCTATATAGGGAGAAATGGGGCCTACAATCCTTCCACGAACCAAGGGTTTTCTACTACAACCTCAGCCACACGAGGAGTAGGAGCCACCACCACTGTTGATACGGTCAGTAATGGTAGCTACGAGTTCTCTGCCTCCCGCACCGACCTTGAGTAATGAGGATCTAGTTACTTGAATTAGCTTTTGTTGCCATCGGAATGGAGATTCTTACTTTGTGGACAAAACGGTTCGTTCAACTAAGTCAAGTTGCCTTGATGAGCCTAATTATTCTACTCATAGCATTATCTAGTTGTGGGAGCAATGATGACTCAAACCCAACAGCCATTGTTCCTACGGCCAATCAGCTCCCTTACAACATCCAGGTCAGATTTGTAGATAGCGGGTTTACGCCGCAACAACAAACCCTATTCCAATCAGCCGCTAATCGGTGGTCACAGATCATTTCACAAGATGTTCCAGATATTCCTCTCAATCTATCTGCTGGGAGTTGTTTGGATGTGTCTCCTGCAATCAATCAAGTGGTAGATGATTTACGGATTGATGTCAGTGGAGTTGAAATTGATGGCGAAGGTGGTGTTTTAGGATCTGCGGCACCTTGCCAGTTACGGGAACAAACTTTAATTCCCATCTATGGAGGGGTACAATTTGACCGAGCGGACGTAGCTCAATTGGAAGCGACTGGCTTGCTGGAAACGGTAATCTTGCATGAAATGGGTCATACGTTGGGTTTAGGAACCATTTGGGTTGAGAAGGAATTAGTAGAAGGGATCATCAGCCTAAGTCCTCAGTATGTCGGAGCCTCAGGAATTGCCCAATACGAAGCATTAGGGGGAAGTGGGACCGTACCTGTGGAAAATCGAGGTACACCAGGAACTCGTTCAGATCACTGGCGAGAGTCCACTTTTGCAAGTGAGTTGATGACAGGATTTGTAGATGAAGGGAATAATCCCCTGAGTCGAATCACTGTGGGTGCATTAGTGGACTTAGGGTATCAGGTTAACTTAGCAGCGGCTGATCCCTATGATTTGCCAACATCCCTACCTACTGGTGTCCAGTTTGAACTACGAGAAACTACTCTTTCAGCTCCTCTAGAAGTTGTGAACCGTTTTGGAGAGCGTTTGTTTGAAATTATTCGTCCCTAACTCATAAGAAGCTGGCTTACTAACTAGAAGAAGTTTCAGCTTGCTGTCGTTTATGCTCAGGCACAATACCTATCAGCAAAACTAAAAGTATTTATTGCCTTTATGCAGGATCTCATAGTTGGGCTCAAACACAAGAGCGTTGTGGAATAGTTATCAGCTATTGTCAACCAAACCAAAAGCATCCATCGGTAGAGAAGTGGACTCAATCACTACTATCTAGGTCTGACCTTACTGTTAAGATCATGCTGTCAATTGGGTTCATTCCAAGTCTACTGATGAAAAATCCTTCGAATCTACACCTTGAAACTGATCCTTCAGCCCGTGAAGTGTGTAACACCCAGTCTTGGGAAGTTCTTCAAGTTGAACACCTCCAAAATCCATCTGGCCAAGGAAGTTGTCATTTTGAAAGTGAGCATACCCTATTTATGTCCCTGTCATCTCGTCCTGTACATTATCTGCAATCCCAAGATGGCAAGACTTATCAAGGGTGGTATCGTCAAGGTGACCTATTGATCACACCTGCAAACACACCGCTTTGGGTTCAGTGGGAAGGTTATGAACAGTGCTTGCAGATTCGACTGGCGACCAAGTTTTTGCGCCAGGTTGCCCAAGAAACATTTCATCAAGATTGTGATCACTTGCAACTCATGCCCACATTTCAGGCTCGTAGCCCCCAACTTGAACCGATTGCACTGATGATCTTGGCAGAAGCCCAACAAGGACCATCGAGCAGCCAACTTTATCTTGACTCACTGGCTAACATCTTATCCGTTAATCTGCTTCGGCAGCATGCCACTTTAAAGCCACGATTGCCTATGTATGAAGGAGGATTACCGTCACGTCAATTGCAGCAGGTATTGGACTATATTGATAGCCACTTAGATCAAAATCTCAAGCTGGAAACTCTAGCTCAACTCCTTGATATGAGTCACTTCCATTTCAGCCGGTTATTCAAGCAGTCTACTGGCTCTTCTCCCCACCACTATTTAATTCAACAACGGATCGAGCGGGCCAAGCAGTTACTGAAGCAAACGGATCAACCCATTATCGATATTGCTCTAGAGTGTGGGTTTAGCAGCCATAGCCATTTAACCAAACACTTTCGACACTTAACGGGCCTCACACCCAAAGTTTATCGAGCCAGTTAGATTGAAGTCCATCTACCTCATAGAAAGCAGTACGTTGGGTCAGGTGCGTTCCATTGACTATCCCTAACTCTCCAACCATTTTAATTTGTCCAGACTCGTTTAAAGGATCTTTAACGGCCACCGCTGCAGCTCAGGCTATAGCTCGGGGGATTCGACGATCACTACCCAGCGCTCAAATTCTCTTAACACCCCTAGCCGATGGAGGTGAAGGAACCGTTGAAGCCATGATCACAGCTCTAGGGGGCCAACGTCAGCTAGTTCAAGTTCATGATCCACTAGGGCAACTCATTGAAGCCAGCTATGGCCTGATCCAACCAGCCTCCCAATCGATTGCCATCATTGAATTAGCTCAAGCCTCGGGGCTAACGTTAGTCCCGCCTGCTTTCAGAGATCCAACCCGCACGTCAACGTATGGCACAGGTGAGTTAATTTTAGCGGCTTGTCAAGCTGGAGCTAAAGAGATCTGGATAGGTCTAGGCGGATCAGCCACAACTGATGGGGGTGTTGGTTTGGCCTCAGCTTTAGGCTTTCGATTTTTAGATCAGCACGGTTGTCCATTACCACCAGGAGGGCTAGCTCTGACTCAACTGGCTTCGATAGATACCACTCAAGTATCTACTCTACTTAAGGATCGCTGTTTTCGGGTGCTGTGTGATGTAGCCAATCCCCTCATTGGACCTCAAGGGGCTGCCGCGATCTTTGGGCCGCAAAAGGGAGCCTCCCCCCTACAAGTGGTTCAACTGGATGCCGCTCTAACTCGGTTAGCTGAGATTATGGCCCGAGATCTAAAGGTTGAAGTCGCTCAGTTACCTGGAGCAGGAGCCGCCGGTGGCACAGGGGCTGGATTAGTGGGTTGCCTGGGAGCCACACTGGAGTCAGGAATTGCCTGGATTCTAGAGGCTACTAAATTTGATCAACTGGTGAGGCAAGCCGATCTTGTGATCACAGGAGAGGGCTGTCTAGATGAGCAAAGTTTGATGGGTAAAGTGATGTCAGGGGTGCTGGCTGCCACCACAACCGCGCATAAACCTCTAGTCATTTTGGCGGGTACTGTGAAGCTTTCCCCGGTGCCTGAGTCCGTGATCGCCCTAGATTTAGTGTCGGTTGCTGGATCTGTAGAGGCTGCTATGCAGGAGGCTGCCAACTATTTAGAGATCCAAGTGGCCCAGAGCTTGAGTCACGTTTGGTTTCGGTTGATCTCTGAGATTGGGCAAAACCCTGTACAATCTAAAAATTGTCTGTAAATTGTCTAAAGTTATGGCTAGTATTGAGCTGACTCGCGGTACTGAAGAAATTCCCACCAGTGTTCGTGTACTTAAATCTAAAACTGGGAATCGATCTTCAGCTATTTTTCGGTTTGAAGATCTCAAGACCGATGCCCAAAACATCTTAAGCATGACTATGTTTGATGAAGAAGGCGAGATCACCTGCCGCGAAGTTCGGGCTAAATTTCTCAATGGTGAATTTAGAGCCATCGAAGTCGTTTACGATATGGAAACACCCGCAGAATGGGAACGGTTTCTCCGATTTATGGAGCGGTTTTCCGCTAAGAATGACATGGGGATGAATGCCAATCAACCTGACTCTACTGATCAGGCTGACTCTACTGATCAGGCTGACTCCTCACCATCCACTTAATTAGAAGCCAGCACGATCTGGATTGATTGATCCTTATGGGTTTATGGGCTGAGCTTTAAGAGTGCTAGTCAGCATTAAGCGTTTTGGTGAGCATTTTAAGATCTCTATGATCACTTTAAGCCTACAATGAACCCTTCACGAGTAGCCGAGCTTTAGGAGGAACAGAGCTTTGGTCAGTGATTTCGATTTGGGAGCTACCCTACGACAGGTTCGCCGGCTGACTCCACAACTGGCTCGCTTGCCTCGTGCAACTCGGGATAAAGCTATTCAAGTCATCGCCAAGCAGCTGATTGAACAACGAGATCAGATTTTAGAGGCTAATACCTTTGATCTAGAGCGTATCCGCGGCCACCATAGCTCTGACTGGCTGCTGGACTGTATGAAGTTGACGCCAGAACGATTGCAACGCTCCGCTGACTATCTCAATGCTTTAGCTAAAGCTCCTGATCCCATTGGGGTTCCTGATCGCCACTGGCGTAGTCCTGATGGAACGTTGTATAGCCGCTATCGAGTTCCATTAGGCCTATTAGCCGTTGTCTATGAAATGTACCCTGAGTATGCAATCAGTGCTGTCAGTATGGCGATCAAGTCAGGCAATGGCATCGTGCTATCGAGCAGTGGAGATCTAAGCCAAACCCACGAAACTTTAATCTCATTACTGAGTGAAGCTGCTTACGCAGGTGGCATTCCGGAGTGTGCGATTCAACCCATTCCTGATGTTGATCCCTTACTGGAGACTGCCCAAAGCACACCTCTGTTGCAACAGTCGCGCTATTTGGATCTGGTGATTCCCTGTGGCCGACCGAACTGGGTTGAATCCATTACCACAAGTTGTTCAGCTCCTGTGTTGATCACACGGCTCGGGCATGGTCATGTTTATATCGACCAAGCCACCTCCTGGCAGCATGTTCAAACAGTGTTGTTGAATAGCCTGGGCCAGTATGTCCCCGACGCCATTCCTATTATTCAACCTGATATCTTATGGATCTTGGTGCATGAGGACTGGGCTCAAACCCATCTCAATGATCTAATTACCGATTTAACGCATCGAGGGTTTATGTTGCAGGTGGGTTCTAAAGTTAAAGAGAGCTTTCCTCAATTTTCCCTGATTAATGAAGTGATCGACTCGGCTGAACAACCTCATTTGCGCCTACAGTTGGTGACCAGTTTAACCGATGTGATCACCTGGATTAACAAGAATGGCCAGGGCCAATCTGAAGCCATTTTAAGTAATGCTGAATCATCGATTCAAAGGTTTGTTCAAGAAATTGATGCTGCTATCATCTATGTCAATAGTTCTCCCCTCCCCGCGAAAGGATCGGCCATTCCAGTGTTTGGCAGTCAAATCGGCATTTCATTGGGAACATCCGTGCAAAAGACCCATACGAGAGGCCCTATCACTTTGGATGCTCTCACTACGATCAAATATGTGGCGACCGGAACCGTGCGGTTTCCAGGATCAAATCGGTAGACTAGCTCATCTATTCGAACTTGCTGTTTAAGGCACTTCAAGATCTAATGACCACTAAGCCACTGTTGTTTGAAGAGTTTTCTGGTTGTGCTGGCGTAGGTAGCTTTGAATGAAGGTCATAACTTCTTGAGACTCACCACTCATAAATCCACTCACATTGTAGGTTTCAGTATTGGTTCGGTGATCTTTAATCATCTGATAGGGATCAAAAGTATAGGTCCGAATCCGGCCTCCAAAGCCTTGGGTTACCATATCTCCTCGGATTTCAGCAAGCTCTTGCTGTCGTTTTTCTTCTTCTAGTTCAATTAATTTAGCGGTGAGGATCTGAACGGCTCGTTCTTTATTTTGGAGCTGAGATCGCTCTTCAGTACACCGAACAGAAAGCCCGGTTGGTTTGTGGATCACTCGAACAGCTGTTTCAACTTTATTAACATTTTGGCCGCCAGCTCCCCCCGCGCGCGAGGTTTCAAACTCTAGATCTTCAGGTTTAATCACAAATGTAGTTGACTCTTGAACAACAGGCATTACCTCCACGCCAGCAAAACTAGTCTGACGCTTACCGTTGGCATTAAAGGGACTGATACGTTCCATGCGATGGTTGCCTTTTTCGGCATGTAGATAGCCATAGGCATAGCGGCCTTCAATCATCAGGGTGGCCGATTTGATCCCAGCTTCACTGCCTTCCGAGTATTCCGATAACGTCACTTTGTAGCCTTGATTTTCAGCAAAACGAGTGTACATCCGCAACAGCATTTCTGCCCAGTCTTGAGCGTCTGTTCCACCAGCTCCCGCAGTGATCGTTAGGATAGCGCCACTCTCATCGTAGGGACCAGACAAGAGTTGTTGTAGTTCCCACTGTTCTAAGGCCTGATCTAAACGAGCTAAGATCTGTTCAGTTTCTAATTGAAGACTGGGATCGGGATCGTCTTGCAATAGTTCTAGGGCAGCTTCGGTATCTGACAACTGAGCCGCCCATTGATGCACCTGATCCCAAGAACCTTTCAGATCAGTTAACCGTTGCATCTGGTGACGAGCGGCTCCCGCATCATCCCAAAAACTAGGATCAGAGGCCTCTTGTTCCATCACCGCAATCCGTTGTTCTAAATTAGGTAGGTCAAAGATAGTCCTGAGCTTTGCCCAGGCGTAATTGAAGCTGTTCCCACTGGCGTTTGATTTCAAAGAGTTCCATAGATTAACTCGTAAATGGATTAACGGGTAGATGGATTTGTTTATGAAGTGGATTCGTACAACTGAGCGTAGCAAGATTGTAGCGCTCATCTGGCTCGGAGCCGCTCATCACTCTAGGATATCAATAATCAAATTCCAAGCTGGGGCAACCCCTGCTAAAGGGGCCAGTAGGTTAATGAGGAGAAAACTCAAGAGCGATCCAATCACAAACCAATAAAGCAAGACAAAAATCCACTTAAGATTGCGGAGAGCTTTCATGAGCAATTCAATGTCACGCCCTTGTGTGGCCACCACTTGTTGAAAAGCTGTTGCTGCATCTCGTAACCACCATCCAAACGATAGAGGCAGGATGCTTTGCAGGGCAAACCCTAAGATAAATAATGGTGTATCAACGATCCAAACCGCCGCTGGATCAACTCTATGCTTAGCTTGCCATTCTGGGAAATTGGTAGTTAAGATCGCCAACTTAAAAATGGCAACAATGATCCCGGTAGTTAAGAAGACGATACTGGCAAAAAACATTTTCTGAGACAGGTTGCGAATCACCGCATTTTGGACATCGTTAAACTCATACTGCTCGGGTACTGGCAGTTGCTGATCAGGCATAGATTCATCTGACATAGACAGGTTCCCCTTGAACTAGTGCAAATTCTACGGCTTTAGTATCAGAAATAGCGGTTTATAACTTAAATTTCATCTGGGGATGACCAAAACCTGAATAACTTGATCGGCTGGGATCTGGGTAGTACCCATAGGCACCACCGCTAAACCGCTACAACCCGCAAGATTGATCAAATTGCCTGAGTTGTGCTGGCCTACCGCTTGGAAGTAGAGTTGGCCCTCTTTCCAGTGCAAGTGGCCCCACAAATATGTTTCTCGCTTGCCATCAGCCTTTAGAGGTGACTGAGTGACAGCGGCGACCCACTGGGGCCCCCAAGGGGACTGTTGACCTTGGAGCTTAGCTAAAGCAGGTTGGACAAATCGCCAAAAAGTTACCATAGCTGATACGGGATTGCCAGGTAACCCAAAAAATAACTTGGGCAAGGCATCTAATTGACAAGTTGCAAAAGTCAGAGGTTTACCCGGCTTCATCGCCACCTGTTGGATCATGAGGGTGCTCTCCAACTCAGCCAGCACGGCTTCCACTAGGTCATAATCTCCTACACTCACGCCACCGGTAGAGATCACCACATCAGCATCTAGAAGTGCTTGCCGTAACTTGGCCTTCAAAATCTCTGGCTGATCGATACCAATACCTTGACGGAGGGGAATACCTCCAGCGAGTTCTACTAAAGCTGCCAAGCCATATTGATTAGAATCGACGATTTGACCGGGTTGTAAGGTTTGATCAATACGGACTAACTCATTACCCGTAGACAGAATAGCAACTCTCGGCTGGCGATACACTAAGAGGTTTGATCGCTGCATAGCTGCTAATACAGCCAGCTCAGCTCCACCCAAACGTAAGCCTACTGGAATCACTACATCTCCAGATCGGCAAAAGTCACCTTGCTGACGAACAAAGCACCCAGAGGCCACTGACTCCAAAATTGTGACTGTTGTGTCGGATCGCTTCTCTGTATGTTCCTGCATCACCACCGCATCGGTACCTGATGGCATCATTGATCCGGTGTAGAGTCTCACAGCTTGCTGAGGGCCAATGGGGATCTGGGGGCAAATGCCAGCTGGTACGGTGTCAATTAGCTCCAAGTCAATTGGCGTCTGCTGCACATCTTCTGCTCTCACAGCATAGCCATCCATACTAGAGGTGTTATGGGCAGGAACATCAACAGAACTGATGATGGATTCCGCGATCACCCGGCCACAACTACGGGTTAACTCAATCCACTCTGTGCTTAAACACGTGACTGCATTCAAAATGATGGATTCGGCTGCCAACACTGGGATCATAAGTCGACTCTACTGATTAGGATGAACAATAACGACCCGATCGCTCTGTCTTAAGATTGGCTATTGACTCTATCTCCCATCCACTCGTAGAGATGAGATCTCAATCTTAGAACTTACTTAGAACTCAATGTATTAACATCACTACAAACTTTTATGTTGCCTCAGTTACCTGCCAAGTGCGAATCCTATCCTGAGTCCAGCTCTCCAGTTGAAGTTGTTAACCATCCTGCCGCTCCCGACCCTCGACCGATTTTATCCCTGAGAAGTCAGGAACAGATTCTATATGTTGAGCTGATCCAAGCTCCTACCTTTGGATCTCGATCCAAGGAGATGTTGTGGGTGCGACCGTTACTCTTAGCCCCCCTCAATCTTGATCCCGACCCAGTTCTGGATTTGCGGATCACAGCTGATCTAGTGTGGCCAGCCTCTCAATTTGAACCTGCTTATGCTGAAGATCTCTTACCCCTCTTACCCCATGCTGAAGCTCGACCCAATGCCCATCAAGCCCTTAACCAATTTATGCATCAGGTTTGGCAGCTTCACCACCAGACGTTAAAGACCCACGAGCACCTTGGGCCTGAGTAGCATTAATAAGGTGCCATGCTGAGGGTGCAGCAGTCCACTCGCAAATTCAACTCGGGCAACGCCGGCTTTTTTCAGCTGGATCCGATCAGGGATCAGGCTTATAGTCTCTCCCCAGAGGGCTGTTGAGACCCAGTGGCCTAGATCGGGTTGGTGACCTACCACAGCTAATGTTTTGAGTTCAGGATGGGCTTGATGCCAGGCCATAAACTCAGTAAAGGATCCACCTGGGGCCAGAGGAATAAATTCTTCCACTCGGGTAGTTAATGTTTCTTTGAGTAAGATAGCTGCCGTTTGCTGAGAGCGCTTCAAGGGACTCGTCAGTACTCGATCCCAGCCCCACCCTAATGCTTTTAACTGCTTGGCTACTTGCTGAGTGCGGGCTATACCTTTGTCAGTCAGCTGCCGGAGAGTATCATCTTGACCGGGCTGGGGATCTTCAGCAATACCATGACGGAAAAAATCAACAATGAGGGGATCAGCCATTGGTTGAGATCCTTAGCCTTGGTTTAGACCTTGTGGTTGTTCTGAATGGGTTCAGTACTCTAGCATATAAGAACATCTATAGGATCATTTTAAAGATTGACTGCTAGCATTAGAGCAGACCCAAATGATCAGCTGAGTCCAGCTCTACTCCGGCTACCATTTTGGACACAAAGCTTTTGGACACAAAGGATGGGCTGAAAACCGATAGGCCTGAAAAGATGTGACTAAAGCAGCAGTGTTAGGGTCGTTGCAGTAGTCTTGGCTGGGGTCTAGACAGTAAACTAGATACTTGGGCCCTACACTGACGCTAGTTGCTGGTTCAAGCTTATTGTTGTAAGAGTGCTGGAGAAAGGATCTCATGGCTAAGTATGACTCGCATTTGAAGTGCTCATTTTGCGGGAAGTCGCAAGAGCAGGTGCGAAAACTGATTGCAGGTCCAGGTGTTTATATCTGCGATGAGTGTGTGGATCTATGTAACGAGATCCTGGATGAAGAACTCTATGATGGCCAGTCACACCACCAATCCAGCCCACCAGCCTCACCTAAAAAAGAGGTAGCAACCAAGAAATCATCGACGAAGAGCTTACCCGCCCTGACCCAGTTGCCCAAGCCACGGGAGATCATGCGCTATCTCGATCAATATGTAATTGGTCAAGAGCAAGCGAAGAAAGTGTTATCGGTCGCTGTTTACAATCACTACAAGCGTCTCAATGCGATTACCATTGCTCCAACTGAAGGGGATGATGAAACTGAGATCCAAAAGTCTAACATTTTGATTATTGGCCCCACTGGATCTGGAAAAACCTTATTGGCTGAGACGCTAGCGAAGATGCTGGATGTGCCTTTTGCAGTTGCCGATGCCACAACTCTCACCGAAGCGGGCTATGTGGGTGAGGACGTTGAGAATATCCTATTGCGTCTGCTGCAAGTGGCCGATCTAGATGTTGAAGAAGCTCAACGTGGCATTATTTATATTGATGAAATTGATAAAGTAGCTCGTAAGAGTGAAAATCCCTCCATTACTCGAGATGTGTCTGGTGAGGGTGTTCAACAAGCACTGCTGAAGATGTTGGAAGGCACAGTGGCTAATGTTCCCCCTCAAGGCGGACGGAAGCACCCTTATCAAGACTGCATTCAAATTGACACCTCCAATATCCTGTTTATTTGTGGGGGAGCCTTTGTTGGCCTTGAGAAAGTGATCGAACAACGCGTTGGCAAAAAATCGATGGGCTTTGTTCAAACTGGGGAAACCATCATGCCCAAAGAGCAACGGACAGCGAATGCTTTAAAACAACTGGAACCGGATGATCTGGTTAAATATGGCATGATTCCTGAATTTACGGGCCGAATTCCGGTAATTGCAACTTTAGATCCGCTGGATGAAAAAGCCTTAGAGTCGATCTTGACCCAACCTAAAAATGCAATCCTTAAGCAGTACAAGAAGTACCTTAAGATGGATGATGTTGAACTTGAATTTGAATCTGATGCTATTAAAGCGATTGCTAGAGAAGCCTACAAGCGTAAAACAGGTGCACGGGCCTTACGGGCTATTGTTGAAGAACTTATGCTAGAGGTCATGTACGAGGTACCGTCTCGGCAAGATATTCAACATTGTTTGATCACAGCTGAGATGGTTGAACGGCGGTCTACTCATGAGCTGATCTTACATCCTAACTCTCTGCCTAAGCCAGAATCTGCCTAGCTAGTCAGTCTCAAGCTACTCATAGGAGATTGAACTCGCATGGCACGTCAGCGTACTGATCACGAGTTTGCCGTGATTGGATTAGGTCGATTTGGATCTAGCCTCGCTACAACGCTTATGAGCCGAGGCTTCCATGTGCTAGGTATTGATCGCAGTCAGGATATTGTCCAAAAGCTATCCGAACAACTGACTCAAGTTGTATCTATGGATGCCACGGATGAGGATGCCCTCAAAGCCGTTGATATCCTATCTTTTGATACTGTCATTGTGGCTATTGGCAGTGACTTTGAAAGTAATTTGATGACAACAGTAGCTCTGAAAAGCTTAGGAGCTCGTAACGTGGTCTGCAAAGCGTCTACCGAGCGGCAGAAAACCATCCTGCTTAAAGTGGGTGCTGATCGAGTTGTTCTACCCGAACAAGAAGCGGGGCGGCGCCTAGCCCGATTAATGACATCACCTGGGATCCTGGATCAATTGGAATTAGAACCCGGCTACAGCATTACTGAACTTCAAGTCCCTGAGTCTCTGATGGGCCATACCTTAGCCGAAACCGATCTGCGGCGCCGGTTTGGGATTACCGTTTTGGTGGTCAAACGAAGTCAACAACTAGTTGTGGCTCCACCTGCGGACTACACCTTAATGGATCACGACTTACTGGTGGTTTTGGGATCCAATACCAACATTGCCCGATTACATGAGCTGTAATGAAGCTATCCACGTTTCGTAGAATCCTCAATCGACGTCCCACGGATAGACCCTCTGTCAGGTCTGATTCAATCCGCCGCCGCCCCTTACCAACACCTTTACGATTGATATTAGGTCTCGCTTTGTTGGTACTGTCTGGTACTCTGGTTTTACTCCTACCTGGCATTGGGCAGCCCGATCGCTTGAGTTTAATTGAGGCTTTGTTTACCGCTACCTCAGCTCTAAGTGTGACGGGCCTGTCGATCATTACACCGGTTCAAGATCTATCGATTATGGGTCAGGTTGTCCTGCTCATTATGATCCAGATCGGTGGTGTGGGCTTTATGGTCTTGGCCGTTGTGATCTTTCGCTTAATTGGGCGACGCGTTTCACTCTTAGATCGGCAAGCGTTGTGTAATTCACTCGGATTATTGATGCCAGAGGCAATTTTACGACTCACACAACGGGTTTTGCTCACTGTAGTGGGTATGGAAATGATGGGAGCACTACTCTTATGGATTCATTGGAGACAAGAGTTAGGAGATACGCGGGCCTTCTTTTATGCCATGTTTCACTCCGTGTCTGCTTTTTGTAATGCTGGATTTGATTTGTTCTCTGGCCTGCCTGGCTATTCGGGTATTCCTAACGATAACGCTAGCCTGCTCATTTTAGCCACACTTATTTTCCTAGGGGGTTTGGGGATTCCTGTGATCTCAAACCTGATTATGATTGTGTTTTCTCAAGAACGACCATCGTTACACACACGAGTCACTCTAGTGACCATAGTCGGGCTTGTGTGTATGGGCGGATTAGGGATGTTTTTAGGGGAGTCTCTCGGTACCTTTCCACTCAGTCAAGATCCGTGGCCTCGCCGGTTATTGCTGACTTTTTTTCATTCAGTCTCAGCTCGTACGGCTGGATTTGCGGCGGTGCCCATGTCCTCTCTTGCCCCACCCAGTCAATTAATGATGATGGGACTCATGTTTATTGGTGCTGCACCAGCTTCGATGGGAGGCGGGATGACGACAGGAACTTTTGCTGTGTTAATGCTAACGCTGTGGGGGTACGCTCGTGGGGTAAAAGCTGTCAATATTGGAGGTCGTAGTCTCGCTCCTGATATGGTGCGCAAGGCCTCTGCCGTCCTGACGGTATCTTTGCTGGTTGTCATTTTAGCGGCTTGGATGATTTTACTAAGTCATGCAAGTGCTGATCTTGATCCCGTTCTGTTTGAAGTGATCTCAGCTTTTGCAACCTGTGGCTTATCCCTTGACTTTACAGGACAACTCAATCTGTTTGGCCAACTTGTCATCATCCTAGTCATGTTTTGGGGGCGTTTAGGCGCTTTAACGATCGTCCTAGCGTTAGCCCAACAATATTCTCGACAGTTAGTGACTTACCCAGAAGAGCCCATTCTGATTGGATAGACAGTTTTTTTGATCAATAATTGGTTTGATAGATCTTATTTTTGGATAAATCTTATTTTTGGATAAATCTAAGGTCAAGCTACCGCCTGCTTCTTGGATCTAGGGCATCCCTTAAGCCATCACCTATAAGATTAATACTCAGTACGGTCAAAAAAATAGCTAGTCCAGGAAATAGAGCCATCTGAGCAGCAAATTCAAGGTAGTTTCTAGATTCATAAAGTAATCGGCCCCAAGTTGGAATATCAGGAGAAAATCCTAACCCCAGAAAACTCAAGGTTGACTCTGTGATGATAGCTGTTCCAACTGACAGGGTGGCCGCCACAATAATTGGGCTAATAACATTAGGGATGATATGAATCCAGATGAGTCGTAGATTGGAGGCACCTAGAGCCCGAGCCGCCAAAACATAATCTGTTTCTCGTACACTCAGACACCCAGCACGGACTAATCGAGCTACGGGCATCCAAGTTAAACTCCCAATCACACCCACGATCAGGATAAAGGTGCCCAATTCTGCTCCTGCTAAAGTTCGCACGGGTTCTCGAAATAAAAAAATGATCAGTAATAATAGAGGCAGCTGCGGTAGCGCCAGAAATAGATCTGTTAATCGCATCAGCCCCCCATCAATCCAGCCTCCATAGAACCCAGCGATGGCCCCCAGTGTTGTACCTAAGCTGATTGAAATGATCATAGAGGTAAGCCCCACTGCTAATGAAATTCGGCCTCCCGACAGCACCCGAGCTAGCAGATCTTGACCCCGATCATTGGTGCCAAATGGATGATCCCAACTAGGGGAAAGTTGACTCTGAGTGTAATCAACCTGGCTGGGTGAAGCGGAATACACTAAGGGACCTAGCAGACAAGCTAAAGTCATCAAGATTAAGGTCATCACAGCTATCACCGCTAGCCGATCACGTTGAAATCGTTGCCAGGCATCTCGCCATAGGGATCGAACGGGTTGAGCAGGTTGTGTAACCTTTGAGCTATCCATGCCGCTTTGCACTTTTTAAATAAGACTAGTATGACCTGTCGAAGCGATCTAAGATAGACGATAGAGTTGTTGTGTTAGCACATGAGGCTAGACACTATGCCTGAATTATCCACTGATCTCACCCAATTAACGGCCAATGATGTTGCGGTCTTAGCTGAACGCCTAGAAAGCAATCGATATGACACCCTTTTTGGCTGTCTAGAAGATTGGCACAAGCTTAAAGCCATTGCTTTCTATGATCCAGTGTTGGTTGAACCCTATGCCCATCTGCTTGAACTTGAAGTTGATGAGGATTAAGAGTTAGCACCTGGCCATTATTTCAATGTTGTCAAGCTTAGTGCTTAAAGCAGTTAGTTTAAAAAGTGGTAGGGACACATCCATCTCATTATCCACTACCACTATCTGATCAGCTGATTAGGTTTAGCACCAGGTTGTCTGATGCACAGATGTTAATTTCCAGCGTCTTTAGCAGCTTCAATCCAACTGTCGAAAAGTTCTTGGTTAGCGGCTACCCAGTCTTCAGCATGACCTCGAATGTCTTCAGGGGAATCTTGGCCTTCCTGCATCAACAAGTTTTGAGCCGAAACATCATTAATCGGGATAGTCACTTGTTCAAAGAACTGTTGAGCTGCTGGATTTTCTGCTAAAAAGTCATTGTTGGCCACAATCCGTTGCCGATCAGTTTTGAACCCAAGGTTTTTGCCAAGAGCTGTAGTTTCTGCTTCCGATACCTCTCCTTGAGCTTCAGGTAAATCAGTATAAGGAACACTGATCCATTCAACATCTTGACCTGGCACCAATTGACCACTAACCCAGTAGGGTGTCCAAGTGTAGTAAAAGATTGGTTCACCCTGTCCATGACGAGTAATGGTATCCGCGATCAAAGCATCATATTTACCCTGATCATGTTCAACACTATCAGCCAAGCCATAGGCTTCAAGATGATGTTCAATCACAAGCTCACAGCCCCAACCTGGATTACAACCCGTGAGATTGGCTTTGCCATCACCGTCACTATCAAAGCGATCCACAGCTTCAGCAATCTGGTCTAGGCTAGTAATGCCAGAGTCATAAGACTCTTTATCAATAAGATAGCCCTGCAACACATCTGGGATAAATGTTCCCAAACGAGTCATGGTTTCGTCACCACCATTTTGTTCGTAAAATTCGGCGTGGAGAGCTTCCCAGTGAACAGGAGAATACTCAACATCTCCATTGGCTACGGCAACGTGGATGGTGGCATATTCAACTTCCCTGCCATCCTCCACCTCATAGCCTAGAGTTTCCATCCCAATATTGACAACTTCAGTTTGAAAGAGTTCACCTAATGTTGCGTAAGCTGGTGTCACACTAATCCCGCTACCTGGTAGATCATCAGCTTTTGCAGATTCAGATTGAACAGTAGCCAATCCAACTGTGATCAAGGTAGCAACAGAAGTCAGTGACAAAAGAACCGTACGATTGAGTTTCATAAGCATCGTATGTAGAGTAAAGTTTTACAGCATTAAACAGCTAGACCGTAAACTGCCTGAAAAGTTCCAGCATTGTTAAGTTTCAGACGTTACCGATGCTTTATCACGGGAGTCTAACATTGACAGGATAAATCCAATGGGACCCCGCCTCAGTAGCGGAACTCGATGAGCCTTACCCATAGCTTGGGTTACTCGATCCAGCATGATGGCAACCAGTACAATTCCCAATCCCCCAGTCGAGGCTAGCGCGATATCCAATCGACCAATCCCTCGATTAACCATCTGACCTAGCCCTTCAACCCCGATCAACGAAGCGATAACCACCATGGATAGAGACAACATGATCGATTGGTTGAGTCCAGCTAGTATAGTAGGCATGGCTAGTGGGATCTGAGCCTCCCAGAGAACTTGGTTCTTAGTGGAGCCAAAAGCAAGTGCAGCCTCGATCACATCTTCCTGGACCTGTCGGATGCCTAAGTTAGTTAACCGGATCAGAGGGGGAACAGCAAAGATGAAAGTAACAATCACACCTGGAACCTCACCAATTCCAAACAGCATCACCACTGGCACCAAATAGACGAAAGCAGGTAGCGTCTGCATAGCATCCAGCACAGGTCGCATGATTGTTTCAGCTCGGTCATTAGTTGCGCTAAAAATTCCAGCAGGGATCCCAACCAAAGCACAGAACCCAACAGCTGTCACAACCAAAGCCAGAGTGGTCATCGCCTCTTGCCAGGCTCCAATCAACCCTACAGCTAACAACCCCACAAAACTGTAAAGGGCCACTGCAGGTGTTGCAATCTGCCAGATTAATAACGGCACAATCAAAATAAAAATTAACGGTGGAATCGATTGAAATCCATTTTCGATCCCCGTAAGGGTGATATCAATGGGTACTCGGACTAGTTGAAAAAAAGGTCTGAAATTGTCAACTGTCCACTGGATCACCAGTTCGACCCAATCTCCAACCGGTAAAATAGTTTCCTCAAAGGGATTGAGTAGAGTCTCTAACATGAAAGTTCATCTCCTGATCTCAGGTCATTGTTATATGGTGCTAAGTTATATGGTGCTAAAACCCTAACTAGCAATAGCTGTTACAGCCTGAGGTACTGCTGGTTGACCCTCGGTATGACTCATACGGCCAATGCAGGAGAGAATATCAGACCGTTCAATGACGCCTTTAAATCGTCGTTCAACATCAACCACCGCGATGGGAACATCATTATCTAAGAAATGAAACATCTCTTCTAAACTTGTCGAGGTACTCACCTGAGGAAAATCATTATTCATCACCGCTTGAATATCGCTGGCACCGTCTTTGAGCGCATTGTTGAGGCGTTTACGTGTGACTAACCCCACAGGATAGCCTTGCCGATCAACAACGTATAGATGATCCAGGTCGTGGGTCTGCATCTGCTCTTGAGCTGCCGTGAGCGAATCACGCCCCAGAATGACATGGATAGTGGTCCGAGTAATCGAACCAGATTTAAGCACCTGAGCCCGATTGACATCGGCAGTAAATCGAGCAATGTAATCGTTAGCAGGATGGGTAACGATATCTTCGGGGGTACCGACTTGGACAAACTGGCCATCTCGCATGACAGCTACCCGATCACCGATCTTGAGAGCCTCTTGAATATCGTGAGTGATGAAGACAATTGTTTTGTTGACAGTTTCTTGTAATCGAATCAGCTCATCTTGCATATCCCGACGAATCAGTGGATCTAAAGCACTAAAGGCTTCGTCCATCAATAAGATATCAGGATCAGTAGCGAGGGCTCTTGCTAATCCAACACGTTGCTGCATACCCCCACTCAGGTTAGAGGGAAAACGATTTGCCCATTGTTTTAAGCCAACAATATCAAGGGTTTCCAGGGCTTTTTGCCGACGAGTTGTTGGATCGATACCTTGAACCATCAAACCATACTCAACATTTTCGGCTACAGATTTGTGTGGGAATAAACCAAACTTTTGAAAGACCATTGCCATTTTTGTTCGCCGGATTTGGCGTAGTCGATCTTCATCAGCTTGCAGCACATCTTCTCCATCAATGTAAACATGGCCACTCGTTGCTGGAATCAGACGGTTTAAACAACGCACTAGCGTTGACTTCCCCGAGCCAGAGAGGCCCATAATCACAAATAGCTCGCCTTGATTGATGGAAATATTAACATCTGCAACGGCCAGAACGTTTCCCGTTGCTTGAAAGATGGCGTCTCTTGAATAACCTTGCTGAAACTGGTGTAGAGCAGAGTGAGGATCACTTCCAAAAATCTTGAACAGATTCTCAATCCTGATCTTAGATTGAGGTGCATCTGACAGACCCGTCTTGGTTTTAGCTTCCATGTTATATAACATTCACAACATCTGTTAAGCAGATTAATACTGCTCTGACTCGTAAGCTTTCAGCTTTTAGTCAATTTTTGCCTTAATGAGATCTTATCATAATTTTTTTTAGGTCTCAAGTTGAGGTTTTTGTCAAGACTATTTGATCAGGATCTAGTCTCAAACTATTCCCCATTGAGGTCTTATCTCCATCTTTATGATCATAAATAAGCAATTTGGTAATCTGCTAGCAGAACTATATATGGCATTTTCTGTAACGGTCAGATGTAATTTAGATAAATAAGATACACTTTGTAAAACTATTGCCTGTACATAATTACCAGCTACTAATAAGCTAATACCATCTACAGACTATGCCCTCAAATTAATAGCTCTGAGTAAATTAATGTAACGCACCTGATTTAGCTGACAAAAATTGGGGCTTGGCCCTCACAGAAGGGTATTGATCTTTTGCAAGTAGCCTGACAGTTGTGGCCTCAAAATCAAAAGCTTAGACAGAGAAATCTGAACGTTTCTTACGTCCGTCTTGTGGATATCTTTTGGATATACATGGTTTTTCAGGTGTTCGTTCTAGCTATCAAACCACTTAAATTCAGTACCCTCTGGGATCAGCACTTGCATCTATGATTCTGCATCCACATTCGGCTTACATTTACTTTCTGTTCACTGCTAAAGTGCCATCTTCAAATTAAAGTGTTTTCAAAGATTTAAATCAAAACACGGTTGCAAACTAGCTTGCCGTAGATCAACCTGTTCTGTGAGTCGGATCAACCTACGATGAATCAAATGCTACACATTAATCGTGACAGGTTATCAATCATAGACCACCAGTTATAAATCAGTACTATTATAAGTTAATCTATTCTAGCCTTAACTGTTTGCGTTAGTAATATAACGGCTGTCCGAATTGATGTCAAGCCTAAGTATCAACGGTGCCCCCCTCAATTACACTGTAGGGTATTGGTTTAGCCTCTTGAGTTTCAGTACTGGGGTTGTGATCTATGCGTTGTTTACTGGTGGCTCTTGGGCCTAGAGGGGATGTGGAAATCTTTCTCACCCTAGGCAGGGTAATGCAGGAAAGAGGGCATGAGATTGTCATGGGAACCTCACCCTTCTTTGAGACCCACGTAAGTCGGTGGGGATTGGAATCGATCTCTCTGGGGGACAGTAGTTTAGAGCAAATGATGGGTGTGATCAGTCAGCTTGAGTCGATCGCCACCAAACCAGAACGAGTAACCTATTACCATAACCACTGGTTGTTGACCCAGCGTGACAAAGCTATCCCTCAGATTGCCAAGGCTGCTTATCAAGCCGACTATTTCATGAGTAATACGCCCCTATCGATCACACGTAATGGATTTCGGATTCCAAGTGCAAGTGTGTTGTATGACCCTACCCCAGTGGGACACAAAGCTGATTTAGAGCGTTGTACACTAGCCCTTAGAACCCAAAAGGACCATGCCACAGATACCACCCCCCAAGGTGTTCATTCCATTAACCTAGTTGCTTTGAATAAAATGCTGATTGATCCAGATAATCAGTGGGGCCGTACTTATCAATTTACTGGCTTTTGGCATGATGAAACCCTGTACCAAGATTGGGAACCCCCTGAGGATCTACGATACTTTATGTATGGGGCCGCTCCTGTTGTTTTAACGTTAGGCTCAATGGCTTCCTTTAATATGTCCCCACTGGTTGAAACCTTCATAGCGGCTTTGCAATTGTCAGAACAGCGAGGGGTATTAGTAGGTAGCAATGATCAAGTTGAGGCTTTAGTGAAAGCTAAGTCTGATCAAGTTGAGATCGTTTGTGCTGCTGATGTTCCTTATGACTGGTTGCTCCCCCGTGCCAGCTGTGTGATCCATCATGGTGGGGTTGGAGTTGTCAGTTCTGTCCTACGTGCAGGGGTTCCATCTATTTTAATTCCACAAATTCCTAGTCAAGTAACTTGTAGTGAAACCTTGATGCACCATCAACTAGCTTCAGGCTTGTTTGAACTGACTACACTAGCTCCGACAACTTTAGCGGATGCTATCACCAAGGCTGTCTCTGATCCAACCTATAGCAACAATGCCCAATTTTGGCAGACTATTGTGGGCAATGAAGATGGAGTTCAAATTGCCGCAGATATGATTGAAGCGCATTGGGAACGCTTGGTGAATATCCCAGGGGCAACGGGCCGATTTCAAGAACTACGATGAATTTCACATTATTTTTAAGTTATGTTATCTCGTTTTCGTCAGAAGCATCGGATAAACTCCCCTAAGATCAAACTCACTTTTGAAAAGGGTCGATTTGAAGTTGCGGGTTTGGGAGCTTGGTACACCTACTGGCAAGATCCCTACCACTTACTATTGACAATACCATGGCCCTGGTTTCTAGTGCTACTTGTTGCCGGATTTGGCTTGATTAACAGTTTATTTGCTCTAGCTTATTTGGCTGGAGGAGACTGCATTGCCAATGCCAAGCCAGGATCATTTGGGGATGCTTTTTTCTTCAGTGTTCAAACACTAGCTTCAATTGGCTATGGGGCTATGTATCCAACTACTACCTATGCTGATATTGTTGTTACCCTAGAGGCCCTATTCAGTATTTTAAGTATTGCTTTGATCACCGGCTTAGCCTTTGCCCGCTTTTCTCAGCCCACAGCCCGGGTTGTTTTTAGTCAGTATGCGGTGGTAACACTCTACAACGGTACACCCACTTTGATGTTACGAGTCGCTAATCAGCGGTATAACCAAATTGTTGAAGCTGAAGTTAGACTTTACCTCATGATGGATGAAGTGAGTACTGAAGGGCAGTTTTTAAGGCGATTCCACGATCTGAAACTAGTGCGGCATCGGACCTCTAGCTTTACACTCACTTGGACCATTATGCACCCGATTGATCAAGAGAGTCCGCTCTGTGGCCTTACCAGCTCCATGCTAGCTCAAGTTAAGGCGATGTTAAATGTAGCCCTAACCGGGATTGATGAAACTGTAGCGCAGCCTATTTATGCACGACATTCTTATGCTAGCCAAGAGATCTTGTGGAATAGCCAGCTTGCCGACATGCTGCATATTGATGCTGAAGGCCATCGTTATTTTGATTTTTCCAAGTTTCATGAGGTTGTAACGCTATCATCTTGAGCTACATGATCTGTTCAGCATACTTTAATCCTAGTGCTGACTCGTTAGCTTAATAACCTCTTGACGAGCAGGCCGAACGGACGGTACAGTCAGATTAACTGTTTGGATCTGGAGCAGGGGATGACCAATGGATGGATGGACCCGGGACCTGTCGCCCTTTCATGAGGGTGAGCAAGCAATCCAGTCTCGCATGGGTGTGCGCGAACGTGTTGAACGGCAGGGACGGCGTGTGATTCGTGAGTTTATGCCTGATCAACATCGACAGTTTTATAGTCAGTTACCCTTTCTTGTGGTGGGTAGCGTTGATGGAAACAGCCAACCTTGGGCCTCAATTGTGGCTGGAGCGATGGGCTTCATCACCTCACCTGATCCCCAAACGTTGATCATTACGGCCCAACCCCTGTCTGGAGATCCGCTTCAACAGACTCTACAAGTGGGAGCTGATATCGGTCTATTAGGGATTGAGTTAGGGACTCGTCGACGTAACCGCATGAATGGTCTCGTCACTGAGATCACTCCCCACAGCTTCACAATTAGGGTGACCCAAGCATTTGGTAATTGTCCTCAATATATTCAAAAGCGACAGGTGCAATTTGTAACTAGACAACCCCTGTCATCCGTACCTGTCACTCCCCAAGCCGCCTTAAACGAGGTGATGAAATCGGTGATGAGGCAAGCTGACACTTTATTTATTGCAAGTCATTACTCCAAAGGAGATCTGGATCCAACTTATGGTGTAGATGTCTCTCACCGGGGTGGTAAGCCTGGTTTTATCTGCATTGATGACGAGAAAACCCTCCTATTTCCTGATTTTGCAGGTAATTTGCACTTCAACACGGTGGGAAATTTAGTCCTAGATCCGGGAGTGGGGTTGCTAGTCCCTAATTTTGAGACGGGTGATATCGTCACCTTAACTGGTCAAGCAGAAATCATTTGGGAGGGGGAGTTGCTGCAGGCTTTTGAGGGAGCTGAACGACTTTTTCGCATTCGGATTGATGAAGTGGTGTATTTGCCTCAGAGATTACCCTTACAGACTCAATTTGAAGAGTATTCTCCTAGCCTAGATCACACGGGTAGTTGGTCTGATGTCGCTCACCGCCTCCAGTTACAGGCTAATGATTATCGCACGTTTGCCGTTACCCAAGTTGATGTTGAAAGCGATCAGATGCGATCATTCTACCTACAGCCTACAGACGGTCAAGTCTTAATGGGGTACGAAGCAGGTCAAAGTCTGCCCATACGCTATACTCCACCTGGACAGCAAGAACCCAGTTTAGGCTGTTGCCCCCTCTCAGAGGCTTCCGGTCAAGACTACTATCGAATCAGTATCAGTCCTGATCAAAGTCCCTTAGCGGCTAACTTATATGAGTCGGCTCAAGTGGGCACTGAACTGGAAGCTCAAGGTCCTCAGGGTTCATTTACCCTAGATCACTCTAATCGACCCGTGGTTTTAATCTCAAGTGCTGCCGGCATTGCTCCCATGATTGCCATGTTAAATCAGATCAAAAAACAAGTGGACTGTTGTGGTATTGATCGACAAACCTGGTTTATTCATGTGACTCAGACTAGTGAAACGCATGCCTTCGCAGATTATGTCCGTCAGCTCACCCGATATTACGACCATATTAGGGCTACCTTCATCTATACGAACCCCCTAGCCACAGATGCTGTGGGTCAAACCTATGACCATCTTGGACCGCTCACCCTGAGTTGGTTAATGCAGCACCTCCCCTCAGAGGATTACGAATTTTATCTCAGCGGACCTCAACCCGACTTGCAGCTGATCTATCAAGGTTTACAAGAGTCGTCTATACCCTCAGAGCAGATTCACTATCAACTTGAATAATACATATATTGAATAACTATTAAATAGTCTAAGACCCCTCAAGCCAAAGCTTTGAATGACGAAGATCTAATCCTATCTTCAAGTATCACATAAAACCTGAACCAATCTCTCTAATGTATACTCAGTAGGTATTCGATCGACACGACCCAATACCTCGACACAAGTCTTGGCTGTCTGAGGACCAATAGCTGCAATCGTTGTTTTCGCAAGTTTGGCAAAATCAAAATGTTGGGCTTGTAGCAGTTGTTGAAAATGCTTAACCGTTTTAGAACTCGCAAAAGTTAAAATATCAACGCGTTCAGATGTGAGTGCCCGTAAACTACTTGGATCAATATGATCAGGGCAAACCGACTGATAAGCCGCCACTTCAATCACGTCTGCGTTTAAATCCCGTAATCCTTTGACTAAACTATCTCGCCCACCCGATTCAACTCGAGGAAATAAGACCTTTTGAGGGGTTGTTTGTGGCCAGACATCCAGTAAGGCATCAGCAACAAATTCATCAGGAACTAGATCAGGTTTGATGCCATAGTGAGACAACACAGCCGCTGTTTTAAGGCCCACTACTGCAATCTGGATGCCGCCTAAGGATCGACTATCTAAGTGCTGGGCTTGAAGTCTTTTAAAAAAATAAGTGACAGCATTAGCGGACGTTAAAATAAGCCAATCCAATGACTTTAAATTTGCAATAGCTTGATCGAGTGGAGTCCAAGATGAGGGTGGAATAATAGCAATGGTTGGCATTTCGATTACTCGAGCCCCTTGATCATGAAGTAGCTGGGTTAAGGTTGAGGCTTGCGTATCCGAGCGAGTGACTAGTACCGTTTTGCCGGCTAAGGGTAGCGCTGGCGGTAGAGGTGTGGCCACTGATAACGAATCCTTTAAATCAACACATTGACCCACTACGATCACAGCTGGAGACAGAGACTGTGATGGCAACCTCTGGGGTAGGGTTTGCAATGATCCTATCCAGCATTGTTGCTCAGGATATCCAGCTTTATAAATCAGAGCAGTTGGCGTTTCAGGTGGGCGACCAGCTTGGATTAACTGCTGGCTGATCTCAGCTAATGTCCGGGTTCCCATCACGATGACTAATGTATCTAGCTCTGCTAGGGCCGACCACTTTAACGTACTCCATTCATGCCCAGTGATCACACCGATACAGCGACTTAGCGTCTTATGCGTGAGAGGGATCCCAGCATATTCAGGCCCAGCCAGTACCGATGAGATCCCAGGAATGACAACGACTGGGCACCCAGCAGCTTGTAGGGCTTCTAGCTCGTCCACCACCCGCCCAAAAATCCATGGATCCCCTGATTTAAGCCGTACTACCTGCTGTCCTGCCTGACACGCTGTGATCATATGAGCATTGATCTCAGATTGAGCCATGCTGGGATACCCCCCTCGTTTACCGACTGGTATGATCTCTACCTGAGGAAGGAGTTCAGCAAAAATCTGTGGATCAACTAGATCATCGACCAGGACAACATCCGCTTGCTGTAATACCTTTAGGGCTTTGAGTGTCAACCCTTCTCGTCCCCCAATCCCAGCGCCCACTAGATAAACCGTACCTAAAGAGTCTTCTCTTGGTTGCACCATATCTTTAAAGTGATAAGAGATCGTCCTCAAATTGTATATGCCACGCCGCAAGTCTCATCGTTCTATCCGATCCTCTCGCTCCTGGCTGGGAAGATGGCAGGATTTAGATAGTGTCTTATTGTTTACTGTACTGGCCCTAGCTGGGATTGGGATTCTGGCTATTCGATCCAGTGGCTCGGAGAGCTATTCAACTCAACAACTGATCATGGTAGGCCCTAGTCTCTTGTTAGCACTAGGACTGGCTCGTTGGAACTACGAACGCTTATTGGGCTGGCATTGGATCTTAATGCTATACGGCAGTACACTGACAGCTTTGGTGGCCGTTTTGCTAGCAGGGGTGGAAGGAGGTGGAGCCGAGCGCTGGCTTTCTATTGCTGGCTTTCAGGTTCAACCCTCTGAATTTGCCAAAATAGGCGTGATCTTGACTCTGGCCGCTCTATTGCACCATTGGCCCATCAAATTCTTTAGCCAAATCTGGGTCCCTATAGGTGTAGTTTCCTTGCCTTGGCTCTTAATCTTTTTACAGCCCAATCTCGGGACAGCCTTAGTCTTTATTGCCATCATGCTAGTTATGCTGTATTGGGCTGGAGCTCAAGGTAGTTGGATTATTTTGCTCACCTCACCGGCTGTTGGAGCGATTCTCTACGGATTACAGACGTTACCCGAGCAATCCCATCTCTTGTGGCTCTGGTTAGGTTGGTGTGTAGCAATGAGTGCCCTGGCTGCTTGGAAACTCCCTTGGAAACGGGTGGGATCCTTAACATTTGGGGTATTAAATTTACTCTCCAGTCAATTAGGCTTAATCGGTTGGCACTTATTGAAGCCCTATCAACAGGATCGGTTGCTCATCTTTATGGATCCTAGCCAAGATCCGCTAGGGGCTGGGTATCATCTGATTCAATCCCGGATTGCGATCGGGGCTGGGAGTCTATGGGGTAAAGGCTTGTTTCAAGGCACGCAAACCCAATTAGACTTTATCCCTGAACAGCACACAGACTTTATCTTTTCAGTGGTTGCTGAGGAATTTGGTTTTGTTGGGGCTGGCATTGTTTTGATGTTGTTCTGGATTCTGTGTCTACGTTTAATTGTCATTGCTCAAACAGCAAAAGACAACTTTGGCTCTTTAATTGCAATCGGGGTATTTGCCATGATTCTATTTCAAGCCATGATCAACATTGGGATGACCATTGGTTTAGCTCCTATCACAGGTCTACCCTTACCTTTTTTAAGTTATGGTCGTTCAGCCTTACTGACCAATTTTATTGCCATAGGCCTAGTAGAATCAGTTGCCATCCACCAGCGGCGACACACTTTTTTTTCCTAGGGTCGTTATTCAAAGCTGTGAGCTTCAACTTTAAACCGCTAGCTTTAAATCTCTAATCGCTTAAAAATAACAGGGAGATGGCGTAGGTGGTGTCTAGAATCAAAACAAGCCTCAATCTCTGCCGTTGAGAGTTGATCGGTTACACGGTGATCTTGAAAGAGATTCTGTTTGAAGTTGCCATCTAACTGGTTCCAGGCTCGATGGGCGTTGTCTTGCACAATGGTATAAGCCATCTCCCGACTCAGGCCTTTATTCACTAAAGCGAGGAGAACCTGTTGACTGAAGATTACCCCTCCATAGCGAGATAAGTTACGTTCCATATTCTGAGGATAGACCTGGAGCTGAGCAATGGTCTTAGTCATCTGGACGAGTAGATAGTGGCACACAATCGAAGCATCTGGTAGAATGACTCGCTCCACTGAACTATGAGAGATATCTCGCTCGTGCCAGAGGGCAACATCTTCTAGAGCAGGGATTGTGTAGCCGCGCAGTAATCGGACTAACCCTGAGATTTGCTCAGATTTAATGGGATTTCGTTTATGGGGCATGGCGGATGATCCCTTTTGACCCTGGGCAAAAAATTCTTCAACCTCTAAGACATCCGTGCGTTGGAGATGGCGAATTTCAACTGCAAATCGTTCTAGAGAGGCACCGATCAAGGCCAAGACTTGAATATACTCGGCATGGCGGTCACGGGAGATCACTTGTGTGGAGGCGGCATCGGGTGATAGGCCCAATTGGGTACAAGCCATCTGTTCGATCTGGGGAGATACATTTGCATAGGTTCCTACCGCGCCTGAGATCTTACCCACAGCTACGGTCTGACGTAATCGCTTGAGCCGTTCCTGATGGCGCAGGCATTCTGCTAACCATCCTGCTAATTTAAATCCGAGTGTAATCGGTTCAGCATGAATACCATGAGTCCGACCAATCATTAGCGTATGTTGATGAGTCTGGGCTTGGGTACGAATAGCTGCAATCAAAGACTCCAAGGCTTGAGCCAACAGATCAATAGCGGCCACCAACCGCAATGATAAAGCGGTATCTAAGACATCTGAGCTGGTTAATCCCACATGAATATAGCGACCTACATCTCCGACATACTCATTCACATTAGTCAAAAAAGCAATCACATCATGTTGAACGTCTACTTCGATCTCATGAATACGCTCGGGAGAAAAACTCGCTTTTGCCTTAATGTCTGCAACTGCCTCAGCAGGAATCAAATTGCACTCGGCCTGGGCTTCACAAACAGCGAGTTCTACTTGTAACCAAGTCTGAAACTTATAAGTCTCGGTCCATAGTCGACCCATTTCTGGTAAGGTATATCGCTCTATCAAGGCTTAGTCCTATGGTCAGTATCCAGATTTTATATTACCTGGTTCAGGTTGCGATGGTAACAACTCTCCCTCGACTGGCTGCAGATACCACTTATTCATTAAGGTAACTTCTGTTATACCAATGAAAAAGCCTATCTTAGATCCAATTAAGACAGGCTCCTGAAACGCTCCTGAAAGTGGTGTTTAATCTATTAGGATTCATCAATCATTTCCCCTATTTATTCATGTTTGCAAGTTATCCTAACCGCAAATGTTTACTCCCAATCAAGCTACCTTCAATTCGCTTAGGGCTATGAGCTTGGGCTACATCTGAAGCAGAGATCTCATTGATTGGAATCAATCTAAGGTCTAGGATTGGAATCAATCTAAGGTCTAG
>CAYSWV010000027.1:28540-37359 GCA_964434865.1 uncultured bacterium
GATTGGAATCAATCTAAGGTCTAGGATTGGAATCAATCTAAGGTCTAGAAAAATCTTAGATCTTGAGAGCCGATACTAGATTGCATTCAGAAAAATTAGAGTTATGATTTAAAACAGAAGGTGTGATTAAGAAAATATGTCTGAGATACCATCCCAACCTCTAACTGGCAAGGCACTCCTACAGAAAGTAGATACATTAGCTCATCTTAAAGTCCGAGAAATGGCTAAGCGATGTGGATATGTCACTAAAACTCAAACTGGTCAAACTCGGGTTAAACTCGCTGAATTTTACAATGCTTATTTGGCTGCAAAAGGATTGCCCCTAGCTCCCGAATCGGGACGAGATCGCAGAGGTCGTGAACCCACATTTCGTGTCAGTGTTCATAAAAACGGGCAACTGATCATTGGAGCTGCCTACACTGAAAAAATGGGTTTAGTTCCCGGGGACGAATTCGAAATCCACTTAGGCTACAAACACATTCATCTCAAACAGATCATGAATGGATCAGAAGATGAGGATTAATGCCTGACATTCTAATGAATTAACCTTGCTTAGTCAGTTTCACTAAAACTATTAGAGTCGTTGGGCTTGAGCTGGATCCTTAACTATTTTGGCCTAGCCGTTTCTTAGCTACACCTAGCCGTTTCTTAGCTACAACGTCAAACTATGAACATTTTGCTCTAATAAAGTCGACAGATCTTGTAGAAAGGCAGCTGCATGAGCACCATAAATGACGCGGTGATCACAGGTAATATTAACTTGCATCTGGCTTTTGACACTAATGGCACCTTCAGCGGTAGCTACTACTGTGGGCCGTGAAGCCCCAATAGCAAGAATAGCCCCTTGCTGCGGTGGCAAAATTGCATCGAAACGATCAACCCCAAACATACCTAAGTTGGAGAGGGTAAAACTACCTGTCGAGTATTCATCTGGCTGGAGTTGTTTCTGACGGGAGCGTTCTACAAGCTCTTTCCAGCGGCGGGAGAGTTCGTACAAATCAACTGTATTGGCAGCTCGTAACACAGGTGTGATCAAGCCCCCATCTTCCATAGCAACAGCTACAGCAATATTGATATCAGCTTTGTGCTGAATTCCAGCCTCTGTGTAAGCGGCGTTTAGCAGTGGATGCCGTTCCAAGGTCATTGCTACTGCTTTAGCCAGTAAAGCTGTCATGGTTACCCCTTTGGGTTTGACTTGCTTATACAGTTGATCTAAGGCTGTAGTAGTAATGGTGTAGCCTACCCGAAATGTGGGGACACTTAGGCTAGCCATCATAGTCCGCACAACCGCAGATTGCAGTGTCGATAGAGGCACAGTCTGACTGACTAAGGTGGGGTGAGAGGGGGGGGCTGAGGTTGGTTTTGAGACTGACGGCGTAGAAATTGCAGCCTGTTCAACATCAGCAACCACAATGCGCCCGTGAGGACCTGTTCCCACAACCGTATGCAAATCAATACCCAATTCGGTAGCGCGCTTTTTAGCTAGTGGGGAAGCAATAATGCGTCCTGAGGCCGATGCTGCCACGGCAGGTTGAACAAGGGGTCGAGTGACCGATTGGCCTTTGCCATTAGTTTTAGGTTGAGTAGTGACAGGTTGTGAGGTAGTAGCTGGGGTTACGGGTGGAGCTGAGGATGTCTTCAAAGTCGTTGCTTTTTGTTTGGCTTGTTCGACTTCAGCTTCAGTATCTGCAATCAAGGCAATGGGCGACCCAACTGGGGCACTGCTACCAGCTTCAATCAAGATAGTGGCTAAAATCCCACGATGAAAGGATTCCACATCCATATCTGCCTTGTCAGATTCTACGACTAAAATCGTTTCACCCTTTTCAACAGTATCGCCTGGAGTTTTGGACCACGAGACAATTTTGCCGACTTCCATCGTGGAACTGAGGGCAGGCATGGAGACTTCATGGATCATGGAACTTAATGCTTAGATCACAGCAGAGTAATCTTACCGCACTTTGATCCCTATAGTTAGGGCAGCTGCGTTATCTAGGGGTAGTTAATGGCTTCATTGATGGGCCTGATCTGTACTTGCAAGCCAACTAAAGAGATCAAGGTATCATCTTGCTCCAATTATCTTGACCTTGAGCTTGAGCTTGGTTAAAGGGTAGCCAGCTGAAAACAACCAGACGTAACCGGAAATAAAAGGTTAGAGATAAGATTATAGATAGACAACAGGTAAAGTACACTAGCTCAGGTTAACCCGTTACGTGACTGGTTTGACCCATTAAGTGACTGGACTTAAGTAACTGGACTATTGTGAAGGGTTGTGAATGGAAGTCATTCAAGCTATTCGAGGTACACGCGATATTTTGCCAGAGGAAACTCCAATCTGGCAGCATGTTGAAGCATGTGCACGTAAAATCTTACAACGAGCTAGATATCAAGAAATTCGAACACCAATCTTTGAAGTCACAGAACTTTTTGCTCGCAGCATTGGTGAAGCCACTGATGTTGTTGGTAAGGAAATGTACTCCTTTACCACTCGTGGTGAAAAAGAGATCACTCTACGACCTGAAAATACAGCAGGTGTAGTTCGAGCTTACATTCAACACAAACTGTATGCTTCTGGAGATGCACAGCGCCTCTGGTATACAGGTCCTATGTTTCGATACGAACGACCCCAAAAAGGACGGCAACGGCAATTTCATCAACTTGGGGTTGAACTGATCGGGACCCGAGATCCCAGAGCTGATACTGAGGTAATAGCAGTAGCTATTGATATTCTTCAAGATCTAGGTGTGCCTAATCTCAAACTATTACTCAACTCAATTGGCAATCTTGAAGATCGGGATCATTATCGTCAAGCGTTGACCGAATTCCTCACCCCATATCAAACCAGTCTCGATCCAGATTCCCAGGAACGTCTGACCCGCAACCCATTACGGATTCTTGATAGTAAAGATCCGAAAACTCAAGAGATCTTACTAGAAGCTCCTAATATCCTGAATTACCTCAGTGATGACTCCCGACAGCATTTTGAACATGTTCAGATCCAACTCAACCTTTTGGAGATTCCCTATCAATTAGAACCTCGACTGGTTCGGGGATTGGATTACTACACGCATACCGCATTTGAAATTCAGGCTGAGTCTTTAGGGTCCCAAAGTGCAGTTGGAGGGGGCGGTCGCTACGATGGGTTGATCCAAGAGTTAGGAGGTCCTACGACACCAGCAGTTGGATGGGCTATCGGGTTGGAGCGACTTGTCTTGCTTCTTCAAGAGATCCAGCTTCAGACGACCACAGACATCTATGTTGTTTCCAAAGGAACTCTAGCTCAAACACAAGCCCTAGTCTTAGCCCAACAGTTACGACAAGCTGGGTTTACGACTGAACTGGATCTAAGTGGGAGTGCTTTTAGCAAGCAATTTAAACGAGCTAGCCGCAGTCAGGCCATATGGGCACTCACTTTAGGTGAAGAAGAAGCTCAGTCAGAAACTGTACAAATAAAACAATTAGATACAGGCGATCAAGCAACCATTGCTCAAGCCGATGTAGTGACACGATTACAGCAGCTCCAAGCTGGGGAGTTGGTATGAATTTCTGGATGAAGATTGGCCAATCAGACCAGTGGATCGCTATTCCAGCTCAAGGAGGACACTTCCCGCCTGGAATGTATACTATTCTGGCTCAGTCCCCTCAACCTCATTTCAATATCACTGTTGACATAACACACTATCATCCTGATGATCTACCAGCCATAGTACGATCCAAGCGCTCCCGCCGGTCGTCTAATCAGCACCAACGCTATATCCGCACCAATGATGAAGGTGTTGGAATTTTGCTACCTGCTAAAGAGTTAGCTCCAGGATTGTGGGAAATTCAATGTCAAGATGCTGATCTCATTGCAGAGTTATTTGGTGAGTATAAAACAGTCATCCTTCGATTTGAAATTAGTCCAGACGCTCCACCGCTAACTGATCAAACTGATACCAATGAGTCAGCGGCAAATTCGCCTAACTCGTATACTGCACCAGAACTACCCGTTTCTGTGGAGGCTATTCACTCAGACTCTACTCAACAGTTACCAGATGTGAACTCTCAATCATCTGATCAGCCTGAAGACCAACAATATGAGGTCCATAGTTTACCTGAGCTAACTGATGAGCAGGGGATAGATCGTTGGGTTGAATCTGCAGAACCCCTAGTCCTACAGCAAACTCATTTAGAGGGGGTCCCTAATGAAGTTTTAATCTTGGCTGGACAGTTAGGGGCGCCCGGTGATTTAGAAATTCGAGTTTATGCTCAAGGGCGACTGTATTTTGAAAGTCAGCAAGCTGTGGCTATCCCCATCGATGCTCACTCAGTAGCTTTTCAATTACCGCTCCCCTTACCTACCCACCCCTGGTCAGGTCACCTACTAGGATCACTTATTTTTAAGCCTGCTACAGATACACAGTCCACAAGCCTAACGTTTACTGTTCGCTGCCGCCTCAATCCAGACGTAGCGAATCCATTACTAGAGGGTTCAGAGATTGAACAACTAACCGATGCGTTAGAACCTGGTCCTGAGAATAGTGGGTTAGCCCCTCATTTTGAAACAACGGTAACTGAAGGAACAAAGATCTTATCGGAAACCATGGATCCGTTAAGCCAGTTAGATTTGAATCAATCGAAAGTCCACTTGAAAGCTGTTCCCACCGAAGGCATTCTTAATGAGACTGAGGATCAAGCCCAATCCTTAGCAGAGTTTGAATTAGACTATGAATGGCCTGAATTTGATGATCCCTTCTATGACCTAACCCTAGACACGTTAGATCTTGATCTCGCCTCAAATTATCCTGATCTGGACCCTGACTTGACCGCTGAAGCAAACCTTACTTTTAGCCACCCAGAGACTCAACTTAGTTCGGATGAGGAATTAGAGCGATCAACACCGCTGGTCCATTTATCGACTGGACCTCTAGTCTCCCTAATGACTTTGGGATCGATGTTTCGAGCAGCCCAAGATGAAGTCATTGACACATTGCTGACATCTGATAGCACGCACACAACTAAGAAACTCATGCAAATTTGTCAGCCTTTAGATACAAAAACTGAGACTCATTTACTCAGATCCTCCACAATTCAGCCCGATCTGTTTCATAGCTCCTTTCCCCGCTCTCATAGTTTTGAAGACCACTTAGTCTCCACCTTTGCACCTCTACCCTCACCTCGAGTCAAGGTGGCAACTAGCCTCTATGCTGGTCAACCTTTTGATGTGACAGTGCTGGTTCAACGAGTCAGCTTTGACCAAATCTATTGGGTGAAACTTTGGGTGAAAGAAAGCCAAGCTCAAAGTATCCTAGATGGCCCTAGATGGTTAGTAGAGCCTGATACTAGTGAGTCTGACATCTGGCAAGCTACAACACGCTTGATTGCCCCTGTGGGTCTAGCGAGTCTCATTCTCGAAGCCTGGACCGTCACTCCAGATTCAACACAATCTAGCTTACCTACTGTGATTACTTGTACCATTCATGAAGCTGAGACATACCATCTGTGAGGGCCGAGCCATTAACGACGTAATCTAAGTTTAGTGAGGCGATTGAGCCAATGATCCCAAAGGGTAATCGGTTTTGTCAGATCTGAGATTTGATTCAAGATCTGACGCCCCAAAGGAGCCAAGCGATAGCTATCAGTAATCCCTTGTCCATCAACCTCTCGTCGCAAAACACCCACCTGGATCAGCCACATCAGCTCTAGTTCGGCCTCAAGTTCAGAGAGTTGGCGCTGGGTATAACCCTGTTGACAACCTGCTTGACCCCAAACGTGAACGAGAGGAATGCCCCGCTGACTCATAGCTTGAAATAATTCAGCCTGAAAGGGAGAACAAAGCCAAGCCCGACGTGCTCGCTCCCAGGCCGAAGCTGGATAGACTAACATCAATAACCTCAAGACAATTTGATTAACGACGCAATTTAATTCACAACTTGATTAAGATAGGTTAAGATAAATGAAGATGATCGCTTTATGCTGAGAATCAGTCTAGAGTTGGTTGTAAGGCTTGTTACGTTAATTTACAACATAGTTATTGCATTATGATATGGACTTTGCTAATTGTTGCAATGTTGGGGTGTTGGGCCTTGCACCTCATGGATCAAGCTTATCAAAGGCAGGAATTTTCCAGGATGTTAGCTGGCATGTTGGTTGTGGTAGCGGCTGGCGGCGTACTAACCACTTACTTCATCATGAGTGACTACATCACCTATGTTCTGCACGGAGATGGTTTTGATACCGTTGAGGTTTATAGAGGGCTAATGGACTCACCTGCTATCTCAATGGATTGGTGACTAAACTCGTTTTGCTCTCCAAGGCAGAATACTGAGACGGGATAAATTTTGTACCGACCCCCTCATCAGTCAGAATCTCTAGCAGCAGGGCATGAGGTGATCCGCCATTAATGATATGAGCTGCCCGGACACCTTGGGCTAAAGCCCTGATGCAGCATTGAACCTTCGGGATCATGCCTCCTTTGACCACCTCATCACCGATCAAGCGGCGAGCCATCTCAATGTCTAGTAGGGTGATCAAGCTGCTGGGATCTTTAGGTTCTCTTAGGATCCCATTAATATCAGTTAGCAGTACTAGCTTCTCAGCATCTAAGGCGGCTGCTAGTTCACCAGCTACTGTATCAGCATTGATATTGTAAGATTGCCCAGTCTCGTCAGCGGCCACGCTAGAAATAACAGGGATATGCCCCCCCTCTAGCAAGGTCCGAATGAGGTTTGGATTAATGCTATTCACTTCCCCGACAAATCCAATGTCAAGACGGCCTTGCGAGCGCGCCTTAATGATAGTGCCATCTTGACCACATAGGCCTACGGCAGATCCCCCTGCTAAGTTAATCAACTGGACAATCTGCTTATTAACTCGTCCTACCAAGACCATTTCAACAACTTCCATTGTGGCCGCATCAGTGACTCGCAAGCCATCCACAAATTTGAAAGGAATATCTAGCTTTTGGAGCCAGCTGTTGATCTCAGGTCCACCTCCATGCACAATGACGGGACGGATACCCACGCAAGATAAAAATACGATATCTCGTAACACTTCAGCGCGGCGCTCTTGATGAACCATGGCCGCTCCCCCATACTTGATCACAATGGTTTGCCCTTGAAATTGCTGGATGTAGGGTAAAGCTTCGCTTAAGATCTGAGCTCGGCTTAGGGGATCACACTGGGTCGGTGGGATAGAAGTGCTCTCGCTGGTAACCATTGTGAGTCTCAAGGATGACAATGTTGAGAGATTAACATCGATCAGTCACTAGAAAATCGTATCGGATGTTGCAGTTTATCTAAGATACTGGGTGCCCTCAAGCTAGTCACGGTTGCGTTTAGTGGTAAAGACTCGGGTATACATCATCAGAAAACCACCTATAAGTAGAAGGATGGCAAGGCTACCTGCGATCCAATTCAGCCAGTCTGTTGATTCCATAGTTAGCCTGAGTTCACTAGGCAAATGGTAACCCATGTCGGTATCTGATCAATCTCAAGATCTACACATCTCCAGTCTCAGAGTTCAAAAGCAGTTGGACGCTAGCTTCTCTGATCGTAGATCTGATCTCTTCAAGCTCACTGCAAGCCAATTAAACTAACTACTCACTCAAAATTAGCTGATCGAATTGAATCGAGAGCTTTCCCGTGACTGGCTTTACCATTGCACCAGTGAATAATGAACAGCTGATTCAAATGGATCTTGAGGTTGAATCAAACTGAGGCGATTCGATCGCTGATCTGTGAGAGACAGGTTTTGAACATTAGCAGACCGCAACTCTAGGATCGTTTCAGAGTTGGCTGGTGTAGGTTGTGTGATCTCTTGAAAGCGGCGTAAATTTGACATCAAAGAAAGATTGGAAGTTGGCTCATTGGCCTTGAGAGCGATAGTAACTGGCTCACTCAGATCCGTTGATTGCGGCACACTATAACTAGGAGAGGGTAAGCCCAGGGTAGTCAAGGTAACTACTGTGATTGCCAGCCATGAAGTATTCATTTATCCATCCTTATCGTTTACATTTCTAAGGTAAGCTTTTTTAAAAGTATGACTCTTCCCGCTAGAGGTGAGTATACTATCCTCCATTCAGGTGATTTCAATTGGCTTCATTTAAGTTTTAAATTAGCTTGAGAAGAATCTAAGAAACTCTGATCAAGAGGATAAGTCTCAACTCAGTGATCACTAATGCAACAGAGGCTTAGCCCATACTCTTTGTTAATTCAACAACTGAGGTAATCGTCTAGAGTAACGATGAGTAGATCCTGACTAAAAGTGGAGGCACAATGAAGAGGCACACACTATCGACCCGACCTCATGATATCCAGGTGCATCCATGGACGATCCAACTATTCAAGCTCTACTCAAGGATCTACAAGACTCAGATGAAGAGATCCGCCGCCAAGCAACCAATAAGCTATGGTCACTTTGGTTTCGGCAGAAGGGTGTTTATGGCTTAGACTTGATCAATCGTAGTCAGATTTATCTAGAACAGGGCGACATCCATCAAGCTGAGACTTTATTGACAGAATTGATCAACGATCAGCCCGACTTTGCTGAAGCTTGGAATCGTCGCGCAGTACTTTACTATACCCAGGAGCGGTATCAAGATGCTCTGAAAGACTGTCAAGCCGCGGTTAAGCTTAACCCGGTTCATTTTGGAGCCTGGCATGGCTTAGGCGTATGCTATGCCGCTTTAGGAGATTATCGCCAAGCTATTCAAGCCTTTCGCAAAGCCCTTGATATTCAACCTTATTTCATCATTAATCAACGTCTCCTCCTCGAATGCACGGCTCGGTTGAGTTAAAGGACTCCTCAAGTTCACTCCTCAAGTTCACTCCTCAAGTTCA
>CAYSWV010000027.1:37459-54933 GCA_964434865.1 uncultured bacterium
ACTCCTCAAGTTCACTCCTCAAGTTCACTCCTCAAGTTCAAGGGTGTAATTGAGTCGGGATCAGGATTGAACTCAGTTAAATTTAGAGCTAAGTTATGATTGAATCCACGATTGAATATCAATACTCGCATGCTTAACCTAGATCCCTCTCTGTACTTTGATCATAGCGCCACGACCCCCCCGCATCCAGATGTGATGGCTGCTATGCAGGAGGCTATGGCCACAGCATGGGGAAATCCATCGAGTCTGCATGGTTGGGGGCAGCAAGCTGCTACTGCGATGGAAATAGCACGACAACAGGTTGCGGATCTGCTCAATGCGGACCCAGAGGCTATTATCTTTACCGCAGGTGGAACTGAATCGAATAATCTAGCTCTCTATGGCATTACCCAGCACTATCCAGAACCTCAACACTTAGTAATCTCAACGATTGAACATTCATCAGTACACAAGGTTGCCCACCATTTGGAGCAGGCAGGTTGGCAGATCACACAAGTCCCTGTCACATCAGAAGGTCTCGTCACTGTTGAAGCGTTATCAGCTAGCTTGCAAGCTAATACTGTTTTGGTTTCTATCATTCATGGTCAAAATGAAATTGGTGTGGTTCAACCCCTTGCTGAGCTAGCAGCCTTGTGTCGACGTGAAGGTATTGTATTTCACAGTGATTGTGTTCAAACAGCTGGGCGGATCCCTATCGATGTCCAAGCTCTAGGCTTAGACCTACTGTCTATGTCAGGGCACAAGCTCTACGGGCCTCAGGGTATTGGCGTGCTTTATATCCGACCCTCTATCTGTCTTGATCCACTCATTCGAGGGGGGGGCCAGGAGCGCCAGTTACGCTCTGGAACTCAAGCTATCCCCAATATCACGGGTTTCGGTGTGGCTGCTGAACTCGCTTTGCAATCCATGACGGCAGAGAACCAACGATTGCGAACTCTGCAAGACTACTGTCATCAGCGGCTCATAGGCTCAACATCCCTTATAGGCTCAACATCCTTGATGCTAACCGGACCTCAGCATCTCGATCAGCGGTTGCCCCATCATTTGAGCTACTGTGTTGATCACTTGACGGGTACCTCTATTGTGCTCAAGATGAATCAAGCTGGTATCGGTATTAGTGCTGGCTCAGCTTGTAATCGGGGACAGCTAGTCCCAAGCCGAATTTTGTTGGCGTTAGGATTGACCCCCAATCAAGCCTTGGGATCGATTCGGTTATCGATGGGTCAGGCCACAACGTATGCAGCTATTGACTATGTCACGTCTGTGCTGACGCAAATCTTGAGTGAACCTTCTACTTATCCGGTAACCCCTGAACTCAAGGCAGTACTTTAAAAGACCTACACTCCGTAAGGCATGAGGACTCCATAAAGCCTTAAGATTGCTGGGGTGCAAAGTCAATCTGAGCCGCTAGCCAGTCTAACGTTTCATCAGCATAGGTACTGCGGTATCTCAACCGGATCAGACTCTGTTGAGGATGCCTAGGATCAATCATCCATTCTTGAGCAATAGCCTGTTGGTATCGATTGACTTTTTTCATGTCTGATCCCTCCATTGATCTAGATAAGCAATTTATAGATGAGGCCTACTATATCTAGGATGGCGAATTTCCAGCCGTTCTTAACACCCAAAGCGAAACTCTTTGTTATAAGTTCACTTGTAACAATAATTTGTTACCTAGTCTGATAATAGCCATGTGGGTTGAGGCTAGGCACAGACACACAAAGAATTATTACTGAAGTGATGAAATATCTCAGGATCTTGAGCCTCTAGTCTCAGAATTCCCGCCAAACTGACTTTACAAGTCTTAAAATAGAAAGGCCGTTGTCCACTGGCCGCTATGTTGTTGCAAGACGAGCAAAGATCTAAGTTAGATATCTCGGATGATGAATTATTCTATGACTTTCCTCGATTTGTTGCCCACGTCGATGAGCGATTTGTAGAGCAACTGGTAGCGCTATATCGCGAACGTTTGAAGCCCCAAAGTCGCCTCCTCGATTTGATGAGTAGCTGGATTTCCCACTTACCTGATGATCTAACGTGTGCTCATGTGGAGGGGCATGGTCTCAATCAAGAAGAATTAGCAGCCAATCCTCGTCTCGACCATTACTTTATCCAAAACTTAAACAAAAGCCAGATTCTCCCGTTTCAGGATCAATCCTTTGATGCCGTGTTGATGGCAGTATCTGTGCAGTATCTTCAATTTCCAGAGGCCGTTTTTGCTGAAGCCTGTCGAGTACTCGTTCCGGGCGGCTTAATGATTGTTAGTTTTTCCAATCGAATGTTTTTCCAGAAGGCGATCCAAGCCTGGCGTGACGGCAATGATGCGATGCATATCCAACTTGTCAAAAGCTATTTTGCGTCTGTACCTAGCTTTAGTCCGGCAGAAGTGGTAGCTCGACCGACTAAACCTACGTTAATGAGCTTTCTAGGTGCCCCTACCGCTGATCCATTCTTTGCTGTGATAGCCCAGCGGGTAACCACATGATTAGCTTACTTCAGGCCTTGTCACCTTCTCACTGGATCATGTTGGCTTTGATCCTGAGTTTTGCCTGTGTTCATAGTGGCCTTGCCTATATCCGACCCTGGGGCGAAGCTCAATTGGGAGCCAGAGGCTTTCGCATCGTTTTTGCCACCTTAAGTCTTAGTCTGGCTATCGTTCTGCTCATCTACTTCTTCAACCATCGCTATGATGGGATCCAGCTGTGGCTGCTCCAAGATCGTCCAGGCGTCCATCTGATAGTGACTTTGCTCTCAGCAATATCTTTTGTGTTTCTCTATCCAGCAACATTTAATTTATTGGAGATTGCTGCCATTCAGAAGCCAGACATCTATTTGTATGAGACTGGTATTATGCGAATTACTCGCCATCCGCAAATGGTAGGTCAGATCATCTGGTGTGTAGCTCATACTTTGTGGATTGGATCATCGTTTATGGTGCTGACATCGTTAGGACTGATTGCCCATCATGGGTTTGGAGTCTGGCATGGGGATTATCGTTTGGAGCGTAAATACGGCCAGGCTTTTCTGGATCTGAAAGCTCGAACATCGGTGATTCCCTTTGTCGCCATACTCAAGCGACAGCAACCGTTTCGACCCCAAGAATTCATCCGCTGGGCTTACGTGGGTGTCTTCAGCTTTGTCATTATTCTTTACGGGGTCCATAGCCAGATGATTAACGCAGCTAGTCAGGTCCCCTGGTAGCATGAATCCAAAGAACTTCTTTAATATTCTTGGGGTTAACAATTTTGCAAGCGAAGCTGGATGATTTGATCGTTCACACTGAAAGTGCTGCTGTCTTGATCAGCTTTAGTGCATCTTGGTGTGGACTCTGTCGAATGGTAGAGCCAATTCTGGGACGGCTCCAGCAGGAATGGCAAGATTCTCTCTTGATTCTTCAGATCGATGTGGATCATAACTTTCTACTGGCTCACCATTACAAAATCAAGCAGTTGCCCACTGTGGTTCTACTGCAACAAGGTCGAGAGGTTGACCGCATTAGTCACTTTTCGAACCGGGAACAGTTTATGTATCAATGTGAGGGTTTATTAGCCCAACATTTACAGTTCTATGTAAAAATTGATACGTAAGAGTCGATAAGCTAACCAGTTAGAATCTTGCTGTTGGCAGATTCATCAAGATTCGTGGGAGGTCTAGTAGAGCTGATGGTGCTTGATATAGTCTTCAACAGCTGCAGGTACTAGGTAGCGAATAGAGCCTTGAGTATGAATCTGATCTCGTAGAAAGGTAGATGAAATTTCAATGTAGGGGGCCTGCAGCAAAAGATAGTCAATGGCTAGCTCTTGTTTAACAGCCCTGATAATGTCATGAGTCATCTGATCACTGTCTCGGGGAGCTACAATCCAACAGCACAAGGTGACAATCTGCTGAACCCGATGCCATTTCGGTAGATCCTTTAGGGCATCAATTCCTAGGATCCAGTACCACTGAGTTGCTGGATTCTGTTGGGTTAACCACTCTAAGGTGTCAATGGAGTAAGATCGCCCTTGACGTTGAATTTCAATATCAGACCACTTAAAAGCAGGATGATCAGCAATAGCTAACTTAACCATTTCCAGCCGATCAGTTGAGGTTGCCCCTGGGGCTAGAGCCTTGTGAGGTGGGTCACCAACTGGGAGCCAAAGCACCTCATCGAGTTGAAATTGATGGAGAGCCTGATCAGCCATCACTAAATGGCCATAATGAATGGGATTAAAGGTTCCACCCATAATGGCGACCCTACGTTGAGTCGGTTTACAGTCAAACTTAAGGGCCATAGTAGTCCCAGTACTAGCACTCATCACAGTACGTTAATCGAGGTCACTCAAGTAAGCAATGGCAGCCCTGAGCCAATCTTCAGTGGTGGTCGGCATGGACTGACGGGCTATACCTTGTAGGGCCTGAGCAATTTCTTGTGGCCGATAGCCTAAAGCTAGGAGAGCCATCTCGACATCTTCACGAATAGTAGGTGCAGGACCACCTTCACTGATCCCTATATCGGCACCCATCTGATCCCGCCAGGTTGCTAACTTTGTTTTTAATTCTAGGGCTAAGCGTTGAGCTGTTTTCGATCCCACTCCAGGGGCTAGAGCTAACACCCGCGTATTATTTGAGACAACAGCCTGAATCAGATCGGATAACCCTAACGTACTGAGTAAAGCTAAGCCTAAGGCTGGTCCTACCCCTGAAACTTTAATTAATTCCACAAACACATCACGCTCCGAGGCTGTTTTAAACCCGTATAGGAGCATATCACTATCTCTAACAACCAAGTGTGTAAAAATCTGGAGGGGCTGGCCCAAATCCGGGATCTCTTTGAGCAACCGATCGGGAACCTGAACTCGATAGCCCACCCCACCTACATTTAAAGTAATAACACTCCGATCCCCTCGTTGAATAGCAGCGATCTCACCCATTAAAAAGGCAATCATCGCCTCAGTGTCCGCCTTGTAGCTGTTGAGACATCTCTAATTTGGTAATGCGTCTGACCCGATTTTGGATTCCAGTAATTCGATCATAAGCATCCATTAGACTAAACAAATTGCGAATATCTTCAATGGTTTGCCGCGTATACGGTGGATCGAGTTTGGGAACGAGACCTGCTTCTAAGGCTTGACATTCACGCTCATAGGCTGCTTTGAGTTTAGCTTGTCGCACAAAAAAGGGTAGGGTCATGTAGCGTCTTCGATCCATTCCCAGCCAATAAAGGATCAGCGCATCTAGATTCATTCCAACTGGATCTAAAGGATTTTGAGGTGGGATCTTTAAAGAACCGAGTGAACATTCTCCCATAAAGCCATTGACATAAAGGTAATTTTCTAATTCCACAGAAAAGTAGGAGCGTTCTGCGATATCGTCTGCCGGGTTGTCAGATTCATCAGAAAAGGGATGAAGAGGATCAGTTGCCATTGCTAATCACTTGAGTCACAAATAAGTATTGTAGGGATCCTAATCTATAACAGCTCCAAAACATAACGGCTCTAGATAAATTATGAGCATAGCTTTGGCCTAAATTGAAAAGCCTTGAAAAATGTAGCCGAGATCTAAACGGTAGGGCTTGAGATCTGACAACTAGTGACTTGTGCGGCTTAAGGCATACCATGTTCGGAACGTTACAAACCCATCGACAGCAATTCCTTGTTTACGCTGAAAGGCCCGCACCGCTTGATCAGTCAAAGGACCAAATTCACCATCAATCATGCCTTTATAATCACCGGTGACTTGAAGAACACGCTGCAAGGTGACAACAGTGGGACAAACTGATCCTTGCATCAATAGAGGCATATTCACGGGAGCCCCTGTCAGTAAAGCTTGCCAAGTTAGGGGACCCACAATACCGTCTTCTTTGAGAAAAAAGCGATGTTGAAAGATTTTGATAGCAGCTTCAAGCCCTAGGTCAAAGTCGTTAGAAGGATGGAGTTGATGGATCCCCCATTGCGTGAGCAGATCATGGATTTCAATAACTTCGTCCTGCTTACAGCCAAGATAAAGTACAGGCTTTTCGGTGTGAGAGAGTGTTTGAGGTCTAACCATCAGGCTTTGCATAACAGTTTCAGCAGCTGTTAAACTCCAGCGCTAGGGTATACCACAGTCATAACTGCGATCATCACCAGTTTGGTTCACCCAATCGGGTGAGTAAAACAAATACTATTAGAAACTAGGCCAACTTAATAGGCAATTGCCCCAAACAGGGAGCTAATCCTAGCAAGCAAGCGACTAGAGCTGAGAGGATGGCAGGATCAGCGCCGTAGGTCGCAATCACAGTGCCGATCTCTTTAGGATAATGAGAGATATCGTAAGGCGATCCAAGGGCTACTGCAACTTTAGGTAAGGCAGGCAGGCTACGCAATATCTGCAGTTGCATGGGATGCCGCCAGCCATCCAAGGTTGCCACAAGGATTTGAGTCGTTGGGGTAACCTGTTGAGCGATAGCTTCAATCTGATGAGGGCAAGGATCTAACTCGATTGGATAGAGACGAAGATGGGGACAATGCTGCTGAATTAGGGATCCAAGCTCATGAGTCTGTTGAGGCCAAATCAAGACGGTATCCCCTTCAGATGGAAGCGGTTGATCCCATGTCAGGGCCGTTATGGCTCGTTCGGCTATAGTTTGAGCCAATTTTACATGGCGTGAATGACCTACTATGCTCAAATCAGATGCCGTTATGGATCTCGAAGTCTTTGAGTTTAAGCTCAGACCATAGTGCGCTTTCAGCCTGAGAATCCGTCGTACTGAATCATCAATGCGTTGAAGTGGAATCATACCTGCTTGCACCTGATGCAGCAGATGGTGATAGGCTATCTTTTGATCTTCAGGGTTATGCCCCTGATCAGCTCCAAACAAAAGAATATCAGCTCCGGCTCTTAAAGCCAGCTCAGCTGCTTGAGCACTTCCATAGTGCTGATCCAGGGATCCCATTGTCAGGGAATCTGTGATGATCAAGCCATCAAACCCCAGCTCCTGGCGTAGCAGATCGTGCAGAATCGCAGTTGAAAAGGTTGCCGGCGTTGGTTTGCCATCGATTAGAGTTGAATCTAAAGCTGGAACCACAACATGGGCTGTCATAATTAACTCAGCCCCACTCTGAATTAAGTCTTGAAAAGGGGCTAGATCAGTAGCCTGTAAGTCGGCTAAGGATCGATGGATACAGGGTAGTCCCACATGAGAATCAACATCGGTATCTCCATGGCCTGGAAAATGTTTTAGGGTGGGGAGTACCCCTGAGCCTTGGTAGCCCAATAGAGTAGCACGCCCAAAGGCACTCACCTGTTCTGGATCGGAACCAAAGGACCGGATCCCGATAATAGGATTAGCAGGGTTGCTATTCACATCCACAACTGGGGCATAGTTGATATTAATGCCTAGAGCTTTCAGTTCAGTGGCTGTTGCTTGAGCCGCCTGATAGGCCAAATCTGGATCTGCAGTGGCAGCCATGGCCATAGCACTCGGAAAGTGAGTGGCTGTCGGTAAGCGGACAACAGGTCCCCCTTCTTGATCAAGACTGACCCATAGTGGGATTTGGGCTTGGGCCTGAGCAGCTTCAATCAAGGTTGTAATTTGATCAAGAGATTGAAGATTGCCAGCAACTGTGTAAAGAATGATGCCACCTATATGATAGGTTGTGATCATCTCCTCCAAGGCTGGCGACAACTCTGATCCTTCAAAATAGACTAGGAAGAGTTGACCTAATTTTTGTTCTAAAGTCAGAGATTTTAAAATCGACTCCACTAAAACTGTAGACATAGATGAGTAACCATGATGTCAATATTGGGCTATTCAAGCAAAAAATTCAAACACAACGCCCTTAGGCAAATAACTGGCTAATCAGATCTTGATACCGTTCAGCCACCTGTAACCGTTTTACCTTGAGGGTTTGAGTCAGTAAGCCGTTATCAATGCTCATCGGTTCTGACATAAAGGCAAAGGGGCCTACCTGATCATCCGAGCGATAGCCTGGCCGATTTCGAATTTGCCGCTGCAGCTCAGCTTGCAAGAGTTGTCGAATGGGATCACTTGCTAACAGATCGGTATCATTGGCAGGGATAGCCAATCCTTGAGCTTGAGACCAGGCTTTTAACATATCCCAATTAGGGTAAATCAGCGCCCCCAGTTGTTTTTGATCTTGGCCCACAATGACAATTTTATCAATGTAGGGGCTTTTGCTAAAGACATCCTCCAAAGGCTGGGGTTCAATTTTTTAACAATTTCTTAACACAATGACATCTTTGGCTCGTCCTGTGATTACAATCTGATGATCAGGCGTTAGCCATCCCAGATCACCCGTGTTGAACCAACCATCTAGAGACAGAACTTTATCTGTAGCTTCTGGGTTATTGTAGTAGCCCTGCATGATTTGAGGGCCGCGGGCTCGGATCAAGCCTTTTTGACCTTGAGGTAAGGGCTGTAAAGTCTCGGGAGCAACAATTTGAAATTCGGTCATGGGTAAGGGAGGCCCCGATGTGGCACGAACATTATGGTTCGATCGGCGAGCTGAGAGGATAGGCGAGGTTTCTGTCAGTCCATAGCCTACTAAAACTTCAATTCCCACCATTTCAAAGAAGAGTTCTAAAAAGGGGGCCAGGGCTCCACCACCACTAAGAGCATATTTGAAATTAGGTCCAACAGCAGCCCGAATTTGACGGTAGACTAGCGCATCTGCAAGCCGATGGAAGGGGTAAAGTAGAAGCTGTTGAGTCCGAGCCCAAAAGCGTTGCAGTGGAGTTGAGTGATAATGGTGAATGGAGCGATTTGTAATCATCCGGCCAGCGAGGGTATAGCGCTCACTGATCGTAAAGAAAGTCTTAATCAAAGCCTGCATCCCAGCTGATTTTTGTCTGAATTGACGTTGGATCCCTTCATAAACATTTTCCCAAATTCGAGGGACAGCTATCAGATAATGAGGGGCTTCATCACGCAAATCTTGTTTGATGTAACGTCGATCAGTGTAAATCAAAGTGCAAGCCTTGCTTAACAAGAAATATTCACAGGCTCGTTCATAAGAGTGCCATGTTGGCAAGATACTTAAGATTTTATCCCCAGGGTTAGGGCAAACTACAACTTCAGTGTTTTCAACTTGGTGCATTAAATTGCCATGGCTAAGCATGACCCCTTTAGGTTTACCGCCTGTACCCGATGTATGAATGATAGTGGCCAACTGTGATCGTTTAATCTGAGGTGGCTTAAAGCCGTGACTCTGACCTTTTTGAATCACCTGAAGGAAATTGAGTACAGAGTCCTGATCGGCTTTTTCATCTGACAAGAGAATGATAATTTCAAGACAAAGTTCACTGACAACAGGTTGGATTCGTTTGAGTGTCTTCAGATTTTCAACAATCAGAGCGTTTGAACCTGTATGGCGTAAGATATAGCCCAGTTCCTGTGGATCAGCGATCGAACTACGAGGCACATTCACAGCCCCCGTAAACATTGATCCTAAATCAGCCACTAGCCACCGAGGATTATTGTCGGCAATTAGAGCCACCCGATCACCTGGTTGAAGCCCTAGAGATTGCAGCCCAGCAGCAAACCACTGCATCTGTTGAAACAAATCTTTATAAGTGATCTCAAACACAGGTTGGCTATGTGGATCTCGTAAAGCGATCAGATCGGGATACTGCTCAGCTAATAGAGTCCACACATTCAGCAGGGTTACATCTTGGTCAGAACGTTCTACCTTAGATAATAGCGTTGTCATTGTGGTCTATCCAAATTCATAGTTTTAGTGTAGTGATCAGTGATGACCGTTGGGCTGGTCTTGGGCCAGTTTTTCAGGTGGACAGCTGGTCTAGTATTGTAACCCTCAGTGGAGTAGTTAACTGAGTGGTAAGCCAGTTTGAATCCATCTGATATCCACAAACATCAGCTTCTGCTTCAAATGACTCTGTCAACCTGAAAGCTTAAGAGAGATCTGGAAGGCCATAAATACTATCTGCTTGATTAGCGATCGGCTCAAAATCGGCTCAAACAGGTATGATCAGACCCGTCTGTAGCAACTCACTTGATCGCAGTGACTCAATTTCTTTCAGACTTACGTATTTATTCGTATTTCAATGTAGCCATAGATTCCGTATAGTTGCCCTTTTATCATTTAAGCAAATCTTACATCCTGGAAAGAGGAACTCAAAAAGGCGATAGGCCGGACATTACCCTACTATAAATTTGATGTTACATTTTAGACTGCAGACTCAATGAGCTAAATCATGAGTTTGATGTCAACGAAATATTCTTGTGTCCTGAGCTAATTCATGAAGAGGATGTAGGGTTGAGCTGATCAAATTGGAGGCGACTATGTTTCAATTAAACATTAGAGATATCGAGCAAAGCTGGGAAGTTAAGCACACAACTGGAACGCAGAAGTTAATTCGCTACCTAGATCGCGTGTTTTGTCTTCAAGAGGTGCATCAATCAGCTGAGGCTGCCTGTAAAGCTTGTCGTCACTATCTGGACCTCGGTATATTCAATGTTGTTGTGATCGAACAAAATTTTCAGTTTCAGATCTGGAATATGTTAGATGACCATCAGGTCAAGTTGCTGCAAGGGTCGACTCATTCCCAGTCTGAACCTAAGATAGAGACCTCTCCAGATCAGTCAAATGCCAAAGTGGTTAACTCTCTAGTTAATCTCATGAATAAGCGCTTATTTTAGCCATTCTCCTAAATTTGGCTGGTCTTGAGTTGGGCTAGAGCCTGGAGCGACTTTTAGACTGATCTCATTAGGGTAGGTCTTAGGTTAGATCTAATGTAACGTTATGCAAATATAATGAAAAGCGCGACGATCGGGATATCAACATGCGTGTAGTAATTGCAGGTGGCGGACTAGCAGGCTTAGCTTGTGCCAAGTATTTGTGTGATAACGGCTATCAGCCTATCCTTTATGAGCGGCAATCTGTATTAGGTGGCTTGGTGGCTGCCTGGCAAGATGAAGATGGTGACTGGATTGAAACAGGACTCCACAATATCTTTGGAGCCTATCCGAACATGTTGCAGTTGATCCATGAGCTGGGAATTGAAGATCGGCTCCAGTGGAAGGATCATGCTCTCATCTTTAACCAACCCGAAAAGCCAGGTACCTACTCCCGCTTTGATCTTCCTGATATTCCAGCCCCTTGGAACGCCATTGTGGGGATTCTTCGCAATAATGACATGCTCACCTGGGGCGAAAAATTCAAGTTTGCGGTTGGATTAGTGCCTGCTATGGTTAGGGGCCAAACATATGTAGAGCATATGGATCGCTACACCCTTTTAGAGTGGTTGCAACAACGAGGTGTTGATGAGCGTGTCAATACAGATATCTTTATTGCTGTCTCAAAAGCACTAGCCTTTATTAATCCTGATGAAATTTCAGCTACTGTTCCCTTAACCGCCTTAAATCGGTTTTTACAGCAGCAAGATGGTTCTAAAATTGCCTATCTGGACGGATCGCCTCCTGAACGCTTATGCCAGCCTATTGTAGATTATGTTACTGCTCGAGGGGGTGAAGTTCATTTGAATCAGTCCTTGACCCAGATTAATCTTGAATCCGATCGACGTGTAAAATCGCTAACATTCTTTGATCGGACCCAAGAGAGCCAGCAGTCCATTACCGCAGATATCTATGTCTCAGCGTTATCAGTTGATCCCTTAAAAACATTACTACCTGAGTCATGGCAGCAGTTAGAGTACTTTCAGAAGCTCTCAAAGCTAGAGGGAGTTCCTGTTATTAGCGTCCAGATCTGGTTTGATCGTAAGCTAACTTCAATTGACAACACTCTCTTCTCTCGTTCTGATGTCTTAAGTGTTTATGCAGATATGAGCAATACTTGTAAGGCTTATGCAGATCCGGATAAATCGATGTTAGAGCTGGTGCTAGCTCCGGCGGCTGATTGGATTCATCAACCTGATGCTGCCATCATTGAGATTACCCTCAAGGAATTAACCCAGCTTTTCCCCAATGATTTACCGGAACCCGCTAGAGTCTTGAAGGCCAAAGTTGTCAAGACACCCCGCTCTGTTTACAAGGCTGTGCCGGGTTGTCAACAGTATCGTCCTGATCAAGTCACGCCAATTAGCAACTTTTTGCTGGCTGGTAGCTACACGATGCAGCCCTATCTTGGCAGTATGGAAGGGGCTATTCTATCTGGAAAGTTGGCAGCTCAAGCGATTGCCAAGCGTTTTCCTCTGGAATCGGAAAAAGTAGAGGCCTATTCTGCGGTTTGATTGATCTCTCGTTTGAGACTCTCAACGACGATTTCTAACACAACCAGGGCTGGGATTGGCTAGGAGACTGGGGGCATGGGATAATATGACACGATCGTTGCGAGCATGGACGATGAGTCGAGCATGGCTGATGGGTAGTTATCCCTCCTGGGTGCTAGCTTGCCTTGTTATCCTCTGCCATATTAGGTCAACGTTATGTTCAGTTTGATCATTGTGGAGCTTTGCTGTGGGTGAACTGATGATCCCGCTGAGCCAGTCTGTAGAGCTTTGTCGCCAAATTACGGCTAAGCACGCAAAAACGTTCTACTTAGGCTCACTCTTACTGCCTTTACCTAAACGGCATGCCATCTGGGCTATCTATGCCTGGCTTAGACAAACCGATGAACTCCTAGACGGACTGGAAACAGCCACGGATCAACCAACGGTGACGCGAGAAAGCCTAGAGCAGTGGACACACCAGCTGGAAACTCTCTTTAGTACGGGCCAACCTACAGCACCTACTGATATTGCCTTAGCTGACGCCATTCAGCGCTACGACTTATCTTTTGATCCGTTCAAGGCAATGCTATTGGGCCAGCAAATGGATCTCGATATCCAACGCTATCAAACCTGGGACGACCTGAGGCTCTATTGTTACCGAGTGGCTGGAGTTGTAGGGTTAATGTCATCAGAAATCATGGGATTTTTACCTGATCGAGATGGCACCGAAGAAGCCGTCGCCCTCGGTATTGCTATGCAGTTAACTAATATCCTTAGAGATGTCGGCGAAGATGCCCGCCGTGGCCGCATCTATATTCCACTTGAGGATCTGAGACGGTTTAACTATGCCGAAGAAGACCTGTTTAACTATGTGGTTGATGAGCGTTGGATGGCCTTAATGAACTATGAAATTCAAAGAGCCCGAGCGTATTATGCTCAAGCTGAAACCGGTATCGCCACGCTCCAACCTGATTCTCGTTGGCCTGTGTGGGCTTCACTTATGCTGTACCGTCGGATCTTAAATGCAATCGAACGAAACCACTATCAAGTCTTTCGCTCCCGAGCCTATGTGTCGACACTCCGTAAAGCACTGACGCTGCCCGTAGCTTGGTGGCGAGCGAACTACAATTACTAAGCCTGCTCAGGCGCTACTTGATTTCAAGGCTAACCGATAACATCACGATCTCACCTCAATGTGATCACCATAATCGCTGATTTAACTAAACTATCTCTTGAAGAATGATTAATGAAGTCAACACCAAGCCAGCTTCATCAACAGGTGAGTTGAACACTATTGACGCTGGAGTCTGGCAATGAAATGCTGATGAAGTGACCAACTCATAGGATAGTCGCATGGGAACTAACATCCAATTTAATCGCCCTGATGGTCAAACAGCTCCGGGGTACGAGGTCAGTGCACCTGGATCTCCAGGAATTGTGGTTCTACAAGAATGGTGGGGGATTAATGAGCAGATCAAGGCCTTAGCTGATCGGTTAGCCACTCAAGGCTATCAAGTGGTAGTCCCTGATCTATATCGAGGCACCTTGACAACCCAACCAGCGGCAGCTCAACAGTTAATGTCTAACTTGAATTGGAACGATGCGGTTACCCAAGATGTTCAAGGCGCGATTTTACATCTTAAAGCAACAACCTCCAAAATTGCTGTCATGGGCTTTTGCATGGGTGGAGCATTAACCTTAATGTCAGCTGTGAAGTTACAGCAGTTGGATGCAGCGATCTGCTTCTATGGTATTCCTCCCGCTGATGCTGCTGATCCCAGCCATATCAAGATTCCTTTGCAAGCTCATTTTGCCAATATTGATGACTGGTGTACCCCTACTTTAGTGACCGAGTTGGAACATCGTTTGCAGCAGGGTGGGGTTCACTATTCACTTTTCCGTTATGAGGCCCAACATGCCTTTATGAATGAAACAAGACCTGAGGTCTACAACATTGAAGCTGCTAAACTGGCTTGGGATCGATCCCTGGCTTTTCTTAAAGAGCACTTATCTAGCTAATTTAATTCTATTAGCTCTGCACCAACCGCTATTGGATCACCGTGGACTCCAATACATAACTAAATATTGCAATTCCTATTACAGATCATGTCAGGACAGTTTACCGTGACGGGGTGGACTGTTGGGAGTAGGCGTGATTGCGGTGATTTTAGCCTACTATGGCTTATTACCACTTTAAGTGAATCCGAGAGTTTCAAGAGTTTCTCAACCAAGCAACATAACTTAAAAACCCATGATCTGAGCTACCGCCGAGATTGTGGGTTCTATCCCACCGTGAATGCTAGCCTGACACTGATCAATAGCTGTTCCAGGATCCTTGAGACCATGCCCAGTGAGGATACAGACAATCCGACTATGAGCAGGAATTTTATCCTTCCATTTCAACAGACCTGCCACTGAAGCTGCACTACCAGGTTCACAAAAGATCCCTGTTGTTCTGGCAATCAGTCGATAAGCCGCTAAAATTTCTTCATCGCTGACACTATCAATGACTCCGTCACTAGCATCACGAGAGGCCGTCGCCCGGACCCAGCTGGCTGGATTACCAATTCTAATAGCAGTTGCAATGGTTTCTGGCTTTGAGATCACTTGATTACGCACAATAGCAGCCGATCCTTCAGCTTCAAATCCAAACATACGGGGGCGGTGTTGAGCGCGACCTTTCTGAAAATAATGACAAAACCCCATCCAATAGGCTGTGATGTTACCAGCATTACCCACTGGAATACACAACCAATCCGGTGCATCACCCAGATCGTCAACAATTTCAAATGCGCCAGTTTTTTGGCCTTCTAAGCGATATCGATTTACAGAATTAACCAGAGCAATGGGATAGTGATTGGCCATCTCTCGTACTAGCGCCAACGCCCGATCAAAATTATCTTTAATCGCAATAATTTCGGCCCCATACATCAACGTTTGGGCTAATTTGCCCTGAGCCACATAGCCATCTGGGATCAAGACAAAGGCTCGCATCCCCCCCCGAGCTGCGTAAGCGGCCGCCGCTGCAGAGGTATTGCCTGTACTGGCACAAATCACGGCTTCTGCCCCAGCTTCTCGAGCTTTGGAGACAGCCATGGTCATTCCCCGATCCTTAAAGCTGCCAGTAGGATTAAGACCCTCATATTTCAAGTAGATCTCGCAAGGCTTGCCAATTAGCTCCATCAGACTAGGTGCTGGAATCAGAGGCGTGTTCCCTTCATGCAGGGTAATCACAGGCGTAGCCTCTGTGACGGGTAAAAAGTCTCGATAATGCTCAATTAACCCCGGCCATAACCGAGTTTGAGAACGAGTCATCTGTGTGATTACCATGCGAGTTAATACGGGGGAAAAGATGGATAAGTGCGATCTGCATCATACCAATGGCTATCCCTCTATGACAGGAGAATTATCCCGATCTCAAGCCCCTTGACCCAGTGGGAACCCTCCCTGAGCTGCCACGTCTGATCTGGTAGAACAGGTTCAGGGTTGATAGCCTCACCTTCAGTTCAGGTTGGGATTTGAGACTTGAGAGTACTCACGAGACTTTGGGGTGCCTAAAGCATAGCCTTTAACATCATTTTCACAATCTGTGTGCAGTATCTATGTACAAACTAAGACTAAGCTATCACCATTTACAATTGTCATTTCACGATCAAGGCTAAAACAATGAAACAAGATAAATCTTTACTGAGTCAAGTTGTATCACCTTGGGTGATTGCTGGGGCAGCGTTAGGTTTAGCCCTGATCCCAGTTAATGTTCAGGCCCAACAAATCATTAACCCTAATCCCGCTATCGCTGCAGATGATGTGGATCCAACCACTCCAATTTCAGCTTCATTTAAGACTACGGATGGCGTGTCGGTAGATGCAAGTTCTGTAAAAGTGTTTGTTAATGATAGAGATGTGACTTCTGAATCTGTCATCACCTCTGACTTTTTCAGCTACCGACCAGCCAATCCTTTAAGTTCAGGCAGACATGCTGTTCTATTAGAATTCAAAAATAGTAGAGGTGTATTGCGTCGTGTCACCTGGAGTTTTAATGTTGGGGTTCCAGTACAGGCTAACATTGACTCAGTGGTTCACAATGCCGGTAATCGACCCTTGGCAGCTGGAGAGATCCTTTTAGCAACTGTCACCGGTACGCCTTCCAGTTCAGTTAGAATCTTTTTAGTTCAGGATGGTCAACAACTCCAGTCATTGGTGACTGAAGAAGTCTCACCTGGAACTTATGTCAGCAATGTTTTGGTTGAGGCAAAAGATAGTACAAAAGAAGGGATCGTAGTAGCTCGTCTTGAACATCAGGGCCAGGTTCGATTTGCTACGGCTGAGCAAGCTGTTCAATTAATTGAAGGTGCTGATTCCACACCTCAAACGTTAACCACCCAAGAAATTGGGGATACTTCGACATCCACGAGCACCTCAGTGAGTATCAATGAGTTAACGCCTCGATTTACTAGCCACCAAGATGGTCAAACCATTTCAACTTCAGAATTTACATTACGGGGCACCACGCGTCCTAATGCTAGTGTCAGGATTGAAGTTACAGCTGAGCGCTCCATTGGCGGGATCATCTCGGCCACGAATACAGTAGCTGATCGGACAGTCCAAGCTGATGCCTCTGGTAACTTTAGCTTAACTGTAAGACCAGGTGCACCAGTTGCTGGCACAATCTACAATGTCAGATCCCAAGCAACATCAGGCAATGAGACAAGCTCAAGAGTTGTGCTACAGCTCACTCAGCAATAGAACCTCTGAATAGTCAGTCAACACAGTCAACGGCTTAGACTAAAGGCTACACCTCAATTCTAAAGGGTAGCCTTGTTCTGTAAGAGCTATCTTCAAAATTGACCCACACATAGGTTAGCGACTTTGGGTGGCCATCAGTAAGCCAGTGACTGTAATCAGCTGGGTTCAAGCCTAGACCGGTAACTATGAAACCCGCCCAATGTAAATTATTTAACTACTGACACTAAATATTGAGACTCACTGACAAGGGTTGAGTCACTGTACCTTCATGGTAGGCTAACTCTAGCACGGATCAACTTCAAGTGTTGAAGAATACCAAGCATCGGTGCTCTGAGATCTCAATAAAAAAGTGGGGAATGAATTGAAATGAGAGTATCTAGGTTGGGACAAGACCGATCAGGTCGTAATGGAATCCACTGGGTATTGACAGCTCTGACAGTTGGGACTTTATCAGCTTGTGGATCGTCATCCTCAACGATTGCCTCAACTCCAACTGTTCAGTCTAATCCAGCAGCAGCATCAGTATCCTTAAGCCAGCTTGCTGGTTGGCCTGCTGG
>CAYSWV010000027.1:55033-56645 GCA_964434865.1 uncultured bacterium
TGCTGGTTGGCCTGCTGGATCGATCCGGCTTGATGTCACAGCTCCTGTCTCAGGACACCAGTTTGAAAGCCAAGGGATTACATTTATCCAGGTTCCGGTTGAAGTTGAAGCGGGGACCGCCTCGTTTGTACCTGTTGCCAAGGATGCATTTGTAGCCCTACCGCCTGAGCTTGCTGTTCCGTTTGAGGCCGCAACAGTCGTCACAAGTGCTGCCACTCCACCTGAATCGGTAGCCTTGATCTATCAGAACGATGCTATGCAGGTTACATTTGAAGACTATGTTTTAATTCGAGCGTTATCGACCTTACCCTCAGACTTACGCACAGCTACCACGATTGCCACTGCGGCCAACGATCTCTTTAGTGCGGGTACCTTTACAGCAGAGGCTCTAGATCCTGTGCCTACAGCAACTAATACCGATTTTGCCGCTGGTGGGAGCTTTCCTGCCCCTGATCTAGTGGATGCTGTGGTGGTCTATGCTGCTTCTTTCCTGACTCCATCATTACGCACCCCTCAAAACCTGGCTGATACCGTCAATGTGGTGTTGCCCGGCGCTGATCTAACTGCAGCAGATATTTTAGCGATCCCAGGACAGACACTACCGGGTGGGGTTGCTGTATTACCGCCTATTAGCCCGCGTCCAGCCGCCTCTATTCAAGTATCGGTGCAAATTCCAGATTTTGCTACAGAGTCTTTTGCGATTGGCTCGGCTCTATTGATCCAGCTCCCTGATCTTTACCCTGGCTTCACCAGCTATGCCCCTGACACTGGATCAGGGTTAGTTGAAGTGAGCTTTGATCAGATCCAAATTCCTGAGTTGCCAACGAATACCTGTGTCATTGTTCATGCTGCCGGTAGTGACCCCACAGATCCATTGACTCAACTAGCTACCTCCTCAAGTTGTAGCTTAATGCCTGGTGGGCTGTCCTTTTTGGGTGAAGTGACTTTTGATACAGGATTTTCCTTTAGTGGCACTGAAGTAGGGGGACTATCCGGTATCGTGAGGACAGCTGGGGATGTTTATTATGCCATTTCTGATGATCGCTCTGAAATTAATCCAGCTCGATTTTATACCCTCACAATTGATCTAGGTGATGGATCACTGGACGAGGGTGATGTTGAGTTTACAGAAGTGACCACCTTACTGGATGCTGAAGGTACCCCCTTTGCTGAAGGTTCACTGGATCCTGAGGGTATTGCTTTAACTAGTGCAGGTACTCTGTTTATTTCATCAGAACGCGATGCCAACGGTGATCCATTTATCAATGAATTTGCCTTGTCAGGACAACAGATCGATAGCCTACCGATCCCAGAGCGATTCTTCCCAGACTTTCTCCAACCACCTGATAATCCTGAGCCTATTCAAGTGGCCGGAATTCGCAATAATCTAGGCTTTGAAAGTTTAACGCTAACCCCTGATCAACAATTCCTATTTACCGCTATCGAAAATGCTCTAGTCCAAGATGGACCCAGCGCTACTCTGACAGAGCCTAGTCCGGTGCGGATTATTCAATATGACTTGACCACCCGTCAGCCCGTAGCTGAATTCTTTTACATTGTCGATTCCATCCCCGGAACACAAACCCCACAACAAACGAATAAAAAAACAAGT
>CAYSWV010000028.1:0-12473 GCA_964434865.1 uncultured bacterium
TTAGACATGGCAACCGCAACTCGGTTTCCACAATTTAGTCAAGACCTTGCCAACGACCCCACTACGCGTCGTTTGTGGTACGGTATCGCCACAGCTCATGACTTTGAAACACACGATGGCATGACTGAAGAGCGCTTATATCAAAAGCTCTTTGCAACTCACTTTGGTCATCTAGCTGTGATTTTCTTGTGGGCTTCAGGTAACGTTTTCCACATTGCTTGGCAAGGCAACTTTGAAGAATGGATCGCTGATCCAACCGGTGTTCCTCCCATTGCTCACGCGATTTGGGATCCACACTTTGGAGAAGCAGCTGTTGACGCCTTCACCTTAGATGGTGGCTCTGGTCCTGTTAACGTTGCTTTCTCCGGTTTGTACTACTGGTTTAATACCATTGGTTTACGGACTAATGGTGATCTGTATGCTGGCGCTGTCTTTTTGCTAGTGTTGGCTACTTTGTTTTTAGTGGCTGGCTGGTTGCACTTGCAGCCTCGTTTTATGCCGAGCTTGGCCTGGTTCAAAAACGCTGAATCTCGTTTGAACCACCACTTGGCCGGTTTGTTTGGTGTTAGCTCTTTGGCTTGGACAGGTCACTTGGTACACGTGGCGATTCCTGAATCTCGGGGTCAACATGTGGGCTGGGATAACTTTTTGACCACCTTGCCTCACCCAGCTGGTTTGGCCCCTTTCTTTACTGGAAATTGGGGTGTCTATGCGGAAAACCCTGATACTGCATCCCATGTTTGGGGTACAGCTGAAGGTGCAGGTACCGCGATCTTGACCTTTTTGGGTGGTTTTCATCCTCAGACGGAGTCATTGTGGTTGACTGACATGGCGCACCACCACTTAGCGATCGCTGTGATCTTTATTGTGGCTGGTCACATGTACCGGACTAACTTTGGGATTGGTCACAGTATTCGTGAGATTCTGTCTGCTCACCGCCCGCCTGAAGGGACTCCTTTTGGTGGATTGTTGGGTAAGGGTCATGAAGGGTTGTATGACACCATCAATAACTCATTGCACTTCCAGTTAGGCTTAGCTCTAGCTAGCTTGGGTGTGATCACGTCTCTAGTGGCTCAGCATATGTATGCGATGAATCCCTATGTATTTATGTATGGGGATAAAACCACAGAGGCAGCTCTTTATACCCATCACCAGTACATTGCTGGCTTTTTGATGGTGGGTGCCTTTGCTCATGGGGCGATCTTCTTTGTACGGGATTATGATCCTCAAGCCAACAAGAACAACGTTCTGGCACGGATCTTAGACCACAAGGAAGCGATCATTTCTCACTTGAGTTGGGTCTCTCTCTTCCTGGGCTTCCATACTCTAGGGTTGTATGTGCACAACGATGTGATGCAAGCCTTTGGAACCCCTGAGAAGCAGATCTTGATCGAACCTGTGTTTGCCCAATTCATCCAGGCTTCTCACGGTAAGTTGATCTACGGTATGGATGTACTGTTGTCAAACCCCGATAGCATTGCTTACACAGCCTTCCCCAACAACGGTAATGTTTGGTTACCAGGCTGGTTAGATGCTATCAATAACCTCCAAGGTTCTTTGTTCTTACCGATTGGTCCTGGGGATTTCTTAGTCCACCATGCGATCGCTCTAGGCTTGCACACCACTACCTTGATCTTGGTTAAAGGTGCCTTAGACGCCCGTGGATCTAAGCTGATGCCTGACAAGAAAGACTTTGGCTTTAGCTTCCCTTGTGATGGCCCTGGTCGAGGTGGTACTTGTGATATCTCTGCCTGGGATGCGTTCTACCTAGCTATGTTCTGGATGTTGAACACGATTGGTTGGGTTACGTTCTACTGGCATTGGAAGCACTTAGGTCTCTGGAGTGGTAACACAGCTCAATTTAACGAGACTTCGGTAACTCTGATGGGTTGGTTACGAGATTACCTCTGGGCTAACTCAGCTCAGTTGATCAACGGCTACAACCCTTATGGCATGAATAACCTGGCTGTTTGGTCCTGGATGTTCTTGTTTGGACACCTGGTTTGGGCAACTGGCTTCATGTTCTTGATCTCTTGGCGGGGTTACTGGCAAGAATTAATCGAGACGTTGGTTTGGGCGCATGAGCGTACACCTTTAGCTCGGTTAGTGAAGTGGCGCGATAAGCCAGTGGCCATGTCAATTGTACAAGGTCGATTGATCGGTCTGGCTCACTTTACGGTGGGGTATGTTCTCACGTATGCAGCCTTTTTGATCGCGTCAACGGCGGGTCAGTTTGCCATCTATTAACTGGCTTGATAACTAACTAGCTTGACAATTGATCAAACTGAGGGTCCCCCGCTTTTGGGGGATCTTTTTGTGTCTAACGTTAAAGACCCGAGTTTTTCAGACAGACAACCGCCGCTAATCTGGTTTAAGGTGTGGATGTGTTGAGTGGATCAGAAGCATGACACAATACCTACTGGCAGACCTAGCTCATACCGACACTTCAGTTGAAGTCCCCTTTGTTTTAGGCTTGGTGTCAGTTATAACATTAGCTTTGATCCATATCTACATTGGCCAGTTCCGGTGGCTTGATCAGATCTTTCCTAAGTTTCGCTGGTTATCTTTGGGTGCGGGCGTCTCTATGACTTATGTCTTTTTGCAGATTTTGCCAGAGTTAAGTTTGGCCCAATCTGAGTTGGAGCATATTGAGTATCCCTGGCTAGAGTACTTGGATCGACATGTTTATTTAATTGCTTTAGTAGGACTTGCAACATTCTACGGATTTGAAGTTCTAGTTCAGCACTCCAGGCGGGCTAATTTAAAACAGCAAGGACTTGATCAAGCTAGTCATCATGTGTTTTGGATCCATATTGGTGCCTTTTCGCTCTATAACTTCCTGATTGGAGAGTTTCTAGTGGATTTTGTGGCTGTGAGTCCGCCTCTAGCTTTATTACGCTGGCTTGCGTTTGCTCTACATTTTTTAGTCAATGATCATGCCTTGCGAGAACATCACAAGCATACCTACGATCATCGAGGCCGCTGGATCATTGCTAATGCCTTAGTTATTGGCTGGTTGGTTGGCCGGTTTAGTGAACTCCCTGAGGGATTAGCTATTGTGTTGGGAGCCTTTGTGGCAGGCGGAACCATCTTAAATGTACTGAAAGAGGAACTGCCGGATAATCGAGACAGTTGTTTTTGGACCTTTTCAGTTGGATCGGCTGTATATACAGCTCTCTTACTAATTGCTACTTGAACTCAGTTCTGATCAAACCATCATTCAACTAAAGGGCTGTGCGAGATCATTTCATGTCTTCAAGAGATTGAAGCAGATGATCCAGCTCAGCTTCTGTGGTAAGGTAATGTACAGAAGCTCTTAGACATACAGGATTAGGTAGTGACCGAATTAGAATCTGCTGTTCAGCTAAGGTTGCCTCCACTTGAGCTGGACGTTGATCTTTAAGATTGAAAACTACTAAACCTGATTCAGGAGGAGCAGCGACTAGATCAATCACATGAGTCATTTGTTTTAAGTGGGTCCATAAGTAACGAGCTAGCTCTACTTGTCGAGTATACCGAGCTGCAACTGGAGCCCATTGATCATGACAGGTCATGGCTATCTGCCAACCTGCTAATAAAGACCAGGCTGAAGTTGAAACTTCAAACTCAGCAGCTGTGTCTTGTGGAGTTAGGGGTTTCTTGCCATATTTGGCTCGGCCTCCGATAAAAGTGGGCTGAATTTGCTCTTGGGCTGACTCTGAAATGTATAAGGCTCCTACTCCAGCAGGTCCACACAACCACTTGTGACCTGTAAAGGCATAAGCATCAACTCCCGTGCTGGGTAAATCAAGAGGCAATACCCCGGCTGATTGAGCCGCATCAATATGAAGGAGACAACCATGCTGATGACAACACCTAGCTAACTCTGAGAGCGGCATGATTCGGCCTGAATTCCACAAAATATGACTCAAAACTACCATGCGAGTACGAGATGTTAGCGTGGATTCAAGAACTGCCACTGGATCAGTCGCACTCATTAATGGTACTGTCACCACTTCAACCCCAAACCGTTGCTTTAGGGCTTGACAAATAGCAATTACACCCGGATGCTCAGCATCTGAGAGCACAATTTGATCCCCAGGCTGCCAATTGAGTCCCCATAAGGGAATATTCATACCTGTAGTTGTACATTCTGTCAGAGTAATTCGATCGGGCGTTGTGGTTAGCATCTGGGCCAAACTTGACCGAATTTGAGCTAATTGCTCATTGATCCAGGCGTTAACTCGGTTTGAGAAGGGACCTTGCGTTTGTTCAAACGTATAAGCGTCAAGAATGGCTGTAAGTGCGGGTTGAGGCAAAGGGCCTTGTCCCCCGTAATTGAGATAGGTTTTGGAGGCTAGCGCTGGAAATAGCTGCCGATGCTGTTCAAGATTAAGTTGATCTAGACTGGGGTTAACGGACACCATGACATTACCTTGCTAAGCAATCCACCACTTTATAGTGACTTTGGACGAGCCCGCTGGCAAATGAGCGGGTTTGAAGATGGTGTAGCCTGATATCCTGAGGGATCGATCCGAAAAGTGGGATGCCATGGCCGATCAAGACTGGAATCCTGGTCATGATCAGCTCTTGAATCAACCCTGCTCTGAGAAACGCTTGGATGGTTTGTCCTCCATCAACATACAGATGTTTAGCTCCCTGAGCTGTTAGAGATCGGACAATCTCTGCAGGTGTGGCAGATAGGACTTGAACAGATGCCTGCAGTGTGGCTGGTAAATCTAAGATGTGATGACTTAACACTAAGACTGAGTGATCAGGATAAGGCCATACTGTGAAAGTTCTGATCTGTTCATAGGTTTTCCGGCCCATGATAATCGTATCTACAGATTTCATAAAGTCACTGTAGCCGTAATCTTCAGACTCATCTTGAGGTAACCAGTCAAGGGATCCATCGGCGCGGGCAATAAACCCATCTAGACTGGTAGCGATAAAAACTGAGGTCTTCAGAGATCGGGTCATGAGTGAGTGGATGAAAGAGGATCTAGCCGTGATCTTACAAGACCACCTAGACCCTCCATCTTGATCAAGAGCATTCAAGTTATGAGGATTTAGGGAGCAGCTGTTTGGTTATCACAAAGTGATCCGGCAATAGTCCGAGGCTGTGTCAAGAAGGGATCAGCGTCAACACCACTAATTCGCTCACCCTGAGCACCTGGACCAGTAGGTAATCCCCACCAGTTACTGTTGGCTTGAGTCCCTAACCCATCAGCTCGGAACAGCGGTGAGGCTGTATTAGTGATACTATTGCCGTTCCCAGGGGTGACAAAGTTGTTGGTGAAGCAGCTAGCTGAAGACTGAGAAGCACCACTCAAGCTACCACTGTTGAAGAAAGCCGCTCCATCTACACCAGCCCGATTATTTTGGACCCGTACACCGATCGGTGTAGATCCTAGGACAACTGTTGCACCATCAGCGTTATTGAAAAGAGCACCCCCTCGTTGTCCAGCTGTATTGCTATCTACTAGGGTGTTATTGACAATCCTCAAATCTGGACTGCGGCCATTACTGCTGGTCTGATAGATTGCACCACCATTTTGCGTCGCTTGGTTGCCATTAATTTGATTGCCAGCGGTATTGAAACGGACTTGCCCAGCATCATTAAAGAGAGCCCCGCCATTCACAGAAGCAGTGTTGGCATTAATCAATACAGCATCTGAAAAGACAATCTGGTTAATTCCACCAATCGCAGAATTGGCAATAGCCTGGTTGTAAAAACCACCCCCATTAGCAGCGCTATTCGATCTTACTTCACTACCAACATCGACCACCGTAACGACACTAGTGCTAGCACCAAAGTCAGCATTGTAAATCCCCCCGCCGTCTTGAGTAGCCTGATTACTTAAGATATCCGATCCATCGCGCAAACTTGTGTTACTACCACTATTGTAGACTCCACCGCCATCCAAGCTAGCTGAGTTACCGACGATCTGGGAGTTTTCATTGATGTTAAGGGTGCCGATCCGGGGTCCCCCTAAGTTGGAGCTATCATCTCGACCGTTAAAGATCCCGCCACCTCTAGCGGCACTACCACTGGTGACCGTTGTATTATCTAACGTGATCGTTCCCCCTAAGTTGAGCAAATTACCGCCATCGCCCCCTGGTCTAGACCCATTGGCAATAGTTAGATCTTCAAGGATCAAGGTGGCACGTTTAGTGACTTGGAACACACGGTTGAGGTTGTTCCCACTGATGATGGTGCCGGTGGCCCCTCTTAACGTCACGGTATTAGCGTTACCATCAGAGTCCAGATTAATCGCTAGCCCTTCGGGTTGAGTAACTGTGTAGGTACAGCTGGGGGATAGCTGAATAGTGTCAGCCTGATTGTTGGAGTTAGCAGTATTAATGGCTGATGCTAGGGCTGAATCACTACAAGGTATGGCCCCTGGGATCGGGCTTGGCGCTGGACCGCCTGGAATGGTGGTACCGGGCACGACTAAAATATCGGAGGCCGACACTAAGCCAGGGCTGTTGAGTAATTCATTAATTCGATTAGCGATAGCTGTGGGGCTAGATCCCACCTGAATTCGGGCCAGTACAGCAGCCACATCAACTACGTTAAGCGTGCCTGGGGGGGAGTCTACAAAGTTAGTGTTGGTGCTGTTGGGTACTGGATTAAGACTACCAGCACTAATTAAACCGGGTGAGGCTAGTAAGTCATTAGCTCTAGTGCTAATAGTTGCCGCCGTGTCAGGATCCACTTGAATAGTAGCTAGGATTAACGCCACATCCCGAATGCTGACAGCTGTAGGATTTCCTTCATAAATAAGCGTAGTACTCTCAGGTGTAGAGTGAATGGGTTCAACTTCGATCGCAATCCCATCGGCTACACCAACAACCTCCAGTTGCTCTAACTCAGGTAGTTTGACTAAGGCTGACTCTAGATCGGTGGCATACGTTGTCCATTCACTCCGAATAACTTGAGACAGTTTCGAGAAGGTAGCAGTACCTACTTTAAGGGTTTCAGGCAGTTCTGAAGTCGCATTAACATGAAGATACCAATCACCGGCATAGCTAGCTGGGACAGCTGTACTTAATTGAACGCTGCTAGCTTGCGTGATACCTTGATGACTTAAGTTAGCACTTACTGAGGAAAAGGTATTAGGTTCGATCGCAATTGGCTCACTAGACCCACAAGCTATCGACGCCATTAAAGTTGCTATGAAACTAGCGGTTACTACAGAGGGTACAAACTTTAACTTCATAATAGTGCCCTAAGGCGAATTGAACAACAGCAGCATTATCACGTGTCATTCAAAAAAAATCAATATCAAAACCTATGATCTAAATCACATCCACCTTAAGCATTGTTCTGTATCATAGGCTCTGAAATTAGTAAGTGAAACACCTGGTTACTTAAAAATCCATATCATCATTACCCGCAGAGGCATCTCGGTCTTTTTTGGATCCCAGTAAGCGGAGCCGATCCACAGCAATAATCGGACTCTGGCGATTGTCTCCGGTCCCCTTATCTTTCCATCGATTGAAACGTAGGGATCCTTGAATTCCAACTAGGCTTCCCTTGCGAACATAGTCTCCGGCAATTTCAGCTGAACGGCCCCAGATTTCTAATCTAAACCAGTCTGGCGTATCATCTTTGCGGCCCTTGTCTACTGCCAGGCTAAAAACACACTTCACACGCCCTGATTCAAAGTATGTCAAATCAGGATCTTGGCCTGCACGACCGACTAAGTTAACCAAGTTCAAGCTCATTTCATCATCCTCTTTGAGACTCCTGAATCTCTTATACTTCAGTTTGATGATCAATCACAACTGCATGGATAGATTGACTCAGTTAACCGACCCAGTTAATGGACTCAGTTAAAAATACCTAGATTAATCTGGCCTTGTCGGTTAGGGATAAAGTCTAGACTCCCAAAAAGGTGATTTGGCTAAGTATCATCACATTGGATGGACTGTTGTTGATCGGGTTCCCTGATTTATGAGTGAGACCTATCCGCAAAAACCTTCGAGTCAGCCTACTCGTTCTCTGGCCCAAATTGCTGGCATTGTGGCGATAGCAACCTTACTCAGTAAGGGTATGGGGTTTGTGCGACAACTTTTAGTGGCTGCCTATTTTGGGTCGGGTCCTGAATTTAGTGCGTTTGCAGTGGCCTATGTGTTACCTGGCTTTCTGCTGGTTTTATTGGGAGGTATTAACGGACCGTTTCATAGTGCCATTGTGAGTGTGTTAAAGAAGCGGCCTGACCAGGATCAATCTAGGTGGTTGGAATCGATTACAACATTCGTGGGCCTGATCTTGTTGGGTATTACTCTAATCTTGATGTTGACAGCAGAGGTTTGGGTTCGCTTACTAGCGGCTGGAGCCAGCCCCACAGTCCTAGAGTTAGCTGCCCATCAGTTACGGATCATGTCGCCACTAGCTTTGTTGGCGGGGTTCATTGGAATTGGGTTTGGCACATTAAACGCATCAAACCAATTTACTTTGCCTGCCTTGAGTCCAGTGTTATCAAGTTTAATGATCATGATTGCGTTAATCAGTTTTGGCCCTACCCGATCGATTGATGTATTGGCCTGGGGTACCTTAGCCGGGGCGGTGGCTCAATGGTTGGTTCAACTACCGGTTCAAAGCAAGTTAGGCTTAGGCCGGCCTCGATTACGGTTTGAATGGGGTTCCCCTGAGGTAAAAGCGGTTGGACTGCTGATGCTACCTGCGGTCATTTCATCTGGCATGATCCATATCAATGTCTATGTCGATATTTTCTTTGCCTCTTTTGTGCCTGGAGATCGGACTATTGGTAACTTGGGGTATGCTCAGTTGCTGGTTCAAACCCCTTTAGGGCTGCTTTCTAATGTGGTGTTGGTCCCATTGATGCCCTTGTTCTCTAGCTTGGCTGTTCCCGATCGGTGGCCTGACTTTCGAGATCGGATCCGTCAGAGTTTGATTGTCTCAGCCCTGATGATCTTACCTATGTCAATGGTTTTGGTTGTACTCGCGCGCCCAATTGTGCAACTGGTGTACGAGCGGGGTCGCTTTACTCCAGACATTACAGCTGAAGTGGCGGCTTTATTGATGGCTTACGGTTTGGGGATGTTGTTTTACCTGTTAAGAGATGTCATGGTGCGAGTCTTTTATGCTCTGGAAGATGGGCGTACACCCTTGATGATCAGTGCTGTGGCTATTGGCCTCAATGCTGGATTTGATTATCTGGGCTTAAAAATATGGGGTGCACCCGGGCTAGCTTTAGCTACTGCCGCAGTTAATACAGTTGCCTTTATTTGGCTTTGTTTAGCTCTTCAACGCCGAATTGGGGACCTGCCTTGGGCTGACATTACCCGAACGTTGACTTTGCTTCTGGGGAGTGCCACAATAGCTGGCGGCCTAACTTGGGCTCTATGGCGCCAACTCGAACCCTTTTCAACTCTGTCACCGGTCGCAACAATCACGGCCTTAGGGATCACGATGAGTCTAGGTTTGTTAGTCTTTGTTGGTCTAACCAGTATGGCATCGATACCTGAAGTTGAAGTTGTTGTCAGACGATTTCAAGGATTGTATCCACGTTTTTTCAACAGAGCCAAGTAGCCTGATAAAATGAGACACACTACAAAATGGCTAAAGTTACAAAGTTGCTAAAACTGAGTCATCAATCTCAAAGTTGGCATAGACATTCTGGATATCATCTAAAGCGTCCAGTCTATCCATCAATTTGAGCACTTGCTTGGCGATATCTGGTTCATCTAAAGTAACAGTAGTGGTGGGGATCCAGCGTAAAGAGGCATCACGAACGACATAGCCTGCCTGCTTGAGAGAGGTAGAAACCATTTCAAGATAATTAAACTCTGCAAATACTTCAACAACATCACCCGATTGGCTAAAGTCATCGCCACCTGCATCAGCAACAGCTAACAGTAGATCCTCTTCATTGGTCTCAACGTCTGTTAACTGGACAACGCCCTTTTGTTCAAACATCCAGCTGACACAGCCGGTTTCACCTAAGTTACCACCTGTTTTTTTGAAGGCTTCTCGGACTTCAGCTGCTGTCCGATTGCGATTGTCAGTCAAGATCTCCATCAGAACAGCAACCCCACTAGGCCCAAAGCCTTCATAGCGAATGGAATCCAGTTGTTCGCCTGCATCTAGCTGGCCTGCTCCTTTTTTGATAGCTCGTTCGATATTGTCGTTGGGCATGCCGGCTGTCTTAGCTTTGTCAATAGCAGTTCTAAGACTAAAGTTGGCTTCAGGATCAGGCCCTCCATTGCGAGCAGCTACCATGATAGCCCTAGAATACCGGGTATAAACTGCATTCTTAGCTGAGTCAACTTTGGCTTTTTTGAGCCGAATAACTTCCCACTTACTGTGTGACATGAGATCAAAGATCAATCATCCGATTTTATTGTAAAGCCTCTGAGTCGCCCATGTGGACTAATTGCAGATGACGTTGTGCATCATTGTTCCGTGCTTAGCTAGACGGGATCCCAGTAAAACAACTTGAACCCGTAGCTTCAATCCAGATATAGACAGCTATGAGCTTGAGCTAGCTATTGTCAGTAAGTCTTGACCCACTCGCAAGTCAAAGTAGCAATTGGGTATCCTAGAGTCGTTGCTCTTATCATAATTCTTATGACGATCCCACGTTTGAGTGCGGTTTTGCGCTGGATTGCCCTTATAATTGGCACTTTTGGAGTTTTTGTGGTTGTGAGTTGTTCAAGCCATAGTCCAACAGCAGTTGTGATTTCAGATCCCGAAGCCGTCACAGCACAAGCTCCTGCTGAAACTAGTGAACTACTGCTAAGTAAACAACTGCCCAGAACTCGTGGTACTAAGGAAACGGATCCTCAGGCCAGTAGTAAATTTCGAGTGGTCTTTCTTGCCGATACTCATATCATCGGTCCCAATTATGAATGTTGTGAGAGTAATACACTCGATACCGAAAGTATCTTTCTGACACGAGACCGTTTGCTCCAGGCGCGAGATGCCATTAATCTGATTAGACCTCGGCCTGATTTTGCCATTGTGTTAGGTGATGTCCTGCATGATGCCTATTTCAAAGATGCTCCTCTCGATCCAGACTTTTATCGTAATCAAGAGACAGCCTTCAGTGTAGCTGCTGACATTTTTAATGGTTTTGCCATGCCGGTTTATCCTATTTTAGGCAATCATGATTATAAAGTTCCTGCCATCCCACAAGAGTTTACCGATCAGCTCTTTCGGAAATTTTTTGGGACTGAACCCTACTACAGTATTGACCATAAGGGCTGGAAGTTTATTTTAGCTAATAGCGAATATGGTCCCACCTGGGATCCTGAGAGTGAATTGTATGATCGTGGCGTCGCCTCCTATGGTTCAGAACAGTTAGCTTGGATTGAACGTGAACTTCAACAGGGACTGCCCACGACACTGTTGTTTCACTACACCCTGTTACCTGGTGTCACCTCTTATGATGAAAATCCTGGTGGGGGTTTACCAGGCCTCATTTCAAACTATGCCGATACAATCAAGTTTACGTTGTGTGGCCATACGCATCGATGGATCAACTTCTTTAACTTGTTTACGGTGCCACATATCATTATCGGCGCTACCCGTTATGATCCGGATAATTTTTGGCTGATTGAATTTGATAGCCAGCAAGGCACTTATGAAATTCTTGATTATGATAAAGCCAACTGGCTAACGGTTGAAGGAGATACTTGGGTTTACGATGGTCTCCCCCAACCCGCCTAAAGGATAGCTTCTGGAGCTGGTTGTCTAGTTAGTTATCGTAGATCTTTGCCTCGGGTGCACTTGGGTTCGCTTCACAATACTCTTCGAAAGCAGTTTTGTGGAGTACCTCAGCCTTTTGATGGGCTGCTTCGGCTTGTAATTCTTCCACAATATCCCAAGCTACAGCGGCTTCTGAAGAGGCTAACCCTTTCTCAGAGGTGACTTTTCGAGCCTCCTGGATCGCTGACTGAATGGCTTCCTCAAGTTGGACACTCTTGGGGGATTCAACAAAGTCACTTTTGTGCAGAATGTCAAATAAGGAGATGATGCCCCGGATCTGACCGCCATCAATCACAGGTGCCCGGTGGATTCCGGTATTAGCAAAGAGACGAGCCACATATTCAATCCCCAATTCAGGCTGAACTACGATACAAGGTTTAGTCATGATTTCGTAGACCCGCATTTTTTTGGGATCTTTACCGTAGGCAGCAACCTTGTAGACCATGTCAGCCTCAGTGACAATGCCATAGGGATCGCTATCTTGACGCCGGTCTACAATTAAAGTCCGCACTTGCTTACTTTTCATCAAGTTAACGGCCTCTGCCACTGTTGAGGATCCTTTCACCATCACAACATCAGTGGTCATGACATCAGCTGCACGCATCATAAAGACTCGCTCCGTAAAGAGAGTAAGTTAATTAACAGAGATCATTGGATAGATCCCCACCCGAGAGATTATCCTACACTGGTTTCCTAGCCGACTATTCATTTTCTGCTGAGATCAGAATAGAGGTGAGTCTATTGCTGTCCTTAA